>NZ_BJXA01000044.1 GCF_007990755.1 Nocardia ninae NBRC 108245 | reverse complement strand
GGCGCTCGGCGCGCTCGCCGCGGCCTTCGCGCTGCGGGCCATCGGCGACGCGGGTAACGGTGTGCTGTCCTGGTTCTCGCCGGTCGGCTGGTGTATCCAGATGCGGGCCTTCGCGCAGGAACGCTGGTGGATCCTGATTCCACTGTTGGTGCTGGCCGCGCTCACGATTGCGGCGGCCTATGTGCTGCTGAGCCGGCGCGATACCGGTTCGGGCCTGCTCGCCGAGCGACCGGGCCCACCGGCTGCGGCGCCCGCGCTGTCCGGCCCCGCGGGGCTGGCCTGGCGGCTGCAACGCGGCTCGCTGCTGGCCTGGACCATCGGGTTCCTGTTGTACGGGCTGCTGATGGGCGGGGCGGTGCGCAGCGTCGGCAATATGGTCGACGGCAACTCGACGGTGCAGGACCTGGTCACCCGGATGGGTGGGTCGGACATGCTGCAGAACTCGTTCATCACCCTCGCACTCACCCTGCTCGCCGCGGGTGCGGCCGCCTATTCCGTCTCGGCGGTGCTGCGACTGCACGACGAGGAGTCCAGTCAGCGGGCCGAATCGACCCTGGCCGGAGCGGTGAGCCGGGAACGATACGCGCTGAGCCACATCGGTTTCGCGCTGCTGGGCCCCGCGTTGCTCTTGCTGGTGGCCGCGTTGGCGATCGGCGTGGTCTACGGCGCAACCGACGGTGATATGGCGGGCAAGCTGACCGACGCGGTAGGTGCCGCGGCCGTCCAGGTGCCCGCGGTGTGGGTGTTCACAGGTATCACGGTGGCGATCTACGGGATCGCTCCGCGCTTCACCCCGATTGCCTGGGGTGTGCTCAGCGTGCTGATCGTGCTCTTCTTCATCGGCTCGCTGGACGGGCTGCCGCAGTGGCTGGTCGATCTCGTGCCGTTCGTTCATCCGCCGAAGCTGCCCGGTGCGGAGTTCCAGGCCGCCCCGGTGCTGTGGCTGCTCGGCATCGCCGCGGCGTTGCTCGCGGTCGGCATCGTCGCCTTCCGCAGGCGCGATCTGCGCTGATGCCACGGCGTCCGGCCCGTGCACTCGACAGGGTGCGCGGGCCGGCGGCATCGCAACGAGCGTTATCGACAGATCGTGCGCACCGGAACCCGCGTCGCCGGAGCGACCGTCCCGGACGAGATGACCGCGGTCGTCACGGCACGGCGTACCGCGGTCTGGGTGTCCGGGTCCGTCAGCCGATGCCGAGTTTCCCGGCGAGCCGGCCCAGATAGGCGAGCACCTCATCCGCCGAACGATCCGGCACCCCGAAAACAACCTCGGTGACGCCGAATTCGGCCCACTGCGCCAGCTGCGCCGGGTCCGGCCGACCGGCCAGCGCGATGACCTCCGGCGTATCCGCCCGGTCGTGTTCGCGCCAGATCCGGTGCAGCAGGGCAATCTTGGTGTCCACCCCGTCTTCGGTGGGGGTGGTGATCCACCCGTCCGCGTGCTTGGCCAGCCAGGTGAACGACTTCTCGGTGCCCGCGGCGCCGAGATGCACCGGTATCCGCTTCTGCACCGGCTTCGGCCAGGACCAGCTCGCGCCGAAGTTCACGAAATCGCCTGCGAAGCTGGCCTCTTCCTCGGTCCAGATGGTGCGCATGGCGTCCAAGTGCTCGCGCAGTACCGTCCTGCGCTTGCCCGGCGGAACGCCGTGGTGGGCGAGTTCGTCGGTGTTCCAACCGAATCCGACGCCGAGGCTGACCCGGCCGCCGGACAGGTGGTCCAGCGAGGCGATGGTCTTGGCCAGCGTGATCGGGTGGTGCTCGGCGGGCAGCGCCACCGCCGTGGACAAGCCGATCCGGCTGGTCACGGCGGCTGCGGTAGCCAGCGCCACCCAAGGGTCGAGGGTGCGTAGATACCGGTCGTCCGGCAGGCTCGCATCGCCCGTTTGCGGATGCGCGGCGGCCCGCACCACCGGGATGTGCGTGTGCTCCGGCACGTAGAAGGTGTCGAAACCGGAATCCTCGGCGGCGGCCGCCGCTGCCGAGGGCGTAATGCCTCGATCGCTGGTGAACAACACAATTCCGTACCGCACCGCACACGCTCCCATCGGCTGAACTAGAACAAGTTCTACCATCTTTCTCGATCGGCACCAAGGGTTTGCGCCAGCCCGCACAGCGCGAGCGCCATGGCGACGGCCGCCGCCGTGCCGCCGATGATGTCGGTCGGCAGGTGGTAATCGAGCCCGACCATCCCGACGGCCACCGCGAGTAGCGCCGGCACCGCCACCGCGAACGTGATGAGCCGGGCTCGGATCGAATCGATCAGCACGATGAACGTTGTCGCGATCGCGACCAGATGCACGGTGTGCCCGCTGGGATAGGCGAGGTAGTCGTGTAACTGCCGATCCCAGAGCGGTTTCCAGAGCCAGGTATTCAGGCCGAGCGCGAGTTCGGGCACCACCACCATGGTCGCGGCATGCCGCCATCGGCCGCGGTAGCCGAACCAGGCGGCGGCGAGCAGCAACAGTGGCACGAGAATGTAGGCGTTGCTGTGAATCACCAAGGCCTGGTAGAGGCCGGGCCGGGTGTCGAGCGCCGAATGGATCGGGGCGGCGAGATCGCGATCGAGCGACGTCGGGCCGCCGTCCGGCGGGAAGGTCGCGGGCAGGACGGCCGTGACGGCACCGCCCAGTGCGATGCCGCCGAGCCGGAGCGCGCCCCCGGTGCTGACGTCTTGCCGTAGTCCGAACACCGGTCGACCATAACTACCGACAGGTTCTTGCTACCCGACCGCGGGTTGGGGTGGAGTCACTGGTCGTTGGACCGAACTCGGCCGGCCGTCGAAACCGCCGCAGCCCCAGGTCAACTCGGAGATCTGTGGAAAACCTCGCGACGCTGCGAGGTCTTGGTATCGTCGTATTCGATCAGTGAACATTCCGGTTCGCCGATCGAAATCTCGGCTCGGTCGGCCTGGATGCACTGTGGCTCGGGCGTATTTCGCGCGGTCGTCCGTTCCGTGGCAGGTGACTGAGAGGTACCCATGGTGGGCGATGAGGTCCGGCCTACGCTGGACGGCACATATCGGCTTCCGACCATCATCGGGCGGGACGCTGAGCTCGCCGAGGTCGGTCGACTGCTCGTTGACCCCCGGGTCCGGCTGCTCACCCTCACCGGGACCGCCGGTGTGGGCAAATCCCGGCTGGCCCGAGAGTCGCTCTCGGACAGCGCTTTCCACGGCTGCCTCGACGCGATGGTCGATCTCGGCGAGTGTGCCGACCGCGCGAGCACGTGGAACGCGGTGCTGGCGAGGGCGAGTCGTCGCTCGCTGGCCTGCGCACCGCAAGACCTCGACCCGGATGCGGCGCTGGCCGTGCTGGCCTCCAGGATCGGCACCTGCCGGGCAATTCTGTTGCTGGACAACTGCGATCGGGTGGTCGAGCAGATCTCCACCGATGTGGCGCGGCTGCTGGAACACTGCCCGAACCTGGTCCTCGTGGCGACCAGTCGCGTCCCGTTCAACCTGTACCGCGAATGCGTGTTGTGTGTGCGCCCGTTGCGCACCGGCTGCGACACCGTCGACTACTACCCGGGCTCCGCGCCCGCCGCCCAGCTGTTGCTCGACAGCATCGACAGCCATTACCGGGGCACGGCCGCGGTGGCCGATCGGCTGGTGCTCGACGAGATCGTGCGCGAGCTCGACGGCGTGCCGCTGGCCATCGAACTCGCCGCAGGCTCGATCGCCCGGATCGGCCCGGTGCGCACCCTGCACCGCATCGAGGCGGGTGCGGACCTGCGGTCGCCGTCCTTCGTCGACGTGCCCGTGCGGCACCGGACCTTGCACGGCGCGGTCGAATGGGGCCTTGGCGGTGTCACCCCGGAGGTGCTCGACCTGTTGCTGCGCCTCTCGCTGTACCAGTCGGTGATCGATACCGACATGGCCTGCCTGGTGGCAGGCAAGCCGGAGGACGAGACCACCATCGCGATGGCGGAGCTGGTGCAGCGCAGCCTGCTGGACCATCTGTCCAGCGGGCCGCACGGGCACGGCTATCGGCTCTTCGCCACCGTGCGGGCCTACTGCCGCCAGGTGCTCGCCGCTGATCCGTTGCGCGCCACCGCGATCCGTGCGGACCATGTGGACCGGCTGTGCCGGCTCGCGGAGCTCATCGGACCCCGATTCGATCAGCACGAGCACCGGGCGGACGCGTTGGACGCCGCGGGCAAGCAGATCGTGGACTTTCTCTCGGCGGTGCACTATCTGATCGACACCGGGCGTCCGGAACGCGCCGTGCACCTGGCGGCGCAGCTGGAATCGGCGTGGATCCAGCATGGCTATCAGTCCGAGCTGGAGTCGGTCCTGGCCAAAGCGCTGGAGATGAGCGGCCGCACCGCGCTGGATCCCGGTGTGACCGTGCCGCTGTGCCTCGAGGTGCTCGGCACCTGGGCCGGCCGATCCAGGCGGTTACGGCGGGCGGTCGAGCTGCTGACGAGTTCGGCCGCCGCATACCGCCGTTTCGGCAAGCACGTCGACGCGGCCCGGGTCACCGTGGTGTTGATCGCGGTGCTGATCGGGCTCGGGGAGCGGGCGGCCGCCAAAGCGCAAGTGGCCGTGGCGTCGCAGTATGCCGACGAACTCGAGGGCCCGTGGCCGTCCCGGCTCAGGGGCTCCGCCATGCTGCTGCGTATTCCGTACCCGCCCACCCGCGACACCGAGGTCTTGGCCAGGCTGTGCGGCTGGGCCCGCGGCCTGGACAGCACGGCACGGCTGATCGGACTGAACACGCTGGCGCGCACGCAGATCGGCCCGCTGACCGCGGATCGGGCCCAGTCGCTCTATCGCGAGAATTTAGCCGACGACGATCTGGAAACGCATGCGCTGCAGGCGATCGTCGCGCTGGAGGGCTGCGCCATGGCCTATGACGCGGCCGGTGTCGAGTACGCCGAGCCCACGGTGACGTTGATGCTCGCGGCCAGGCAGTTGCGGGCCACGCACGGCATACCGCAGCTGGGCGCGGGCGATCCGGCGCCCAGTGCAGTCGACCATCGAAACGCGTTGGGCGAGAGTCGGTTCCGGGAGATCATGCGCAAGGCGGGGGAGATGAGTCTGGCGGACGCGGTGGCCTATGCCTGTGCAGGCCCCACGCTGCCCGATCCGGACGGATCACCGCTGGCCGCGCTGACCAATCGGCAGCGCGAGATCGCCAGGCTGGTCGCCACCGGCCTGACCAACCGGATGATCGCCACTCAGCTGGGGATCTCGGAGTGGACCGTCGTCAATCACGTGCGCCAGGTGATGATCAAGCTGGACTGTCCGTCACGGCTGCACGTCGCGCTGGTGGTGGAACGGGATTCGCAGCCCGCCACCGAGGGAGCGGGCCGCGGCGAACCCGTGGTCGACGAGCATACCGGTGCGCTTCCGCGAATGACGGTGGCGCGCAAGACATAGCGAGCGTCGGGCGCCGTACTGCCCCGAGCCGGCTTACGGCCCGTAGGTCAGCACCACGCTGATCACGAACCACAGCACCCACGCGAAGGCGATCACCATGCCCACCGCCAGCGTGATTCGCATGAAAGCCCGGCCGAAATCCATGTCGCGAGTCTCGCGCGGATACAGCTTCCACGGGCTGTACCACGGCGCCGCGACCGCGTACACCGGCTTCTGGGCCTCCCGCTCGGCCTGCGCCAGCTCCTCCGCATAGGCCTCGGCCTGCGCCTGATTCGGCCCGCCGTGCCACAGCGTGATGTCGATCGGGCCGAGGAAGCCCTCGTTCAACAGCTCCTGCGGGGCGGGCAGGTAGGGCAGGATGCCGAGGCCGCGGAAGGCGATGGCGACATCGTTGGCCGTCCACAGGTGCTTCTCCTGCTCCGCGAGCGAGTCGAAGTAGTGCCGCAGCCTGCCGGGATCGTCGCCGAGGATCACGTCGAAGCTCGGATCGCTCCAGGCCTGCTTGATCTGCAGCTCGGCCCCGCGCAGCGGCACCACCAGCGCGAGACCGTGCACCGCGCGCTGACCGAGGCCGCGGTCGGCCAGCCAGCTCTGTAATGCGAAGGTGTGCTCCCGCGACTTCTCCAGCGGCGTGCGCCGGTCCCGGCCCTCCATGGCGGCCGGGTCGCCGTTGATCGTCCACTGACCGTTGAGCGGGATCTCCAGCACGCCGTCCTGCCGGGCCACCAGCGCCTCGGCCTCGATCACCACGCAGCTGGTCGGCGTCCACACCACCGCGTCGAACTGGTGCAGCCGATCCCGGTGGAACAGACTGCAGTTGATGGTGGCGACACCGTGCGGACTGTCCGGGTCCTTCCAGGTGCGCAACCAATCGATCAGCGCCCGCTCGGCATTGGTGCCCGCCGCGTTCTGCACTCGCACCAGCATTGACGACCGCCCTTCACGTCGACACTCGACAGTGCACAGGATACGAGGTGCGCGGGCGAGTTCGCCGCCGTCATGGCGACAGTCGGCGTGTTGGTGCCGCACTCACTGCGGCAGTTCGGCCGCGAACTTGCCCGCCTTTACCGCCTCGACCAGTGCGGCATGATCGGATTCGGTGCGGTCGGCGTAGCGGACCGCGAAATTCGCCACCGCGTTCTCGAACCGCTCGTCGTCGCCGAGGTAGCCCGCCAGCAGCCGCGGATCGAGCGAGCGCGCATGCGCGCGGGCCAGCAGCGCGCCGGCCAGCCTGCCGTAGTCGTCGAGGTCCGACGCGGACAGCCCGGCCGGGTCGATGCTGCCCTTGAGATTGCGGAATTGGCGGACGATGAACGGGATTTCGGTGCCCTCGCCGGTCGGGTCGACACTGGTCCAGCCGAGCAGGATGTCGGTCTCGGACTGAACCAGCCTGGCGCCCTGCACGATTCGCTTGCCCTCGTGTTTCGGCCGGGGCGCGGGCAGGAACGGGGCGAGCGAGGACGGTTTGGCCTGCTTGATCTGCAGCACCAGGTCTTCGCCCGCGTTGCCGTGCAGCAGCGCGACATAGGTGTGCAGGCCGACGCTGCCGGTGCCGACGATGCGGAAGGCGATGTCGGACACCGCGAATCGGGCGAGCAGGTTGCGCCGGGACTCGCGCAGCGTGTCGGCGTAGCGCTCCAGGCCGTCGGTGACCGCGGCCGCGAGCCGATCGTCTACCGCGGTGAGAACCGGTGGGTCGCTGATGAATCGGTGCTTCGTGATGCCGGTCCGGTGATCATCGAGGCGTTCGGTCCACTTGGCCACCACCTTCGCACTGGTGTTCTTGCGCGCCTTCTTCGCGGCCTTCTTGAAGTCGTCGATCAGGTCGTGCGCGGCGGCTTGATCCAGCACCGATTCGTCGGGCAGCGCGCTCCACGACTCCAGGAACGGCTGCTCGGCCAGCTGGGCCGCCACGAGGCGGTAGGCGCGGGCCGCGTCATGGGCGGCCGTGCGGCAGTCGTCTTCGCCCGCACCGCTTTCCCGGCCCGCCAACACCAGACTGGCCGCGAGGCGCTCCAGATCCCACTCCCACGGGCCGACGATGGTTTCGTCGAAATCATTGATGTCCATGATGATTTCGCCGCGCGGCGTGCCGTACAGGCCGAAATTCGCCGCATGCGCGTCGCCGCACAGCTGAGCGGTGAGCCCGGTGTCCGGTCCGTCCGCGAGATCGGCGGCCATCAGCCCGGCCGCGCCGCGGTAGAAGGTGAACGGGGAGGCCATCATCCGGCCGATCCGCAGCGGCACCAGGTGGGTGAGGCGGCCCGCATTGCTCGCGGCGATGAACTCCAGCACATCGGGCCGCCGAGCGCCCTCGGCGGCCCGATCCCTGGCATCGACGGGCACGCGTTCGCGCACGGCCTCGCCGCGGGCACGCACCTCCGCCGCGGGAACGTAGGAGCGTAGATCGATACGACTGTCTGACACGCTGCTGACGCTAGCGGTTGCCGGAGCCGGTGCGGGTGTCGGTTTCACCACGTTCGGGCGGCTATAACCCCAGCTGTCGGCTGTGACACCACCGGTCTCAGGTGGCGGGCACTGTCCTATCTACCGGAGTGATCGGCAGCCGCAACGCGCCGGGGGCGGACTCGGGCACCACGGGCCGCTGCGGCGTCACCGGGGCGATCCGCTGGTATGCCGCCCCGAGCTCCGGACGGGGGTCGGCCTCGTTCTTGTTGGGCCAGAACGCCATCGCCCGCTCCGCCTGCGCGGTGATGGTGAGCGACGGGTTGACGCCCAGGTTGGCGGTCACCGCGGAGCCGTCCGCGACATGCAGGCCGGGGTGGCCGTACACCCGCTGATACGGGTCGACGACACCGGTTTCCGGGGTGTCGCCGATGACGCAGCCGCCGATGTAGTGCGCGGTCGCCGGGATGTTGAACACGTCCATCACCAGCCCGTGCGTGTCACCGTGCACCTTCTCGCCGAAGCGGCGGCCGATGTCGTGCGCCATCGGGATCCAGGTCGGGTTGGGCTCGCCGGTGCCCTGTTTCGTCTTGAGCAGCCCGCGCCTGCGGAAGGAGGTCAGCGAGTTGTCCAGCGACTGCATGACCAGCAGGATCACCGACTTCTCCGAGGCGCGCCTGGCATTGAGACTGCGCAGGAACACCAGCGGATGCACCAGGATGGCGAGCAGGAAGCGCAGGAACCGGAATGCGCCACCGTCCACGATCGGCACCGACATCGGGAACAGCGCGTTCTGGCCCTTGCCGTAGTGGCACACCTCGATGTGGGTGTCCTCGGCCGGATGGATCGACGAGGTGATCGCGATGCCCTCGGCGAAGTCGTGGCGCGAGCGGCTCACCACATTGAGGATCGCCTCGGAGTTGCTGCGGGTCAGCTCGCCCAGGCGGGGCGAGAGATGGGGCAGCACCGCCTCGTCGCGCATCTTGTGCAGCAGCTTCTGCGTGCCGAGCGCGGCGCCGGCGAAGACCACCTGCTCGGCGGTGAAGGTCTTGCGCTCCTTGCGCACCCAGCGGTCCGAGCGCTCGGTCTGCACGGCGTATCCACCCTCGGGCAGCGGCCGGACCTCGGTGGCGGTGGTCAGCGGATGCACCTCGGCACCCGCCTGTTCGGCCAGGTAGAGGTAGTTCGTGGTCGTGGTGTTCTTGGCGTTGTGCGGGCAGCCGGTGAAACACTGCGCGCAGTGCACGCAGCCCCGCCTGCGGGGGCCGACGCCACCGAAATAGGGGTCGTCGACCTCGGTGCCCGGGTCGCTCTCGTTGAAGAACACGCCCACATTGGTCGGGTGGAAGGTCTCGGGGACGCCGAGGTCCTCGGCGATCTCGCGGATCACCTCGTCGGCCGGGGTCAGCCGGGGATTCGGCGCCACGCCGAGCATTCGCTGGGCCTGGTCGTAATACGGCGCGAGTTCGGCCCGCCAGTCGGTGATGTGGGCCCACTGCTTGTCGGTATAGAAGTTCGACAGCGGTTCGTACAGGGTGTTGCCGTAGATGAGGGAGCCGCCGCCGACGCCCGCGCCGGAGAACACCGCGCACTTGCCGAGCACGCTGATCCGCTGCGGGCCGGTCAAGCCCAGTCGCGGTGCCCAAATCGATTTGCGCACATTCCAATTCGACTTCGGGATGTCCTCGGCGGGCCAGCGTCTGCCCGCCTCGAGCACGCCGACCCGATACCCCTTCTCGGTCAGCCGGAGCGCGCTCACGCTGCCGCCGAATCCGGAGCCGATCACCACCACGTCGTAGTCGAATGCGGGCATGACTTCCTCTCGTTCACCGGCCCATCGGGCCGGTCACTCACCGTACCGGCAGATGAGACGATTTCATACTCATTCTGTCACCGCGCGGGCTGTGGCGGAAACCATCGTTACCCGGCGATATCGCGGAAACCGGCGTGCCCGGATGGCGTCGAACGGGTCCGGTGCGGTAAGCACGGGGCGTGACAACCGAATCGGGCACCACGGAACCGGGGGAGCGCGCCGACACCGACGGCGCGGCAGGCGGTGTGTTCGACGACCGCATCCTCACCGTCCCGAATGTCCTGAGTGTCGTGCGGCTGCTGGGTGTTCCGCTGTTCCTGTGGCTGCTGCTGGTCGAGCACGCCGACGGCTGGGCGTTCGTCCTGCTGATCGCCAGCGGGGTGACCGACTTCCTGGACGGCAAGCTGGCCAGACTGCTCGATCAGTCTTCGCGCCTCGGCGCTCTGCTCGACCCGTTCGTGGACCGTTTGTACCTGGTGACGACCCTGGCGGCGTTCGTGATCCGCGGGTTGATCCCCTGGTGGGTGGCGGTCATCCTGGTCGGCCGCGATCTGGTGCTCACCCTGACGCTCTCGGTCTACAAACGCCGCGATCTCCCCCCGCCCGATGTCATCTATCTCGGCAAGGCGGCCACCTTCGCGTTGATGTCGGCGTTGCCCTGGCTGCTGGCCGGGGAGATGGATTGGGCGCTGGACGGTTTCGGACGCGCCTTCGGTGGGGCATTACTGGTCTGGGGCACGGCGGTGTATGTATGGACCGGCTTGCTCTACACCGGTAAGGCGATCGCCGTCGCCCGCGCGATACCGGCTGTGCCACACCGCTCGACCTGACCGACGGCGTCGAGTCGAACATTGTCTCGACCCTCGCATAGAGTTGCGCCCACACGATCACAACGGAAAGGACGGACGGCCTGTGACCCAGACCCCCGAAGATCTGCGCTACACCGAGGAGCACGAGTGGGTGCAGCGGATCAGCCCGACCCGGGTTCGGGTAGGCATCACCGACTATGCACAGTCTCAACTCGGTGACGTTGTGTTCGTGCAGCTGCCCGAAACCGACAAGGACGTCGTCGTCGCGGACAGCATCGCCGAGGTCGAGTCGACCAAGAGCGTGTCCGACATCTACGCCCCGATCGCCGCGAAAGTCGTTGCGGTGAACGAGGATCTGGTGCAGCAGCCGGAAACGCTGAACACCGATCCGTACGGCGACGGATGGTTGTTCGAACTCGAGGTCGCGGACGCCGCGAGCCTCGACACCACCCTCGGTGAACTGCTGGATGCGGCAGGTTATCAAGGAGTTATCGGGGGCTGAATCAGCCTTCCCGGTTCTACCTGCACGGGCACGCCCTGGCAGGGTACGGTCAATGCCAACAGATGCGCCGACAGTCATTGTCGGGAATCTAGGGACTCGACGGCAGGTCGTGGTGCCACAGGTATCACCTGCTTGCATGGATAATCAGGTTCGAGGAGGAGAGAAACGGTGAGCGAGAACAAAGACCCGGGTTACGGGGAGACCGCGGCCGAGACGACGTCGGTCTTCCGCGCGGATTTCCTGAACGAGGTCGACGCGTCGCGCTCCGGAGAGCCGACCGGTGAACAGCCGGTCCAAGGGGTCGAGGGTCTGCCCGTTGGTGCGGCCCTCCTGGTCGTCAAGCGCGGCCCGAACGCGGGCTCGCGGTTCCTGCTGGATCAGCCGACGACGTCGGCGGGCCGCCACCCCGACAGTGACATCTTTCTCGACGACGTCACCGTCAGCCGTCGGCATGCCGAGTTCCGCCAGGACGACGATTCGTTCCAGGTTGTCGACGTGGGCAGCCTGAACGGCACCTATGTGAATCGGGAGCCGGTGGACTCCTCGGAACTCCAGAACGGCGACGAGGTACAGATCGGCAAGTTCCGTCTCGTGTTCCTCACCGGACCGCGGGCTCAGGTGAACGAGCCGTCTGCGGGTGCAGGCAGCCTATGAGCACGCGACGCTGGGTTCTTTCGAGACGTGAAGGGCTCGGGGTCATGAAGGAACTCGGTGTCGTGACGGATTCGGCGCAGTGACGGGCGCGGCGCAGTGGGCCCGCGGAGGCATGTCGATCGGCTCCGTGCTCGACCTGCTGCGCCCGGATTTTCCGGACGTCACCATCTCCAAGATCCGCTTCCTGGAAGCGGAAGGCCTGATCCGTCCGGAGCGCACGCCCTCGGGCTACCGCCGATTCTCGGTGGCCGATTGTGAACGGCTTCGGTTCGTGCTGACCGCGCAACGCGATCAGTACCTGCCGCTGAAGGTGATCAAGGAACAACTCGAAGCGATCGACAGCGGTGCGGCGACGCTCGGCGTGCGGGAAGCCCGCGCCCGGGCGCACTCCGGCCGTGCGGGTGCGTCGGAGTCGGCACCGTCCGGCTCCGAGCACCCGGCCACCACCGGCGGGAATCGGAACGGTGCCGCGGCGCCGAGGAGGCTCGGCGTGGTGCCCAGCGAGATTTCCCCCGATGATCTGCGTTTCGATCACGAAATACGGCTCACCCGCGCGGATCTGCTCGCCCAGGCCGAGATCGACGAGACCTTCCTCAACGATCTGGTCCGCGCGAACCTCATCACGCCCGGCCCCGCCGGATTCTTCGACGGCGACGACGTGACGCTCGCCAGGACCGCCAAGGCGATGGCCGAATTCGGTTTGGAGGCACGGCATTTGCGTGCGTTCAAGCTGGCCGCCGATCGCGAGGCCGCGCTGGTCGCACAGATCGCCGCCCCCATCGCGAAGAGCCGGGACGCCGGTGCCCGCGCCCGTGCCGAGGAAACAGTGCGCGAACTCGCGGCGCTGTCGCTGACGTTGCACACCTGTCTGGTGAAGTCGTCGGTGCGGACGTCGCTGGGCGGCTGAACATCCCGTTCGGCCACCGACGCGCGATCCGCGTCATGTTTCGGTCATCCAACACGCCGATTTCGGCTGTGCACACCGATCACTGCACCCGCGCGGGTTCGCCTAGACTCGTTGGTACGGCGAGCTGGGCGGTGGTCGTGCCGGGCGGCCGGCGAGTATTGGGAGGCAGTGCGATGAGTGAGCGTAGCGAACGAATCATGTCACAGCGTGTGTCGCGCGTGCCGGGGCGAAATTTCGTGAGCGAGGTGCAGGCATGAGTGAGCGCAGCGAACGAGTCATGTCACAGCGTGCTTCGCTCATGCCGGAGCCGAGCGTCAGCGAGGTGCAGGCATGAGTGAGATGCGTGTAATCGGCATTCGTGTCGAGCAGCCACAGAACCAACCCGTGCTGTTGCTCCGTGAGGTGTCGGGGGATCGGTACCTACCGATTTGGATCGGGCAGGCCGAGGCGACCGCGATCGTGCTGGAGCAGGAGGGGGTGACCCCGATCCGCCCGCTGACCCACGATCTGATCAAGATCCTGATCACCGAGCTCGGGCACACCCTCAAAGAGGTGCGCATCGTCGATCTGCAGGAAGGCACCTTCTACGCGGACCTGGTCTTCGAGAACGATCTGCACATCTCGGCCAGGCCGTCGGATTCGGTAGCGATCGCCTTGCGGGTCGGTTGCCCGATCTACGCCGAGGAGCCGGTGCTCGAGGAAGCCGGGCTGGTCATGCCGGACGAGCGCGAGGACGAGGTGGAGAAGTTCAAGGAATTTCTCGAATCCGTCTCACCGGACGACTTCAAGGCCACCGACAGCTGACCGGCCCATCCGCCGCCCCGGTGCCGCCACGCCGACGACGCGCGGAGCTGAACCAGAGGTCGAGACTTTAACCGCGCGTCGCGTTTGGCTCGACGATGGTGCTCCCTGGACAATCAAGGGGAGTAATCTCGATAGTTGGGCCACGTCCGTTTTGGCCAGGTCGTCAGTACAAGCAGTGGTCGAAACGGAGCCGGGTCATCGATGAGGCTAGCCGTCGGCGAAGCAAGGGAGTGGTCAGTGGCAGAGCAATCGCAGGATGTGGTACAGCCAGGCCTGTTCCCGGACGACTCGGTTCCCGACGATCTGGTCGGCTACCGGGTACCCAGTGCATGCCAGGTAGCCGGGATCACCTACCGGCAGCTCGACTACTGGGCGCGCACCGGATTGGTCGTGCCCTCCATCCGCAGCGCCGCAGGTTCGGGGAGCCAGCGCCTGTACTCGTTCAAGGACATCCTCGTCCTCAAGATCGTGAAGCGGCTGCTCGACGCGGGCATCTCGCTACAAAACATTCGGATCGCGGTCGACCACCTACGCAGCAGGGGAGTGCAGGACCTTGCGGGCATCACCTTGTTCTCCGACGGTACCTCGGTGTACGAGTGCACCTCGGCCGAGGAGGTAGTTGATTTACTGCAGGGCGGGCAAGGCGTCTTCGGCATCGCCATCAGCGGAGCCATGCATGAACTCACCGGCGCCATCGCCAACTTCCCCGCGGAACGCGCGTCCGCGGTGACGGAGCGGCCGGAGGACGAGCTGTCCTACCGGCGCAAGGCGCGGATGAGCCGCAAGACCGGTTAAGAGTAGCCAACCGAAACAACACCCCGCCTCCCCGACGTGTCGAGGGTAGCGGGGTGTTGTGCTGTGTGGCACTTGATTTTTGGTGCAGCGGGCGGGGACCCCGGCAGGGGCTTATGGAGTTCCAAAAAACATGTTGTTAAGTAGATATGCGCATCTAACTATGTTCCTACTCGAACGGCCCTGACCTGCACGTGACGAGCGCGACACCGCCGGGACGGGACCAGTGCCACGTTCCGGCGTGTCATCGGCTTAAACTGGTGGCGCGCCAACGCCGTGCGGGAGAGTCCCGGGTTCGTCAGAGTCCGGGCGCCGAAGGAGCAGCACCTCCCCGTCAATCTCTCAGGCAACAGGGACCGTGCGGGCTTGGGCGCCTCTGGAAAGCGGTGGCTTCGGGCTGCCCGCCGATGGGGAAAGGGGCTCGGCCTAGGCCGCGGCGTCCGAATCTCTCAGGCAACAAAACAGAGGGGGAGGGCTGGTACCCGTCGACCGCCGTCGACCCGCCCGACCCAATGGGAGCTGCCGTGACTCGCTCATTCGCCGATCGCCACATCGGACCCGACCGGGGCGAACTCGCCCGGATCCTGGACGTCGTGGGCGTCGGCTCGCTCGACGAGCTCGCCACGAAGGCCTTGCCCGCCACCATCCTGGACGGCT
This sequence comes from Nocardia ninae NBRC 108245, assembly GCF_007990755.1. Classification (GTDB taxonomy): domain Bacteria; phylum Actinomycetota; class Actinomycetes; order Mycobacteriales; family Mycobacteriaceae; genus Nocardia; species Nocardia ninae. The sequence goes on along the minus strand of NZ_BJXA01000044.1, from coordinate 60,961 downwards.
CCGGCCTGACCGGATTGCCCCCCGCGGCAACCGAACACGAGGTGCTCACCGAACTCGCCGGGCTCGCCCACTCGAACACCGTGGCCACCTCGATGATCGGGCTCGGCTACTACGACACGCTGACCCCGCCGGTGCTGGTACGCAATCTGCTGGAGAACCCGGCCTGGTACACCGCCTACACGCCGTACCAGCCGGAGATCAGCCAGGGCAGGCTCGAGGCGCTGCTCAACTTCCAGACGATGGTGTCGGAACTGACCGGCATGGACGTGGCCAACGCGTCCATGCTCGACGAGGCCACCGCGGCCGCCGAGGCGATGACGCTGCTGCACCGGGCCAGCAGGTCCAAGTCGATGCGCCTGGTGATCGACACCGATCTGTTCCCGCAGACCAAAACCGTGCTCACCACCCGGGCCCAGCCACTGGGTATCGAGCTCGTTCCGGCGGACCTGGCGGGCGGCGAACTGCCCGAGGGTGAGTTCTTCGGCCTGCTCGTGCAGGCTCCCGGCGCGTCGGGCCGTGTAGTGGACTGGACGTCGCTGATCAGCGCGGCGCACGAGCGCGGCGCACTGGTCGCGGTCGGCGCGGACCTGCTGGCGATGACGTTGATCGCCTCGCCCGGCGACCAGGGCGCGGACGTCTGCTTCGGCACCACCCAGCGTTTCGGCGTGCCGCTCGGCTTCGGTGGACCGCACGCGGGGTATCTGGCGGTGCGCACGGCGTATGCCAGGCAGCTGCCGGGTCGACTGGTCGGCGTCTCGGTGGACGCCGACGGTGACGTGGCCTACCGGTTGGCGTTGCAGACCCGGGAACAGCACATCCGGCGCGAGAAGGCCACCTCCAACATCTGCACCGCGCAGGTGCTGCTGGCCATCGTCGCGGCGATGTACGCGAGCTACCACGGTGCCGACGGGCTGCGCGAGATCGCCCGCCGGGTGCACCGGCACGCGGCCACCATCGCCGCGGGGCTCGACGGTGCGGTCGTGCACGACACCTTCTTCGACACCGTGCTCGCGCACGTGCCCGGTGGTGCGGAAGCCGTTGTGGCGAAGGCGAAGTCGCGCGGGATCAACCTGCGCCTGGTCGACGCCGATCATGTCGGCATCGCCTGCGACGAGGCGACCACCGAGGCGCATGTCGCGGCCGTGCTCGAATCCTTCGGCACCACACTGTCGGCCGAGCAGAGCGAGCCGGCCCCGGTCGCCGCGATCGAGAACCGCACCTCCGGGTTCCTCGACCACCCGGCCTTCACCAAGTACCACACCGAAACCGCCATGCTGCGCTACCTGCGGTCGCTGTCGGACAAGGACATTGCCTTGGACCGCAGCATGATTCCGCTCGGCTCCTGCACCATGAAGCTCAACGCGACCGCCGAGATGGAGGCCATCACCTGGCCCGGCTTCGCCCGCGTGCACCCGTACGCGCCGGTCGAGGACGCCCCCGGCCTGCTGCAGGTGATCACCGATCTGGAGCAGTGGCTGTGCGCCATCACCGGCTACGACTCGGTGAGCTTGCAGCCCAACGCGGGCAGCCAGGGCGAGTACGCGGGCCTGCTGGCGATCCGGCGTTACCACCTGGATCGTGGTGACACACACCGGGATACCTGCCTGATCCCGTCCAGCGCGCACGGCACCAACGCGGCCTCGGCGGCAATGGCCGGGCTGCGCGTCGAGGTGGTCAAGTGCCGCGAGAACGGCGATATCGACCTGGACGACCTGCGGGCCAAGATCGCCGACCACGCCGCCCGGCTGGCCTGCATCATGATCACCTACCCGTCCACGCACGGCGTCTACGAGCACGAGGTCGCCGAGCTGTGCGAGCTGGTGCACGACGCGGGCGGTCAGGTGTACGTCGACGGCGCGAACCTGAATGCTCTTGTCGGGCTCGCCCGTCCGGGCAAGTTCGGCGGCGACGTGAGCCACCTGAACCTGCACAAGACGTTCTGCATCCCGCACGGCGGCGGCGGTCCGGGCGTCGGCCCGGTGGCGGTCCGCTCGCACCTCGCGCAGTACCTGCCGGGCGATCCGCTGGTGACCGACTCGCACGCGGTGTCGGCCGCGAACTACGGCTCCGCCTCGATCCTGCCGATCACCTGGGCCTACATCCGGATGATGGGCGCGGACGGGCTGCGCAGCGCCACCTTGACGGCGATCGCGTCGGCCAACTACATCGCGCGCAGGCTGGACGAGTACTTCCCGGTGCTCTACACCGGCGAGCACGGCATGGTCGCGCACGAGTGCATTCTGGATCTGCGGGAGATCACCAAGCAGACCGGTGTCACCGTCGACGATGTGGCGAAGCGTCTGGCGGACTACGGATTCCACGCGCCGACCATGAGTTTCCCGGTGGCGGGCACGTTGATGGTGGAGCCCACCGAGAGCGAGAACCTCGCCGAGCTGGACGATTTCATCGAGGCGATGATCGCGATCCGCAAGGAGATCGATCAGGTGGCGGCCGGGGTGTGGCCGGTTACCGACAACCCGCTGCGTGGTGCGCCGCATACCGCGGCCAGCCTGGTCGGGGAGTGGGAGCACCCGTACAGCCGCGAAACCGCTGTTTACCCACGGGGTCTCGGGCATTCGCGGGCGAAGGTGTGGCCGCCGGTGCGCCGGATCGACGGGGCCTATGGCGACCGTAACCTGGTGTGCTCGTGCCCGCCGCTCGAGGCGTACGCCGAGTGACAGGGACCGATTAGGGTCGGACGTTTTCGCCGACTGACCTAGCGAAGGCGCCCTCCAGCTGCAACCAGCTGGAGGGCGCATTCGTCTGGGCTTGACTCGAGGTGCCATTGCCTGGACGGCGAGTTGATCTCCCGCAGGAGCCATCGCCTGCGGAAGCCGTTGCGGGAGAAGTCGCTACGGCGTGGTGAGCGATTGCACGACGGCGGACGCGAATTTGAGATCGTCCGAGGTGGCCACGCGGGTGTAGGTGCCGCCGGACTGCTCGGAGATGCTCTTCAGCGTCTGCGTGCCTTGCCCGCCGATCACGATGATGTCGACGCGAACCGGATGGGCCTTGTCGATCGCGGCGGCCATGTCGCCGGCGAGTTTCGCGCCGGTGACCGTCGAGTCGTCCTCGGGCCCGTCGGTGATGAGCAGCACCGAATTGGTGCGGCCCGCGGTGTACTCCTTGATCGCGTTCTTGTACGCGGCGATCAGCGTCGGGTAGGCCTGATCGGCGCGAACATCGCTGGCGCGCACGGCATTCAAGGCGGTGCTGAGCTTGGTGCGCTGCTCGTTGGTGAGGGGAGCGGTCGCGGCCTGCACCTTGTACGGCGTGTTGCCGTCGAGGTTTTTGCCGAACGTCCAGACGCCGAGGCCGAAGTCGGGCGGCATCACGGTCATCGTGGAGTTCAGGGCGGCAAGGACATTCGCGAGCCGGGTCATCGAACCGTCGGTGGTCGTCATGGACGCCGAGACGTCCACCAGGACAGTGGATTGCACGCCGAGCACCGGATTGGCCATGGTGTCGCGCACTTTGTCGAGCGCGGCGCGTGCCGGCACCGGAGTGGTCGCCGGCGCGGTGGTGAACCCTGCGGCGGTGAACGTTCGGGCTTGCTCGGGGGCGCGCAGGAAGTCGGCGAAGAGGCCGCCGATGAGGTTCTGCGTCTTGTCCACCCAAGGGCCGGACATCAGCGCGGCGGGGTGGTCGGCGACCGGTGCGGCGCCGGTCGGCTGGTAGACGGTAAGTCCCGGTTGGGTTTTCGCCTGCTGTTCGGTGGTGGCGACGGCGTGCACGGTGGCGGTCTGCGGCGCGGTCGCGATGATGCCGAATGCCGCCGCGGTGTCCGGCGTCTCGGGTGCACCGGCGGCGAGTCCGGAGACGGCGGACACGGCCTGACCGGACTGCGCGGCCTGCTCGGTCAGCGGCTCGGCGCCGGAGATGGCGGACCCGACGGCGACGGCCGCGGCCAGCGAGGCATCGCCGGGCGGCAACGCCATGCGTAGGCCACCCCAGCCGGACAGGCCGACGTCGTTGAGCGAACCCTGTTGCAGGCGTGGCAGATCCGCCCAGGTGGTCTTGGCTTGGTCGAGCGCGCCACGCAATTCGTCGGGCACCGCGAGCACGATCGGGCTCACCGCGATCGGCGCGGGCGTGCCTTCGATCAGCCCGGGCACCCGCATGGCCTCGATCGAGCGCGACGAGTCGGGGATCCACAGCACCGGTTGCGGGCCGAGCGACTGGTCCCACGGCTTACCGCTGGTGAAGGCGGCGACGACGGCGGCCGAGGGCTGCGCGGTCACCGCGACCTGGGCGCAGTGGTCGCGCACCCGAGGTTTGGTCGCGTTGTAGTGGTCCGCGGCGGCGCGGACCAGCGTGGCGATGTCCGGATCGGCCGTCACATACAGCGTCGAGGGGCCGGACACGCACTCCGCCGCCGCGGCGCTGTCCTCGTCGGCTGCCCGGTCCCGTAATTGGAACCACGCGAAGACCCCGGCGACCAGCAGCACGATGGCGACCACTGCGATAACCGGACCTTTGCTGATGCCTCGGGATCTGGCTCCGCTGCGATGAGTGCCCACGCTGCACAGTGTATGTTCACCTGCGGTTTGCGGCCTCGCCGAGATCGGCGAGCCGCCGCGAAACGCCCGCCGCCGTGCCATGGCGGCACGGCGGCGGTGCTCAGGGGCGAATCAGCTGCCCGCGGTCGAACTCGTGACCACCCCAAACCCCGGACTGTCCGGTGCGGGCGGCGAATTCGGCACAGGCTGCGCGAATGGGGCAGCCCGCGCAGACGCTGCGGGCGTAGTCGAAGTCCTGCGACGGGTACGGGAACCACGCCTCGTGATGCGGATCACCACGGCAGGCCGCCCGATGCCACTCTCGGGAGTCCGAGAGCGGGAGCAGCTCGGCCAGGGTCAGCTCCACGACCGCGGCGGTCTGGTTGCGAACGGTCATCGCGATTACTCCTTTCTCGGTGGGTCAGGTGGCGGCGAGCTGCTTCCAGATCTGCCGCTGTTGCTTGAGGTGGTGGTTGGGTGCCTTGGGTTGCCACAGCAGCCGCATGCCGGCTTCCTCGGGAGTGCGGTCGGCCTTGGTCGTGTTGCAGGGCCCGCAGCAGGCGACGAGGTTGCTCCAGGTGTTCGGTCCGCCCCGGCTGCGCGGCCGGATGTGGTCGACGGTGCGGGCCCAGGCGGCGCAGTAGCCGCACCGGTTCCGGTCGCGGCGCAGGACGCCGGCCAGCGTGGCCCTGCTCTCGTCGTGTACCCGCGCGCTGTGCTCGATGTACACGTAGCGCAGCAGCCGAATGGTCTCCGGCAGCAGCACCTCGAAGTGCTTCGACCGGACCGGGAAGTGCGGCGCCCGGTCGGCGATCGACTCCGCGGCGCCCGCCAGCAGCAGCACGACGGCCCGGTCGGCGCTGACCATGTCGAGCGCCTCGTAGGAGGCGTTCAGCACCAGCACCCCGGTGCGTATCCAGTTGTCGGGGGTGAGCGCCGCAGGTTCGGCGGCATGGCGAAAGGGCATGGGAATCACCATGTTTCGGGAGAGATCGAGCGGGCGGGCGAGGAGGGCGGTCAGCTATCGGCCGGGAGGTGGCCGTCTTCATGTCCGCAGCTCAGCTGTCGGTCGAATGCGGGTTTGCCGGTCGACAATCGTTGCACCGCAGCGTCATTCGCCTTGATCGGAATCATCGCCACCTCCTCCTCTCCATACGCTCGTGGATCACCGCTACCTGGTGATCATCGTCGAATCCCATGGTGACATAACGGACCTACCGCTGTCGGGTCATTTATTTCCGGACCGGCTCAGCGGGTCAGGCGCTCTGGAGCTGGGCGGCACCGAAGGAGACACGGAATCGCTCGCACCAGATCGAGACACTGGTCAGCGCCGACAGGTCGGTGTCGGCGGCGATGGGATAGTTCTGGCTGCCCTTGTTGCCTTTGAGACTGCCGAGATCGGTGTGGCTGCCGTCGTCGAAGACGAACCAGCCCGCCTTACCCTCGAGCACCTCGGCGTCGGTGAGCCAGACATGCAGGTCGGGGCCATCGGAGGTGTCGAGGTCCTCGAGCCGCAGCACCCGGGTGCCGTCGGGCAGTTGCACGATCAGCACGGTGCCGGAGGTCTGGTGCTCGTGCGAGATGAGACTGCCGCGCGCGAGCGTGCGCGGCTGGGCGGGCTCGCCGGGCGCCGCCGGAGCGGTGACCGAGGGCGCGGCCTCGTTGACGGTGGTGTTGGTGAACAGTCGCCACGGCTGGGTCAGTGCCAGCCCCACGCCGAGCCCGATCACCAGCACCACGGCCAGCGTCCAGGTGATCGGGGACCGCGCGATCTTGCGGACGGACACCATGGTTTCCTCCTCCGGGACGGCCGTTGTGTCTCATTCAACACCGCTGCGGGGGATATTGCCCCCACCTGGTCATGGGGGCAGACAGCCGCGTTGTTAACCGATCGGCGAGTGTCCGAGCAGGACTCGCCCGGTGAACCGGGTCTGCTTGGCCCTCGGCAGCGGATGGAACAGACAGCCGTGCACATCCCGGTACCGCATCTCGAGCTCGCAGGCGCGCGAATAGCCGAGCCCGCCAACGGTTTCGATGGCGAGGCGGACGGTGGCGATGAGCGCGTCCGCGGCCGCTGTCTTGCGGCTCAGGGTGCGGCTGGCGTAGCTGTCGGTGTTGTCGAAGTGCAGGTTGTCCGAGCCGGCGAACATGGCCTCGATCAGGTCGGCGGCGGTGGTGTGCGCGTTGGCCATCTCGCCGGCGAGTTGGAAAGTGGGTGCGTCGGCCCGGTCGGCCACCAGCGCGGTGGCGAGGTCGACCGCCGCGTCGGCGATGCCGAGGTAGGCAGCCATCACCAGCGGCATCGCCGCGCCCATCACGACGTTCAACAGCGGTGGCCAGGCGTCGGCGCGGCGCAGCAGGGACACGGCGGCCTCGGGCACGAAGACGTCATCGAGAATCACCGTGTGCGAGCCGCTGGCCCGCAATCCGAGTGTGTCCCAGGTCTTTTCGATACGAACACCGGGTGCGCCGACCGGGATGGCACAGTGCAGCACCTGCGCGCCGTCGGGCGCGTCGTCCCAGCGAATACTGGTGACCAGCAGGGTGCCCGCCTCGACGCCGCTGGCCGGTGCCTTGCGGGCGTGCACCCGGTAGCCGCCCTCGACCTGCTCGGCGCGGCCGCTGGAACCGACCCAATCCGCGGCGCCGGTGCTGATCAGGATCGCGCCGTCGACCACCTTGCCGAACAGTGGTGCGGCGTCGATGCCGTGGTTGTGCCGCCAGACCTGCGCGGCAACGAGGTGCGTATGCATCGCGAACGCGACCGCGGTGGACGGGTCGTGGCGGCCGAGTTCGCGCAGGATCGCGCCCATCTCGCGGTGCGTGGCGCCGCCGCCACCGAATTCGGCGGGCACCAGCGCGGCCGACAGTCCGGTGATGCGCAGCATCTCGAACGCGGTGGGGGAGAACTCGCCTGTGCGGTCGCGGACAGCCACTTCGGGGCGCAGGGCTTCGCCAGCCTGCCGCGCGAGCGCGACCCAGTCGGTGGTGAGGTGAGCGGATGTTGTCGTCATGTTTCGAAGGTAGGAACGGCCGCGATAACCGAATAGTCCAGAAAGTGGACTCTTCCGGTCCAAGAAATGGACCCCTGATCGCGAGGTGACCATGACGACACCCGGCTACGGCCAGTACTGTCCGATCTCCCGGGCGCTCGACGTCCTCGGTGAGCGCTGGTCGCTGCTGATCCTGCGTGATCTGCTGCTCGGCACGGCGCGCTACAACGATCTCGCCCGTGGCCTGCCGGGACTGTCGCGCAGTCTGCTGGCCAAGCGGCTGCGTCAGTTCGAGCGGGCCGGATTGGTCGAGAAGGTCGGCTCGGCGTATCTGCTCACCGCGGCGGGCCGGGAACTGGAGCCGATCCTGTTCGGTCTCGGCGAGTGGGGCGCGCGGTGGGCCTTCGGTGATCCGCAGCAGGCCGAGCTGGATCCGGCGGTGCTGGTGTGGTGGATGCACACGCGCCTGGACACCTCGTCGTTTCCCGGTAAGCGACACGTCCTCGCCGTCCGCTTCACCGATGTGCCGCACCGATTCTGGATCGTTGTGGAGTCCGGGGTGCCGTCGGTGTGCGCGGCCGATCCCGGTTATCCGGTCGACGTCACCATCATCTCCGACGTCGGCTCGTTGTATCTGGTGTGGCTCGGCAGATTGCCGGTGATACAGGCGATTCGGACCGGGCGGCTGTCCTTCGCCGGACCGTCCGCGCTGACCCGCCGGATGCCGTCGGTGCTCCGGTTGAGCCCGATGGCGCCGTACACCGGTTCGGTGCCCGTCGACTTTGCTTCGCGCGCTTCGTGAGCGGGTCGGTCCGGACCTCGAACCGGCTGGTCGAGGTCCGGGCCGCGCGTCCTACAGGTTGCCGACGATGTGTTCGAGGCGCTGGGCGACGAGCTCGCGGGCCTTTTCGCGCAGGGCCGGGCGGTAGCCGCTCGGGTAGACGGGATCGCCTGGCGCGTAGTCCTTCAGAACCTCCTTGGCGAGGGTGATCTTGTGCACCTCGGTGGGGCCGTCGGCGATCGCCATCACCTCGGCGTAGTTCATCATGTCCACGAAGGGCAGGTCGGTGCTGACGCCGATCGCGCCGTGCAGATGCAGTGCGCGCTGGGCGATGTCGTGCATCACCTTGGGCATGGCCACCTTGATGGCGGCAATGTCCTTGCGCACCTTCAGATAGTCCTGTTCCTTGTCGATGCGCCACGCGGTGCGCAGGACGAGCAGGCGGAACTGCTCCATCTCGATCCAGCTGTCCGCGATGCGTTCCTGGGTCATCTGCAGGCCGGCCAGCGGGCCCTTGCGCATCGGGCGGGAGACGGCGCGTTCGGCCATCATGTCGAAGGCCTTGCGCACCAACGCGACCGTGCGCATGGCGTGGTGCACGCGGCCGCCGCCGAGGCGGGTCTGCGCGACGATGAAGCCCTGGCCTTCGGCGCCGAGCAGATGGTCGGCGGGGACGCGGACATCGGTGAAGCGCAGGTGGCCCTCGTGCTCGCTGAACCCGTGCACGTGGAAGTTCTTGACGATCTCCAGGCCGGGGGTGTCGGCGGGCACGATGAACATCGACATGCCCTGGTACGGGCTGACTTCGGTGTTGGTGACCACCATGACGATGTGGAAGCTGGCGAACTGGGCGTTGGAGTTGAACCACTTCTCGCCGTTGATCACCCAGTGGTCGCCGTCGCGCACGGCGCGCGTCTTGAACGTCGTCGGGTCCGAGCCGCCGGTGGGTTCGGTCATCACGTAACAGGAGCCGATCTCGCCGGCCAGCAGCGGCTCCAGGTATTTCGCCTTCTGCTCCGCGGTGCCGTAGTGCGCCAGAATCTCGGCGTTGCCGGAATCCGGTGCCTGGCAACCGAAGACCGACGGCGCCCAGAACGACGTGCCGAGCACCTCGTTGAGCAGGGCCAGCTTCATCTGCCCGTAGCCCTGGCCGCCGAGCTCCGGGCCGAGGTGGCAGGCCCACAGTCCCTGCTCCTTGACCTGCTCCTTGAGCGGGCGCATCAGCGCCATCGCCTCTTTGTCGGTGCGATCGTAGGGGTTCGGGTAGAGCAGGTCGAGCGGCTCCACCTCGGTGCGGACGAATTCCGCCGCCCAGTCCAGCTTCTGCTGGAAGTCCGGGTCGGTCTCGAAATCCCAAGCCATGGTCAGCCTTTCGTGTGTTTGTCGGACGTGCTCACCACGCCGTCGAGGAAGGTGGTCGCGAGGATGTCGGCGATCTCGGCGGGGGAGTGCTCGCCGTGCGGCCGATACCAGAAGGTCACCATGTTCAGCATGCCGAGCACGCTGTTGGTGACCACGTGGTCGTCGGTGCGCAACAGACCGGCGGCGTGACCCGCGTCGATCACCCGCTGCCAGCATTGCTGTACCTGGTCGCGAAGTTCCTGTAGCTGCGCACCGCGTTCACCGCTGAGCGCGGTGACATCGCGCAGCTGGATCGCGACCTCGCGGCGGTGATCGATGATCAGGCCGACGTGGCTGTGGATCAGCTTGCGCAGCTTGGTGATCGGGTCGTCGGCGCTCGCGGTGATGCGTTCGGCGTCGACCAGCATCAGCTGAATGTAGTCGTGCAGGATCTGCCAGAGCAGTTCCTCTTTGGAGCCGATGTGGTAGTACAGCGCGCCGCGCTGCACGTCGGCGCGGTCACCGATCTCCGCGACACCGGTGCCGTGGAAGCCCTTCTCCGCGAACAGTTCCACTGCGGCGCGCACGATGCGTTGCCGGGTGTCGCCCGCCGTCGATTCGGCGGCCGGCGGGCGGCCGCGACGGCGGGTCGGTGCGACATCGGGTAACCGGGTCATCGGCTCACCACCGCGCTCGGTCGCGTCCGCGCGATGTCGGGGGCGCCTCATTCCCCCCGCGTGGAGCACGATGCGGGACTCATCGGGCCGGGTCCAACACGACCTTGCTCACCCCGTCTGCGCGCTCGGCGAACAGTCGATAGGCGTCCGCGCCCTCGGACATCGGAAGCGGATGGGTGACAATAGCTTCCGGGCGCAACCGGCCCGCCGCGGTGAGCTTCAGCAAGGTGGGTAGCTCGTACTGGATCGAGCACAGTCCGATATGGAACTCGAGCTCCTTGACCTGAGCCAGCGGCATATGGAACGGGTAGGCCCGGTTCTGGTTGACACCGATGACGCTGACCCGGCCGCGATGGCCGACCGCGCTGGTGGCCAGCTTGATGGTGGCGTCGGCGCCGACGGCTTCGATCGCGACATCGGCGCCGCCGTCGAGCATGTCGCGGATCGCGAGCTTGGGGTCCTCGGCCTCGATCGGCTCGGCGCCGAGTTCGGCGGCCTGTTTGCGGCGCTCGGGGATCAGGTCGACGCCGAGCACCCGCGCGGCACCCATCGCGAACGCCGACTGGATCGCCATCAGCCCGACCGGGCCGAGGCCGATCACCACGACGGTCTCGCCGGGCGCGATGCGCGCACGCCGGGCGCCGTACCACGCGGTGGGCGCGTTGTCGGTGAGCACCACCGCGGCGGCGTCGCTGACTTCCTCGGGCAGCCGCACCAGGTTTCCGTCGGCGTGCGGGACGGCGAGCAGCTCGGCCTGCCCGCCGGGCAGTGCGCCACCGAGCCCGTAGCAGGCATCGATCGCCAGGGGCGTGCGCTCGCAGGCGGCCACGATGCCGACCCGGCACTTGGCGCAGCGGTCGCATCCGGCGGACGCGGCCACCAGCACCCGGTCGCCGACCGCGAGGCGACGCACCTCCGGGCCGAGTTCGACGATCTCGCCGACGGCTTCGTGGCCGACGCTGTAGCCGGTCTTGTCGGTGAAGCCGTGCCCGCCGTATATGTGCAGGTCGCTGCCGCAGATGCCGGTCGCGGTGACCCGGATGATCGCGCTGTCCGGCGCGGTGAGGGTGGGGTCGGGCACGTCGGAGTACGAGATCTGCCGCGGGCCTTGGTAAGTCAGTGCTTTCATCGCCAACCGCCGTCCAGTGCGAGGGTGGCGCCGGTGCAGAAGGCAGCGGCGTCCGTGGCGAAGAATATTGCGGCGCCCACGATCTCGTGTGGTTGACCGACTCGTTGCTGGGCGTTGAGAGTGTCGAGGTGCGTGCGCATCTCCTCGGTCCAGGCCTTCGAGATGTCCGTAGCGAAGGCGCCGCACTGAATCGTGTTGACCCGCACCGTCGGTCCGAAGCTCTGCGCGAGACCCGCGGTGAGCGTGTTCAATCCGGCCTTCGCGGCGGCATAGGGCAGCGCGAACGGCGCAGGCCGGACCGCCTCGATCGAGGAGATGTTGATGATCGACCCGCCGCCGTCGGCCGCCATCCGGGTGCCGATGAGCGAGGAGAGCCGGAACGGCCCTTTGAGGTTCACACCGATCACCTTGTCGAACAGGGCCTCCGAGACCTGATCCAGGCTCGGGTAGAGGGGTGAGAGGCCCGCGTTGTTCACCAGCACGTCGACCCGGCCGAATTCGGCGTAAGCGGTCTCCACCAGTGCGTCGCACTGCGCCCAGTCGCTGACATTGCACGCCACCGGCAGCGCACGCCGGCCGTGGGTGCTCCGCACCTCCTCTGCCAGTGCCACGCAACTGTCGAGTTTGCGGCTGGCGATCACCACGTCCGCACCCGCCGCGGCGAACGCCAGCACCATCTCTTTGCCGAGGCCACGGCTCCCGCCGGTCACCACGACGACCTTGTCCCTGAGCGACACGCACACTCCCGCCAGATCAGAAAATGTTCCGATCAGTACATTAAATCCCGGCGGCGATACAATCAAGGGGTTGTCCGGCCGACCGCCGACACCCCGCGACGCGCCGACTGATCGATCCCCTCACGATCGGCGTGCCGAAATTCCCACGGCGAGAGGCCGCGTTCGACCCGGTACGGGGTGTTATCACTACCCACGGGTAACATGGATGCGTCTTTCCCACCCGGCTTTCTCAGAAGTGAGGCAGTAGATGACAGAGCGGATTCAGGTCGGCGGGCTTCAGGTGGCCAGCGTTCTCCACGAGTTCATCGAGAACCAGGCGCTCCCCGGAACCGGCGTAGATTCCGCCGCGTTCTGGGCCGGAGCCGAGCAGGTCATCAACGATCTCGCACCGCGCAATCGCGCGCTGCTCGCCGAACGCGACGAGATCCAGGGCAAGGTCGACGCCTGGCACGCCGAGCACCCCGGCGCGAACTACGACAAGGCCGCCTACAAGAGCTTCCTGAGCGAAATCGGCTACCTGCGCCCCGAACCCGCCGATTTCCAGATCGCCACCCAGAACGTGGATACCGAGATCGCCACCACCGCGGGCCCGCAGCTCGTGGTGCCGGTGATGAACGCCCGCTTCGCGATCAACGCCGCCAACGCGCGGTGGGGCTCGCTGTACGACGCGCTCTACGGCACCGACGCCATCTCCGAGGCCAACGGCGCGGAGAAGGGCAAGGGCTACAACAAGGTTCGCGGCGACAAGGTCATCGAGTGGGCCCGTAACTTCCTCGACGACTCCGCGACCCTGATCACCGGCTCGCACGTCGGCTCGACCTCCTACAAGATCGTCGACGGTGAGCTCGAGGTCGGCCTGGAAGACGGCACCGAGATCGGCCTCGCCGATCCGTCGCAGCTCGTCGGCTACCTCGGCGACCCGGCCGCGCCGACCGCAGTGTTGTTGAAGCACAACGGTTTGCACATCGAGATCCAGATCGACCCCGAGTCGCCCGTCGGCAGCACCGACACCGCGGGCGTCAAGGATCTGGTGCTCGAGTCCGCGATCACCACGATCATGGACTTCGAGGACTCGGTGGCGGCCGTGGACGCCGAGGACAAGGTCCTCTGCTACCGCAACTGGCTGGGCCTGATGAAGGGCGACCTCGCCGAGCAGGTCAGCAAGGGCGACAAGACCTTCACCCGCACCATGAACCCCGACCGCGTCTACACCGCGCTCGACGGCAGCGAGCTTGTGCTGCATGGTCGTTCGCTGCTGTTCGTGCGCAACGTCGGTCACCTGATGACCAGCGATGCCATCCTCGACGCCGAGGGCAACGAGGTGCCCGAAGGCATCATGGACGGCCTGGTCACCTCGCTCGTCGCCACCCACTCGCTGCGCGGCGACACCGAGCTGAAGAACAGCCGCACCGGCTCGGTCTACATCGTGAAGCCGAAGATGCACGGCCCCGACGAGGTCGCGTTCACCAACGAACTGTTCGGCCGGATCGAGGACGTGCTCGGCCTGCCGCGCAACACCCTCAAGGTCGGCATCATGGACGAGGAGCGTCGCACCACGGTGAACCTCAAGGCCTGCATTCAGGCCGCCGCCGACCGCGTCGTGTTCATCAACACCGGCTTCCTCGACCGCACCGGCGACGAGATCCACACCTCCATGGAGGCCGGGCCGATGGTCCGCAAGGCCGACATGAAGGCCCAGCAGTGGATCAAGTCCTACGAGGACTGGAACGTCGACACCGGCCTGGCCACCGGACTGCCCGGCAAGGCACAGATCGGTAAGGGCATGTGGGCGATGCCGGATCTGATGCACGACATGCTCGAGCAGAAGATCGGGCACCCGAAGGCGGGCGCCAACACCGCGTGGGTGCCGTCGCCGACCGCCGCCACCCTGCACGTCACCCACTACCATCAGGTGAACGTGCTGGAACGGCAGCAGGAGATCATCAAGGGCGGCCCGCGCGCGACCGTCGACCAGATCCTGGAGATCCCACTCGCCGCGGCGCCGAACTGGTCCGCCGAGGAGAAGCAGCAGGAACTGGACAACAACTCCCAGTCCATCCTCGGCTACGTGGTGCGCTGGATCGACCAGGGCGTCGGCTGCTCCAAGGTCCCCGACATCGAAGACGTCGCCCTCATGGAAGACCGTGCCACCCTGCGCATTTCGAGCCAGCTGATGGCGAACTGGCTGCGCCACGGCATCGTCACCGCCGACGAGGTAGTGGCCAGCCTGGAGCGGATGGCACCGGTGGTGGACCGGCAGAACGACGGCGACCCGAACTACCGTCCGCTGTCGCCGGACTTCGCGGGCAGCATCGCCTTCCAGGCGGCCAAGGAACTGATCCTCGAGGGCACCAAGCAGCCCAACGGGTACACCGAGCCGATTTTGCATCGGCGTCGGCGGGAGGCCAAGGAAGCCTGCAAGTAGCGTGACGTTCAGTGCTGAAAAGTAGCGCCTAGCAACGCTTTTCGGCTTGAGGCCCCGCGCCGGGGACACCCGGCGCGGGGCCTCTTTCATTACTGGAGCTCAGCGGAAATACCGGTTCGTCACGCCCAAACCGGTCACAAAACGGGGTGTGCCGCCACAATCACCAAAGCTTGCCTACCAGCGGATTTGTAGCCCCTCCCTTCGGGCTGCGCCTGCGGTGGTGCGAATCGTAGGTCTCATGACCGAACTGGTGGGTCGGACGCAATGCTCGCGTCAGTCAGTGACCCGCTGGCCCAGGGGCGCCGGGATGTACGTCCATCGCCCCGGCCCAGCGCGGATGAGATGCAAATGGTTCGGTCGCCTCCGGCGGTTATGCGCTACCGGGCCCCCACACCACGGATTCGGTGTCGGTGGCTCGGCGGCGATACCCGATGCCTGTGGCGGCAGTTGCGGCGCTGGTCGCTGCGGACGGCTGCTTGGACGTTGGGCGCAGTCCATTCGCGAAAAGGTTCCTGGCGATCGAGTGACCCTTTTTGCGTCTGGCAATCTCGCGGCAAACGGCACGCTGTAGATGTTCTTGCGCAGCGTGCTGGCCTTCGATGCTGTCACCGGTCGCAGGCGGTGACGATCTGTACAGCCCGCCGTTATCGTGTTCCTCGCTCACCACCCCTGAATGGCGGGCGATGGTGTCGCAGTTCGGCTGCGGTGGTTCTGCGGGGCACCAGGACGGCGGTACCGCAGGGGAATACAGGGGCAACTACGGTTCGAATCTGCCCCTGAGAGTGCTCGGTTGACTAAAGAATCAGCGAACCCGAGGGTTGGGGCTCAGCTTCACCTCGCTGGTCAACGTGGTGCCCTGTGACCGTATGGGGCCTTGTTCGATTCCGCAGCGGATTATCCCCGATATTCCCTGCCGATACCGCCGAGATCGTCCTGTACGCCGACGAGCGCGATCTTTGAGCGACCCGCGCGAGTTCTCTGCGGATGCCGGGTTGTCATCGACTGGTTGAGCTGGAATCCGACGACACGATGAGCTCTCCGATGAACATCACTTTCGACAGCGGGAGAGAAACGTCGTGCCCGGAAGTACGATGCCCTTCATTGGAACTCGAGCTCGGCATACTCGTATTCGCCATCGTCGATGGTAGTGTTGCTGTTTTTGTCTATAAATATCGTTAGCGCGACGCCGGGAGGGAATATTTCGCTCTGGGGCGCGCGAATAGATTTGACGAAAAACTTCTCCATTTGTGGCGAATTCCCCACTGCATCGACAATCCGGTCACGGGCGAAATGGTTGTGGCCTTCTTTGCCGAGGAACAGTCCGGTCTCGCCATAAGAATGGTCCGCGTAACCGGTACCTGGTCGGAAATATGATGTGTCGGCGGTTCTACGTCCATTTGCCAGATCGAAGATCGATCGGTCGAGCCAGGCAACAATACGGACTCCTACGTCCGCCCCACGGCGAGGCAGGTGGATCTCGAACGGCTTCGGCTGCAGCCTGACCTGGGCTACATCGTAGCCTGGGTCACGGCTGGTTCGGACTGGAGGGCGGGCACCGTCCTGCCAGAACTCGAAACCGAGAACCGGGGTAGCGGCCGTAGTACCGATGGGCAGCCGTTGGTCGTTAC
The DNA here is from genome assembly GCF_007990755.1 of Nocardia ninae NBRC 108245. Classification (GTDB taxonomy): domain Bacteria; phylum Actinomycetota; class Actinomycetes; order Mycobacteriales; family Mycobacteriaceae; genus Nocardia; species Nocardia ninae. The sequence continues at coordinate 44,751 of NZ_BJXA01000044.1, read as the reverse complement.
TCGTCGTCGAAGCAGCCGCTCCGGGGTTGTCATTTCCCTGTCCCGCCGGTGCCTGCAAGATGGCGAGCGTAGCCAAAACGACCGCCATCACTGTAGCCGTCACGCCGATCGCCTTCTCCGCAACGATGGCCCGCTCGGACCGAGGACTCTCCTGCGGAGAGGGGTAGTGTCGAGCGCGAAAAATATCGATGAAGGCCGCAATACCGACTGCTGCGGCCAGGACTGCGGCGGTACCGACGAGACCAATCGTTGTAAAAAGAGAGAGAATGTCCGCCGAATTTCCGACTATTCCTAAGGTGCCGATAACAATGGCGGCGGTCAGGGAAATGATCTGCAATCGCGCACGTTGACCTGCCATCCGCACCCCTCGATTCATGACAATCGAAATACTATGATACTGGCTTCCTCTGCGCCGGCTGACCGCAACGTAGGCTGGGCACGGATGATCGATCAGATCAGACAACGCTAGTTCGGTGTGGTCCGGCGGCCCGCAGACTTGGACCCTCCACGACGTCGCCGACCTCGCTTAGGCGGATGCGAGTCTCGTTCCAGTTGCGCCATATAGTGGGTCGCCACGTCAGGGGAAGGGGACTTCACTGTGTCAGGAAGTTCGCTGCGGTCGTCAACTGAGGCCGACCCTCGGTTCAGCCGCAACCGCGCAGTCGTTCGCTTCCGGAGGGGCAGGAGGTCGGTCCGAGTCGCACCCGGACGATCAAGGGCGGATGTTCAGCCGCTCGAAGAGCTGTGCGATCTCGGCAGCGCTGGCACGTTTCGAGGACGATTTCCGCCCAAATGATGCCTTCGCAGTCGCATTGCGCGGGTTGCCCGCCGCATTCGCGCTGTGGGGAGCAGCCTTGATTGCGTCATGCACAGCGGCTCACCCTTCAGACGCGCGGGTCTGGGCACATACGCTGACGTCGGGATCGGCCCTCGGGCGCGGTGACCCCGGTGATTGGTACCGCAAGCACTACTGATGCCCAGACCGCAGCGTTGGCAGCAGCGACGAAGCCCGCCCGCCAGTCAGGTCGCTAATCGGTCCGGCAGTGCTGGGTGTACTGCGGTTGATCCCCACGTTGATCATTGTGGCAATCGTCGGAGTCGCCTCTTCCTCGGATGCCCAGTCGATCCGCCTGGCGTTCCGATCGCCGGGTGGATCTCCTCCGGTCGTCGGTGGCGAATTTGTTACGCACCTTGTCAAATTCTCTACTCGCCCAACAGTATTGAGCGCGGCACACTGGGGCACATGAACCCAACACTCCTCCCTGCGGGAGCAGGCGCATCTGCACTGAGCTCGTGTGCGGTGATCAAAAGGACACGCGATCCTTGCTCAGTTGGGGCAGAAACGCCCAAGCGGCGACTCGGGCGGGCGCATCAATGTCCCGGACGGCGCGCCTGCCGACGGTGAATGCATTCGTGACATTCAACCCCATAACGATCAGGCCCCTGCGGGTCAGGTTCCCAGACGGGTGAGCCAACCCCAAGCCTACTGGTATCTGGGTATTGCCCCAGATACCAGGGCTGCCGTCAGACTTGACATGATGTAACACTTCTATGTGAAATAATCATCGGCATTTCCGCCCATTAGAAGAAGCTCGGAGCGAATCAACTGCGGTTGACAACGCGACGGTCACGACTATATTGCGGGCGCGTTCGAGCCCGAGTCGAGTGACGTTTCGGCGGCACCATAGTCAAGGCGTCAGCGCTACCTCTGTCAGTGATTCGCCGCACCCAACTCGGCCAAGGTCGCACCGAAGCAAATCCCGCCGGTAAGAACATGTGTCTCAAACCCACGTAAAGGTTGGAATCGTGAACAATAGATTACGAGCGATTGTTGTCGGAATGGCAGTTGCGAGCACCGCAGCGATGGCAGCTCCCGCTCAGGCATCAGATGGAGTCAGCCGGCCTCCCGAATCCCTAGGCAGTGGTTTATATTTCGTCAATCACGCTACCGGTAAATGCCTGGAGGTGAGTAACAATGATGGCCGTAACGGTGCGCGAGTCCAACAGTGGAAATGCGAAGATCAGGATTCGGCGTATTGGACCAGTCACTATGACGACAGCACCGGAGAGAATCTCTACTTCTTTACGCCAGTGTCGCATCCCACCAAGTGTCTGGAGATCGCCGACTACAGCAAGCAAAACGGCGCCAAGGCTCAACTATGGGATTGCGTCGGGCAAGCAAACGCATACTGGAGATGGAAAGACGATCGAATCGACGGCGTATACCGCTCCTTCTTCGTCAATCTTCACAGCGGGAAGTGCCTAGAAATCGCAGACGCCAACCAATCAAACGGAGCGGTGGCGCAACAGTGGGATTGCGTAGGTCAACGCAACGCTTTCTGGGATGACAAATACCAGCCATGAATCTTCACTTCCGCCGGTTTCGGAAGCTGAATATGGATCCTGAAACCCGAAAGCCGGGTGTCGTCCCACTTCAATGAACAGGCGGCCCATAGGAGGGTGCCGGGATAGAACTCACGCCATGGGAAACTATGTCGAACTTTATGCCTGACCTGGCACGCCTGAGCTGTCTCGCAGGGGATGCTTCGGGGAATGGGAGCCACGGGTGCAATTGCCTTAGCCGGCACCGTAGGCCCTCGATGGATCGAACACGCCGCACGCTGCCCAAGACAACTGGCGCTGGTGTCGTATGTGCGAGGGCCACTGCCGTCGGCAGCGGCAACTATCTGATCAGCATCAACCTGCTCACCTCGGTCCGCCGCTTCTACCTGGACCTGGCGGCATGGGCGGCTACCGATCCGGCACGCTGGGCTGCGTGGGTGGCACCGTGCCCGACCAGCCCCGCGGAGACGAGCGCGAAAAAGCTCGAACGCCGACGCAAGGAACGCATGGATCAGCGCACGCGTGAGCGGCTGCCTGTGTGGCCACAGCTAGTGCGCCTGGCCGAGCACCGGATGCGCGATGCCCAGGCATTGGTCGCTGCGGCTGTGGCCGCACCCGCTGGTGCCAGTTTCGAGTTCGGTGAGCGCGTCTACACCCGCTCCAAGCCGTGGACCGAGGCCTGCACCGAGACTATCCCGCACATCTCCGACTCTGATGGTCGCCGGATTCGGTTGCACGAGTTGGAGAATCGCGCGTTCTGGGCGTGGGCGAGTGTGGAGGTGCTGCGCCATACCGGTGCTCGGATCGAGGAAATGCTCGAGATCAGCCACCACAGCATCATCCAGTACCGGCTGCCCGGTACCGGGGAGATCGTGCCGCTGCTGCATATCGCGCCGTCGAAGAGCGATGAGGCGCGACTGCTGGTGGTGGGCCCGGAGTTGGCCGACGTGCTGGCCACGATCGTATCCCGGGTCCGCGACCGTGACGGGCGGGTGCCGCTGGTGCCGTTCTACGATTTGGCCGACCGGACCTAAACGCCTTGGCGCCGCTGCTGTTCCAGTGGCGCTCCGGCGCACAGCGACGCGGGGTCTCCGCGGGGCTGGTTCGCGCGGCGCCGATCGAGCTGTTGGACAAGACCGCGATGACCGACGCTGCGGGCGAGCCGCTGTACTTCCAGCCGCATGACCTGCGCCGGATCTTTGTCACCGAGGCGATCGTGAACGGCATGCCTCCGCATAGCGCATAAGTTCTTTTCGGGGCACAAGGACATTAACACCACCACGGGTAACAAGGCGATCTACCCATAGGAAACGATCCAAGCCCTTCGAGCGTTCATTGCCCGCCTGGCGCGCCTTGCGCCCGGGCGAGGAGTACCGCACCCCGACCGATACCGAGTAGGAGGAGTTCCCGGGCCATTTCGAACGTTGCAAACTGGCTCTCGGTGATTGCGGGCGTGCTTATGGAACAAGTTGCCAGCACGAGCACAGCTGCTTCTCTGAACTACTGGTAGGGCTGGTGACGTGCGAAAAGTATTGCTTGCGAAGCTTTCTCTTCCGGGGCGAGCAGCATGTGAGCCTCGACCTTGAATCCGGCATCACGCAGCCAGGTCGTCATGAGGTCCGGCTGCCGACGGTGGACATGGACATTCATCGGGTGACCGCCATAGCCTTGGGTCTTCAACTGCGACTCGGTGCCGACGTGGAACAGTAATTGCAGTGGTCCGCCGGGACGCAGTACTCGATGAAAGTGCCTCAGCACGGCCGGGACCTCGTCGTCGGGGACGTGGATCAACGACTGCCAAACCAGCATGCCGGCCATCGAGGCTGCCGGGAAGTCCAGCTCCGTCATAGAACCCACCTCGAACCGCAGTCCGGGGTGGTCACGCCGAGCTGCCTCGATCATCCCAGGGGAAAGATCGACACCGAAAGCATCAACACCCAGCTCGTGTAAGTAGGCGGTAACGTGTCCGGGACCGCACCCGACATCGGCTACGAGCCCGCCGCCAGCGGCCCGCACGCTGTCCGCGAACAATGCCAGAGCTGCACGGAGGTATGGGTGTCCAGCCAAGGCATCGCGCACCTGGTCGGCATAGCTCAGCGCGACAGTGTCGTAGGAGATTCGGGTATCGGTCAACCAGTCGTCTGCGCTCATCAACGGCAGGGTAGTCCGTAACCATCAATCGCCGTTGACCGACGCTGCGGCGGCTGGATTGAGGAGCATCTGAGCTAATCCCTATGGGGCAGCAGTCCTTCCGAAAATCGCATCGAATCCGGGGATGCCGAGTTCGGTCCCTGCTGTGGTTCGCTGGGGCGTGGCGTCGATCTGGGCGAGTTTGTCGTTGACGCCGCTGTAGCTGACCTGCAGGCTCTCGACTTCGCCGAGCCAGCCCTCGCGTCTGGCCTCGATGATGCGGGCTTCGAGATTGACGCGGATCTCTTCGAGCCTGGCTCGTTGGGCCGGGTCCGGCCTCAGGAGTGAACATCGGACACATGCGTGCTCATGAATACACGGCGTCGAAAATGCCCGCGCGCATGTCCCGACCGACACTTTCCGCTTCTCGAAGTGGGACAGAAATGCGTCCCACTCTTCGTCGGTCGGAGTGCGGTATTCCTCGCCGGGCCGAACGGACCGGCGGCGCGCGATGAACGCCCGGTGCGCCTCAATGGTTTCTGCAGGGTAGACGGCCTTGTAACCCGTGGTTGTGTCGATGCTTTTGTGCCCGCAAATGACCTGTGCGATGTGCGGTGGCAGGCCGTTCATGATGGCGTCGGTGACGAAGATCCTGCGGAAGTCGTGGGGGCTGAAAATCAGTGGGTCGCCGTTCGGGTCGGTGAGCCGGGTTGCGGCGAGGGTGTTGATGAGCAGCTTGCGGATCGCGGTCGGGGTGTAAGCGCGGCGTTCGTTGCCGATGCCGCGCTGGAACAGCACGGGCATCGGCGGGTTCCAGATTCTCTCCCTGACGTCGTAGGAGACGATTAGCGGGATGGAGCCGTCCGGGTTGCGTAAGCGCTGGACGATGGTGCTGAGAATGTCGGCCGGCTCGGGGCTGACCAGGAGCAGGCGCTCGGTGTCGGTCTTGGACGGTGCGATCTGCAGCAGCGGCACCAGCTCGCCTGTGCTGGGCAGCCGGTATTCGGTGATGCTGTGGTGGGTCAGTTCGAGCAGTTCCTCGCAGCGGATGCCGGTCAGGCGCAAGACCTCGATGGTCGCGAACGCCCAGAACGCCTCCTCTTCCTCGTAGGACAGGTTGCGGCGTTTGCCAGTAGCGACGTCCTCGGCCCAGACGAATCGCCCGATCGCATGGGGAACAACAGCTTTTCGCCACTTTCCGTCGGTGCCGTCGACGATCGCCCCAGGTTCTGCCGCCTGGGCTGAGGCCAGTACTCGGGCCGCAGCGAGACGCCGGTCGTTGACGGTGCGCACGAGGACAGGCAGGACGGGCAGCCGTTCCCGGGTGCGCTGGTCCATGCGTGCCTTGCGGTGCTTGCGTTCCTTGGCCTTCTGAATTTCGGCGTTGGTGATTGGGCAGGGCGCAACCCATGGTCCTCAACAAGCTGGGTCCTCGACAGCCCAGTGCGCGATGTCGAGGTAGAGGGCCCGCACTCGCATCAGTTCATCTTTCAGGTTCAGCCGCGGCACCGGCACCTTGATCCGCTCGCCGTTGCTGCTGATCGTGGTGCGTTCGATGGTGCCGAGGGCGTCCTTCCAGGAACGCATCACCTCCGGAGGGATCTGCAGGGTGTCGATGCCGGGAGACAGTGTCTCGATGCGGGCCCAGAACAGGCCGGCCAGCGTCCTCGAGACCGCGTCGATGCTGGCGAAGTCCAGGGACGGCTGGCGTTCACGCAGGCCGCGGCTGGTCGAAATCCGCGACAACCTCACCGCACGCGTCACCGAGGCCGAAAAGGCGGGCTGGATCGGCGAGGTCGAGGGCCTGCGGGTGAGCCTGGCCGCTGCCCAGGACAAACTCAACCAGCTTGACCAGCGCCCCCGCCGCGCCACGACGGTGGATCTGAGGCTGCCGAGCTTTCCCGACATGAGCGCCCCGCACTGCCCTGCTTCCCGCCTCCAGCCCCGCCCCGTCGCGTCGCCGACGGGGCGACAACCGGCACACGGGATTGACCGGTCGCGGACTGCGTTGGCCGGATCGATGACATCGGGCAGCCAATCGGAATTATCCAGCTAATTGCCAGAAACCGGCCTCACCTCATCGGAAGGGCGACCATGGCGGCGGCGAGACTGGCGTGAGCGGGCTGCCGCGTTACGCGCCGATGCCGTGTGGCCTGAACTGGCTGGGCTCGCGCCTGCGGATCAGCCCTTCGCTGTCGATGGTGAGATCGTGGTCCTCGATCCGTACAGGCTTCGCCACGTCCAGGGGCGCCGTCGCTCCGACCTGATCAGTGCCCGCGACGAGCACCATTGCCGCGCCTCGCCGCGGCGAGGCCGTTGGCAGTCGGAATCGTGAAGCCGACGAGGCGGAGTCACCTTCTACTGGGGGCCGATGCGAATCATGTACTCGCCGCTGCCTTTGGCACTGTGGGAGTAGCCAGCAGGGCAGACATTTCTGCCGAGGCTGAGGCCACTCCACAAGCCTGAGCAGAATCTGCACCAGTACCAGCCGCCCTGCCCGCCACCGTTGGGGCTGTAGTCGAGCAGATAGTCGCCGCTTCCACGCGCGTAGTGAGCGCCCCCGCCGTCGGGGCAGACGATTTTGCCAGCGACGTTGCCGCTGTACCAGAGGCCGTGGCATTTCGAGCACCAGCGCCAGCCGTTCTGTCCACCGCCGCCGTCGGAGCTGTACTTGAGTGTGTAGTTGCCGCTGCCTTCGGCGGTGTGTCCCGTAGAGCTGCCGGGGCAGGGTCTTCCCGAACCGCCTCTGGAGTACCACAAGCCTTCGCAGAATTTGCACCAGCCCCACCAATTCTGGGTAGCGTGGGCCGTGCTCGTCCCGCTGAGAACGACGGCACCGCCCAGAGCGATTGCGCCCGTGGCACCGATTCCGCGAAGCGCGGCTCTACGGGACAGTTCGGGCTTGTCGCTGGAATTCGATATGGGGTTCGACATGAGTTTCTCCATGTTTCATTGACGTTCACGGCAAAGGGTTCGCGGCCCATGCCCCTGTTGGGATGCGGTGGCACAGGACTTTTCGGCGGTCGGCCAGGTCAGTATTCGACGAGTTTTGATTGCTGCGGGTGGGGAGCAAGACCCCAGTTGCGTGTGGTTGCGATCTCGTACTCGTACTGTCACGTTGATGGGTAACGACCGGACGCTGGGGGGTTGAATGTCGCGATTCGTTGCACATCGTGGAGGCACGACTGACCGCGAGATCCTCGATGCGCCTGCCTTGCTGGCTCAGGGATCATGCCGAGCGCAGGTCTCGTGCGAGAGCTCGAGTTCCTTCTCGTCACTGGATCCGTCGCGATGGCGGTACGTCGGGGCCGGACCGGCAGGAAGTTCACACGTTCTAGCTTGACGACCCGAATCACTGTGGGCGAGTGGAGGATTTGACACGATGCGTCACGAATTCGCCATGACTGATGGTGGGCATTCGATCGGGTTGGCTGTCGTACCGGAAACCCCGATCTTCGAGGCCGCGCTGGTGTGTGAGGTCTTCGGCATTCATCGTCGTGATCTGGTTGATCCGTGGTATCGGTTCAGCGTGCACCCCACCGAGCCCAGCACCCCGCTGACCGTGGGTTTCATGGCCGCGCACGCCAGCGCCCTCGAAGACCTCGCTGACCTGGACACCATCATCGTGACCGGGCGCGCGAACCCCCTCGATGGGATCGGCGCACCGTCGGCGCTGCTCGCCGTGCTGCGCGAGGCCGACCGGCGCGGCGTTCGCATCGCCTCGATCTGCTCCGGTGCTTTCGTGTTGGCCGAGGCTGGGCTGCTCGACGGCCGCACCGCGACCACCCACTGGATGCACGCCACCGCGCTGGCCCAGAGATACCCCGATGTTAGTGTCGCCGCCGATGTCCTCTACCACCAGGAAGGCAACATCTGGACCTCCGCGGGAACTGCCGCGGGAATCGACTTGTGCCTGGAATTGATCCGCCGCGACCACGGCGGCGGGGTCGCGGCGGAAGTGGCGCGGCGCATGGTGGTGCCGCCGCATCGTTCCGGTGGGCAAGCCCAATTTGTGCCGGCTTCAGCACGACAGGGCGACCACGGGCCGTCGGAGCCTGAGCTGCTGCGGTGGGCGCGTGAACGTCTCGCCGAGGATCTCACCGTGGCGGATTTGGCGCGCCGTGCCGGACTGAGTCATCGCACCCTGATCCGCCGGTTCAAAGCCACTACCTCGATGACCCCGCAGCAGTGGCTCTCGCGGGAACGTATCACCCATGCCCAGCGACTGCTCGAGACCACCGACCTGCCCGTCGACCGCATCGCCCATCACTGCGGTCTCGGCACCGCCGCCAATCTGCGCGCGAAGTTCCGCCAGCACCTCGGGGTGACACCGACCTCCTACCGCCGCACTTTTGCTACCGGATCAGACACTCCGGAGCACTACATCTGAATGCGTAACGTGGAATGCGTCATCGAGTGGTGCAGCGGCGCTCGGTCAGACCGATGCCACCCGTCCTGATACGGGCGTGCGGGACCGAGCGCCGCACCGTAACGACGCCCGAACAGGAACTCGCTGGCTCAATCTGGCCTGCCGAGGTGGGGGCCTTCGACTATTAGTACGCCCGTCCCCATTTGTTACTTCCGTTGGTGGAGTGGTCGCAACCCTCCAGAGTTACCGGGGTGCCTGTGTTGTAGTTCTTCAGGTCCATGCATTCGGTTCGACTACAGCCGAGGCTGACGAGCTTGGCTTCGTCAACTCTGGCGGCGTGGGCGTTACCGGCACCAGCTGGCGAGACCTGCGGCCCGACAGGGCGTCCTCCGCTACTCATCCGCGAACCACAGCGACCGGATTGAACAGCCGCGCTCGGATGAGGCCGCTTCGGGTCGTTGGGCGAGGTGGTCAATCGTGGATATCCGGTGCCGGTGTGGGGGCGTGGGTGGTTGAGCGCGTGGGTGCGCTCGACGCCGTCGCTGGCCCGTTAGTTCAGAGAAGGGACTATGAGGTGAAATACGACGGAATCCGCGCTGCCGCATACGTTTCCGACACACTGAAATTGATCTCGCGAAACGGCAACGAGGTGACCGGCTCGTTTCCCGAGGTAGCCGCCGCGCTGATCCGCAGCGTCGGCGTGCAGCTGGTTGCCTTCGATGTGCTGGAGTATCAAGGCCGGTCGTTGATCGGCATGCCCTACGTTGCCCGCCGCGAGATCCTCGACGATCTCGCACTGTCCGGGCGGCTGGTGCTGACCCCGCCCTACTGGACCGTGGACGCGACACCATGCTCGACGTGGCCCGCCAGCACGACTCGAGGGCATCGTGTCCAAGCGCCTCGATTCCGCTTGTCAACCCGGCCGCCGCTGCCGGCTGTGGATCAAATCGGTGCTGCGCAAGACGACGGAAGTTGTTGTGGCAGGCTGGATTCCAACCAGCGGCGGCCTACGCGAAAGCGTCGGATCGTTGGTGCTGGGAGCCTACGCCGAGGATTCGGCATTCGTCTATGTGGGCCATGTAGGCACGGGTTTCACTCGTGCGATGCGCCAGGCGCTGCGCGAACAGCTCGACGAGCTCGCTCGACCCGACAGCCCCTTCGATCTCGCGCCGGCCCGGGCCCGCGGCGTCCGCTGGGTCACGCCCCTCCTCGTCGGGTCCGTGGAGTATCGGGAGTTCTCCGGCACGACAGTCGTCGGAAATGTCGCACACCAGTGTGGGATCAGTGATCGAAGGCGGCGTAGGCCGCGTTGTCCTGAGCGAGAGCCTCGTACGGCTCGGCCCATTTCGGGTTGGCGCGCAACGCCTGGAATTCACCTCTCAGGGTGGTCGCCGAGGTGGTCCGGGTATCGGTGCTGATGGTGATGGTGAGCCCTTCGCCGAGCAGTGGGACGGCAGGGTGGGCGTCGAGACCGGCCACGGCTCCGGTCTGCACGTTGCTCGTCGGGCACATCTCCAGCGCGATCCGCTCGGTGCGGAGCCGCTCGACGAGCGCTCGGTCGCTGACACAGCGCACCCCGTGACCGATACGCCGCGCGCCCAGCACATCGATGGCTTCCCACATGCTTTCCGCGCCGGCGGCCTCACCGGCGTGCACGGTGGCGGGCACGCCCGCCCGATGCACGAGATCGAAGGCCTCCCGGTGGATTCCGGCGCGATAGGCGGCCTCGTCACCGGCGAGATCGAGCCCGGCGACCACCCCGCGGTTACCGACCGCGGCCTCAGCGACGGCCAGGCTCTGATCCGGACTCTGGTGACGCAGGCAGCACAACAGCAAACCGGTCCGCACGCTCGTGTCCGTACGCCCCTGAGCCAAGCCCGCAGCCACAGCCCGCACGGCGTCGTCGATGCTCATACCGTTGCGGCCGTGCAGTTGCGGGGCGAATCGCACTTCCCCGTACACGACACCGTCTGCGTGCCAGTCCTGAACCAGCTCCCTGGCGGTGCGGGTCAGCGCGTCCGGAGTCTGGAGAACTTGTAGCGGAAAATCGATATAGCCCAAGAAAGTCTTCAAACTATCGCAGCGCGGCGGGGCGGTCACCAACTGTTCGACCGGCTTGTCCAGCGCGATACCCTGCTCGCGCGCGAGCGCGGCGACGGTGTCAGGACGAACGGAACCGTCGAGGTGACAGTGCAACTCGTAGCGCGGAATCGTGATCGTGGCCTCCCGGGAAGCATTTGTGTCCGAGCCGGCCGGCGAGTCCTCGGCGCAACCGGCGAACAAACCCACGCCCAACGCCGCACCGGCCATCCCAGAGTAACGAAGCACAGTTCGGCGGTTGGGTGTCGCGCCCGGCACGCGATGCGGCGATGTCATGGTCCCGAACCTAGATCGAATCCATTTCCATCAGTTTGCGGTGAAGTTGTCGCCCTGCTCGTATCCGTAGAGGATGTCTGATTCAGGACCATATCCGTGCTGCGGTATCGCCCACAGACGGCGACGCAGCGGAGTTCTTCGCGCACAACCGAGTTCCGCGCCCGGCGGACTTCCGCTCGTCGGCACTATCGGATGTTCTGAGCCGCACCGGGGTCTGGCCCGTCGGCCCCCACCGCGTGGCCGGTTCGCTCAGCGCGCACAGCGGCAAGAGAGTGCGTTCGGCTCGGCGGCGATCGCCGGTTATGGTGGGGACACCGAAATTCAGGTGACCACAAACCCCGACCGACGTCACGATGACACGCATGCTCGTTCGCCCCGCCATCGCTACCGATCTGGACACCGTCGCCACTCTGCTGACCGAGTCCTGGAGTAGCACAACCGTGATCGCCCACGGCACCAGCTACGATGCCTCTCGGCTACCGGCGCTACTCGCCGAACGAGACGGTCGCGCCGTCGGCTTGCTGACCTACACCCTCGACGGCGACAGCCTCGAGATAATCACCTTGGACGCGAGCGAACAGCACTCTGGAATTGGCACCGCCCTGTTCACCGCGGCCGCCGAGTGCGCACGCGAGGCCGCCGCTCGACGGGTCTGGCTGGTCACCACCAACGACAACCTCGACGCCCTGCGTTTCTATCAACGCCGTGGCATGCGGATCACCGCAGTAACGCCGGGCGCCGTCGACAGCGCCCGCACCCTCAAATCCAGCATTCCCGATATCGGTAACTACGGCATCGAGATCCATGACGAACTGATCCTCGAAATGATGCTCTGACCTGCTCGATTCGGTGTCCCCACGCGGGGTGCTCTCGTCTCACCCAGACGGGGCGCGTGTCGGCTTGCGGATATTGTGCGCCGCACCGGATCTCACCACTGAGCGCGGCTCGAGCGGTCGGTTCTCGACGGTGAGACCATGGTGCGGTGTTCGACAGCTTCGAGGAGTGGGACGTCTCCGTTGGTGGCTCCGTGACCATTCATGGGAGAAGCGGGGGTCAGGGGCCGGCGGTGGTGTTGTTGCACGGACATCCCCGGACCCACACAACCTGGTACCGAGTGGCCCCGCAGCTTGCTCTGGCGGGTTTCACCGTCGTGTGTCCCGACCTGCGCGGCTACGGCCGCTCGTCCAAACCTGCCCCCGACGAAAGGCACGAGGTCTACTGCGACCGCACCATGGCAGCCGACATCGTCGCCCTGATGCGCAGCCGGGGTCATCACCGATTCGCCGTGGTAGGCCATGACCGCGGCAGTTACGTCGCCTACCGAACCGCGCTCGATCATCCCGACTCCGTCACCCGCCTTGTCGTCTTGGACAGTGTGCCGATCCTCGAGGCACTCGAACGCGCCGACGCCCGGTTCGCCGCGAAATGGTGGCACTGGTTCTTCTTCGGTGCCGCCCCGCACGCCGAGCGTGTGATCACCGCCGATCCCCTCGCCTGGTATCGGCCCGACGCGAATACCATGGGGCACGAGAACTACCGCGATATGGCACGCGCGGTCAGCGATCCGGCCACCGTGCGCGCCATGCTGGAGGACTATCGAGCCGGACTGACCATCGATCGCGCAAACGACGAGGCGGACCGAGCGGCACGACGCACGATCACTTGCGCCACCCTGGTCGCCTGGTCCACCAGGGACGACATGGAAGATCTCTACGGCGACCCCGCCGACATCTGGCGATCCTGGGTCAGCGGCGAGCTGACATCCGCTCGCATCGAATCCGGTCACCACATGGCCGAGGAAAACCCCGCTCAACTCGCCGAAACCCTTATCCGATTCCTCGGATAGGTGTCGCGGTACCCATGCTGTCGTCGGCACCATCGGATGTCCTGAGCCGCAACGGCTCTGGCACGCCGGCGACTTCCACGTGACCGCTTCGGTCAGCGCGCCCAGCGGCTACTCGACACTGGCCTCAGGGCCATGTAAGTGTGTTGGGCCTGCGCGATCTGATGGCGCCGGGAACTGTGGTCGACCCTGCGCTACTGCAAGGTTCCGAGTTGATTCCGCACGCGGGCAGCGGTTTTCGGCTCGTCTATCGCACGACCGGGCAGAGCGAAGGGTCGGTGATCAGCGGGGGCATGGTCTACGTGCCCGAGGGAAGCCGCAACGTGGCTGGCCGGTCGTTTACTGGGGACGGTATCTCCGGGATGACCGAGGATTGCGTGGCGAGCCGGAACGGCGGTGCCGTCGGGCCGGTTGATCACACGCCGGACCTGCCTCGTTTCCTTGGCGCCGGATACGCCGTCGCCGCAAGCGATTACGTCGGGCTCGGCCCGGTAAGGCGGGCGCACAGTTCGCCGCCCGCGGAGCGGCCCGCCGACTAGGCTTTGTCACGTGTCAGGCTGTCGCTCGATCCTCCGCTCCGGTATCGCATGAGGGCCGTCGTGTACGACCGCTACGGCGGCCCCGAGGTGCTGTCGATCGCGGATATCCCGACGCCGTCGCCGGCGCCGAAACAGGTGCTCGTCCAGGTGTATGCGACGTCGATCAACCTCTCCGACTGGGAGACATTGCGGGGGACGCCGCTGTATTCGCGCATCGGCGGGCTCCGGACTCCCGGTCGCCGGGTTCTCGGATCCGATATCGCCGGACGGGTCGAAGCCGTCGGCACCGAGGTCACCCAGTTCGCGCCCGGTGACGAGGTCTACGGCGACAATCTGATGCTCAAGGGCGGATTCGCTGAATATGCCGTGGCTGCTGCATCGGCGCTGGCCCACAAACCGGCGTCGCTGAGCTTCGCCGAAGCGTCGACCCTGCCCCAAGCCGGGGCGATCGCCCTACAGGGCACGGCCGATATCGCTGCCGGAATGTCGGTGTTGATCAACGGAGCGGGCGGCGGATCCGGAGCGTTCGCGATCCAGTTGGCTAAGAACGCCGGGGCGCACGTGACCGCGGTCGACAACGCCGACAAGCTGACGTTCATGCGCACGCTCGGCGCCGACGAGGTTATCGACTATCGCGTCGAGAACTTCACCCGAACCGGACCATACGACCGAGTACTCGACCTCGTCGCTTACCGGTCGGTCTTCGCCTACCGCAGGTCGGTCGCCCGCGGCGGCCGGTACCGCTGCGTCGGCGGCACCACAAGCGCGTTGCTCCGGATGGCGACGGTCGGCGTGCTCACCGGATTGGTGACCGGGCGTTCTCTCGGAGTCCTCGCGGTGCAGGAAGGGCCCGCGCACTTCACACCCCTCGCGGGGGCGTGTGTCGCAGGCAGGATCGGAATCCACGTCGACCACACCTTCCCGCTCGACGAGACCGCGAAAGCGCTGTCCCACGTTGGTACAGGACGCGCCCTGGGCAAAGTGGTGGTCCAGATCCGCTGATTTGCGGGTCCTGGTGCTTCAGGGCTGGCCTGCTGAAAGCGGTCACACAGCGTGAGGTTCCACGTGTCCATGCAGGTCAGCTGGGTTGATTGGATTGGGCTGTGACACCGATCCGATTCTGCATCGGCCTCGGCGCGAGGCCAAGGAGGTCTGAAGTAGAGTGACGTTCACTGCTGAAAAGTAGCGCCTAGCAGCTCTTTTCAGCTTGAGGCCCCGCACCGGAGACGCCCGGCGCGGGGCCTCTTCCATTACTGGAGTCGCTGACGAGGTGGAAGTCGGTTGTCGAAGCTGACCCGCGATCCGGCTTGCTGGAAACGCGGTGGAATGTCCCCCTGCAGCGGGTGGTCGGCCGGGCACTCGGCAGACTGAGGGAATGGGTTCTGGTTCGTCAGCGCGGCCGACGCCCGCGGATCTGGCCGCGGCGCAGGACAAGACTGTTCCCGATGTGATCGGACCCGGCTTGCATGTGCTGTTCTGCGGGATCAATCCGGGCCTGTGGTCCGGGGCGACCGGATATCACTTTGCTCGTCCGGGAAATAGGTTCTGGCCGGCCTTGCATCGGTCCGGCTTTACACCGCGTCAGTTGCGGCCCGACGAACAGCAAGAAATGCTCGGGCTGGGCTTGGGGATCACGAATGTGGCCGCCCGCACGACCGCCAAAGCCGAGCAACTGACCGCCGACGAACTGCGCGCCGGTGGACGCGCCCTGGTCGATCGGGTCGAGCAGTATCGCCCCCGAGTACTGGCCGTACTCGGTATCGGCGCCTACCGCACGGCTTTCGGTCGCCCGCGCACCACAATCGGCCCGCAAACCGAGCGGATCGGTGAGACCGCGATATGGGTCCTGCCCAACCCCAGCGGGCTCAACGCCCACTACACACTCGACGCCCTCGCCGCGGAATTCCGCGCGCTGCGTGAGGTGGTCGAAACCGGTTGACCCGTACTCGGCGGTAGTGCCATCGCCTCTGCGCGAATTCGAGCAGGTGCAGGCGAATTTTGTCGATTGCGTGTCCTAGTCGCTGGACGCGCGTTCGGACGACCACGATCAGCGGTTGGCCGGACCGCCCGGCGAACAGTGGAATGGCGTGGCGGCGAACGGTCCGTACTAACCCTTGGAACTGGAAAGCGACGCCGACATACTCGCCAGACAGGCAGCAAGGTTGACAGGTGTGTGTCTTGTCGGGCTGTGGGTTTCTGGGTCGTTTTGTGATTCAAGCTCGGCGGGTTGAGGGGAAGAGGACGTGCCTCCGCCTTTCTCGGCCCGTCGAGGATGCACTTGCATAGGCTGAACCGCTCAGTTCTTATCGAGTTCCGCGTTGATCATCGTCTCGAATTCATCGCGGCCGTGGATGCCCAGCGCGCCACCGAGCGCGGTCGCAAGCCGGTCGAACGGGTCCTCCAGTTGCATAGCCGCCAGTGTTTCCGCGAGTTCGGGAACGGTCCAGAGTTGACCCTCCTTGTTGACCTGCGCGCCACGCGACCAACCGTGGTTGACCTGGATCGAGCCGCCGCGCACCGACAAGACCTGTCCGGTCAGTGGACAATCCTCGCTGACCAGGTATGCGACGAGGGGAGCGACCACGGAAGGGTCCTTGGGGTCCAGTTCTCCGTCCAGCACTGCCTGGTCCATGCCGGGCACCGGGTTCGTCAGTCGAGTGCGAACCATCGATGGGCTGATGCAGTTCACCCGAACCCCCAACCGCCGCAGTTCCAGCGCGTGCACGGTGGTCATGGCCGCGACTCCGGCGTTCGCTGACGCATAGTTCGTCTGCGTGGGCAGTGGGTTGAGCAGGCCGGAGCCTGAGGCGGTGTTGACGATGGCGCGGTCGGTGCGCGTTCCGTCGGCCACCCGGCCCCGCCAGTACGCGGCGGCCCAGCGACTCAGCGCGAAGGTCCCTTTCAGTTTTACCGCGATTACATCATCGAACTCCGCTTCGGTCAGCCGCTCGAGCCCCTTGTTGACTTCGATCGCAGCGTTGTTGACCACCGCGTGCAGATCGCCGAACGCTGTGACGGCCAGCTCGATCATGCGCTGAGCATCCGCCCAATCGGCGACGCTGCCGGTGTCGGCGACCGCCTGCCCGCCTCGGGCGCGGATCTCGTCGACCACGGTGGCGGCCACCTTTTCGTCGCCTCCGTGCCCATCGATATCGACCCCCGGGTCGTTCACCACTACATTCGCCCCGCTGGCCGCCAGATACAGCGCCTCGGCTCGGCCGATCCCGCGTCCGGCACCGGTCACCAACACCGTTCGTCCCGTCAACTCGCCCATCACGACGCCGCTCTCCTCTTGCCTCGCGTACTACCGAAAATAAATGCACTCAGTATACTAATACACCGTGTGCACTGATAGGAATAGTGATTATGCTCATCCAGTGCCAGATGAAGTCGGACGTCGCGAACGAAAAAAGCAGCTCACCCGGCAGGCGCTCGTGGACGCGGCCGTCCGCCTGTTCACCGAACAGGGCTACGACCAGACGAGCGTGGCCGATATCGCCGAGGCCGCCGACGTCAGCAAGCGCACGTTCTTCCTGCACTTCCCCACGAAGGAAGACGTGCTGCTGGCCGATAGCCACACGCGGGTCGACCTGGCAGTGCGGGCCATCGAGGAACGGCGACCCGACACGCCGATCAGTGACGCATTGGCCGAAGCCATGCAGAACATGATCGCCAACACCGCCACCGGTGACCTGCCGAAAGGACTTGCGGCGCTTCGTGCCCGGCTGGTAGTCACCACACCCGCCGTTCAGTCACGCGTGCTGCACACCATGTTCACCGGCCAGACCCGAATCGCCGCAGCACTGCGCAAGGCGTACCCGGACGCACTCGACGAGGTCACCGCGGCCGGCGTCGTCGGCGCGCTGATGGGCGCGATAAGCGCCGCCGCCGTCGCCAGCCTGCAATGCGGCGAGCCGCCCGAACGGACCCATGCCGCAATGCAACACGCGGCTGAGATCGCATTGCGCTGCGTGGAATCACTGGACATACCCGAGTCCACCGGCCACTCCGCTTCACCGGCTTCCCACAGAGCCGACGCAGTCCGCGACCGCCGAGGACCGACATCGGGCGGTTAGGGCCAGTCGATGGGCTCACGACCGCGGGCGACTGCTTTGCGGTGGCGACCGAACGCGGTTAGGACACCAACCCGGAAGCTTTCGACGTCTGCCACCCGAACCGCGGGCGCCGAGCGCAGGGCGGCGATCCGAGGATCTCAACGTGACCGGTGGCGGCTATTTCTTCAGTCCGTCCAGGGCCAGCTGGGCTTGGTTCCTGGCGATTGCGCCGAGCTCATCCAAATTTACCGGGGGCTCGCCGTGCTGGCGCAGGATGGGAATTCGTACTCGCACCGAAACATTGCTGTCCTGCACACCTACGACGTAGTCGGTTCCCGTTGTGTGGCTGGAATCCGATACCGCGGTGTGCCAGTAACCTTGGGTGCCGATGCCGGTGATGTCGCCGAAGTCCACCCCAGATCCGTTGGTGTCCTTGTGTTTCCATTGGTTGTAGGTCGGTTCGGCTCCAGTCGCTGTGAACTCGACGCTGAGGTCGATGGCCGCTTGATTCCAGTGGGCGCCGTCGCCGGCGAGGCTCTTGTAGCTGAATTGGCATGACAGGCGACCGGGGGAATGGGCGCTCGGTGCGGTTTCGTGATGGTAGGGCGGTTGGTCCGGTGTGGACGACCACTTGTGCAGCGGGGTGGGGTCGACCAGGTCGCACGCATTGGAGATCCCATCCATCGAATAGATTCCTGGTGCAGGTTCTGGGCGTGGAGTCGTGGTCGTGGATGACGTCGTCGGCGCACTCGAGGAGGCCGCCACAGCGGGGGACTGATCGCCGCCGTCGCCGTCGGCGATGAGGATTCCGATCACCACACCAGCGCCCAGCGCTACGACAAGCCCGGCGGCACCGGCCGCGACCAAAACTGGCTTACCGGGGGAAGGCTGCTGCGGTGCGAGAGGCTGGGGTGGTGGCGAAGCGGTCATTTCTGTCGCAGTCCGTCCAGCACTTTGCGGGCTTGGGACCTGGCGACCGCATCGAGTTCGTCCCTGTCTACCACCGGGGATTCCTTTTCCCGGGAGAGGTCGATGGTTACCTGCACCGCGACGCCACCGTCCCATACGCACACAACGTATTTCGAGTCCACGATGCCACCGAAGTTGTCGGCTTCGAACTGCCAGTAGCCCTGGGTGCCGACGCCGGTGAACTCCCCGGACGTCACCACCGATCCGTCGTCGGCGAGGTCGGCGGCGGTGCGTTTCCAATTGTCGTACTTGCGGGCAGCCGAACCGTCCGTGACATCGGCCCGGACGCTGATCTCGGCGATATTCATCGGAAATTTGTCACCGGTCGAATTGCCGTAGTAGACACTGCAGCGCAGGACGCCGAATGTGCCGGACTGCGACGTTTCCTCGTGTTCGGGATCGAGTCGCGGTGCCGACGCCCACTTGGTCAATGGCGTCGGATCGACCAGATCGCATGCGTTGGTGATGCCGCTCATCGAATAAGTGCTCGGTCCCTGTGGGGTAGCAGGCGAGGCGTCGGCGGGGATACCGACGCTGTCTCGGCCCCTGGCGACGAAACCGATTGCGACGCCGATCAACAGCATCACCACCAATGCGGCGACTCCGGCTACGATCAGCAGCGGTTTGCCGCGGCCGGCCGATGGCGACGGATACGCCGGTGGTAGCGGTTGAGGCGGTGGCCAATGCCCCTGACTGCCGTGCTGGTGCTGGCCGGAGGCCAGGGGTGCCCAGCCTGCTGTCGGCGGATCCGGTTGTCGCGCAGCAGAATCAGTGCTGCCCGCGCTCGGCTGATCGCTGGATTCGCGCGGCGGATCAGTCATGCCTAGAACCCCTCCCGGGCTTGGACGGGGCCGCCCCGCCGAGTCGTGAACTCAGCCGCCGATTCTAACCACTCGGTCTGACAACCAGTCGAGGCGCAGTGGTCCCTCCTGCGCCTACACCCAGGGCGCCACCGGATACCACGGGATGATGTCGCGCATGGCGAGCAGGCGGACATCCCAGTAGAGGAAGGTGAAGACGCCGACGGTGAGCAGGGCGGTGGCGCTGAGAATGCTGACGCGGCGAGGGTCGGTTTGGAACCAGCGTTGCAAGCGCCCACCGACGACGACGGTCAGGATGAGCAGGACGGCGAGGATGATGATGTTGCCGATGGACTGCAGGACGAAGGCACTGGCGGCGTAGAGGATGTTGCCCTCTTCGGCGGCGTCGCGGAACAGCTTGCGGAACAACGGGAACGGGCGTCCGATGAGGAAGGCGCCGATCAGGGCGCCGAAGACGACGAGCGGTGCGTTCGGGAAGCGGGCGGCGATGCGGGCGAACGGGTCGCGCACCAGACCCAGGACGGCCAGCCCGAGGTAGGTCATGATCACCCCGATCACGCCGAACACCACCATGGACTGGATCAGCCGCGGCGAGATCTGGCCGGGTTGGCTGGGCGCGGTGTCGAATTGCGGCATGTCGGTCCCGAAGATGCCGACCACGACACCGTAGGCGGCGGACACGACGATCATGCCGACCGCCATCCACAGCAGCGGCCGCAGCACCGCCTGCACCCGGTTCCACCAGCCGCCCGCGCTGCCCGCCAGCGGCGCCACCGCGCCGAAGACGGCGATATTGCACGCGGTGAACGTGCCCGCCAGGCCGGAGACGAACGCGAACACAATGCCCGCTCCGACGCCGGTGATCGCGGTTTCCTTGGCGTCGTGGCCGAGCAGCCCGTCGGCTACCGTGCCACCGATCGTGGTGTCCACGAACGGCGCCGACCACACCACGGTCAGCAGGAACCCGGCGAGCACACCGAGCAGTAGGATCAGCCCACGCCGCCGCGGAATGTATCCGTTGACGAACACGCTGGTTGCTACGGGCTGCTCGGGCTTGGGGGAATCGGGTGCGGTGGAAGGGGATTCGAGCTGTGTCATCGGGCTCTCCTATCGGCCACCCACCGGCAACGAAACGCCGGTGTTCACCATTGTCGGGTATCCGCGACCGCCAAACCCGCTGAATGGTCGAGATTCGCACGTCGAACCCCGTGCGACACAGCGGATTCCGACAGCTCATGAACGAAACAGCAGGCGGCTGGTAGGGACTCGTTAGAGACTCGACTCCGAACCGGCACGCCGCTCATGCGGGACGGGGCGCGGAGTTCGCCTGGTCCAGCGCGACCGATCGGATTCGCCGACCCCTCGAGGAATCGAACGCTTCGGCCCGTCCATCACCGAGTGGCGGTGTTGTCGAGCCCCTGAGTTTGAGGGCTCGAAGATCGATAACGTCGCCGCTGTGCCGGGCGAAAGAGGGGGTATGAGTCTGAAAAATGTTTTCCTACAACGGTTTATGTTCCGCACGGGTGTGGTCGCGACGGCGATGGTTGCCGCGGTGAGCGGATTCGCCGGGTCGGCCGCCGCCAACCCCGACGATCCGGTTACGCAGTTCTCCTCGACTCTCACGCGGGTGCCGGGGACCGATTGTGCCGCGATCATCAGTGCCGAGACGGTGCCGCAGCCGCAGTCCGGTGTGTTCGGTGTTCGAGTGAAGATCACGCAGACCGGGGAGTTCTGCGGGGCCTACTTCGTCACCGTGCATTGGCGCAACCTCGACACCGGCCGGACCAGCGGGCAGTCGCAACGTGTCGAAGGCACCTCGGTGGTCGGCCTGCCGGACAACGTGATCACCGGCATGGGCATGGGGCCGGGCGCCGGGAAGGTGGAGGCGTGGATCGACACGTACTCCAAGGTCTATCCGCAGAATGTCGATCTGGAGCACATCGCGGGCCGCGCGACGTTCACGCTCGGCTGAGTACGCGGCGGCGTCCCCGGCAGGTATGCCGCCGGGGACGCCGCTGTCAGGTCGAGGGCTGTCGCAATGCGACGGCCGCGCACGCGGTGGCCAGCAGCCAGACGACCGGTCCCACGATCGCGCCGATCAGGTCGACGTAACCGGGCGCCGCGAGCAGCACCGAGAAGGCCAGATCGACCACGCCGAGTACCACGGCGTTGAGCCAAAAACCCAGGCGACTGTTGACCCTGTTCATGGTCACCGCGACGAAGATGGCCTGCGCCCCAAGCGTGGTCACGCAAATGAAGTACAGCAGACTTTCGGCCGCCAACTCGGTGCCGGGCGCGCCGTCGGCGAGGTCACCGATCACCATGGAGACGCCGAGCCCCATGTGCAGCACACCCCACACGGTGTACAGCGCGGCAGCGGTCATCGACCACCGACGAATACCTGTCACCTCGCCCCCCGGACTGTTCGAAAAACGTTGGCGCGTTGATGTTTCGCGCCCCCGCGAAGAAACTTTATGCCGCCCGGGCAGTGTCCACATCGGGGTAATCACCGATTTCGCTCACGATTGGAGGTGCGGCGGACGATCTATTTCACTGCGGAGGTTCATCGCAGCGGGCACGGCACGCCCGCGACGACGATGGTCCACAGCCGGCACCCGCACTGCCATCCACCGTGCTGCTGCGGTTCCGTAACCGGGTTTATCGCGTCATCATCGAACAAGAAGCCTACGACGCGGACAGCGATGGAGTACCCGACAGGTATCGAAGACCGTGAACATCCTCGGCGCCAAGGCAACCGAACCGCATCATCCAGCGCTGGGTGCTGCTGCCGGTTTGATTCGACGGTGCCTGCTGCGGCATGGTTTGCGGGCGGAGTGCCGGGAGGTCTGGTCGGCAACCCGGCCCGGGCGGCGGGTCGGTCACAGCGATGGTGGGAGTCGGACGGTGCTCACGCGGAGGTCGGCGAAGCCGGTGGACGGTGTACGAGGTGGCGGCGCATGTTGACTTGGGTTCATGGCGCCGTGCGCCTGAGGTCGGTGTCGAACGAGATCGAGGCGGACCGGACCGGGGCGGCGGCCGGCACCGGGTATCGACGCGACCTCGACGGTCTGCGTGGCCTGGCGATAGTGCTGGTCGTGGTGTTCCACGTGTGGATGGGCCGGGTCTCCGGCGGGGTGGACGTGTTCCTGGTCCTGTCGGGATTCTTCTTCACCGCAATGTTGTTGCGCCGCATCGAGACCACCGATGCGATCGGTCTCGGATACACCGTGCGCCGGACCGTACGCAGGCTGTTGCCCGCGCTGTGTCTGGTCCTCGCCGCAGTGCTGGCCGCCACGGTGATCGCCCAGCCCTATACGCGCTGGGCTGATATCTCGGCCCAGACTCTCGCCTCGGCGCTGTACTACCAGAACTGGTATCTGGCAGGGGCGGAATTGGACTACCTCGCACCCGATCCCTCGGTCAGTCCGCTGCAACATCTGTGGTCGATGGCGGTACTCGGTCAGTTCTATCTACTGATGCTGCTGATCGTCGGGATCTGGTCGTGGACTCTACGATTTCGTGGGCGGTTGCTGACCTGGCTGGCCGGGTTCGGCGTGGTCTCGTTCTGCTACGCGGCCTCCGGATCGGCACAGCATCAGGCGTGGACGTACTACGACAGCGGCGCCCGCGCCTGGGAACTGCTCGTCGGTGCGGCATTGGCCGTTGCCGCACCATGGATTTCGATTTCCAAGCCGGTGCGCGCGATACTCGCGGTCGTCGGTCTGGGCATGGTGATCTCCTGTGGGCTGCTCATCGATGGTGGCACCGAATTCCCCGGCCCCGCCGCGCTTTATCCCGTCCTCGCCACTGCCGCGCTGATCGTGTCCGGTATGAACACCGGAACCGCACCGCGGCCGTGGATCAACCGGCTGCTGGCGGCACCGCTGCTCGTCGAACTCGGCGCGCTGGCCTACTCGCTCTACCTGTGGCATTGGCCGGTGCTGATCTTCTACCTGACCGAATACGGCGAGAGTAGTCCCGGCATCGGTGGCGGAATTCTCGTCATCGCCGTCTCGCTCGTCCTCGCGGTGGCGACGCAGCGGCTGATCGAGACACCGCTGCGCCTGCGCCCGACCAGTACCGGGTCCGGTGTGGCGGCGCGTTATAAGCGCGGAATCGGGGCGGCGGTATCGGTACTGGGCGTCGGCGTGCTGGTTGCCGCGCTCAGCTGGCAAGCGGTGGTCCGGGCGAACCCCGCGCACCCGGCGACTGAGCTGGCCGTCAACCGATATCCCGGTGCGGCAGCGCTTTTCGAGGAGCTGGCCGTCGCACCGGAGCCGATGCGGCCGACCGTGTTCGAAGGCCCGCTCGACGCGCCGGCACCGACCTCCGACGGCTGTATCACCTCGAGCCGAGAAGTCCGTGTCTGCACCTATGGTGACGTGAACGCCGCCCGCACCATCGCCTTGGTCGGCGGTTCACACTCCGAACACTGGCTGCCGGCCTTGGAACTCCTTGCGAGCGAGCATCAATTCCGCATCGTGACATATCTGAAGGAAAACTGTCCGCTCACCCTGGCCGACCAGCCCTCCTATGCCCTCGCACCGTTCCCCGAATGCCGCGAATGGTCCATCGAGGTCCTCGACCTGCTCGCCGAACACCGCCCGGAGTGGCTGTTCACCATCGGCACACGCCCCCGCTGGGGCGAAGGAGACTACGTACCAACGGAATTCATCGATACCTGGATTGCACTGGCAGACCGCGGACTCAACGTCCTCGCGATCCGCGATGTCCCGTGGCTGCGTCGAGGCGAGGTGCACTACCGTGCCGTCGACTGCCTGGCACAGCGGGGGACTCCCTACAGTTGCGGGATGGACCGAGCGGCCGCGCTCGATCCGGAGAACCCCGCCGAGCTACCGGCATCGCGACATCCCAACATCTTCCCGCTGGATCTGTCCGACGCCATCTGCCGCCCCGACCGTTGTCTCGCCGCCGAGGGCAACGTGCTGATCTACCGCGACGAGCACCACCTCACTGCCAGCTACGCCAGGTCCCTGGCACCTGAACTCGGCCGCCGAATCGGCGAGATCACTCAATGGTGGTGAAAATTAAGCTAAGCCTTCTCGTGCCCGTTCATATCGACGTCGCCGGAGATCGTCCCCGAAACAGGCAGCATTTGCTATCGGTTGAGTGACCCAGTGCATTAGACGGGTGCGGTCGGCGTGGTGGTCTGTACGGGGTCGGGATCGGTTCCTGCGAGCAGCGGCAGACGTAGTCCCATGAGGATGGCGTAGAGCAGGACCGCGGAGAGCGGGGGCCGACCCCTGTGCGCGGAACTCGACATCGGTTGCGTTCAAGCGCCGACGGGTGCGAGTCCGCGCTTTACGCGGGCGAAGTTTCCCGGGGACAGTCCGCGCCAGCCGCGGAATGCTGTGGTGAAGGCAGAGGGGCTCGCGTAGCCGAGGCGGTCGGCAACGTTTTCCACGGTCAGGCCCGCCATGAGGAGTTCTTCGGCGAGGAGGCCGAGTGTTTCGTTGCTCAATTCGCGAAATGTGGTGCCTTCCTCGGCCAATCGGCGTCGCAAGGTGCGCACGCTGAGGTTGAGGGCGGCAGCGACGCGCGCTTGATCGGCCAGGGTGCCCTGGCGCAGGAGTAGCTGCCGGACTTGCTTGCTGATGCCCATGCGGCTGCGCCTGCGGTCGATGAGCTCGGCGCATTGTTGTTCGTAGAATCGCGCGGTGGCGATATTGGCCTGCGGCAGCGGCAATTGCAGCGCACTCGACTGGACGACCAATGTCGTGCCTGAGGCGCCGTACACGACTTTCTCCACGCCGAGCATGGCGGCGAACGTTTCATAGATCGGATGCGGTTCGTAGGGCACTTCCACTCGGGTTACCGGGATCCGCGTGGACAGTAGATCTTGCTGAATGGTGGAGATCGCCGCCAGATCACGTTCCAGCGCAAAGCGGCGGATATGCACCGGTAGCGCTCGATCGTCGCGCGTGATCCACACCTCGGCACCGTGGTCGCACACGTCCAGGCGAGCGGCGGTGAACGACAGATCGACGTAGCGCAGTCCGATTTCCAAGGCGTGCCGCAGATTTGGGCTGGTCATCAACGCGAAGCCCAGAACTCCGAAGCTCGGTGGGTGGCAGAGCAGACCGGCCATGAACCCTTGCCCGGGTTCGTCGTCGATCGCCGCCGTGAGGTTGCTCATCAGGGCCAGTTCCTGGCCGAGCGTGATCTCGCCTGCGGGATCGTCGAGCTGGCCTTCTTTGATGCCGGTATCGCGCAGGATCACCGACCGCGGCAAACCCCGTCGCATAGCGTATTCGGCCAGAAGCGCGACGCTGGTCGTGGAGCGCAGGGTTGCCAGTTCTTCCGCCACATGACTCCTCGCACGTCGTCGGCGAAGCGCATCGCTGTATCTGCCGGAGCGTCTCCGGCCGATTCATGATAGCCGGAACTCGGTCGATAACCTGTTGTTTCAACAGGTTCCGCCGCGCGGGCCCGGGGCGGGCAGTCGCCATTGCAAGCTGCGAATCGGGGACCGATAGCGCTCGGGGTCTATAACTTTCGTCAGGGGTAGGTGCGGTCGATCGACAGATCCGCCAGGCGGCGCCGATCCCTAGCGTCGTGGGCATGGTCAGATTTATTGCCGCCCTCGCTCTCGTAGCCGGTGTCGTTCTGGCACCTGGTGCTACGGCGCATGCCATGCCTGATACTCCATTGACTCCGGCTGTTATCGACAAATATCTCGAGGACGCGCTCGAGCGCACCGGGCTGCCTGGCTTGGCAGCCGTTGTGACGCGCGGTGATCGGGTTGTGCATGCGGGTGGCTACGGCCATGAGTCCGGCGGCGGGCCGGTCACCGCGGATACGCCGATGCGGGTCGCCTCGCTCAGCAAATCGTTCACCGCGACGGCCGTGCTGGTGTTGGTGGAGCAGGGGCGACTGTCGCTGGATCGCCCCGTTTCCGAGCAGTTGCCCGGGTTCGCTCCGGGTGACTCGCGGGGCGGCTCGGTGACGGTGCGCCAGCTGTTGAATCAGACCTCGGGGCTGACCGATTCGACCGTCGATATCGGCAGGCTGGGGCAGGCCCGTTCGCTCGAACAGTATGTGTCCCTGCTGGATACTGCCTCGCTCGCGACGGATCCCGGCACGCGATTCAAGTACTGCAATGTGAACTACAACGTCGCGGCTCGGCTGGTCGAGGTCGCGAGTGGTCAGAGTTTCGGGGACTTCCTCGCCGAGCGGGTGTTCGGGCCGCTCGGGATGGCGCACAGTGCCGTGAGCGCCGGGAGGATCACACCGGCGGACGGTTACAACTCGGTGTTCGGCGCCTGGGTGTCCCGCCCCGAGTTGTCCGAGTTTCTCGACGGCAGTGGTAGCGGAGGTGTCATCACCACGGTCGCGGACATGGGGAAGTGGTTGATCGCCCACAATGGCCGCGGTCCGCGGCTGCTGAGTCAGGCGGGCCTCGACGTCACGCACACCTCGTCACCGGTCGCGGAATATGCGATGGGCTGGTCGCCGGAGCCTATGGGGGCCGATCCTGCCATGCTCGTGCACAGCGGGAACCTGTTCACCTACTCCGCGTTTCAAGCCATCGATCCCGTGAGCGGTTACGGGTTCGCGGTGCTGGCCAACAGCGCCGCGCTGCACGACGACACCTACGACATCGTCAAGGGACTGGTGGCGCTCAGCAGGGGAGAAGCGCCCGGCGAGGTCGGTGGTCGGCGGCAGATTTTCGAGCTGGTTCTCGGCCTGATCGCACTCGGCGCCATCGGACTCGGCATGCTCGGAGCCCTGCGGTCACGCCGATGGGCTTGGCGGCACGGCGGCCGCGCGTGGTGGCGGGTCGCGCTCCGGTTGCTGCCCCTGGCAGTTCCGGTTCTGGTGTTCGCCGTTTATCCGGCCATCATCTCTTTCATCAGCGGAGGCAGGACGGTCACCTGGTCTCAGCTCACGTACTTCGCTGCGCCGCTGACCATCACGTTGTTCGTGGTCGCGGCTGCCGGGACGGCGACAGTGGCGTTGCGATTGGTCCGGCTGCGCTCGGTAAGGTCGGCGGAATGAGGTACAGCGCTCTGCTCGCGGTCACGGCGGTGGGTGGCGCGCTGAACGGACTTGCGACAGAGGGGCTTCCAGGCTGGCGGCAGTTGCTGTTCGTGGCGCTCTTCGCCGCCGCCTACATACAGGGCCGGCGCCTGCCGGAGCGGCACGGTGGGCCGGTGCTACTGGTCGCTCTCGCCGCGGCGGCGCTGATCGCGGTGGTCGATGTCGCCGAGGCCGTCGGCGCGGTCATGTCGCTGGCGCTGTTCGTGGCGCTGCCGTGGGTGATCGGCAGGTTCCGGCGGCAACAGGCCGAACTGCTCGCAGTCGGTCAGGAACGAATCCGCCACCTGGAGCAGACCCAGGTGCTGGCCGAAGAAAGCGCACGCCTACGCGAACGGGCCCGCATCGCCACCGACATGCACGACGCCCTCGGCCATGAACTGGCCTTGATCGCTGTGCAGGCAGGCGCCCTGGAGCTCAGCGCCGACCTGAACGAATCGAACCGCCAGGCTGCGAGTCTCTTACGAGCCTCCGCAGTGACCGCCTCCGACGAGCTACGCCGAACCGTCAGCATGCTCCGAGCCGACCACACCGTGGCCGTCGAGCCACCGAGCATGTCCGTCGAGGCGCTGATTGCCCGCGCCCGGACCGTCGGCATGACAGTTGACCTGGTCCAGAGCGAGCTACGCGACCATCTGCCACCCCTGGTCGAATCGGCTCTCCGCCGCGTCGTGCAGGAAACGCTGACCAACGCCGCCCGACACGCGCCCGGCGCCGGCGTGCGGATCGAAATCGAGCAGCACGGAGACGAATTCGGCCTCGTAGTCACCAACCCGATCACTGCGCAGGCAGTCGGCATCGGTACCGAGGCAACCGGCGGCCGTAACAGTCGTGACGTGAAGTCCGGCGGTGCTGGGCGCAGCGTGGGAACCGGCGATGGGCGGGGCAGTGGGCTGCTCGGTCTCGCCGAACGAGTTCAGCTGCTGGGTGGGACGCTTCAGGTCGACGACGACGGATCGGTTTTCACAGTCACCGCCCGCATGCCGGTTCGGGCGGGGGCGGAGTGATCCGGGTTCTGCTGGCCGATGACGAGGCCATGATTCGGGCGGGGGTGCGTGCGATTCTGGCCAGCGATCCCGGCATCGAAGTGGTCGCGGAAGCCGCGGACGGGCGGGAGGCCGTCGCACTGACGCAGGTGCACCAGCCCGACGTCGCGCTGCTCGACATCAGGATGCCAGTGCTTGACGGGCTGGGTGCCGCCGCCGAGCTACGCGAAACCCACCCCGAGGTCGCGGTGGTCATCGTGACCACGTTCGACGAGGGCGACTATGTCGCGCGTGCGCTCGCCGCCGGTGTAAAAGGGTTCCTGCTCAAGGCCTCCGATCCTCGTGAACTACTCATGGGCGTCCACGCGGCGGCGAACGGGGCTGCTTTCCTCTCGCCGCGCATCGCCCATCGCGTGATCACCGAGCTCAGCGGCACTACCCTCGAACGCAAGAACGCCGCGCGCGAGCGAGTGTCAAGTCTGACGCAACGGGAACGCGACGTACTGACCCTCCTCGGTCAGGGCCTGTCCAACCGAGAGATCGCCAAGCAGCTCTTCATCGCAGAGGGAACAGTGAAAGCACACGTCAGCGCGATTCTGCAGCGCATCGGGGCGGGCAACCGTGTCCAAGCCGCCATCTTCGCGCACCAAGCCCAGCTCGTCGACTATTGACGCCGATGCTGTGCGTGGTGTGTTCGGGCGGCGGCAGTTTCGGCGGGCGCGACAGTGGGTGGGGAGGCATGCCAATGCCTCCTCCGCCCGGCATATTCCGGGCGTCGTAATCGGCTCCGGCACCCTGGACTTCTCTTCGCGGTCGGTCGGATAGACCAGGCCGGTGATGCATGGGCGTCACCGCGAGGTCAAGGTGACCTTGCAAGGAGAGTGACCCCAGCGCTTGAAAAGAAGCGCCTATCAGCAATTGTCAGCTCGACGCCCCGCGCCGGCGACACCCGGCGGGGGCTACTTCGGTTGCTGGATCAGTTCGAATGCCGTTCCGTCACAATCAAAACGCGCAGACGAGCTTGCGCTATCGCCATAGCGACAGTCGGCGGGTATGCGGGTCGATGGTGTCCACCGGTCCGAACGCCGCGACACACAGCGGGACGATGTCTTCCTCGGGAGTTGCCGCGACGCGGGCGAGTTGTTCGTCGGTCGATCCGTCGAGCATGCCGTCGCAGAAGTCGATCGAGTGGACATCCTGCTCGGTGAAGGTGCGCCGAAGCGTCTTCAGCTGACCGGTTTTGGCCGACAGGACGATCAGGCCGTGGGCGGAGATGAAGTCGTGCGAGGTGCCCGACGCGTCGGGGTAGTCGATGAATGCCATCGCTTGGAGCAAGTCGGGCGCCTTGCATGCTGCTTTGGCGACGAGTCCCGCCATCGCGTGGGCCGCGACGTTGATCGCCCGGCCGGGGTCCTCGCGGAGCAACCGATTGATCACGACATACAGCTTCATTTCGCTTGCCACCGAAACCCCACCGGTATCCGAAATCTGAGCGCCCCTTTCGCTACGGCGACGGTGCCGTCGCCCGGATGATCACCTTGCGTGTCAGCTGTCGAACGTGCTGCCGTGGGCGACGAACTCGCAGCGCCCCGGTAAATGAATTCGGTCGTTATCGATGAGCACCGTGACTCGCCGCCTGGCATAGTAACCGTGACCGACCTGTCGACGTATCCAGCGCGGAAGGCACTATACGCGGCCGCGCAGCTGCTGCTGCCCGATGCCAGCAGCGTCTAGCCGGCGCCGCGTTCCCAGATCTGGAGTTTCAACGTTTGCCTGTCGACGGCAATGCAGAGTTGCACGTTGGTGCCGTCCGGACCGAATGCCGGGGTGGCGGGCCGCCCAGGCGCCGACCCCTGCGGGCCGACTCCTCGGTGGCGTCCGGAACGAAGGCGACGGCATGCGGATTGCCGATGTCGACGCGGTCGAAGCTGACCACCCTGCCCTCGGGGTTTCCAATTTCGGGGGATTCCAATAAGGGTTGCGTTGCCGAGTAGGGATATCACCCTGGTATTCGGGGCTTGCGTACTCATTCGGCAGGCAGGCCATCGGTGCGGTGGGTCCTGCTCGTTGAATGGCGCACGACGGCATCGGTCGAGCTGCGACCTACGGTGGTGTCGCGCTGTGGGCGGTGAACCGTTCCGTGTGCGTGTCGTGGCTCGTCGAGGACTCGGCGATTCGCAGCCCAGCGCAATCGGCCGGATCGGTACTGGGAGATGGCGATTCGCTCCCGGAGTCCGAACTCGGCGGCGCTGCCGACCTCGGTCGGCGTCGGCACCCACTGTTCGCTGGGTAATGACTGATCACTCTGACTATGGTTAACTATAGCCTGTGAGATTGAGCGAATCGGACGCAGGAATGACGGATATGGCAACCGCGGTTACGGTCAAGAAGCACGTCCTCGAGTTGGGTGGGGCGTTCATGATGTCGCGCGAGGCAAAAGAATTCGGGCGTGCAACCGGGGTGGACGGATTCCACGGCCCCTACACCCGCGGTCGCGGCGGCGTGCTCGGTGAGGTGGATGCCGACGTGGTCACCGCGGCGTTCGGGTTCTTCGCGCCGGACCGGGTCCGGTCGGCCTGGGAATCCGTACCGATCCCGCCCGCCGACGCCGCCCGCGGTTACCTTGTGGCATGCCAGGACTTCGGCCGGCGCAAGCTCGTCGCGTTCCCGGAGGCGGACAGGCTGGCGGAACTGCTGCAGGCGGTCGTGACCGCGGCATCGCCCGCCGGGTTGGCGCTGTTCGCGGGGTGGCGCGCAATGCCGTTGCCGCAGAACGGCTCTGCCAGAGTTTTGCAGTTGGTTCACCTCCTTCGCGAACTGCGTGGTGGGCTGCACTTCATGGCTTTGACAGCGAACCTGCTGACACCATTGCAGGCGATCCTCATCGCCGGGTCGCCCATACTCGACGGGCCTGATCAGGCTCGGCTGCTCGGTTGGCCGGAACCGTTCGAGGAGATCACGGCCGAACAGCGCGATCGCTGGGTGGCAGCGGAGGCGTTGACCGATCGAATGATCCAGCCCTACTTCGAGGTTCTCGACGAGTCCGAGCAGCAGGAACTGGCCGCCTTGCTCTCCGCCGCGCACCAGGTTGCCCTGGCTCGCTGAGCCTCTCGGGTCGTCAGGGCACCATCGACGCTCATCTGCGTCCAGCGGCCGTTTCCAGGACCTGGGGTGCGGCAGCGGATGGTCACGCCCAGCGCGGCGATGATTTGTGCACCGTCGTCGCCGCGCGGCCAAAGCGCTGCGCTCCCTGCGAAGCGTTAGGCGGCAAGGAATCCCTGGTCCACTGCGATGGGGCGGCGGGATTGTCGTTGGCGGCCAGGTCGGCGCAGGCTGGATCGGCTACCCTGGGCGCTGCACTGGAGATTGTCGGATGTGAGGAAGATTTATGGGAAGCGTTGTCCTCGACGTTGTCGCGTTGCTCGCCAATCGTGCAGCGATGTTCTGGAATTGGATGGCCACCGGGTCGTCGGGGTTTCCGCCGCTCTGATTGCGCGCTGAACGGATAATTTGCGAACGCCCTGGTCTTTTGACCGGGGCGTTCGTGTATTCGCCGACTCCTCAGCGCGGCGCAGATTCGGGGCATACTTCCCGGCTTCGCTCGGCGCGGAAATCTGGCTGCCATAGTCTTCTCGACTGAGCGGTTCGCTCGTCGGCCCGGTAGCTCCGGTGCGGCGTCCCGCATCGCTCGGCGCGGAAATCTGGCAGCCGTAGTCTTCTCGGCCGAGGTGTTCGTTCTTCGGTCCGGCGTAATTCTGATGTGTACGTCCCCGCGTCGTTTCGGCGCAGGTATCTGGCAGCCGTAGTCTTTGCGGCCGAGGTGTTCGTTCTTCGGTCCGGCATAGCTCCGGTGCGTACCTCCCGCGGCGCAGGAATCTGCCCGGCGTGTGCTGAACGCCGTTGGGTTAACGGGATTTCGCGGTCCATCCGGGTATACCCCCCGTATGTTGAGCACCGTGAACACCACCGGAACCACGCGCCGCACCCCGAGTTGGTTCATTCTCTGGATGGGGCTCCTGACAGCCCTGATCGTGTTGTGCTGCCTAGCCTTGTTCTGGCAGTTGGCGGCCGACGGCACCTTCCCCGTCCAGGTGGTCCTGTGGTCGGCCATCGGCATCCTCGGCGCGGTCGCGCTGCTGTTCGCGCTGATCGGCCTGTTCCGCTACCGCTCCTTCTTCTACAGCCTCATCGCCCCCCTTGTGATCGGCATCTTCGTCGCGCTCGTCTGGTACGACGTCCCCGAAACCACCGGCTGGAAACTGTCCCGCAACATCCTGCAAAACCAAGCCGCCGACTGCGCCAACCCCGGCAACCGCACCCGCCTGGGCGTCTACACCATCACCTACATCACCCGCCGAGACGGCGGCTGCCTCTTCTACACCCAAGGCGAAGAATCCAACTCCGCCAAGGGTTTCGCCTACTTCCCCGACACCGCCCCGCCCTACCTCGGCACCCCCACCTCCGGCATCGGATACGAAACCTTCCAGGGAAACTGGTACCGCTTCACCGAAGAGTCCTAGCGCCTGCGCCTCTCGCCCCGGTCACCTTCGGTTCTGGGCGACGCTTGGTCGGTATCGGTCGTCGTTCCGCGAGAATCCTGGCTTCTCGACCTCAACCGTGTGGTCGGCCGCCACCTCAGCGGGGACGGCCGACCGGAGCCCTGGATCCGCAGCACTGCGGCTAGTCGGCGAACACTTCCTCGATCGAGTCTGCTGTGATGGCTCGTCTGGTCCACTGGTCGAGCTGGGCCGGGTCGGTACAGCTGTTGACCTTGGCTTCTATCTGAGGGCCCGTAGGGAAATGTTTGACGGCCAGTATCAGCAAGGATTGGGCCTTGCCTTGGGCGACGCCCTCGGACTTGCCTTCGGCGTAGAGCTCATTGAAGTGTGCGCTCACGTACGGGCCGGATTTGGTCATCATCAGCATCTCCAAGAAGTGCCGGGCCGCTCCTGCGGGGAGTGCGGCCATTATTACGTCAATGTACTCGTTGCGTGCGGGTAGGCAGTGCATGGCTTCGTGCACCGAGGAGGGCATGCGCCGCACGTTACCGGCACCCACCGACAACTTATGTTCATCGGCTATCGCAACCTGGTTGGGTGGAAAATGTTCCGCTGCAACAGTATTCGGGGTGCGAATATGGGTTGGAATTCCTGTGGTGGGTGGGGTGTTGCGAGGGGGGTGTGACGGAAGCTGGAATGAACGTACTTGTCGTGTACGCGCACCCTGAGCCCGGCTCATTGACCGGGGCGTTGAAAGACGTTGCGGTGGAACAGTTGCGGGCGGATGGGCATGAGGTCCGGATAACTGATCTGTATGGAATGGGGTGGAAGGCGCAGGCGGATGCTGAGGACTTCGGGGCGGTGGGGGAGTCGAACTTCATGTTGGCCTCCGGGGAGGCGTATCGAAATGGAACGCTGAGCGCAGATATTCGCGCTGAGCAGGAGAAGTTGCTGTGGGCCGATACTGTTCTGCTGCATTTCCCGCTGTGGTGGTTCAGCATGCCCGCGATCATGAAGGGGTGGGTGGATCGGGTCCTCACCTGTGGGTTCGCTTACGGGGCGGGTGGTGACGCGATACCGCGATACGGTGCGGGGGTGTTAGCGGGTCGGCGGGCGATGGTGGTGGTTTCGGTTGGCGGGAAAGAACCGTCCTATTCCGATCGGGGCATCAACGGGCCGATCGAGGATCTGTTGTTTCCGATTCAGCACGGAATCTTGTACTACCCGGGCATGGATGTGCTGCCGCCGTTCGTGGTGCACGGGACGATTCGGGTCGACGACGAGCGGTTCGGTGAGATCGCTGACGATCTGCGTCGGCGGATGTCGGAACTGGAAAAGCTCGAACCGATTCGGTATCGGCCGCAAGGTGGCGGCGACTACGACCGAAGCCTGCGATTGGAGCACGGCCGGGAAGCGCCAGGGTCCACCGGATTCGGCTTGCATGTCGCCCAGTGAATCGGGTCAGGGCAGCGGCGCGGCACCTCGTTGGGAGAGCAGTACACCCATCAGCCCGGCCTCTTGTCCCTGAGCGTGGATCATCGAACGCGCCGTCTCCTTCACCGGCCCGGACGGCAGCAGATGATCGGCGGCCTGCGCCATCAGAATCCCGCCTTGATGATGGCGAAACATGAGCTGCAAGAACAGGATCTCGGCATCACGACCGCGCGCGCCGGCGAGCGCATCGAGTTCCGCCATGGTCGCCATCCCGGGCATCACGCTATCCGATGACTTCTTCCCCTCGGATTGCGCGACCGGCGCCGAATGCTGATGCGGCAGAGCCTCATCGGTGTGCATCCACGCCATCGGCCGCGCGGGCAGCGGCGAGGCGTTGGCCAAACGCAACCAGCCGAGCATGGTGCCGATCTCCAGCCGCTGGGTGTCGTCGAGCTGTTGGGTCAGTCGCAACACCGCAGGATCGACGGCGCGGTCGAGGCGTTGCGCCATGATCAGCGCCTGCTGATGGTGCGCGGTCATGTCCTGCACGAAACCGATCTCGACAGCATTGAGAACCGGTGCGGCCGTGTGTGATTCCGGCAGGACGAGCGGGCGCAGCGCGGCACCGAGCACCAGTAGCGCGAAGGCCAGGGAGGCGAGCGCGGCGCCGCGCATCCAGCGTGGCATCGCTACGACCCGACGATCGACTCTTGGTCCGCCGGCGGCGAATACACGTCGTTCTCCAGCTGCAACACCATGAACCCGTTGTCGGAGCAGGTGACATACAGTTGCGAGCCACGCCATTCCGGCGGCGAGAGGCACCAGTCGGTGGAGACGTCGCCGAAGGCGAGCCTGCCGGTACGCGGAGTGAGCGCGTCCGACGGATTGAACTGCCCCTCCAGCACCGCGCGAATCGCAGGCGGCGCGCTCATCAACGGCACCCCGATGATCGACGCGAGCGCGTGCGGTGAATTCCACAGGCTCAGGTTCTGGCCGGTGCGGGCCGGTGGGTTGAAGTAGGCGATCTCACGAATGTCGAACGGGTCGCGCACATCGAAAACCCTGATGCCGGAAGAGATCCAGCCGCAGGCGAGCGCCGTCGGATTGTCCCGGCGGTCCGCGGTGCAATAGTGCGACTCGTAAGCGAAGGCCGAACCGCCCATGGACGAACCGATATTGCTGTCGAGGTTCTGCGGCAGGTTGATTTCCAGCTTGATCTTCGCGGCGACCTTCGGATTGGTGTCATCGGAGATATCGATGAGTTTCACACCGCCCGAACCGCCTTCGTCGACGGTGTAGAGGTATGGCTTGCCGTTGTAGGTCACCGGAATGCTGTGCTGGGTCGCCCAGCCGTCGGTCCAGAACACCCGGCCGATGTGGGACACCTGCGGGTTCGGATCGCGGCGCTGCACCGCGCTGATATCGAGCACGGTGAAGCCGCCGAGTGCGGAGATGTACATCCGGTTGCCGTCCGCGCTGATGCCGAAGCCGTGCGCCTCGATCCCGGTCAGGCCTTGCCAGACGACGTGCGGGTTGCTGGGATCGGACAGATCGATGGCGCTGACGAAGCCAGGCGCGATGCCCGAGGCCCAGTAGGTGTTGCCGTCCGGGGAGAAGCCGCCTTCGTGCGTCGTGATCGGGAGCGGCATCAGCATATTCGTGCCGGGCCCGGGATTGAGCAGACGCGGATGCGCGCAGTCGGAGATGTCGTAGACCGACAGGTAGCCGACGCCCGTGCCGACCGGGACCCCGGTGCCGACCAGCAGCTTGCGCGCGGTGTTGACCTTCAAGCTCTCCCAGGTGCCCGCGAGCATCGCGGGTTCGGTCAGGTTGGCGGTCGGTCGCGGCTTCGCGGGATCCGACGCGTCGACGACCTGGACGCCGCGCCCCTCGCTGATCAGGTCGCCCGGGAAGAAGGAACCCATATAAGAGCAGTGCTCGAAGCTGGTCGAGGTGATGCCCGCACCGCGACCGGCGAAGCCGCCCACGAACGACATGTTGCAGCGATAGCCCTGGGTGCTGCGGCCACTGTCTCGGTCGGCCGCCGTGACGTCGCCTTGCATGCCGTTCTCGGGTAGCGAGCCCGGCCCGCAGTCGGCCCGAGGAACCGAGGTGCGGCCGACGTCCAGGAACTCCTGGACCGCGTTCTGGATGTCGGATTGCAGGTCGGCCGATGCGCTGGTGGGCAGCATCAACACGGCGGCAAGGCCGACCGTGACCAGGGCCAATGGTTTGAAACGCCGCAGGCTCGCCAATGAGCGCATCGTCGACTCCCCAACCTTCATCAAGGTGTTGCTCTGTCATCCCTCCGCTGACTGGGACAGCTCGGGGAACTGACTGAATAGTAGTAACTACCGTTAACTTATGCGGGAGGTTTTGCGGAAATTCGATGAACTAGCTGATCAGGGCGGTGTCGTCGGCATGGCGCACCGTCTGAGGTGCATGACGTGGAACTTGGGACGCGGGCGAGGAGCGTGGGGCGCGGAGCGTTGGGGCGCGGGATATGGAGCGCAGGACGTGGGGGCGAGGGGC
The DNA here is from genome assembly GCF_007990755.1 of Nocardia ninae NBRC 108245. GTDB lineage: Bacteria > Actinomycetota > Actinomycetes > Mycobacteriales > Mycobacteriaceae > Nocardia > Nocardia ninae. The sequence goes on along the minus strand of NZ_BJXA01000044.1, from coordinate 7,797 downwards.
GCTTGGACGACGCGAGACGTGGAGTGCGCGGCGGGGGTGCTGGGCGCGCGGCGCGGTGCGGCGAGGGGCGTGGGATGCGAGGCGTGGGTATAGGCGGCGAGCGGGGCGGGAAGTGCGAGCGGGGATCACTGGCCACTCGTTGTGTGGTGCGGGGTTCAGTCCGTTGGAAGCTTCGCCACGTCGTATGCAAGCAGGTCTTCGCACACCTCGAGCAGCACCCGCCGCAGCTCCGCCGATCGCTCTGCCAGCGCGGACTGGGACCGCACGTATTCCGCACGCCCGGAAGGTGTTTCGATGCGTACCGGCTCGTACCCGTATTCGGCCAGATCGTACGGACTGGCACGCATGTCGAGTTCCCGTGCCGCACAGGCCAGTTCGAAGCAGTCCAGTATCAGCGCGGACGGGACGAGCGGGACCAGCTTGAACCCCCATTTGTACAGATCCATATTCGCGTGCAGGCACCCTGGCTGTTCCCGGCTGACCTGATCGGCACGAGTCAGCGGCTCGATATTCCGACCCACTGCGTCGGGGGTGAAGAACCGGAACGCGTCGAAATGCGTGCAGCGCAGCGACATCGACTCGACGACTTCGTCGGTGCCGGCCCGGCCCAACCGCAGCGGCACCTGCTGATGCCTGACATCGTCGGTGCGATACACCATCGCCCATTCGTGCAACCCGAAACAGGACAGCTGTGCGGGCCGGGATGCGGTGGCACGCAACAGGTTCGCGACGAACTGGATGGTGTCGCGACGGCGCGCGAGATAGCCGGGGTCCGCCGTAAAAATCGGAAAATCCGCCGCGAGCCGGTGATAGCCCCGCGCGCCGTCGTATTCGCGAGCCCCCGCCAGTCCGACGCCGAATCCCGGATGCCAGCGCCGCAACTGGGCAGGCTTGTGCCCGTAATAGGTGAACAGGAAGTCGATCACCGGATGCGACGACCCGGCGGCCCGCCGTTCGATATACGGACCGACCAGTCGATCCACCCGATCCAGGTGCTCCGCAGCCTGTGCGCGCCACCGCGCTTCGGCTAGGACGGCGACTTCCGACCCGTTCATTCGACGATCCGGTGCGTCCCGTCGCGGACGGTGCCGACGAACTCTTCCACCAGATCCTCCAGCGCCACAATGCCCGTCGTATTTCCGCGGGCATCGACGACACGACCCAGGTGACTGTTCGTCCGGCGCAACCTGGCCAGCGCTTCGTACAGCGGTGTGTGCACGCTCAACGTCGGCAACGGCCGAATGTCGGTGCGCGGGATGGGTGTCGTCGGCCCCGCGTTCTCGTCGGCGACCTTGTCCAGCACATCCTTCACATGCATGTAGCCGACCAGCGACCCGTCGCTCGCGCGCACGGGGTAGCGGGAGAAGCCGGTCTCGGCGACCGCGCTTTCGATGTCACCGAGCGTGGTTCCGTTGCCGCGCAACGGAACTGTCCTGGTGGTAGCCAGCGACACCATCACATCGGCGACCACTCGCTCGCTGGTGCCCAGCGCCTGGGTGAGCCTGCGGTGTTCTTCCTCGTCGAGCAGGCCCTCCGAGCGGGACTCGCCGATCATCTCGGCGAGTTCCACCGAGGAGACGGTCGCCTGCAGCTCGTCCTTCGGCTCGATCCGAAACATCCGCAGCGTGAGATTCGCGCAGAGGTTGTAGAAGGCGATGAGTGGACGGGCCACCCGCAACCACATCAGGTGCACCGGAACAAGCAGCAGCGCACTGCGTTCCGGCCCGGCCAGCGCGATGTTCTTCGGGATCATCTCGCCGAACAGGATGTGCAGCACCACCACGATGGCGAGCGCGATGGCGAACGCCACCGGATGCAGCAGCTGGTCGGGCATGCCGAGGAAATCGAACGGCCCCTCCAGCAGGTGCGCCACCGCCGGTTCGCCGACGCGACCAAGCAGGATCGAGCAGATGGTGATGCCGAGCTGGGCGGCGGCGAGCATCATCGACAGGTTCTCGCCCGCCCGAATCACGATGTCGGCGTTGCGCTTTCCCTGCGCTGCGAGTGCTTCCAGGCGATCGCGGCGCGCGGAGATCAGGGCGAACTCGGCCGCGACGAAGAAGCCGTTGCTCGCGAGCAGCACCACGGTGAGCAGCACACCGAAGAGGTCACCCATGACTGTGCTCCTGCTCTGGTTCGGCTTGCAGCTGCCGGAACGCGAGGTCGTCGGGGGCGACCGGAAGTAGCCGAACCCGGTCGATCCGGCGGCCGTCCATGCGCTCTACCCGCGCGATCCAGCCGCCGGTGCTCGGCTGCTCGCCCGAAGACCATTGCTGGGAACGCGGATTGGGCAGCACGACCTCGTCACCGGCTTCGGGGATGCGGCCGAGCCGGGTGAGCACGAGCCCGCCGAGCGTCTCGTATTCGCCCTCGGGGGCGTCGTATCCGGTGGCGCGGGAGACCTCGTCGATGCGCAGCAGGCCGGAGCAGTCCCAGCCGTCGGCCACTCGGCGCACGTCGAGTTCTTCCTCGTCGTGCTCGTCGCGGACGTCGCCGAGGATCTCCTCGATGATGTCCTCCATCGTGACAATGCCCGCGGTGCCGCCGTATTCGTCGACGACCAGCGCGACCTGCATGCCGTCGGCGCGGATTCGTTCGAGCACCTCGTCGCCGTCCAGGCTGGCGGGCACGATCGGCACCGGGTGGGCCAGCATCTGCAGCGGGATGGTGCGGCGCACGTTCGCGGGATGGGTGAACGCCTGCTTGATGTGCACGACGCCCAGGGTGTTGTCCAGGTCGCCGTCGATCACCGGGAAACGGGAGTAGCCGGTGCGGCGGGCGGCGTCGATGAGGTCGGCGATGGTGTCCAGCTTGTCCAGCGCCTCGATCTTCACCCGCGGCGTCATCAGTTCCTCGGCGCTGCGCTCGCCGAACTGCAGCGAGCGGTCGATCACCAGGGCGGTGCGCTGGTCCAGCGAGCCGCGCAGCGCGGACGTGCGCACCAGCGACCCGAGTTCCTGCGGCGACCGCGCCGAACGCAGTTCCTCAGCCGGCTCGACACCGAGCCTGCGGACGACCCAGTTCGCGGTGTTGTTGAGGAAATGGATCAGCCACTTGAAGATCACGGAGAACGCGACCATCGGCGGTGCGGTGGTGCGCGCGGTGGCCAGCGGCTTGGCGATGGCGATGTTCTTCGGCACCAGCTCGCCGTAGATCATCGACAGCGAGGTGGCCAGCACCAGGGCGAGGGCGAGCGAGACGCCGCGGGCGGCGGTGTCGCTCAGCCCGACTCCGGTGAACACCGGATTTAGCAGCCGCGCGAGCACGGGCTCGGCGATATAACCGGTGATCAGCGTGGTGATGGTGATGCCGAGCTGCGCGCCGGACAGCTGGAACGACAGCGTCCGATGGGCTTGGCGGACCATCCTGGCGCGAACGTCACCGTCGCGCGCGTGCGCTTCTACGGTGCTGCGTTCCAGCGCGGTGAGCGAGAATTCGGCGGCGACGAAGAGGGCGGTGCCTGCCGTGAGAGCGATGAACCCCAGCAGGCTGAGCACCGTGAGTGCGACGGACATCGTCAGCACCCGCCGAACGGGACTGGGAACTGCACGGTGGGGAATGGGGCTGGGGGAAGGAGGACGCCGGGTTTGTCACCCGGCTCGGTAGAGGAGCCCTCCTGTGCTGCGCCCTCGGACGCGGGTGACAACTGGATCCTTTCGCAAGCCGAAGATGTGCTGCCGGAGACCGGCAACCACTATGTTACCGGCCCACGCGTCGAGTCGCGTGGGCCGGTGGTCGTGCCGTGTCGGCGTGTCTCACCAACCGCTGGGCAGCGGGCGTCCCTCGGCGAAACCGGCGGCCGACTGCACGCCGAGCACCGCCTTGTCGTGCAACTCGGCCAGGCTGCGGGCACCCGCGTAGGTGCACGCGCTGCGCACGCCGGAGCAGATGTGGTCGATGAGGTCCTCCACGCCGGGGCGTTCGGGGTCCAGGCGCATGCGCGAGCTGGAGATGCCCTCCTCGAACAGGGCCTTACGAGCCCGGTCGAAGGCGCTGTCGGTGGCGGTGCGGGCCGCGACGGCGCGCTTGGACGCCATGCCGAAACTTTCCTTGTAGGCGTTGCCGTCACGGTCCAGGCGCAGGTCGCCGGGGGATTCGTAGGTGCCTGCGAACCAGGAGCCGATCATCACGTTGGACGCGCCTGCGGCCAGCGCGAGAGCGACGTCGCGGGGGTGCCGGACGCCGCCGTCGGCCCAGATGTGCACGCCGAGTTCCTTGGCTGCCGCGGCGCATTCGGCGACCGCGGAGAACTGCGGGCGACCGACGCCGGTCATCATGCGGGTGGTGCACATGGCGCCGGGGCCGACACCGACCTTGATGATGTCGGCGCCCGCGGCGGCCAGATCGCGAGTGCCCTGCGCGGACACCACATTGCCCGCCACCAGCGGCACGCCGAGGCCGAGATCGCGCACGGCGCTGAGGGATTCGAGCATCTTGGCCTGGTGGCCGTGCGCGGTGTCCATCACCAGCACGTCGGCACCGGCGTCGACCAGAGCCTTCGCCTTGGCGACCACGTCACCGTTGATGCCGACCGCGGCGGCGACACGCAACTGGTTCTGGTTGTCGACGGCGGGCTGGTAGATGCCTGCGCGGACCGCGCCGGTGCGGGTCATCACGCCGGCCAGCGTGCCGTCCTCGGCGGTGAGCACCGCGAGCTGGGCGTGCTTGGCGTCCAGCAGTTCGAAGATGTCGCGCGGGGAGGTGCTGGCGGGGGCCTGCACGAAATCGGTGACCGCGACGTCGCGCAGCCGGGCGAACCGGTCCACATCGGTGCAGGACGCCTCGGTGACGACGCCGACCGGCCGGCCCGCGTCGATCACGATGACGGCGCCGTGGGCGCGCTTGTGCATCAGGGCGACGGCCTCGGACACCGAACGTTCCGGGTCGAGGGTGACCGGGGTGTCGGCGGTGAGCGAGCGGCTCTTGACGAACGCGATGGTGTCGGCGGCCGCGCTGATCGGCAGATCCTGCGGAAGCACGACGATGCCGCCGCGGCGGGCCACCGTCTCGGCCATCCGACGACCCGCGACCGCGGTCATATTGGCCACGACGATGGGAATGGTGGTGCCGGACCCGTCGACGGTGGAGAGGTCGACATCGAACCGTGAGGCGACATCCGTCCGATTAGGGACGAGGAAGAGGTCGTCGTAGGTCAGGTCATACGGCGGCTGATGGCCAGGGAGAAACTGCACTTAACCGATGATAACCAAGTCCGGTCGGTAGCGCGCAATTCTCCAGCACTCGGTGGAGATGTACCTCACAGCGTTGCGCGGGCACGCTGGCTGGGAGGACGGCGCAACCCACACCCCCGGACCGGTCTACCGCAACGTCCCGGCGCGCTCATAGCGAACCTGACTGCGGTGCGGCCCGCGCACCGGATTCAGCGGCGGTTCATCGAGGTGGTGGAGACGACAAGGGCATCGTGGACGCGCTGCACCGCTTCGATCCACGCGGGTGCGAGGGCGTTGTGGCGCTCGGCTTGCGCGGCTGTCGCCTGCGCGACTCGGGTCAGCAGTTCGTCGGCGTAGTGCAACTGCATCCCGAATGCGCTGCGGATCTCGTCTCGATGCAGCCGACGGTGCGTCATCTCGTGATCGAGGCGCACGATGAAGCCGATGTAGGCCGTGAGGTGCTGATGGGTGTTGAGGGTGCCGAAGGTGTCCCCGACGTAGTGCGGGGAGACGCCGGGGAACCAGAACCCACCGGCGATATCCTCGGCCAGTACCTCACCGGCCCTGAATTTGTACCAGAGGTCGGAGATCGAAATGCGATGCGCGAGAAACGCATCCGAGAAGAACGTGGCCATGAGCTCACTGGTGATGGTGGCTCGCCTTTCCTGCCGGGTCAGCAGCAGCGAGGACAGGAAACCGGCCAATCCGCCGACGAAGGCCCCGAGCGCGGCGACCAGAAACCCTTGCATGCGTTCCCCCTGATCCTCGGCTATCGCTGACAGCCCGCTACTCATGATGCCGGATCAGGCGGCGGCTTGGGCGCTCGATAGACGGATTGTGGTGGCGCACATGACGACCACTGCGAGGGCGGTGACGACGAGTCCGAAGGTGTTGGTGCGGAAGCGTTCGTCGAGGACTGTGACGCCGATGAAGGCTGCGGCGAGGGGCTCGGCGATGGTGACGGCGGGTAGGGACGCGGCGAGGGGGCCGGCTTGGAATGCTCGCTGCTGCAAGTAGACACCGGTGATTCCGGCGGCGGCGAGCGTCCAGGTCTGCCAGCTGCCGAGTACGTCCGCGAGTCCGTGTTCGAACAGTGTGGTGACGTAGGAGGTGAGGGCGGCGGCCACGCCGTAGAGGGATCCGCTTGCTGCACCGAGGAGCAGGGCGCGGCGGCCGGGGGCGGCACTGCGGAGGCCGATGATGGTGGCTGCGCCGATGAGCGTGGCCAAGGCAAATAGCGGCAATAGCCAATGATGTAGGGGCGCATCGGTATTGCCCGCCGACGGATTACCGACAAGAAGGAAGCAGGCCAGGGCCGCGGTGAGCACGAGCGCGGTCGCCCAGGTGCGCCCGCTGATGCGGCGGCCGTTGAGTTTGGCCGCCAGCGGTAGCGCGAACACCAACGCGCTCACCAGGATCGGCTGCACGAGCAGCACCGCGCCCAACGCGAGCGCGGCGACCTGCATCGCATAACCACCGACATCGCCGGCTATTCCAGCCCACCAGCGCGGACTGCGCAGCAGCGCCCGGACGAGCGAATCACCCTCGGGAACCGCGGCCGCCGCCTGTTGCTGCGCGACCGCAGCCACCGCGAAGAACAGCGCCGCCAGCAGTGCGCAAGCCACAGCACCCACTGGATGGTTGGTCACAACCGTCAGTTTGCCCCACGGTTGCGAGTCCCCGGCGAGTGCTCCGGGCGCACGGCGCGTCGCCGTGCATTCCCGGGCGTGTCGCCGCCGGTAGTCCCGTCGGAACGCCCGATTCTCGCCGCTCGCCCCAGCTCGCGAGCTCCCTGCGATCGTGCGAGCTGCCCGCGACCATCCAAACTATCCGCGACCGCCCGAGCTACCCGGCGCTTTCGCCGAGCCGGACCCGCGTCCACCCGAACCGGACCCGCGCCCACGTCCGCCCGCGCCGCCCCCGACTTTGGCCGAGCCGGCCCCACGCGCGCTCGATCCAGTGCCACTCGATGAGCCCGTAGCGCGCCCACCCGAGCCGCCCGCGCCGGACCGGCCCTTCGAACCCTGATCGCGCGACGACCCTTTCGCCGAACCATCCTTGCGCCGATCGGCCGCCGCATGCTCCGCCCGCACCGGCGCACCCCCGCCGCGCGTCTCACCCGACCGCCGCCGGGCTCCGGAGCGTCGCCGACCAGTCCCCGAATTACTCTCCGCCACAGGCTGCTTGGGCGGCGCGGGCGCGGCCACCGGAACGCCTGAAGGCTGCCGCGCCCCGGTGATCTCGATCAGCCGACGATCGCCGGGCCGAACATCGATGCCGACGATCTCGACACCCGCCTTGCGAGTCATCGCTTCGACCTCGCGCCGTTCCTCGTCCATCACCAGCGTGACGACCACCCCGTCCTCACCCGCCCGCGCGGTCCGCCCGGCGCGATGCAGATACGCCTTGGACTCCGCGGGCGGATCGACGTGCACCACAAGCGAGATGTTGTCGACGTGGATACCGCGCGCCGCGACATCGGTGGTGACCAGCACCGGAATCGACCCGTCCGCGAACGCCGCCAGCGTGCGCGTCCGGTTGTTCTGCGCCTTGCCGCCGTGCAGCGCGCCCGCCGCGACGCCTGCCCCGCGCAACTGTTTGGCCAGCCGGTCCGCACCGTGCTTGG
>NZ_BJXA01000043.1 GCF_007990755.1 Nocardia ninae NBRC 108245 | reverse complement strand
TGCCGCCTATGACGCGGCGAGCGACGAACCCGGCGCGCGTCGTCCGGCCGGTGAGGGTTGCGTCGTCTTCGCACTGGAAACGGCCGAGTCGGCGACCGGGTCGGCGTCGGCCCACCCGCTCGCCGAGGTCCTCGCCGTGGAGTTCGGCGCCTACCTCGACGCCGGTGACGTCCGCTCGGCCCTGTCCGCCTGCATCGGCAGGGCGTTGGATCGCACCGCTGTCAGCGCCGAGAAGGTGCAGGCGGTGGCGCCGTCGCCGAGCATCGGGCCGCGCGGTCGCGCGGAACTGTCGGCGATCGCCGATGTGCTCGGCGAGGTCCGGCTCGCGACGGCCTGGCAGGACGCGCTCGGTGACACGCGGGCGGCCGCCGCGGGCTTCCAGATCCTGGAACTGCTCGTGACCCCCGGCGACCCGGGCCGGGTCGTGCTGGTGACGACCAGCGACGACGAAGGACGGGTCGCGTGCGCACTGCTGCAAATCTGGTGATCCCGTTCGACTGGCGGTTCCTCGAGATCGCCCCGGCCGTGCTGGCCACCACGGTGGATGCCGAGTCGGCGGTCTTCCTCGGTCACTTTCCCGATCACCCGGTGGTGCCGGGCGTGTGCCTGATCGAGCTGGCCGATCGCGCGGCCCGCGACCGCGGTATGGCGGCGTCGGCTCTGGTGCGGATCGCGTCGGCGAAGTTCACCGACGCCGTGTTGCCCGCGGATCGGCTGACCGTCCAATTGTCCCGCGACGGGTCGACGGTGACCGCCGTCGTGCGCACCGACCGCGGCGAAAACTGCCGGATAGTCCTGGATTACGAGCCGTCATGACGACACCGATCGAACTGCTCCCGCATCGCTGGCCGCTGCTGCTCCTCGATCGGGTCGCGCAGGTGCGGCCCGGCGAGAACCTGCACGGCTACCTGCGGATCAAGGCGGACGACCCCTGGTACGCGGACGAATTTCCGTGCTACCTGATCCTGGAGTCCTGGCTGCAGGCGGCGGGGGTGCTGGCCCGCTGGGGCAGCGACGACCCGGACGCCGCACTCCTGGTCGGTCGGCTGCACGACGTCCGGCTCATCCGTCCCGCGTTCGCGGGGGAGACCGTGGTGCATCGGGTGGACATCGTGAAGGCCGCCGCCGGTGCGGCCATCTGCGCGGGCGTGAGCACCGTTGCGGGCGAACCGATTCTGCAGATCGGCCAAGCGGTGGTCAGCCTGCGCGGCGGCACCCGATGACGGCGGCGCCCGTCACCCCCTCGACTCCGGATTTCGATGTCGATTCTTGTGGATTGGACCTACCATGCGCCGTGACCGTTCCCGGTTCGAACTGACCGCAGCCCAGCGCGAACTCCTGCTCGCCCAGGACCTGGATCGCGGCCTGGTCGGCAGCCAGTTCGGCTACGTCGACCTGACGGCCGAGATCGACCTGGAGGTCCTCTACGACGCCCTGCGCCAGGTCTGGCGCGAGTCGCGGACCCTGCGCGTGAATGTGCTGCGCGACGGCGATCAGGTCTGGTTCGCCGAACGCGACGGCGACGAATTGGCCATCGGCTACCACGACTTCGCGCAGCAGGCCGACGCCGAGCGCGCCGCCGCGGCGTTCATGGCGACCGAGTCGGCCGCGGCGTTCGATCCGGAACACGATCGGCTGCTGCGGGCGCACGTCCTGCGGCTCGATACCGGCAGGCACTACCTGTACGCCTCCTTCCACCACCTGATCATGGACGGCTTCAGTGTCATGATCTGGGCACAGCGGGTGCTGGACGTCTACGCCGCCATGGTGTCCGGCGCACCGATCCCGCCCAGCGAATTCGCCGGTCAGCAACAGATTCTCGAGCACGAGCGCGGTTTCGACGCCGTGCTGCGCGGCAAGTCGCGGGACTACTGGACCGATTACCTGCCCGACGTTGTCGAGCCGCTGGTGTTGCCGGGCAACGGTGATCCGGCCACACCAGGCACCTGGCTTTCCATGACGGTCGCTGTGCCGGCCCATCTGCTGGAACAACTTGCCAAGACGGCGTATTCGCAGCGATTGGCGCTGCCCTGCCTGCTCGTTGCCACGGGCGCCGCACTGTCCTGGTCGCTGGCGCACCGGAGCCGATTCTGCCTCCAGGTCCCGGTATCGAATCGCCGTGGGGCCGTGAAGAATACGCCCTGTTTGCTGGCCGACTCGGTCCCGGTCTCGGTCGAGCTGAGTTTCGGTGATTCGCTCGCCACGGTCGCCGCGCAGATCCAAGAGGGGCTCGGTGCCGCGCGCCGTCATTCCCGCTACGGTCTGACGAACATCCGTCGCGACCTCGGTCTGCCCGACAGCGGCCGAAATCCGTTCGGGCCCTCGGTCAATGTCATCTCGTATCCCGACAAGATGCTGCCGTCCGTCGGCTCCGCGGCCCCGCGCATCGGGTCCACCGGCATCGTCGGTGACCTGTCGATCTTCTTCCAGTATCCGTCCGGGCTGTCCGCCGATGGCTTCGTGACCATCGAAGCCAATTCGCGGTACTACACCGGCGACGATCTCGACTTGTTCCTGAACACGATTCTGGCGTACCTGGACCGGGCGGCGGTGGATCTCTCCGCACCGATCGGTGCGGTGCAGCTGCTCGGCGATGCCGAGCGTGCCCGAATTCTCGAATGGGGCGGTGCGGCAATCGAACACCCCCGCACCGAGGCGACGCTGATCGACCTGCTCGAGCGACAGGCGGCGGCCACCCAGGACGCGGTGGCGCTGGTGTCGGGTCCGGACCAGCTGACCTACCGTGCCGTGCACGGGCGCGCGAACCGGCTGGCCCGTGCGTTGATCGAGCGCGGAGTAGGCCCGGAATCCCTTGTGGCGGTGGCGTTGCCGCGATCGAGCGAGCTGATCATCGCGTTGCTCGCGGTGCTGAAGGCGGGCGGCGCCTATCTGCCGATCGACCCGGACTACTCGCCCGACCGCATCGGTTTCATGCTGACCGATGCCGCGCCGGTCCTGGTCATCACCGACGGTGCGCTGGCCGCCACGATCGCAGGCGACGCCGCGCCGCAGGCACTGATCACCGATGCCGCGGAGACAGTCGGAATGCTTGCGGCACTGGATGATTCGCCGATCATTGCGACGGACCGCGGAGCCCCGCTGCACCCGTCGCATGTGGCGTACGTCATCTACACGTCCGGGTCGACCGGCACACCCAAGGGTGTCGCCGTCACCCATGGCAATGTCGCCGCATTGTTCGCGGCCACCGACCCCTGGTGCGATTTCGACGACGACGACGTGTGGGCGTGGTGCCACTCGCAGGCCTTCGACTTCTCGGTATGGGAGATCTGGGGCGCACTCACCCACGGCGGCCGGCTGGTGGTGCTGTCCCGCGAGGACACCAGGTCGCCCGTCGACCTGTGGAAACACCTGATCGCAGCACAGGTCACGATTCTCAATCAGACGCCGTCCGCCTTCTACGCCCTGACCGCCGCCCTGCCCACCGGCGGTCCGGCGGACGTACGGCTGCGCATGGTCGTCTTCGGCGGCGAAGCCCTCGATCCGACTCGGCTCACCGAATGGCACGCCTTCTGGGCGGATTCGGCCGCTCCGGCGCTGATCAACATGTACGGGATCACCGAGACGACCGTGCACGTCACCCAGGTCGAATTGGCCGCGCGGCACTCGACGTCGACCGCCAGTCCGATCGGTGCTCCGTTGGCGGGTCTGCGGGTGTTCGTGCTGGACGGCTGGTTGCGTCCGGTGCCGGTGGGCGTTGCGGGCGAGTTGTATGTCGCCGGTGCGCAATTGGCACGCGGGTATCTGGGGCGCGCGGGATCGACGGCGGCGCGGTTCGTCGCCGATCCGTTCGGTGCGGCCGGTGCGCGGCTGTATCGCACGGGCGATGTGGTGCGGTGGACCGGCGACGGCGCGCTCGAATACCTGGGCCGCGGCGACGACCAGGTCAAGATCCGTGGCTTCCGGGTGGAGCCCGGCGAGGTCGCGGCGGCGCTGGCGACGCATCCCGCGGTGTCGCAGGCGGTGGTGATCCCCCGGGAAAGTGCTTCCGACGCCGGGAAACAGCTGATCGGATACGTCACCATCGACGACTCGGCCCACCGGGCCGGTCCTGCCGAAGCCGATCTGGTCAACCAGTGGCAGCGGGTATACGACGACTTGTACTCGGGCCCGGCAACTTTCGAGTTCGGCGAGGATTTCAGCGGCTGGCACAGCAGCTTCACCGGCCTGCCGATCCCGCTCGACGAGATGCGGGAATGGCGCGATGCCACGGTCGACCGGATCCGGGCACTGCAGCCGCGGCGGGTGCTCGAGATCGGCGTCGGGTCCGGGTTGCTGCTGTCGCGGCTGGCGCCGGACTGCCTGGAGTACTGGGGTGTCGACCTGTCGCGGGCCACCATCGAGGCGCTGCTGGCGCGATTGCGTGCGCTGGACGCGCCGTGGACCGCGCGGGTGCGGTTGGACGCGCGCGCTGCGGACGCGGTCGACGACCTGCCGCCGGGCTATTTCGACACTGTCATCGTGAACTCGGTCGTGCAGTACTTCCCGAGTCCCGGTTATCTGCGGCGCGTGATCGACGTCGCCATGGAGCTGCTCGCCCCGGGCGGCGCGGTGTTCCTGGGGGATATTCGGAATCTGACCTTGCTCGAAGAGTTCAGCGGCGAAGTGGCGGCTGCGCGCGGCGGCCGCTGGGGTGAGCAGGAATTGCTGCTGGCCCCGGAGTATTTCGCCGCGGTGGCTGGTGAGCACGCGGACATCGGGTCGGTCGATGTGCAGCGCAAGCGGGGGCGTGCGGTCAACGAACTGACCAGGTACCGCTACGACGTGGTGCTGAGAAAGGCTCCCGTGCAACCGTTGTCGTTGCGCGACGTGCCGCGGCTCGAGTTCGGTGACCACGGTGCGGAGCGGCTGCTGGAGCTGCCGCTGCACGCCCATCGCGGCGGCTGTGTGCGGATCGTCGGTGTGCCGCGCGACCGTGCCGGGTTGTCGCCCGAGGACTTCCACGTCCTCGGTACCCGGCACGGCTTCGTCACCGCGGCGACCTGGTCGGCGCAGCCCGATCGCATGGATGTCGTATTCGTCGACGAGTCGGTGCTCGGCGACAGACTGCTCACCGACGTCTACCTGCCGGACGGCCCGGTGCGCGAAGCGAGCCGCTACGCCAACACCCCGGACAACGGGCTGCTCGCCGCCGACCTGCGCCGGCACGTCGCCGACCGGCTGCCGGAGTTCATGGTGCCCGCCGCGGTGCTGGTCGTCGACCGTTTTCCGTTGACGCCCAACGGGAAACTGGACCGCAACGCCCTGCCGGAGCCGCAGTTCGCGACCGCCGGACGCTACCGCGGTCCGCGCGACGAACGTGAAGAGTTCTTGGCCGGGATGTTCGCCGAGGTGCTCGGAGTAGGCCGGGTCGGCATCGACGACTCGTTCTTCGAGCTGGGTGGGCATTCGTTGCTGGCCACCCGGTTGGTGAGCCGGATTCGCGCCGAGGTGGGTGTCGAGATACCGATCCGGACGGTGTTCGACAGTCCGACGGTCGTCAAGCTGGCCCCGGAACTCGCTCGGGCACAGTCGGTTCGCGCACGCCTGCATCGGGCGCAGCGCCCGCAACAGGTGCCGCTGTCGTTCGCGCAGCAGCGACTGTGGTTCATCCACCAGCTCGAGGGACCATCGACCATCTACAACATCCCGCTGGTACTGCGATTGTCCGGCGAGGCGGACGCCGCCGCGCTGACGGCCGCGATCGGCGATCTCCTCACCAGGCACGAAAGCCTGCGCACCGTCTTCACCGAAGCCGACGGTGTTGCCGCCCAGCAGGTTCTGGATGTCGACGCGATAGCCCTGCCGCTGTCGGTGGCCGATATTCCCGCCGATGCGCTGGACGCCACGGTCGCCGAGGCCGTGCGCTACGAGTTCGACCTGTCCGCCGACATCCCGCTGCGCGCCACGCTGCTGCGCTGCCACGACACCGCCACGTCGTCGGTGCACAGCCAGGTACTGGTGTTGGTGCTGCATCACATCGCCGGTGACGGCTGGTCGCTGGCGCCGCTGCTGCGCGATCTCGGCACCGCCTACCGGGCACGGCACAGCGGACACGCACCGGGGTGGCCACCGCTACCCGTGCAATACATCGACTACACGCTGTGGCAGCGCGAATACCTGGGCGACCCCGCCGATCCCGCCAGTATCAGCGCCGCCCAATTCGATTACTGGCGTACGGAACTGGCCGGTCTACCGGAGTTGATCCAACTGCCCACCGACCGGCCGCGCCCACGGGCGCTGTCCTATCGCGGTGACGCCGTCGAGCTCGTCATCGGCGCGGAGTCGCGGCGCCGGGTGGCGGAACTGGCCCGTGCGGCAGGTGCGACGCCGTCGATGGTGCTGCAAGCGGCCTTGGCGGTGTTGCTGTTCAAACTCGGTGCGGGCGAGGATGTCTCGATCGGCTCCGCGATCGCGGGCCGTACCGATGACGCACTCGACGAGCTGGTCGGCTGCTTCATCAACAGCTGGGTCCTGCGGACCAGGGTCGAACCGACGGCCTCGTTCGACGACGTGCTGAGCCAGGTGCGCGGCAAAGCCCTTGCCGCGTACGCCAATCAAGAGCTGCCCTTCGAGCTGCTGGTCGAGCTGTTGAACCCGGCGCGATCGGCGGCTCATCACCCGCTGTTCCAGGTCGGCCTCGCCTTCCAGAACAACACCTGGCCGACCCTGGATCTCGGCGGTGCCGCGACGACCCCTGCCTTCGTGTCCACCGGCACCTCCCGATTCGACCTGTTCTTCAGTCTCGCCGACACACCGGGCACCGCAGGGTGGGCCGGGTTCGTCGAATACGCGACGGACCTGTTCGACCGGGAAACGGTGCAGTCCATGGCGGCACGGTTCGTGCGGGTGCTGCAGCTGCTGACGACCGATCCTGCCGCCACGGTCGGGTCGGTGGACGCGCTGGACGCGGCCGAGCGGCACCGGGTGCTGCACGCCTGGAACGACACCTCGGTAGACCAGGACGCCGAGGTCACCTTGGTGCGCCTGCTGGAGGCGCGGGCGCGGGTGTCCGGCGATGCGGTGGCGATGGTGTTCGAGGACGCCGAGCTGTCCTACCGCGAGTTGCATGCTCGCGCGAATGTGCTGGCGCGGGCCTTGGTCGCGCGTGGGGTGGGACCGGACCGTGTTGTGGCGGTGGCACTTTCCCGGTCGCCGGAGTTGATCGTGGCACTGCTGGCGGTGCTCAAAGCCGGTGGTGCGTATCTGCCGGTGGATCCGGGTTACCCGGCGGAGCGGCTGGCGTTCATGCTGGCCGATGCCGCACCGGTCGTGGTGGTGACCGACCACGCCACCGCTGACGCGTTGCCGGATACCGTGGTGTCCCGTCTGTTCATGGACGAACCGGAGACCTACAACGCTTATCCGGCAGGCGATCTCACCGCTGCCGACCGGAGTGCGCCGCTGCGGCCGGACAATCTGGCATATCTGATCTACACCTCCGGATCCACCGGCACCCCCAAAGGTGTTGCCGTCACCCAGCACAACATCGTGGCGTTCCGGACGAGACCGGACCGGCAGCTCGGTGCGCGGACCACCACGCTGTTCCAGGCGTCCATCGCTTTCGACTCGTCGGGCTTCGAGATCTGGCAGCCGTTGGTGCTGGGTGGGCACCTGGTGATCGCGCCACCCGGTCGCAGCGATGTGGCCGGTCTGAGCACGTTGATACACGACCGGCGGGTGACCTCCGCGGTCTTCACCCCGCGGTTGTTCGAGGCTCTCGTCGACCACTCCATCGACACGATCGCGACCCTCGGGCACATTCGGACCGGTGGTGAAGCGGTCTCCGCCGAGGTGTTCGATCGGGCGACCCGTTCGGCCCCGGCGACGACAGTGGTGCAGGTATACGGGCCGACCGAGACCACGGTGTTCTGCACCGAGTACGAGGCGAACGGCGAACGCCGACTCGACGGCTCGGTGCCGATCGGGGTACCGGTGGCCAATTCGCGCGTGTTCGTGCTGGACGGCTGGTTGCGGCCGGTGCCGGTCGGGGTGCCCGGTGCGCTGTATGTGGCAGGGGCGCAGTTGGCGCGGGGGTATCACGGCAGGCCGGGTCTGACGGCGTCGCGGTTCGTCGCCGATCCGTTCGGTGCGCCCGGCGAGCGGCTGTATTGGACCGGTGACGTGGCGCGGTGGACTCGGGCCGGGCTGCTCGAGTTCGTGGGCCGGGTGGACGATCAGGTGAAGATCCGCGGGCATCGGGTCGAGCCGGGTGAGGTCGAGGCGGTGCTGGCCGCCCACCCTGCGGTGGCGCGGGTACTGGTCGATGCGCGCGAACTGGCCGGCGGCTCGGGCAAGCAACTGGTGGGTTATGTAGTACTCGACAGCGGTGTTCGCGACGACGCCATCGATGCGGCAGGCCTGCGGCGGTATGTGGCGGATCGGTTGCCGGAGTTCATGGTTCCGGCCGCGGTGGTGGTCGTCGAGGGGCTCCCGTTGCTGGTCAGCGGGAAGGTGGATCGGCGAGCGCTGCCGGATCCGGAATTCGTGTCCACGGCCGAGTACCGGGCCCCGCGGGACGACCGCGAGCAGCTGCTGGCCGAGCTGTTCGGGGAGGTGCTCGACCTGGCGCGGGTCGGTATCGATGACGACTTCTTCGACCTCGGCGGGCATTCGCTGCTGGCGACCCGGTTGGTCAGCCGGGTTCGCGGCGTGCTCGGCGTCGAGGTGCCGATCCGGATGGTGTTCGAGGCGCCCACCGTGGCGGCGCTGGTGACCCGGCTGGACGACGGCGCGCGGGTGCGGCCCGCGCTCGTCGCGGGACCGCGTCCGGATCGGGTGCCGTTGTCGTTCGCGCAGCGGCGGTTGTGGTTCCTGTATCGGTACGAGGGGCCGTCGGCGACCTACAACATGCCCATGGGCGTGCGGTTGACCGGTGCGCTGGATGTGCGCGCGTTGACCGTGGCGGTCGAGGACGTGGTGGCGCGGCACGAGAGTCTGCGAACGGTGTTCACCGAGATCGACGGGGTCCCGGTGCAGCAGGTGCTCGATATCGATGCCGCCGCGGTGCCGGTGCTGGTGTCGGAGGTAGTGAGCGGCGAGCTCGGGACCCGGGCGGCCGAGGCGTCGCGATACGGGTTCGACCTGGCCTCGGAGATTCCGCTGCGCGTCAGCGTGTTCCGCTGTGGGCCTACGGAATTCGTCTTGCTGCTGGTGGTGCACCATATCGCCGGGGACGGCTGGTCGCTGGCACCGCTGATCCGGGATCTGGTGTCCGCGTACACCGCTCGATCGCGCGAGGCCGCGCCGGCGTGGTCATCGTTGCCGGTGCAGTACGTGGATTACACGCTGTGGCAGCAGGAGTTGCTCGGCTCGGAGTCCGATCCCGACAGTCTGTTGTCGCGGCAGTTGGCGTACTGGCGCGGGGAACTGGCGGGAATTCCCGAACAGGTGCAGCTGCCGACCGATCGGCCGCGACCTCGGGTCGCCTCCTACCGTGGCGACACGGTGCCGTTGCGGATCGATGCCTGGACCCGGGGGCTGGTCGAGCAGCTGGCGCGCCGGGAGGACACCACCGTGTCGATGGTGTTGCAGGCCGGGTTGGCGGTGTTGCTGTCGAAGTTGGGTGCGGGGCAGGATATTCCGATCGGCTCGCCGATCGCCGGTCGTACCGATGAGGCGTTGTCGGAGCTGGTCGGCTTCTTCGTCAACACCTGGGTACTGCGCACGACCCTGACGCCGACCGCCTCGTTCACCGAGATCTTGGCTCAGGTGAAGCGGAAAGCGCTGGCGGCCTACGAGAATCAAGACGCACCATTCGAGTTGCTGGTCGAGCTGTTGAACCCGGTGCGGTCGCCTGCGCATCATCCGCTGTTCCAAGTCGCACTGGCCTTCCAGAACAACGCACTGCCGACCGTTGATCTCCCGGGCATCGAGGTCACGCCCTTCTTCGTCGCACCGGACACAGCTCGATTCGACCTGGGGTTCACCCTCGGGGCGGACGACCGCAGCGACGCGCTACCGGGTGGGGCCGGGTTCACCGGCGTCGTGGAGTACGCGACGGACCTGTTCGATCGGGGGACCGTCGAGTCGATCGTGGCGCGGTTCGTGCGGTTGCTCCATCTGCTGGTGGCCGACCCCGACCGCGCAGTCGCGTCGGTCGAGGTGCTCGACGAGTCCGAGCGCCTGCGGATCCTGCACGCCTGGAACGACAATGAGATCGAGCTGGACGCCGGGGCCACGCTGGTGAGCCTGCTGGAACCCCAGGCGCGCGCCGATGCGGTGGCCGTGGTGTTCGAGGGTGTCGAGCTCACCCACCGAGAGCTGCATGCTCGGGCGAACGTGCTGGCGCGGACGCTGATCGCACGCGGCGTGCGGCCGGACCGGGTGGTGGCGGTGGCGCTTGCGCGGTCGCCGGAGTTGATCGTCACGTTGCTGGCGGTGCTGAAGGCCGGCGGTGCGTACTTGCCGGTGGATCCGAGCTACCCGGCGGAGCGGTTGGCATTCATGTTCACCGATGCCGCGCCGGTCGTGGTGGTCACCGACCGCGCGACCGCCGATCTGCTTCCCGATACTCCGGTGCCACGTTTGTTCGTGGACGAATCCGACACCTACAGTTCCTGCACGGCAACCGATCGCACCGACGCCGATCGGCCGGCGCCGCTGCGCCCCGGGAACTCGGCGTATCTCATGTACACCTCCGGATCCACCGGCACCCCCAAAGGTGTCGTCATCACGCACCGCAATGTGGTGAACCTCTGCCGCCAAGCGTGGTCGTTCGGGTCTGCTGCTCGGACCCTGGTGCACTCGACAGTGGCGTTCGACGGCTCCACCTATGAGATCTGGCCGACCTTGGCCTGCGGTGGCACGTTGGTCCTTGCCGGCCAGCATCGTTCGGACGCCGCGGAGATGCTGCGATTGATCCAGGCCGAGCGCGTGACACGGATGTTCGCGACCCCGGCTCTGTTGCCCTTGCTGGTGGAGTCCGCGCAGCCCCTGCGCGGCAACCCGTTCGAAACCCTGCAACATCTGATCACCGGTGGCGCTGTGCTTTCCGCCGCGGCCGTGCACGCGCTGCGCGCCATCGGCCCCGATGTCGAGGTCGTCAATGGGTACGGGCCCACCGAAACCACGGTCTTCGCGACCTCCGCCGTGGCTTCCGGTGTCGCAGTGCACGAGTCGGTGCCGATCGGCTCGCCACTGGCGAATCTGCGGGCCTATGTGCTGGATTCGGGGTTGTGCCCGGTTCCAGCCGGGGTGACCGGTGAGTTGTATGTCGCCGGTGCGCAATTGGCGCGCGGGTATCACGACCGACCGGGGTTGACGGCGGCGCGGTTCGTGGCCGATCCGTTCGGCGCGGCCGGTGCGCGCCTGTATCGCACCGGTGATCTGGCGCGGTGGACGTCTTCGGGTGTGCTGGAGTTCGTGGGCCGGGCGGATGATCAGGTGAAGATCCGCGGGCATCGAGTCGAACCGGGCGAGATCGAAACCGTGCTGCTGGCGCATCCAGGGGTGTCGCAGGCGGTGGTCGATGCCCGTGCGTCGGCCGTCGGCTCGGATAAGCAGCTGGTCGGGTATGTGCAGCTCGACCGCGCCGACGGTACGGATCCGGCCGAGCTGCGGCGGTTCGCGGCGGACCGGTTGCCGGAGTTCATGGTTCCGGCCGCGGTGGTGGTCGTCGAGCAGCTCCCGTTGACGGCCAGCGGGAAGGTGGATCGGGCGGCACTGCCGGATCCGGAGTTCGTGTCCACCGCCGAGTACCGGGCTCCGCGCACCGAACAGGAAAAGGCCCTGGTGGATCTGTACGCCGAGGTGCTCGGCGTGGCGCGGGTCGGTATCGATGACAACTTCTTCGATCTCGGCGGGCATTCGCTGCTGGCGACTCGGCTGGTGAGCCGGGTTCGGGCGGTGCTCGGCGTCGAGGTGCCGATTCGGGTGGTGTTCGAGGCGCCGACACCGGCGGAGCTGACCGGGCATCTCGATATCGAGGTCCGGCTGCGGCCCGCCGTGGTGGCGGTGCCGCGTCCGGAGCGGGTGCCGTTGTCGTTCGCGCAGCAGCGGTTGTGGTTCCTGTATCGGTACGAGGGGCCGTCGGCGACCTACAACATGCCGATGGGTGTGCGGTTGTCGGGCACGGTGGATGTGACCGCGTTGACCGCCGCGGTCGAGGACGTGGTGGCGCGCCACGAGAGCTTGCGCACGGTGTTCACCGAGATCGGCGGTGTGCCGGTGCAGCAGGTGCTCGCGGTCGACCAGGTCGCGGTACCGGTGTCGGTCGACGACATCGATGCGGCGGAGGTGACGGCAGCGCTGGTGCAGGCGGCGCGGTACGGGTTCGATCTGGCCTCGGAGATTCCGGTGCGGGTGAGTGTGTTCCGTTGCGCACCTGGAGAATTCGTCATGTCGCTGCTGGTGCACCATATTGCCGGGGACGGCTGGTCGCTTGCGCCGCTGTTCCGGGATCTGGTGACCGCCTACACCGCTCGATCGCAGGGGTCGGCTCCGGACTGGGTGCCGTTGCCGGTGCAGTACGTGGATTACACGCTGTGGCAGCACGAGTTGCTGGGGGATCGGCAGGATCCGGAGTCGTTGATTTCGCGGCAGTTCGACTACTGGCGTAGCGAGTTGGCCGGCCTGCCCGCGGTATTGCGGTTGCCGACGGATCGGCCGCGTCCACCGGTGGCTTCCTATCGCGGCGACATGGTGGCGTTGGCGATCGATGCCCGGACTCGCACCCTGGTGGAACGGTGGGCGCGCCGGGAAGACGCCACGGCCTCGATGGTGTTGCAAGCCGCGCTGAGTGTGCTGCTGCATCGGCTCGGCGCAGGCGAGGACATCCCGATCGGCACACCCATCGCCGGTCGCACCGATGCGGCGCTGTCCGATCTGATCGGGTTCTTCGTCAACACCTGGGTGCTGCGCACCGCGGTGACCCCGCACCTGTCGTTCACCGAACTGCTGCACCAGGTTCGGGGGAAGGCGTTGGCGGCCTACGAGCATCAGGATGTGCCGTTCGAGCTGCTGGTGGAGCTGCTCCATCCGGTGCGGTCGCCCGCGCATCATCCGCTGTTCCAGGTGTCGTTCGCCTTCCAGAACAACGAATTGCCGGATCTGCGGCTGTCCGAACCGCGGATCGAGAGTGTCGCGGTCCCGACGGGCACGTCCCGGTTCGACCTGCTGTTCAGTCTCGCGGACGCACCGGGGATCGCCGGGTGGAGCGGGTTCGTCGAGTATGCGACCGACCTGTTCGACCGGGAAACCGTCGAGTCGATGGTGGCCCGATTCGTGCGGGTGCTGGATCAGCTCGCCACCGATCCGGCTGTCACGGTTGGGGCGGTGGACGTGCTCGACGCGGCCGAGCGCCGCCGAATCCTGCACGCCTGGAACGACACCCAGGTCGAGGTCGATGCCGCGGCCACGGTGGTCGAGCTGCTGGAGACTCGGAGGCGGGTGTCGCCGGACGCCGTGGCCGTGGTGTTCGAGGGCGTCGAGCTGACCTACGGTGCCCTGCATGCTCGGGCGGATGTGCTGGCACGGGTGTTGATCGCGCGTGGGGTGCGCCCCGACAGCGTCGTCGCGGTGGCGCTGCCACGCTCGGCGGAGTTGATCGTGGCCTTGCTGGCGGTCCTCAAAGCCGGTGGCGCGTATCTACCGGTGGATCCGAACTATCCGTCGGAGCGGTCGGCGTTCATGTTCGCCGACGCCGCACCGGTGCTGGTGATGACCGACCACGCCACCGTCGAGCTGTTGCCCGAGACCGCCGTGCCGTCACTGTTCTTGGACGAACCCGACACGTACCACACTTACGGGACAGGCGATCTCACCGTGGTCGATCGGCGGGCGCGGCTACAGCCGGACAACCTGGCCTACCTGATCTATACCTCCGGATCCACCGGGATCCCCAAAGGCGTTGCTGTCACGCACCATAACGTGGTCAGCGGTATCGCCGGAATCGTCGCGGCGATAGGCGAATTGACGTCGTCTCGGGTGCTGGCCAGTACCTCGACCGCCTTCGACGTCTCGGTGCTGGAGATCTTCGCGGTTCTGGCCGGCGGCGGCAGCCTGGAAGTAGTGCGCGACGTCCTGGTGCTGGCCGAGCGGGGCGCGTGGGCGGGCGGCGTCATCAGCACCGTGCCTTCCGCGTTCGCGGAAGTGCTGAACCACACCGACACCACGATCACCGCCGACACCATCGTCTTCGCCGGAGAACCGCTTACCGAGACCGTGGTCGAGCGCACGCGCGCGCTGATCCCGGACGTCCGGATCGTCAACGGTTACGGGCCTACCGAAACAACAGTGCTGGCGGCTGTTTTCCGGTTGTCGGGTACGGATGTCCCCGGCGCGGTGCCGATCGGCGAGCCGGTGGGGAATACGCGAGTGTTCGTGCTGGACAGCTTGTTGCAGCCGGTGCCCGCCGGTGTTCCTGGTGAGTTGTATGTTGCCGGTCCGCAATTGGCGCGCGGATATCACGATCGGCCGGGGTTGACGGCGAGCCGGTTCGTCGCCGACCCGTTCGGCGCGACCGGCGGGCGGCTGTATCGCACGGGTGATGTGGTGCGGTGGACTCGCTCCGGTGTGCTCGAGTTCGTCGGCCGGGTCGATGATCAGGTCAAGATCCGCGGTTTCCGGGTCGAGACCGGCGAGGTCGAATCCGTTCTGGTGCAGCATCCTTCGGTGTCACAAGCCGTGGTTGACGCGCGAGAGCTGGCCGGTGGCCTCGGCAAACAACTGGTCGGGTACGTCGTGCTCGACCACACCGGCGACGAGACCGGCGAGGGGGAACTCGTCGAGCAGTGGCGTCGGGTATACGACGACCTGTACTCCGGGGCCGAGCAGGAGACCGCCGCGGCAACCGTGGTGGAGTTCGGTGCGGACTTCAGCGGTTGGCACAGTAGCTATTCCGGGTCGCCGATCGCACTCGAGCAGATGCGGGAATGGCGTTCGGCGACGGTCGACCGGATCCGGCAGCTGGGGATCGGGCGGGTGCTCGAGATCGGTGTCGGCTCCGGTCTGCTGCTGTCGCAGTTGGCGCCGGACAGCCAGGAGTACTGGGCGACCGATCTGTCGGGCGCGACGGTGCGGGCGCTGGATACGCGATTGCGCGAGTCGGGGCAACCGTGGCGGGCGCGGGTCGTGCTGAGCGCCCGCGCCGCCGACGATGTCACGGGACTGCCCGAAGGCCACTTCGACACCGTCATCCTCAACTCTGTCGTCCAGTACTTCCCGGGGCCGGGGTATCTCCGCCGCGTCATCGAGCAGGTGTTGCCGCTGTTGGCGCCCGGCGGAGCCGTTTTCGTCGGTGACGTCCGCAATCTGACGATGCTCGAGGAATTCACCATCGGAGTGCAACTCGCGCAGGGCGGTGGGGACGACCCCGCCGCCGTCAGGGAGCGGGTGCGCAGAGCCATCTCCGCCGAGCAGGAACTGCTGCTCGCCCCGGAGTACTTCCACGCGCTGGCCGGGGGACTCCCCGAAATCGGCGCGGTCGCTGTCGAACTCAAACGCGGGCTCGCCGTCAACGAGTTGACCCGCTACCGCTACGACGTCGTGTTGCGCCGAACTCCGGCCCCCGCAGTCTCGTTCACCGACGCCCCGAGCGTCCGGTACACCGACCTCGACGCTGTCGAACACCGACTGCGGACCGAACAAGTCGACCGCCTTCGCGTCATCGGCATTCCGCACGTCGGGCTGGTGGAAGAAGTCATTGCCGCGCAACGGATTCGAGCCGGTCAGCCGGTGCCTGCGCGGCCTGGCCTGCTCGGTCGCGAAAAGCCGACGGATGCGCTGCTGCCCGAAGACCTGTACCGGCTGGGTGAGCGGCTGGGTTTACGCACCGCGGTGACCTGGTCGGCGGAGCGGGCCGACGGTATGGACGTGGTGTTCGCCGATCCCTCGATCATGCACGGCAAACACCTGACCGACGTCTATCGGGCAACGGCGGTGCAGGATGCCGACAGATATGCCAACAATCCGCGGGCCGGTCTGCTGAGCGCCGATGTGCGCCGGCTCGTGGCGGATCGGTTGCCGGAGTTCATGGTTCCCGCAGTGGTAGTGGTGCTGGACGCGGTGCCGTTGACCGCGAGCGGCAAGCTGGATCGGCGGGCGCTGCCGGATCCGGAGTTCGTGTCGACGGCCGAGTATCGGGCCCCGCGTGACGAACGCGAACAGGCGCTGGCGGAGCTGTTCGCCGAGGTGCTCGGCCTCGCGCAGGTGGGTATCGATGACAGCTTCTTCGATCTGGGCGGGCATTCGCTGCTGGCGACCCGATTGGTCAGCCGGATCCGGACGGTACTCGGGGTGGAGGTGCCGATTCGGCAGCTCTTCGAGGTTCCCACGGTCGCCGAACTGGTGCCGCGGCTCGACGATGGCGCGCGCGTACGTCCCGCGGTGGTGGCGGTGCGGCGGCCCGCGCAGGTGCCGTTGTCGTTCGCGCAGCAGCGGTTGTGGTTCCTGCATCAGCTGGAGGGGCGGTCGGCGACCTACAACATGCCGAGCGCGCTGCGGTTGACCGGTGCACTGGATGTGTCGGCGTTGCGGGCCGCGGTGGCCGACGTGGTCGGTCGGCACGAGGCGTTGCGCACGGTGTTCCCGGACGTGGCGGGTGTGCCGGTCCAGCAGATCGTGCCGATCGACGACATCGAGGTGCCGGTGTCGGTCGATGACATCGATGCGGCGGAGCTGCGGGCGGCGCTGGTGCGGGCCGCGGGGTACGGGTTCGAGCTGGCCGGTGAGATACCCGTGCGGATCAACGTGTTCCGTTGTGCGGCCGAAGAATTCGTGGTGCTGCTGTTGGTGCATCACATCGCTGGAGACGGCTGGTCGCTCGCGCCGCTGGCGCGGGATCTGGTCACGGCGTACACCGCTCGGTCGCGGGGCGCGGCGCCCGGCTGGCAGCCGTTGCCGGTGCAGTACGCGGACTACGCGTTGTGGCAGCACGGCCTGCTGGGGTCGGCGTCCGATTCGGACAGCGTGTTGTCGCGGCAATCGGCGTACTGGCGCGCGGAGCTGGCGGGGATTCCCGAACAGGTGCAGCTGCCGACCGACCGGCCCCGGCCGCGTGTCGCCTCCTACCGTGGTGACACGGTCCCGATGTCGATCGACGCCCGGACCCGGACGCTGGTCGAGCAGCTGGCTCGCCGGCACGGCGCGACGGTATCGATGGTGCTGCAAGCCGGGTTGAGCGTGCTGCTGCATCGGCTCGGCGCAGGCGAGGACATCCCGATCGGCACACCGATCGCCGGTCGTACCGATGCGGCGCTGTCCGATCTCGTCGGGTTCTTCGTCAACACCTGGGTGCTCCGCACCACCGTCACCCCGCACCTGACGTTCGCCGACCTGGTCGAGCAGGTTCGCGGAAAAGCGTTGCACGCCTACGAGAACCAGGACGTCCCGTTCGAGCTGCTCGTGGAGTTGCTGAACCCGGTCCGGTCACCAGCGCATCATCCGCTGTTCCAGGTCTCGCTCGGTTTCCAGAACACCGAGTTGCCGGATCTGCGGTTGCCGCACGCGCGGATCGAAGGGATCGAGATCCCCACCGGTACGGCCCGTTTCGACCTGTTCTTCAACATCTCGGACGCACCCGGCGCTACCGGGTGGGCCGGGTCCGTCGAGTACGCCACCGATCTGTTCGATCGGGACACCGTCGAAGCGATGGCGGCGCGGTTCGTGCGTGTGCTGGATCTGCTGGCGACCGATCCGGACACGGCGGTGGGGTCGGTGGATGTGCTGGCTGCGTCCGAGCGGTCGCTGGTGTTGCAGGCTCGGCACGACACCGCGGTCGAGGTCGAAGCCGGGGCCACGCTGGTGGATCTGCTGGAGGCCCGGATGCGCGAGTCGGGCGATGCGGTGGCGGTGGTGTTCGAGGAGATCGAGCTGACCTACCGAGAGCTGCATGTTCGGGCGAACAGGTTGGCGCGTGCGCTGATCGCGCAGGGCGTGGCTCCCGACAGTGTCGTGGCGGTCGCCCTCGCGCGCTCGGCGGATTTGATCGTCGCGCTGCTGGCGGTGCTGAAAGCCGGTGGTGCGTACTTGCCGGTGGATCCGGACTATCCGTCGGATCGGTTGGCGTTCGTGCTCGCCGACGCCGCACCGGCGGCGGTGGTGACCGACCGCGCCACCGTGCAGCTGTTGCCCGCCACGGCGGTGCCGAGCCTGATCCTGGATGACACCGATAACGCCTACCCGGCAGGGGATCCGACCGACGCCGATCGCAGTGCCCCGCTGCGGCCGGAGAATCTGGCGTATCTGATCTATACCTCCGGGTCCACCGGGGTTCCCAAAGGTGTTGCCGTTACGCACCACAACGTGGTCAGCAGTATCGCTGGGATGGTGCCTCTGCTGGGCGCGGGCAGCGCGTCCCGCGTATTGGCCAGTACCTCGACGGCTTTCGACGTATCGGTACTGGAGATCTTCGCCGTCTTGGCCAGTGGAGGCAGCGTGGAGGTGGTCCGCGATGTCCTGGTTCTCGCGGAGCGGGGTTCGTGGACGGGCGGCGTGATCAGTACGGTGCCTTCGGCTTTCGTCGAGGTGCTGCAGCTGACCGAGGCGAAGATCGCCGCTGACGTCGTGGTGTTCGCCGGGGAGCCGCTGACTCGCTCGGTCGCGGAACGCACCCGTGCTCTCATCCCGGACGTGCAGATCATCAACGGTTACGGACCCACCGAGGCAACGGTTTTGGCGGCGGCATTCCCGGTAGCGCAAGGCGAGGGCGCGGTACCGATCGGCGAGCCGGTCGGGAATACGCGACTGTTCGTGCTGGACGGGTGGTTGCAGCCGGTGCCGATCGGTGTCCCGGGTGAGTTGTATGTGGCCGGTTCGCAATTGGCGCGTGGCTATCATGATCGCGCTGCGCTGACTGCCGCGCGGTTCGTCGCCGATCCGTTCGGTGCGACCGGTGCCCGGCTGTATCGGACGGGGGATCTGGTGCGGTGGACTCGCGCCGGTGTGCTCGAGTTCGTCGGCCGAGTCGATGATCAGGTGAAGATCCGTGGGCACCGCGTCGAACTCGGTGAGATCGAAACCGTGCTGATGCACCATCCTTCGGTGTCGCAAGCGGTGGTCGATGCCCGCGAGCCGGCCGGTGAATCCGGTAAGCGGCTGGTCGGGTACGTGGTGCTCGACGGTGCCGGGGACGCGGTGGACGCGGTCGGGCTCCGCCGGTTCGTGGCGGATCGGTTGCCGGAGTTCATGGTTCCGGCGGCCGTGCTGATCCTGGACGCGGTGCCGCTGACGGCGAACGGCAAGCTGGATCGGCGCGCGTTGCCGGAGCCGGAGTTCGTGTCCGCCGTGGCATATCGGGCGCCGCGGGACGAGCGCGAGCGCGTCTTGGCCGGTCTGTTCGCCGAGGTGCTCGGCCGGAAACAGGTCGGCATCGACGACAACTTCTTCGACCTGGGCGGGCATTCGCTGCTGGCGACCCGATTGGTCAGCCGGATCCGGCTCGCGCTCGCGGTGGACGTGCCGATCCGGCAGCTGTTCGAGGCGCCCAGCGTCGCAGAACTAGCGGTCAGGTGCTCGGCGATGGCGACATCCCGGCGTCCTGCCCTACGCAAGATGAACCGAGAGGCCTTCTGATGATCCCGTTGTCGTTCGCGCAGCAGCGCCTGTGGTTCCTGCACCGGTACGAAGGGCCATCGGCCACCTACAACATGCCGATGAGTGTGCGACTGACGGGTGTGGTGGACGTGGCCGCGTTGCGCGCGGCGGTCGAGGACGTCGTGGGCAGGCACGAAAGCCTGCGCACCGTGTTCGCCGAGATCGACGGCGTGCCGGGCCAGCGGGTGCTCGACATCGACGAGGTGGCGCTGCCGGTGTCGATCGACGATGTCGACGGGTCGGACGTGCCTGCGGCGCTGATGCGGGCGGCACAGTACGGATTCGATCTGACCTCGGAGATTCCGTTGCGGGTCAACGTGTTCCGCAGCGGGCCCGACGAGTGCGTGGTGCTGCTGGTGGTGCACCACATCGCCGGTGACGGGTGGTCGCTGGCGCCGCTGATGCGTGATCTGTCCCAGGCATACGCGGCCCGGTCGGCGGGCCGGGCTCCGGGGTGGGCGCCGCTGCCGGTGCAGTACGTGGACTACACGTTGTGGCAGCGCGAGCTGCTGGGGGATCGGGCGGACCCCGAGTCGTTGATTTCCCGGCAGTTCGACTACTGGCGTACGGAATTGGCGGGATTGCCCGCGGTCCTGCCGCTGCCGACGGATCGGCCGCGCCCGCCGGTGGCTTCCTATCGCGGCGACGTGGTGGCGTTGCAGATCGACGCGCGCACGCGCTGCTCGGTAGAGCGGCTGGCGCGCCGGGACGGGACTACCGTCTCGATGGTGTTGCAGGCCGCGTTGGCGGTGCTGCTCTCGAAACTGGGTGCCGGACAGGATATTCTGATCGGCACACCCATCGCCGGTCGTACCGAAGAGGCCCTGTCCGATCTGGTCGGGTTCTTCGTCAACACCTGGGTGCTGCGGGCCACGGTCACGCCGGCCATGTCGTGCACCGAACTGCTCGAACAGGTTCGGGAAAAGGCCTTGGCGGCCTATGAGAATCAGGACGCGCCGTTCGAGTTACTGGTGGAGTTGTTGCATCCGGTGCGGTCGCCCGGGCATCATCCACTGTTCCAGGTGTCCTTGGCCTTTCAGAACAATGAGCTGCCGGACCTGCGGTTGGCGCAAGCGCGGATCGAGAGTGTCGCGGTCGCGACGGGTACGGCGCGGTTCGACCTGTTCTTCAGCATTGCCGATGCCGCCGGATCCGACAGCGGATGGAGCGGGTTCATCGAGTACGCCACCGATCTGTTCGATCGGGCGACCGTCGAAGCGCTGGCGGCGCGATTCGTCCGGGTACTGGAACAGCTTGCCGCTGATCCCGCGGTGACCGTCGGGGCTGTCGAGCTGCTCGACGCGGCTGAGCGGCAACGGATCGTGCAGGTCTGGAACGACACGGCCGTCGCGGTGCCGCACCGGACGGTGCCGGAGTTGTTCGGAGTTCAGGCCGTTCGAACGCCGGACGCGGTCGCTGTGGTGTGCGGTGCGCTGGAATTGACCTATCGGGAACTCGACGTCCAGGCCGATCATCTTGCCCAAGAGCTGATTCGGCGTGGCGTAGGGCCGGACTGCGTGGTCGCGGTGGCGTTACCGCGATCGGCGGAGTTGCTGGTGGCGTTGCTGGGGGTCTTGAAGGCCGGTGGCGCGTATCTGCCGTTGGACGTGGAGTATCCGGTCGAACGGCTGGAATTCATGCTCGCCGACGCCGCACCGGTCGTGCTGATCACCGATGCGGCATCGGCGGAAACCCTGCCCGACAGCGGGATTCCCCGGCTGTTCATCGATCGATCCGCGATCAGCCGCACCGATACCGGCCAGCCCGACATCGTCGGCACGTTGCACGGCCACAACCTGGCCTACCTGATCTATACCTCCGGCTCCACCGGCATCCCGAAAGGCGTTACCACCACCCACCGCAATCTGGTGAATCTGGCGCGCCAAGCGTGGTCGATCGGGCCCGGCGACCGGACACTGGTGCACTCGTCGATCGCGTTCGACGGCTCCACCTACGAGATCTGGCCGACCTTGGCCGGTGGCGGCACGCTGGTGCTGGCCGAGCAGCAGCGTTCGGATATCGCGGAGATGGCGCGGCTGATCCAGGCCCATCGCGTGACCCGGATGTTCACCACCCCGGCGCTGCTGCCCGCGCTGGTGGAGTACGCGCAGTCGTTGCGGGACAACCCTTTCGACCCGCTGCGCCAGCTGATCGCGGGCGGGTCCGTGCTTTCCCCCTCGGTTGTCCGCGCTGTGCATGCCGTCCATCCGGACGTCGAGGTGGTCAACGGGTATGGGCCGACGGAGACGACAGTGTTCGCCACCCTGTGCGCCGCCTCCGACGGCCAGGCCGGTGCGTCGGTGCCGATCGGTTCGCCGTTGTCGAATGTGCGGGCCTATGTGCTGGATTCGGGGCTGTCGCCGGTGCCGATCGGGGTGGCCGGCGAGTTGTATGTGGGTGGTGCGCAATTGGCGCGCGGGTATCACGGCCGGGCCGGCCTGACCGCATCGCGGTTTGTCGCCGATCCCTTCGGCGCGGGCGGCGAGAGGTTGTATCGGACCGGCGATGTCGTGCGCTGGACTGCGTCGGGGGAGTTGGTTTTCGTCGGTCGGGTCGATGATCAGGTGAAGATTCGTGGGTTCCGCGTCGAGCCTGGTGAGATCGAATCGGTACTGGCCTCGCATCCGTTGGTGTCGCAGGCGGTGGTGGTCGCGCGTGCCGCGGGGGAGCTGGGTACACAGCTGGTGGGCTATGTAGTGCCCACCGACTCCGCCGATTCCGACACCGGCGAGGAAGAGCTGGTCGAGCAGTGGCGCCGTGTCTATGCGGACCTGTACGGGGGTGCCGAGTACGCCGAGTCCGCGCAGCAAGCCGGTTTCGGCGCGGACTTCAGCGGTTGGAACAGCAGCTATTCGGGGTCCGCGATCGCGATCGAGCAGATGCGGGAATGGCGGTCCGCGGTGGTGCGGCGCGTCCAGGGGCTGGGTCTGGGCCGGGTGCTGGAGATCGGCGTCGGCTCGGGGCTGTTGCTCGCGCAACTGGCGCCGGAATCCAAGGAGTACTGGGCCACCGACTTCGCACCGGCGACGATCGCGGAACTAGCACGCGGACTGAAGGATTCGGCAGCCGACTGGGTCGATCGCGTCTCGCTGAGCGTCCAGGCCGCAGACGATGTCACCGGGCTGCCCGAGAGCTACTTCGACACGATCGTCGTGAACTCGGTGGTGCAGTACTTCCCGAGCGAAGCCTATCTGCGCCGGGTCATCGAGCACGCGATGCGGTTGCTCGCCCCCGGTGGCGCCTTGTTCCTCGGCGACATCAGGAATCTCGCCCTGCTCGCGGAGTTCGCCACGGAGGTGGCGATCACCCGCGGTGGTAGCGATACCGCCGCCGGTGTCCAGGAACGAGCACGCCGCAGCATCTCCGCCGAGCAGGAGCTGCTGGTGGCACCGGAGTACTTCGCGGCCCTGAGCCGCGTCCTCGACGAGATCGCGGTGGTGGATGTCGAACTCAAGCGGGGGTTCGCGGTCAACGAGTTGACCCGATACCGCTATGACGTCGTGCTCCGGAAAGCTCCGGTGCAGGCATTGTCGGTGGCGGACGCACCACGCGTGCGATTCGTTGACCGTGCCGCAGTGGAATCCGTGCTGCGGGCGCACCGTGGTGGCCGGGTGCGGATCACCGACATCCCGCACGCCGGGCTGGTCGACGCGGTGGCGGCCACCCGCCGCATCCGAACGGGCGGGCCGGTGGCCGGCCAGGAAGGTCTGCTCGGCATCGAGTCGATACTGCCCGCAACCGCGGATCGGGTCGGCCTGCTGCCGGAGGATCTGCATATCCTGGGCCGGCGGCTGGGGTTCACCACCGCGGTCACCTGGTCGGCGCAACCGGACTGTATGGAAGCGGTATTCGTCGATGCCTCGATCGTCGACGGTGAACACATCACCGACGTGTTCACCGGGTCGGACTCACCGGTTGACCCGTCGCGGTATACCAGCAAACCGCACATCGGCCTGCTGACCGCCGGTCTGCGGCGGTTCGTGGCAGACCGGTTGCCGGAGTTCATGATTCCGGCCGCGGTGGTGGTATTGGACTCGATGCCGTTGACGGTGAACGGGAAGGTGGATCGGGCGGAGTTGCCGGATCCGGAGTTCGTGTCCGAGGCCGCGTACCGGGCTCCGCGCACCGAACGGGAACAGGCGCTGGCGGGCTTGTTCGCCGAGGTGCTCGGGGTGGCGCGGGTCGGTGTCGACGACAACTTCTTCGATCTCGGCGGGCATTCGCTGCTGGCGACTCGGCTGGTGAGCCGGGTTCGGGCGGTGCTCGGCGTCGAGGTGCCGATTCGGGTGGTGTTCGAGGCCCCCAGCCCGCGGCGCTGGCCGAACAACTCGACAGCGGTGCCAGAGTGCGGCCCGCGGTGCTGGCGGTGCGGCGACCGGAGCAGGTGCCGTTGTCGTTCGCGCAGCGGCGGTTGTGGTTCCTGCACCGCTACGAGGGCCCGTCGGCGACCTACAACATCCCGATCGCGCTACGGATGACCGGTGCGTTGGATGTGCCGGCGTTGCGAGCCGCGGTGGCCGATGTGGTCGGGCGGCACGAGGCGTTGCGCACGGTGTTCCCGGACGTGGCCGGGGTACCGGTGCAGCGGGTGCT
Organism: Nocardia ninae NBRC 108245; assembly: GCF_007990755.1. Taxonomy (GTDB): domain Bacteria; phylum Actinomycetota; class Actinomycetes; order Mycobacteriales; family Mycobacteriaceae; genus Nocardia; species Nocardia ninae. The sequence goes on along the minus strand of NZ_BJXA01000043.1, from coordinate 52,752 downwards.
CGATATCGATGCCGCTGTGGCGCCCGTGCTGGTCTCGGAGGTGGCGGACGACGAACTCGAAGCGAGAGCGGGTGAGGCGGCGCGCCACGGGTTCGACCTGGCTTCCGAGATTCCGGTGCGGGTGAGTGTGTTCCGTTGTGCACCTGAAGAATTCGTGCTGCTGCTCGTGGTGCACCATATCGCCGGGGATGGGTGGTCGTTGGCACCCTTGTTCCAGGATCTGGTGACCGCGTACACCGCTCGGTCACAGGGGTCGGCTCCGGACTGGGTGCCGTTGCCGGTGCAGTACGTGGACTACACGCTGTGGCAGCACGAGTTGCTGGGGGATCGGCAGGATCCGGAGTCGTTGATTTCGCGGCAGTTCGACTACTGGCGTAGCGAGTTGGCCGGGCTGCCCGCGGTGCTGCGATTGCCGACTGATCGGCCGCGGCCACCGGTCGCGACCTATCGCGGTGACACGGCCCCGCTGGAGATCGACGCGCGAACTCGCACACTGGTGGAACGGTTGGCGCGTCGAGAAGACACCACGGTCTCGATGGTGTTGCAGGCGGCTTTGGCGGTGCTGTTGTCGAAGCTGGGTGCGGGGCAGGATATTCCGATCGGTTCGCCGATCGCCGGGCGTACCGACGAGGCCCTGTCCGATCTGGTCGGGTTCTTCGTCAATACCTGGGTACTGCGCACGACCGTGCTGCCGACCGCGTCGTTCACCGAACTGCTGCACCAGGTTCGGGGGAAGGCGCTGGCGGCCTACGAGAATCAGGACGCGCCGTTCGAGCTGCTGGTCGAGTTGCTCCATCCGGTGCGATCGCCCGCGCACCATCCGCTGTTCCAGGTGTCGTTGGCCTTGCAGAACAATGAGCTGCCGGACCTGGGATTCCTGGGGGCACGGATCGAGCCCGTCGCGCTCGGCACGGGCACCGCGCGATTCGACCTGTTCTTCAACATCGTCGATACCCCGTCCGGGTCGGGCAGCGGGTGGGGCGGTTTCGTCGAATACGCGACGGACTTGTTCGACCGGGAAACCATCGACGCGATGGTGGCACGTTTCGGGCGGGTACTGCGTCAGCTCGCCGCCGACCCGGCGGTCACGGTCGGATCCGTCGAGATCCTGGATGAAGCCGAGCGCCGGCAGATCCTGCACGCCTGGAACGACACCGAAGCCCCGGTCGCGCACACGACGGTTCCCGAACTGTTCCGGTCCCAGGTGGCACGGACGCCGGACGGGCTCGCCGTGGTGTCCGGCGCGGTGACATTGACCTACCGGGAACTCGCCGCCTGGGCCGACAGCCTCGCCCACGAACTGATCGGGCGTGGAGTGCGTCCCGACGGTGTCGTCGCGGTAGCGCTGCCACGGTCGGCGGAGTTGATCGTGGCATTGCTGGCGGTGTTGCAGGCCGGTGGCGCCTATCTGCCGCTGGACCCGGAGTACCCGGTCGAACGACTGGAGTTCATGCTCGCCGATGCCGCGCCCGTCGTGCTGGTCACCGACGAGCCCACCGCGAAAGTTCTGCCCGGCAACGGAACCCAGCAGCTGCTCATGGGTCGCTACGAGACCGCCCGACCGGACGTCGGCCGACCCGATGTCGCCGGATTGCACGGCCACAACCTCGCCTACCTGATCTACACCTCCGGCTCCACCGGCATCCCCAAAGGCGTGACGATCACCCACCGCAACATGGTCAACCATGTCGGTGCGGCAGTGACGCGGCTCGGTGCCGAAGGACTGTCCCGGGTATTGGCAAGTACCTCAACGGCATTCGACGTCTCCGTCGTCGAGATCTTCGCACCACTGTGCGCAGGCGGGACCGTCGACGTGGTCCGTGACGTACTGGTGCTCGCCGAGCAGGACAACTGGTCCGGCAGCATGATCAGCACGGTGCCTTCGGCGTTCGCGGAAGTACTGAACCACACCGACACCACCATCGACGCCGGCACCATCATCTTCGCCGGCGAGCCGCTGACCGCGGCGGTGGTCGAACGTACGCGCGCTCGCATCCCGGGCGTCGAGGTCGTCAACGGATACGGTCCGACGGAGACAACGGTGTTCGCGGCCATGGCCGTGGCATCCGCCGTCTCGGTGGGCGCAGCGCTGCCGATCGGCTCGCCGCTGCCGAATCTGCGCGCCTACGTGCTGGATTCGGGGTTGTCGCCGGTTCCGGTCGGAGTAGCCGGTGAGTTGTATGTGGGCGGTGCGCAATTGGCGCGCGGGTATCACGGCCGCCCGGGTTTGACGGCGGCCCGGTTTGTCGCCGATCCGTTCAACTCGACGGGTGAACGGTTGTATCGGACAGGCGATCTGGTGCGGTGGGCCCGGACGGGTGTGCTCGAGTTCGTCGGTCGGGCCGATGACCAGGTGAAGATCCGTGGGTTCCGAGTCGAGCCGGGCGAGATCGAATCAGTGCTGGTGTCGCATCCGTTGGTCGCGCAGGCGGTGGTGGTCGCGCGTGATGCGGGGGAGTTGGGCAAGCAGCTGGTCGGTTACGTCGTGCCCGCCGAGACCGCCGCCGCCGGAGGCGTTTCCACCTCCGATGCGGACGCCGTCCACGGTGAGAGCGAGCTGGTCGAGCAGTGGCGCCGGGTGTACGAGGACTTGTATGCCGAGTCCGGGCAGCAGGCCGACTTCGGTGCGGACTTCAGCGGCTGGAACAGCAGCTATTCCGGGTCCGCTATCGCGATCGAGCAGATGCGGGAATGGCGGTCACACACGGTGCGGCGGATCCGGGAGCTCGGCGCGGGACGTGTGCTCGAGATCGGTGTCGGCTCGGGGTTGCTGCTGGCGGAGCTGGCACCGGAGAGCAAGGAGTACTGGGCTACCGACTTCTCTGCTGCGACGATCGCGGAATTGGCACGGCGACTGCGAGATTCAGGCGCCGACTGGATCGATCGGGTCTCTTTGCGTGTGCAAGGCGCTGATGATGTCACCGGGCTGGTCGAGAACTCCTTCGACACGGTGGTGCTGAACTCGGTGGTGCAGTACTTCCCGAGCGAGACGTATCTGCGGCGGGTCATCGGGCACGCGTTGCGGTTGCTGGCGCCCGGTGGGGCTTTGTTCCTCGGCGACATCAGGAACCTCGCGCTCGTAGAGGAGTTCGCCACGGGGGTGGCGATCGCGCGCGGCAGTGGTGACGACGACCCCGGCACGACGTGGGAACGGGTGCGCCGCAGCATCGCTGCCGAACAGGAGCTGCTGGTGGCTCCCGAGTACTTCCAGGCGCTGGCCGGTCTCGAAGACGAGATCGCGGTGGTGGACGTCGAGCTCAAACGGGGATGGGCAGTCAATGAGCTGACGCGGTACCGCTACGACGTCGTACTCCGGAAAGCCCCGGCGCAGGCGATATCCGTGGCAGCCGCGCCGCACGTCGGGTTCTCCGATTGCGACTCGCTGGAAGCCGTCCTGCACGCCCACCGCGGCGGCTCGGTCCGGATCACCGACATCCCGCACGCGGGACTGGTCGACGACGTCGCTGCCGCGCGCTGCCTCCGGGCGGGCGAGCACGTCACCGGCGAGACCGGCCTGCTCGGCACCGAAACGATACTGCCCGAACCGGCGGATCGGGCCGGCGCAGCACTGCTTCCGGAGGACCTGCACGTGCTGGGCGAGCGGCTGGGATTCACCACCGCGGTCACCTGGTCGGCGCGACCGGATTGCATGGACGCGGTATTCATCGACCCCGTGATCACCGATGACGCACATCTCACCGAGGTATTCACCGCGCAGATCCCGGCAGCCGATCCGTCGCGATACACCAACAACCCATACAGCGGGCTCCTGGTCGCGGGCGTGCGCGCGTTCCTGCTGTCGCGGTTGCCGGAGTTCATGGTCCCGGCGGCGGTGCTGGTGCTGGAGCAGTTCCCGTTGACCGCCAACGGAAAGCTGGATCGAGCGGCGCTGCCGGATCCGGAATTCGTCGCCACCGCCGACTACCGGGCCCCGCGCACCGAACGGGAACAGACGCTGACCGCTCTGTACGCCGAGGTGCTCGGGCTGGCCCGGGTCGGCATCGACGACAACTTCTTCGACCTCGGCGGGCATTCGCTGCTGGTGACCCGGCTGGTCAGCCGGATCCGGGCGATCCTCGGCGTCGAGGTGCCGATCCAGGTGGTGTTCACCGCACCGACACCGGCGGAGCTGGCCGGACAACTCGACAACGAGCTGACCGCGTACCACTTCGATCCGGTGCTGATATTGAAGAGTTCCGGCTCGCGGAAACCGATCTGGTGCGCACCCCCGGGCGGCGGACACGGTTGGGGCTACCGGAAATTGGGCAGCCACCTACCCGACCGGCCCGTGTACGCCCTCCAATCGCGCGGCTTCGACGGCGAGCCGATGGCGACGTCGTTCGAGGAAATGGTGCACGATTACGTCGAGCAGATCCTGCTCGTGCAGGATGCCGGGCCGTTCCACCTGCTGGGCTGGTCCCACGGCGGTGCGGTGGCACACGCGGTGGCGGCCGAACTCGCACGTCGCGGGTTCGAAGTCGGATTCCTGGGGCTGTTGGACCCCCAACCCGCGCAATCCTCGGACGCACCCCCGGAAATCGACCAGGACGAGATGAAAGAAGCGTTCACGAGCTGGATGTCGGATCGGCTCGGCGATCAGCTGGCAGCGTCGCAGGTAGCCGAACTGACCGAGCGACTGGCCCGAATGATCACCAACAATATCGGGCTGTATCACCGATACGACTCACCATTCTTCTCCGGCGACGCCACAATATTCTGCGCGACCGTCGACGCAGACGGCAATTCGATCGCGGCGGCAACGGAGCACCTGACCCAGCTGTGGCGGCCACACCTCGGCGGCGTCATCGAGACATTCGAAGTCGCTCATCCCCACGCCGACTTCGACCGCGACGAACCGATGGCCGCCATCGGCCGCACGATGAAGACCCTCCTCGAATCCGCCGAGTAGCTTGTCTGTCGTGTCGAATAATGTTGCGGTCGAATTGATTCGGCGATGTGCCCCGAAAAATAGGGGGCCTGGCGACTGGGTGGCATCATCTCGAGCATGATCAATCGCAGACTTCCCGTGCTCGCGCTTTTCGCGTTGTCCGCCGCCGCAGTGGTGCTCCCGTCGAACACCGCCGCCGCGATCCCCGGCCTCGACGCTCCGGTGATCGAAGAGACCTTCTCGGTGCCGGGCACCGTATCGGCCAAGTTCCGCAACCCGAACACCGAAGGGGTGTGCTGGATTTTCAACAACAAGACCGGCGAGATCTTCGGCGGCAACAACCCCACCTCCTTCGCCATCCCCGACGGCAAAATGGTCCAGACCTCGCTGGGCAACCTCCCGGCGGGTGAAGAGATCCACGTGCGCGGCGCCTGCGCCTACGAGCGCCCGATCGGCAGCCACGACGCCGTGACCGTCACCGATGTCATCGTCGTCAAGGTTGTCGACAAGCCGAGCACCGGCAGCTTCGGCTGAATCGCCCGAGCAGAGAGTAGAGCCGGGGCCTCGCTCGGCTGAGCGACCGGCGGGCTTGTCGATCCGGATCGCCTGGTAGCCAAGCGGTTTCGAGCAGATACCGCTTGGTCCGGCAAAGTCCACCCGGACGGGTGGTAGGTCGTGTGGTGGGGGACAGCGGACACTGGGTGGGTAGTTGTCTCTGCGAGGGAGGGGGATAGGCATGGGCGAGTATCCGGGAATTCGTCGGGTAGTAGAGGTGGTTCGTCGGGTGTCGGGGGGTGGGCCTGTGGTAGCTGGCGGAGCGCGGGACGCTGACGGGAACGAGCGTCCCGTGCCGATCGCGATGGCGCCGCACCGGTTACCTGTGCTGGGGCATCTGGCGCCGATGTTGCGTGATCCATTGGGATTCATGGCGTCGCTGCCTGCGCACGGTGACCTGGTCGCTATCGGCCTGGGGCCGGTGACCGCAGTGGTGGTGTGCGATCTGGAGCTGACTCGCCAGGTGTTGCTGCATGACAAGATCTTCGACAAGGGTGGGCCGACATTCGACAGCGGGAGAGAGTTGGTCGGTGAGGGCTTGGCGACGTGCCCGCACGCGAAACATCGCCGGCAACGGCGTCTGCTGCAGCCAGTGTTCAGTGCGAAACGCATCGCCGCGTACGTGCCTGTGATGGCGCAGAAGATTTCCGAACTGGTCGATTCCTGGCACGACGGCCAGGTCGTCGACGTGAAGGCCCAACTGCACACCTTCGCCGCGCGCGTGATCGCTGCGACATTGTTCGATGGGGCGATCTCGGATGCGAAGCAGGAGCGGCTACTTCGCGATGTCGAAGCCGTCTTCGCCGGTGTGATGCGGCAGGTGATGATGCCGGAGTGGATGCGGCGGTTGCCGATACTGGGTAATCGCGCCTGCATAGCGGCGGCTGCCGAGGCACGCGCCATTCTGGGCGCGCTAGTAGTACAGCGTCGTGCCGAGGGTGTCGATCGCGGTGATCTGTTCTCGGCGTTGGTTTTTGCCCGAGACAGTGCGGGCGGTGGGCAGTTGAGCGACGACGAGATCGTCGATCAGGTGCTCACGTTCTTCTTCGCGGGCACCGATACGAGTGCCGCGACTCTGGCGTGGGCGTTGATCCTGCTCGATCAGCATCCTGAGTTCGCCGCCCGTGTGCACGCCGAGGTCGACACTGTTCTGGCCGGGCGATCCGCGCGGCACGAGGATTTGCCGAACCTGCAGTTCACCGGCCAGGTGATCACCGAAGTTCTCCGGCTGCGCCCACCAGGCTGGTTACAGACTCGGACGGTGACCGAGGACACGCAGCTCGGAAAGCACTCGCTGGCTGCCGGTACCACCTTGATCTACAGCTCGTATGCGATCCAACATCGGGCAGATCTGTATCCCGACCCCGAGCGGTTCGACCCTGACCGATTCGATCCCGGCCTCGCCACGCCACCCCCGCGTAATGCGTTGCTGCCGTTCGCCACCGGTGCCCGCAAATGTATCGGTGACAACTTCGCTGTGACCGAGGCGACCCTGGCCTTGGCGACCATCGCGGCTCGCTGGCGGCTGCAGACTGTTCCCGGTACCGACACCAGGCCCACCATGGCTGTCGTGCCGCAGCCTCGGCAACTGCGCATGCGCGCCACCGCACGTGCACCACAGCCCGCCCGATCCGAAGGCACCATTCAGGCAGTCTGAGACACCGATCGACCGGTCTGTGCGGGCGAGGTCTCGGATGGCAAGGTATTCCTCGTCGGTGAGGTGGGCGCCATTCAGGCCGCGCGGTCTTCGGCTCCGCAGGGACATCCAGGCGCGGATCTCTGTCAAGACCGACTGATATCGCTGCAGGAACATGCGCCGTCCAGCAACACTTGGGTATGGAGCTCTTGGTGTTGGTGGTCCCTGTCGGCCTGGTCGGCTTGGGATTCCTCGCGATCTCCATCAGCGCCCTCAAGGAAGACCGCGCTAGAAACCGTTGGCATAAGGAGCATTTCGCGCGGCAGCAGCAGGAGCAAAGCGAAGCTTCGGGACAGGAGCAGCGGATTTTCGACGAGCTCCGGAGGAAGTACCCGAACCTTCCCCCGCCACGGCGACGGCGCTCGAGCCCGCCGAGCCTGTACGGGGCTGCCGATGTCCCGTATCTGATCATCCGGCAGATACGGAACCGCTGGTAAGCCCTTACCGATCGGTGGTGGGCCAGTCCGCTGGAAATCGGCATGCGGGACGTTGGTGCCGGCCTCGATTAGTTCGGGTCGAAGGACTGTGCACAGTCCCGAGTCGATGCCATGGTGAGGCGTTGCGGGGTCGTCAGGGAGCTCGAAGTCGCTGTCGTGAGCGGTATTCGGCGGCTGCGGTTTTCCGCAGTCCCGGCAGACCGACCTCAGCGCAGCCGGGAGTCGAGCAAGATGGTCGCGATGGCGATCTGGGCCGGATCCAGGGCGGTGTGGCCGTCCTCGACGTCCCAGTGCGCGTTCTGCAGCACGCGACCCAGCGTCCAGCCCGCCGCCCGCTGCCGGTCGAGGCCGAGTACCTCGGTGAGCAGGTCGAAGCGGTAGCGCACGGCCCGCGCCGTGTCGCCGGTGGCGACCATCTCTTCCCAGCGATTACCCAACGCGGGCAGCAGCTCGAAGCCGGGATCGCCCGCGAGCGGCTTCGGATCGATGGCCAGCCACGGTTCCCGCTCGGCCGCGAGGATGTTGTCGAAATGCAGGTCCCAGTGCAGCAACCGGTCGCCGGGTTCATCGACGAGCTCGGCGACGGCGGATGCGCAGGTGCGAACCAGCTGCCGCTCGGCCGGGTCGGGCAACGCCGCCACGATTCGGGGCACTTGATCGAGCATGGCGGCGGCGATGTCGGCCAGTCGCCGCAGCCCGGCTGGTGCGGGAGCCGCGACCAAGCGGGCCAGTAGCTCGGCGAGAATCCGCAGTGCGGCGCGGTCGTCGGCCACCGAAGACAGTGGACGGGTTGCATCCAGCCGTTCCAGTAGCAGCGTGCCGGTGTCCGGATCGTGGTCGAGCAGGCGCACCGCGCCGTCGCCGTTCCAGCCGCGCAGGCCGAGGGGCTCGCCCACGTTCTCCTCGTTGACCGGCTGTAGTTTCAACGCGGCGGGCGTTCCGTCCGCCTTGATCACCGGCAGCACCAGTGACACCATGCCGTGTCGTGCCGGACCGTCCAGGCGCAACGCCCAGCGGTCGAGGAAGCCCGCGGCCAGGCCGGGCAACGCCGCGATCCAGGCACGACCGGACGCACCGTCGTGTGCACTGTGTGACGCCGCCAAAGCGGCGGGGACGTCGATGCGGATCGACGTGCTCATCGTCGAATCTCCTTCGTAGGTTCGGAATGTGGACACGAAGGAGGTGAGGTGGTGCCCGGCTACCGGGCTGGGGTCAACGCATACCGGCCACTTTAGTCGCCATGATCAATGTGCCGCGGCGGCCATGATCTCGCGTTCACGTCCGCGTTCGGTCAGCTCGCGCCGATGACCCGATCCGCGCGCACCTCCGAACCTGTTGTGGGGCAATGTCTCGCGCCACAAACAGCCGCGCTCGCCTCTCGGGCATGCTCGACGGCCGTTAGTGTCGGTGGATGGATCATGACCTCGTACTCGACTACCTGCGGCGGATCGGAGTCGAGGCCTCGGTTCGTCCCGACCTCGACACCCTGCGCGACCTCCAGCGGCGGCATCTCGACACGGTGCCGTTCGAGAATCTCAGCATTCATCTCGGCGAACGCATCGTGCTCGACGAGAAGCTGTTGGTGGACAAGATCGTGCGACGGCGGCGCGGCGGGTTCTGCTACGAGTTGAACGGAGCGTTCGGCACCCTGCTGTCGGCCCTCGGGTTCCCGGTGACGATGCTGGCCTCCGGTGTGTACGACGGCGGGCACGTCCGGCCGCCGTTCGACCATCTCGTGCTGCGCGTGGACCTGGACGGTCCGTGGCTGGTGGACGTGGGATTCGGCCGAAACGCCTGGTATCCGCTGCGTCTGGACAGCGCCGACGACCAATCCGATCCGGCCGGTGTGTTCCGGGTCGTCCCGGTCGAGGACGGCAGCGGCGACCTCGACCTGCTCCGCGACAACGAGCGGCAGTATCGGATCGAGGCCCGGCCCCGCCGGCTGATCGACTTCGAGCCGTTCTGCTGGTATCACCAGACTTCGCCGGATTCGCACTTCACCGGCAAACTGGTGTGCTCGCGACCCACTGCCACCGGCCGCATCACCCTCAACGACCACACCCTGACCCGCACCGAGAACGGCGAGCGCACCGAACAGACCCTGACCGACGAGGCGGCGCTGGCCGCCTACCGCGATCTGTTCGGTATCGCCTTGAACCACCTACCCGCGGTCGCGAAGCGGCGGTAGGTGGTTCCGCGATCGCGCTGCCAACGGAGGCCGGGACCTCGGCTGATCGAACCAGCGGAAGCGGGTCCTGCCACGTGGCTGAATTTGCCGTTGTCGCGGGTCATACCGCTCACGCGCGCGTTGCCGAGGCAGCGGAGCCGCGGTGCGCAACTATGTCGAGGAGCCGGTCGACGAGACGCCTTGCTTCGGCGTCGGTCATCGGTTCGGTGAACAAGGCGTGGAAGTACAGGGGCGCCACGACCAGCTCGACCAGGTCGGCCAGCGTGGGGACCGGCTCGCCACGCTGTTCCGCGCGATCGAGCATCGCCTGTAGTTGACGCTCGCGTTCGGCGAAGGCCGGTGAACGTCGACGCTGTTGTCCCGGCCGGATTTCCATGACCACGGCCCGAAGAATCAGCGGGACATTTCCGTTCCGCAGTGAAGTCGCGACCGCGGCGGCGTAGCGATGGAGGTCATCGGGCAGGGCGCCGGTGTCGGGAAGGGACGCGGTGGTGGTCGACCACTCGTCGACCACGTCGTGCAGTAGGGCTGACATCGTGCCCCACCGCCGGTAGATCGTCGCCTGGTGCACCCCGGACGCCGTGGCGACCAACGGGACGCTCAATTCTTCCCACGGATGCGTCTCCAGCAGCCCGAGCACTGCTGCGTGGACTGCGGCGCGCACGCGTGCGGACCGTCCACCGGGCCGCTGCATGGTTCGTCGGTCGTCCATACCTAGATCATAACGCGAGGATTCTTGCATTAGTGCCCGGCCGTGCGTATCGTCACTAACACGAGGATTTTCGCGTTACAGTTCGGAGGGCATCATGCAGCGACAGATCTTCACCTTCGTCGGCCACTACCTCGAGATGGTGCTGGCGATGTTCATCGGCATGGGCCTGCTTGCTCTGCTGTGGATGCTGATCTGGCCCGGTCTGCACGACCGGCCGGTGGCGAGCACGCTGGTCATGGCGGCCGATATGACGATCGGCATGGCCGGGTGGATGGCGATACGCGGGCACAGCCGACGGATGATCCTCGAGATGTCCGTGGCGATGATCGCGCCCTTCGCAGTGCTCCTGGTGCCGCTCGCGACCGGAGCCATCACGGCCGACACCCTGATGACGGTCGGGCACGTGCTGATGTTCGGCACGATGCTCGCCGCCATGCTCCTGCGCCGCTCGGACTACACGCACCGGCGCGAGACGGTCGTGCCGCCGGATCGGGTCGGGAACATCGCGACGCCGTGACGCCCGTAGACCCGAGAACGAAGAAGACACCCATGAATCCGTCGATGACCGCAGCCGCCGGCCTCGCCGATGCCAAGCGGCCGGTGCTGAGTTACTGGCCGGCCGCGTTGGGGTTGGCAGCTGCGACCTTCCAGATCGTGACCGGCGTGGCGACCGACGCAGTGGCGATCACGGTCACGGTCGCGGCCTGCTGCTACCTGGCCGCGGCTGCGCTCGGCCGACCCTGGATCGCCTGGGCCGGTATCCCGGCGGGCTCGGTCGCGGTAGTGCTCAGTGAGATCGCTGGTATCGCCTGGTGGCAGGGCTTGGCGGCGTTCGCAGTTGTGTTGGTAGTGGCCGGTGTGGTGCGCCGGGCACCGGTCCGTCCCTTCACCGCGCAGATTCTGGCGCTGGTGGGGTTCGGTGGCCTCGCCGTAGCCGCATTGCTGGTCAACCCACGCTTCGGCCTTGCCATTGCGGGTACTGCCCTGGCCGCCCACGCCGCGTGGGACTACGTGCACTGGCGGCGCAACGCGGTAGTCCCACGTTCCCTGACCGAATTCTGCTTCGTGCTCGACATCCCCTTCGGAGTCGCTGCCATCGTCATGGCCATCACCGGATGACTGCCACGCCGCTTCCCGACCCACACCTGGCGGGCATCAGCGAGACGCCTCGTGCCCGGTACCTCGGTATCGGATCGAGGTACCGCCGGGGAGTGATGTGCCCGCGGGTCGGCGGTTCATAGCGTGAGTCGCATGCCCACAGTCTCGAAGGTCGCTGCCGCCCTCGCTCTCGCCGGAACCGTCGCCGGTGCCGGAATCGGTGTCAGCTCAGCAGATCCCGTATCGACGGGGACGGCGCAGCGGGTCGCGGTGATCGGCCTCGGTGGCACCATCGCCGGCGCCTCCGACCGGCGCACCGATCTGGAAACCTATCGGCCCGGCGCCCGGCCGATCGCCGAGCTCGTCGACTCGCTGCGTCCCGAAATCGGTGATATCGCGGCGTTGTCGACCGAAGACTTCGGGCAGCGTGGGTCCGGCGACTACACCGTCGGCGACCTCTACGATCTGGCGCGGTTGGTCGAACGCCGCCTCGAAGACCATGATTCCGTCGTGGTCAGCACCGGTTCGGCCACCATGGAAGAGCTGAGCTACTTCCTCGACCTCACCGTGCGCAGCACGAAACCGGTTGTCGTGACCGGCGCGATGCGACCGTGGACCGCGATCGGCAGCGACGGACCGGTCAACCTGTACAACGCGATTCGCCTCGCCGCGAGCAACCGGACCACTTGCTTCGGCACGGTCATCGCCCTCAACGACCAGATCCTGCCCGCCCGCGACGCCACCAAAACCGACTCGACCCGCGTGCACACCTTCACCACCCGCGAGTACGGCGACCTCGGCACCATCGACCAGGCCGGCGTCCGCCTGCAACGTGCCCCCGCCCGCGTCCAACGCTGCGACGACCCCGCCCGCTGGCGGACCCCCTTCGACCTGACCACGATCAACCGCGACACCCTCCCGCGCGTCGACATCGCCGATAGCTACCTCGACGCCCCCGCCGAGCCCATCACCGCCTCCGTCGCCGCAGGCGCCAAGGGCATCGTCTTCGCAGGCACCCCCTCGCCGAACCAGGCGCGCGTCGCGATGGCGGCCAAGGGGATCGCCATGGTCGCCACCAACGCCTACGGCTCCGGCGCGATCACCGTCGACCCGAAGATGGGCGTCGTCAGCGGCGGCGACCTCGCCCCCGAGAAGGCGCGCCTGCTGCTCCTCCTGGCACTGGACAGAACGGCCGACCACGGCCAGATCGTCGCCTGGTTCCGCGATTACGGCAATCAGCAGTTCTGAGGCGCCCGAGGAAGACCTGTCAGGAGCTGCGCCTACATCGGCGTGATCGCCCGGACGACGAGCATGCGCTGTGGGCTCGGGCAGATCAGGTTGTCCCAAGGCAGCCAGAGCGATTCGGTGTTGTCGGGCGGGTAGACGCGCAGGGTGTTGGTGCGCAGGGCCGCGCACTCGTTGATCTGCTTGGGATAGGAGATGAACTCGAATTGCGCCGCACCGTCCGGTGCGAGCGTGACCGGAGCAGGTTTGGGCGCTTGCGGGCCCTGGTCTCGAACGGCGGGCTCGCCTACCGGCTCACCGGTGGGGCCGTTGGTTTGCGAGATGCCCGGGAACCCCTGCAGGACACAGGTTCGTGAGCTGGAGTTGATGAACCTCAGGAACCAGGTCCCGCCCACCGGGCCGCCGACGCCCTTGTCCAGGCGAAGCTGGGCGGTCACGCACTTCGGGGGAGCGGTGTCGGCGGGAGTCGTCGGGTCCGCGACGGCGGTTCTGGTCGCAGGTGCGGGCGCGGGTACGGGTGCGGGCGCGGCGGTGGCCTCGGGGACGCTGCCACCGGGCTCAGTCGTGCGCCCGGGTTGGGTGGTCTGCCCGGTTTGTGCTGAAGGCAGCGGGGTTCGGGTGGGCGGCGCCCCGGGTGTCGAGTTCAGGCCGCAACCGCTGGCGGTGATGACGACGCCCGCCGCGAAGCCGGCGACGATCAGGGGCTTGATCCGCATGAGATTCCTTCGAGTTCGATATTGCGACCGTTCGGTATACAAGCTGCACATCGAGGTGCGTCGGTCCCCGTTACTCGATGCGTCGGTTGCGGATCTGGGTAATCCGCTGCAAGTCAACGCAATTCGCCGAAGCTCTGTCTGATACTGCCTGCTCCGGACACCTTCGGGCAAAGTGTTAACACCGAGTCGATCAACCTGCGCCCCAGAAAGTGGGGGCCGTTCGCGGATGAGCTACGGGGTCTCGGTGGTTCGAGACAAGAGGCCGCGGTCCAGGGCGACGACGACGGCGTGGGTGCGGTCATTGACGTCGAGTTTGGCGAAAATGCGTAGTAGGTGGGTTTTTACGGTGGCTTCGGCGATGGTGAGGCGTTGGCCGATTTCCGGGTTGGAGAGGCCATCTGCCACTGCGTGCAGGACGTCGATTTCGCGGGGGCTCAGGGTGATCGGGGCGGGGCGGCGGATGCGGGCTACCAGGCGTTCGGCGACCAGGGGAGCCAGGACTGTGCGGCCGCGGGATGCGGCGTGGATGGCCGCGACGAGTTGGTCGCGGGTGGTGTCTTTGAGGAGGTAGCCGATGGCTCCGGCTTCGACGGCGCGTTCGATATCGGAGTCGGTGTCGTAGGTGGTGAGGATCAGTACGCGAGTTGTGCTGCGGGTGGTGATTTCTCGGGTGGCTGCTACACCGTCCAGGATCGGCATGCGTAGATCGAGCAGCGCCACGTCGGGTTTCAGACGTTCGACCAGTGCGATCGCTTCGCTGCCGTCCGCCGCTTCGCCGACGATATCGATGGACGGTTCGGCGGCCAGCAGGGCCGCGATTCCGGCGCGCATGACGACGTGGTCGTCGGCGAGGATCAGGCGGAGGCGTTCGGCCATGTCAGTTCCGATCGTTCTGCGGTAGGGATGCGAAGATGCGGGTGCCCGCGCCGGGTGCGCTCGTCACGGTGAGTTCGCCGCCGAGTTCGGTGAGGCGGTTGCGCATACCTTCGAGGCCGAATCCGCGGGCTTCGTGTGGGGTGAATCCGATTCCGTCATCGGTGATTTCGAGTTCCACGTCGAATGGACCGCGAGTCAGGACGACGCTCACCGTGCTGGCCCCCGCGTGCTTGCGCACATTCGCCAGCGATTCCTGAGTGCAGCGCAGCAGCGCGATCCGGGTGGGCTGGTCGCAGTCGATGTCGGCCAACTCCGCATGCACGGTCAGCCCCGTGTCCTCGGCACACCGATCCAGGATCCGCCGCAGCAACGGCGCGATCCGCCCGGTCGCGCCATCGGCCGACGGAGCTGCGCCGACGAGAACTCTCGCCTCCGTGAGGTTCTCGCGGGCCGTGCGCTCGATCGACAGCAACTGTTTGGCGCTGGTCACCGGATCGGTCTCCATACCGGACCGAGCCGCCTCCGCCAGCACGATGATGGACGCGAAGCCTTGGGCGAGCGTGTCGTGGATTTCACGCGCGAGCCGTTCGCGCTCCTCGGCCGCGCCCTGGCGTTGGTGCGCCGCGGCCAGTTCCGATTGCGTACGTTCCAGCTCGATACCGAGCAGGTGGGCGCGTTCGTCACCCCGTTTGATCACGCGGTCCATCCACAATCCGAAGAGCACACCGCCGACCAGGCCGATCAGCGTGAAAACGGCATTGCCCGGCGAGAATCGCGTCCCCGCGACCGTCCCGATCAGCGTGGCCACCGCGCCCGCGCCGATGTAGCCGATCGCCTGCCGCGGGGTCGCGGTGTAGAGCCAGAACATCGGCAGCGACACGATGAAGAACGCCGCGCCGCCCTCGAGCAGGATGGCCGTCGCACCGAGCACCAGAACGAGCAGGCCGAGGAAGTCGCTCGACCGCACCCGGGGATTGCCGGGAAACGACAGCAGGATCAGGTAACCCACGGCGAGCACGGCCACCAGCGCCCACGTCCCGTACTTGACGACGTCGATGCGGTCGTGCACCGCGATCACCGGCGGCCACAGACCGAACAGCAGCCAGCACCCGAGGTAGCACCGCCGCAGTATCCGGAACCGGTCGTCGGTGCGCGGCCGCTGGGTCATTTCTATGAGCCTACTTTCACCGGCACGCAGCCCGCGGTGGTGACGGCAGGGCGTACCGGCCACCAGGTTCGATCACCCAGCAGGAGCAGCAGCGCGGGCAGAATCACGATCCTGATCACGAAGGCGTCGAGCAGCACGGCCGCCGCGAGCGCGAAGCCCATCTGCTTCATCTCCATGATGTGCAGCGGAACGAAACTGGCGAACACCGTCACCATGACGAACGCGGCGCTGGTGACCACGCCCGCCGAACCGCCGACACCGTCGAGCACGGACCGACGGGTCGGTACACCGTTGTCTACGGCTTCCTTGATCCGGCTCAGCACGAAGACCTGATAATCCATCGACAGGCCGAACAGGATGACGAAGAGCAGCAACGGGACTCGGGATCCGATCGTGCCGGTCGAGTTGAAATCGAGCAGGCGCTCGGCCCAGGTGTGCTGAAAAACCCAGGTCAGCAGGCCGAGCGAGGCGCCCGCCGAGAGCAGGTTCAGCACCACACCGACCAAGCCGAGGACAATGGAACGGAAGGCCGCGGCGGTCAGCGCGAAGGTCACCAGGAGCAACCCAGCGATGACCAGCGGCAGTTTTTGCTTCTGATGCTCCGGATAGTCCGCGTAGCGGGCTACGTCGCCGGTTACCGCGTAGTCGATGTTCGGAAGGGCGCCGATCGTGGCAGGAACGTAGTCCGCGCGAACTCGTTCGAGTGACCGCTGCGCCGCGTCGTCGCTGACGTGATGCGGGACAGGCAGTTCCAGCAGCGTGACCCGGCCGTCGGCCGAGGTGCGCGGCTCGTCGGGCCGCTTCATCGCCGGATCGTCCGCGGCCCGCTCGGCCAAGGCGCGCAGCGCGTGGGTGACGTCGTTCGCCCGTGCCGGGTCGGCCGCCACGACGACCTGGTGCATCGACTTCAGTTCCGGGAAGGCGGCATTCAGCCGGTCGAAGGTCTGCATGGCCGGGATGCTGCGCGGATGGGTCTCGCGCCCCATATCGGTGAGCTCGAGGCCGAAAACCGGCGCGGTCAGCGCGAGCATGGCGAGAACCGAAACAGCCAGTGCGGCAGCGGGCTTCGCCGCGATCTTGCGCAGCACGAACCCGGTGAACCGCCCGCGCGACGATGTGCGGCGGACCGGTGTGGCATGCCCGGCCGCTCGGCGCTCGGCCCGGCGCTCGGCCCGATCGGTGAGCACCGTCAGCAGTGCGGGCAACGCGGTGAGCGAGCTGGCCACCGAGACCAGGGTCACCAGGATCGCGGCGGTCGCAATCGAGGAGAAGATGACGTCATCGACGAGGTACAGGGTCGCGGTAGAGGCCGCGACGGCGAGCCCCGACACCACAACGGCCCGGCCCGAAGTCGCGGCCGCCACCGCCACCACCGCCCGCGAATCCAGCGCTGCGCCGGGGCGATCGCGCTCCTCCCGTGCGCGCTTCAGGTAGAAGAGCGTGTAGTCGACGCCGACCGCCAGCCCGATGAGCAGGATGATGTTCGTGCCGACTCCGTTGTCCGGGAACAGATGTGAAGCGGGCATCGCCAGTCCGATGGCGGCGACGATAGAAGATACGGCCAGCAGCAACGGCACCAGCGCCAGCGCCAACGACCGGAAGACCACCAGCAGCGTGAGCAAGGTGACCGGCACCGCGATCATCTCGGTACGAGCCAGATCCCGGCCACGCAACGCGTCGACCCCACTACTGACCGAGGGGCCACCCGTTTCTTCGATCAGCAGCCCAGGATTCGCTCGCGCCACCTCCTCGGTCTGTGCCCGCAACGCCCCTACATGCTCATCGCCATCGAGCTCCGCACCCGCCATGGTCACATCGATCCGCAACGCCGTCCCATCGGCCGAATACACCGGCGCAGCAACAGAATCGACCTCCGGCAGCGCCCGCATCCGGTCGGTGATCTCCCGCGCGACGCGCTCGGCAGCCACATCCAACCGCATCCCGTCATCGGTGATCAGCACCCGCTCGATCGCCCGCTGCTGCAATCCTCCCGAGGTTGCTATCGCCTCCCCGCGCCCCGCCTCACCGATCCAGAAATCCTCGGTCGCCGCGGGTTTCCCGCCGATCCCCACCCCGATCCCGAGGCACAGCGCCACGAAGACAAACCATCCGACAATAGCGAGCCACGGCCGACGCGCACTCCAACCAGCTATGGCTACCAAGCGATTTCGCATGCCCCGAATCCTGCTCGGTCACCTGTCGTCGCCGACAGCCTCGACCGGTCGAACTCGGTGTCCACCGATCGGTGGACACCAGCGGGTGCGGCCGCGCAGGTCGGCGGTCTTCCGCGTCGGATGGGCGTGGGCCGCCGTCGCGGGTCCGGCGTGGATCGCGGGCCTGGTGACCCAGTGTCGGGCGTCGACGGCAACGGCTGAGACTGCACGCGAAAAGCCGAGTCTCCGAGCGCAATTCTGCTGAGAACGGTATGGGCTCGAACGGACCCGGTGACGACTGGGGATGTGTCGCGTCCAGGTGGCTTGTTCCCCAGTCGATGAGACATGGTCCGTGAGGGGGCGTGTCCGTAGCATCCGGTGTACTGCGTTAACTTCAGGGGGAAGGAAACCACCGCGTTCTGGCAGGACTGGTCGCCGAAAGGCGACATCGTCGCAGGCTCGTGCCCGTCATCGATTTCGCTGTCCGTCGCCGTCGGCCCCTTCAGTGTGGGTGGCTCATTCAACGCCTGCGAGAAACTGAAGATGGCGAAATCGAATCCCGAGGTAGGTTACTCCCTCGCCTGGGAAGGCGCCCTGCACCGAAAAGACAAGCGTGAGGTCTCCTACATGATCTCACTGGGCCTGAACGCCGCGGGCGCTTCCATATCCCTCGACAAGTACATGAGCGAAATCGTCGATCGCTAGATCGAAGAGATCGTGAATTCCGATCCGCGGCGCCGGAGTAGCAGCCCTGCGCGATCTCGGTCACTGGAATGAGTTCAGTGCGGCACGGTCACCGGGTCGGTGCAGCTGTCGGGGAGGTCGACGAAGGAGCAGGTGGCAGGCGGCCGGGTGGGTCGATAGTCGCCCGGTACTCCGCCGGACGCGGTGATGGCGCGGTAGGCGGCGACCGCGTCGGTGGGCTTGCGGGTGAGGGTGGGGTCGGTGACGACATCGACGGTGTAGAGGCCGAAACGCAGTGTGTAGCTGCCCCAGGCGAAGCTGTCGGTGAGTGTCCAATATGTGTAGCCGATTACGTCGATGCCGTCGGCGTGGGCGCGCTGCAACCAGTAGACGGTGTCGCGCAGGTGGTCGGCGCGGCTGTACCCGTCTTCTCGCAGGCCGTTCCGCGTCACTATCCCGTTTTCCACCACATACACCGGTTTGCCGGGAAATCTGCGTGCGCAATAGTGCAGCGCGTAGTACATCGATTCCGGCTGTACCGCATGCGTCAGTGGGTTGTTCAGGTCTTGCGGGGCGGTCAGCGTGTGCTCTGCCAGCTGCGGCAGCGTGTCCAGCGAGAAGCTGAGGTAGGTACCGAGACCGACGAAGTCCAAGCGGTCGATGACCTTATCCAACATCAGGCTTTCGGTAGCGTCCGCGATGGTGCCTGCCGCGATATTGGTCGACATCGTCACCTGCGCACTGGGCTGCACCAGGTGGATGTAGTCGTAGATGGCGTTGTGCACATCGGCGAGCCGCGACGCCATCGGCGAAATGCCGGTGGCCGGTAGCGTGTCACGCGACTCGAACTTCAGGTAGGCGCCCGGGTTGGCCACCGTGATCCAGAGCGGGTTTCGGGGTGCGTAGCGGTCCACCACTGTGCGGGCATTGTCCAGCCACGCCTCGACAATGCCCGGATCGCCCCAACCGCCACGCTCGGCGATCCACACCGGATACACCCAGTGGTCGAGGGTGAGCATCGGACGGATTCCGTTGGCGGCCATGGCATCCAGTACGCGGTCGTAGAATTCGAAACCGGCCTCATCCCATTCACCGGGCCTGGGCTGCAGCCGCGCCCATTCGATGCTGATGCCGTACACCCCGACGCCGAGGCCTGCGGCCAGCGCGATATCGGCTGTGTACCGAGTGTAGAAGTCCACGGAATTCGGGAATCGGGCGAGTGCGGTGTGCTGGGTGAACAGCCTCTCCTGGTGACTGTCGGGTGTGTGACCTTCGCTCTGAAATCCGGAACATGCGACACCCCAGAGGAATTCGTCACCCAGTGGCGGCAGATCGGTAGGCGGCGCGGGCCGCCCGGCGGCCGCTGGCGGTCGGCCGAGGACGGTGCCCGCAAGACCGGCCACCGCGAGACCGAACGCGGTGCGCCGGCTGAATCGGCTCATGGGCATAGTGTCGGCAGCTTCCGTCCCGGCAAGTAGGTACTGAGGTCGGTGGCGATGGTGTTGGCGGTGAGGGTGCAGATGCGGTCGGCGGCGTGCTCGGGCTCGAGGTCCCAGAGCCGAACTGCGCCTTGGCCGCCGGTGCCGATGAGGTAGTTGGCTGTCGGGTGAAAAGCGACATGCCACCGGCCTGAGCCCGGTGGGATGAGGGACGGGCCGTAGGGGCGGGGGTGTTCGGGATCGGTGAAGGTCCACAGCCGGACAGTCGAGTCGGTGCCTGCGGTAGCCAGGCGGCGGCCATCGGGACTGATGTCCACCGAGGAGACAGCGCTTCTGCTGGCCGCCAGTGGATCTCCCAGTGGCCGAATGGTTCCCGGGTCGGTGATGTCGAAGACGCGGGCGGTGCCCGCGTCCCAACCGGCGACGACGGTGCGGTGGTCGGGGCTGACCGCGAGACCGAAGCCGTCGCCCAGCCAGTCGGCGACGGTGGTGCCGATCGGCCCGGTGGAGTGCTGCAGCGACAGCGGTGTGTCCCATACGTTGAGTTTGTCGGCGAGTGTGGCACCGATCTTGCCGTCGCGGCTGGCGGCGAATCGAAATCCCGTGCGCAACAGTCGACCCGATGACGGTACGACGATCGCTGGGCTGCGCTGCACCGGCCGGTCGGGGTTGGTGTAGTCCCAGGCGATCAAGGTCGCGACCGGCGCTCCGGAGAGGGTGACCAGTAGCTGCTGGTCGAGGGCGAACGCCACACCGGCGGCCTCCGGAAAACGGTGTGTCGCACGGGGTTTGACCGGGTCGGAGATGTCGAGGAGCGTGATCACCCCGTTGATCGATAGTGCTGTGAACCGGCCGTCGAAACTGACGACGGGGTAGCTGGTGCCCGACAAGCCTGTGATTCCGGTGACGTTGTCGACGGTGCCGCGTAGCTGCGGTGCCGCGGGGTCGTGGATGTCCCAGATGCGGGCGGCGGCGCCGTGGGCAGTGGTAATCATCCGGGTACCGTCGGCGCTGACCGCCGGGGGATGGATCTGCCCCGCCTGCCCAGCCGGGGTGGTGCTCGGCAGCGACCATTGCTGCACTGTGCCGCCGACCGTGGCGATCGTGAAGTAGCGTCCGTCGGGGCTGAAGGCTGCGCCGGCCGGGATAGTGGAGCATCGCCGGTTGCCGGATGCGGCGGGGCAGTTTGCGGCAGCGGCCAGCGGCGGTCCTAAGGGGGTGGGGTGAGCGAGGTCGGCGAGGTTCCACAGTTGGGTGCCGAAAGATGTGACGGTCGCAAGAGTCCGGCTGTCGGGGCTGAGAATCGTGGTGACCAGGTCGTATGCGGAGGGGAAGGAGAAGCCTGCGGCTGCCGGGTTCGGATGGCGGGGGTCTTCGACGTTCAGGAACCGAATTTCGGCGTCGCTGCCTGGTGCCTGCGACGGCCACCGGCCAGCGGCAACCAGTAGCGGTGTGCCGGCCGAGAAATCCAGGGCCATTCGTCCGTCGACGACTTGCGCGACCTGTGTTCCCGTACGGGTGCTCGGTGGTGCGTCGAGGTCCCACAGCCGAGCGGTGAGCGTCTTGCCGAACGAGCCATGCGCCGTTGCGCTTGCCGTCCCCAGCGTTTTGTCACTACTGCTGAATCCCAGCGCGTAGACGGTTTCACCGACGGTCAGCGATGGCGAGCGAGGTGTGGCTGTCCGGGTGTCGGTGACATCCCACAGCGTGACCTGCTTGTCGTTGGCGATGGCGACGGTGCGGCCGTCCTTCGAGAGCGCCACGCCCGTAATCGGGGACCCGGTGTCGACGACATGTAGCAGGCGGGGCTGTTCCGGGGTGGACAGGTCATAGATTCGCGCGGAGTGGTCTGCGCTGCCCGCGATCAGGATCGATCCATGCCCATCGAGACCGGTGATTTTGCTGGTGTGGTCGGTGATCGTTGCCGTCAGGGCGGTGGTGGCCGGATCGCGTACCCGGATGACATGATCGTCGCCTGCGGTGACCAGCAGACCGTTGTCGAGGTAGACGAGCTTGGCGATCTCTCCGTCGTGGTCGGCGAATGTGCGTGCCACTGGCAGGTTCTGGCTGGCGATAAGTCGTGCGGCGGCGTCGGGACTATCCGGGCGCAGTCGCTGTGCGAGGAGGCTGAGCTCGGCGGACAGCGTCGGTTCGCTGTTCTGCAGGCGGTCGGCCTCGCTCAGCACGGTGGTGAAGAAGACCTCGTCGCGCTCCCTGCCGGTGAGGTCGGCCCGGACGACGCTGGTCAGCGCGGCGACCAGCAGCACGACCACTGCCGCCGCGAGCCCGGCCTGCGTGGCGACGCGCCTGCGGCGCTGGCGAATGCCCGCCATTAGGAAGTCGCCGGTCTGCCCGGTCGGTCTCGGTTGATGTTCCCGGGCCTGCGCCAGGCGTGAGCCGCGATACAGCAGGGCCCGATTGCGTTGCGAGGCGGCCCATTCCGCCGCGTCGGCGGCGACCCGCTGGCGGAAGAGGTGGCCTTCACGATCGGCGTCGATCCATTTCCGCAACTCCGGCCATGCCTCGATCACCACCTCGTGGGTGAGGATCGCGGTATCGGCGTCGAGGGTGATCAGCCGTGCCTGGGCAAGGGTTTCCAGCGCCGTCGCCGCGGCGTCGGGGTTGCTGGTATGTGCGAGCAGATCAGCGCGGGCAACCCGGCGCCGGGTATCGCGCGTGTCGTGGCCGACGGTGACCAGCTGTAGCAGCATGTCTTTGGCCGCTGCTCGCTGCGGGTCATCCAGCTTCTGCCACGCGGTGTCGGCGGTATGGGCCACGGAACCGGCGACACCACCCGCGGCCCGGTAACCGGCGACGGACAGCTTGCGTCCCTTGCGTCGCTGCCAGGCTGCCTCCATGACATGAGACAGCAGCGGCAGCGCGCCTGAACTGTCACCATCGGTGAAGCCACTCAGCCCGCTGAATTCGGTCAGGATCAGTTCCACCAGGCCAGGTTCCAGCTTCAGTTCCGCCCTGGCTGCCGGTTTGGTGACCGCGTCGGTCAGTTCATCGCTGCTCATCGCGGACAGCAGGAAAGGGCGCCGCGTGATGGCGTCGGCCAGTACGGGATAGTCCAGGCAGGGGGCGAAAAAGTCGGCCCGCACCGCGATCACCACCGTGACACCCTGGTCCGCACAGCGCGGCAACCGGTCGATGAACGCCCTGCGTACGTCGTCGCCGATTGCCGCGGTGAACAGTTCCTCGAACTGGTCGACCACCATCAGGCGCCGACCGCGACGATCCGACGGGATCTCGATCGCAGCGGGATCCGGTGTGCTGGTGGTGGTCGTCCATTCGGGCGCGAGAGCGGGGATCAGCCCCGCGGCGAGTAGCGACGACTTGCCCGCGCCGGAGGCGCCGAACACCACGATGATCCCGCCACCGGCCCGGTCGGTCGACCCAACGAGCGCCACCAGGTCGTCGGTCGCGCGTTCGCGGCCGAAGAACCGCTCGGCGTCGCCCGGAAAGTACGGTGCCAGGCCTTGATACGGGCAATGGAGGTCCTCCGGAGGTTTCCACGCAGTGGCGTCGGACCACAGACGTTGCCACTCCCGCAGGTTGAGAAGTCCTGCGGGAGGGCGCCCTTGGGCGTGTTTCGCCAGGTCGATCAGCGTCAGCAGCGCCGGTCGGAGCACTTCCCACCGGGCCGGGATAGCACCGGCGCGCCAATCGCTGAGCCGCTGGGTCGTGACCGTCCCGGCGTGGCCCCTGGCTGCCTCCTCACGCTGGTTGGCCGTGCGTGCCACACGATCGAGGACGGGATTCCCCGCGCGTTCCCACAGTCTGTTGAACTGCCGGGTGAATACCTTGCGAGGTGAACTACCGACTTCCTGATCCGCCGGCGTATCAACCATTGGCCGCACATCGACTTTGCCAGCGCCATAAGTGATCTCCGGCCATCAACGTCTCAACTCCCCGGTTTCGACATCTTCCCCTGCGGCACAACCACATCGACGATACCTCCGGCGGGCGCTGGCGATTCGTTCCTTACATGGAATCCGCTGCGCGTCAGCACATCCGGGCGAGTCGCGTACTGCGCGATACCGTTCGGGTGTCGCTGATGCGTCCGGCCCAACGGCGGTTTCCGCACCTGAATGGCGTTCGCGACAGCCAGTTTCGGCGAACTGGCGGTCAGCTCGTCCGGACCGGACACTAACCTGGGTCAACCAGTGCGGATGCCGCACGGCATGCGCCACTGCGCCGACCAGGTCGACTCCCGGACCGGGAAACGCGAAAACATTCTTTTACCAGCAACTTTCCCCGTCTGTACACGGGGAACGATCGTCCCGTAGCTGCCGTTGCGCCAGGATTTTTTCAGGACCTCACCGACCCACGAAGCAGCTCGGAGAGGTTCCGTAGGAACGTCTGGAGGTGGGAGGCTCCGGAGGGGAGAGCCTCCCACCTCCAGACGGCAAAGTGCGGGCAGCGAACTGGTCCGCGTCGAGGAGTAGGGATGCTGCGGGTAGCTGCCTGGGGTCGAGCATGTGGATCATCGCCCTCACTCACTGCGGCCGGCGTGCGATCTCGGGAGCCAGGTGCCGTGGAATCCGTTGGGTACGCGTACCGGGAGGCGAACCTCGGCGAGGGGGCCGTTGCTCAGGTCGGTGGCGTCGATGATGGTCAGCGAGCTGGTGTCGCTGGTGCGGTCGTGGACGAAGGTCAGCAGGTATCCGTCGTCGTCACCGGTGCTGTCGGTGCGTGGCACGAATACCGCTTCGCCGCAGGTGTTTCCGGTGGGCAGCCGGAGCGTCTGCCCTGCGTTGCCGAGCGTCAAGTCGTATTTGTAGATTTGGGAGTGCGACGGTCGTGCAGCCAAGGAGAAGCTCGTCACGTATCCGAATCGGTGGGGCAGTCCGACGTCGGCGTCGGCGACGCGCGGGTACTCGATATCAGCGTCGTCGAGGGCCTCTTCGGTGACTGTGCCTGTCTCGAGGTGCAGGATCCATCGGTGCAACCTCGGAAGTCCGCCGCCGACATCGCCGGGCCCGTCGCGCCACAGGGTCCGCACGCGGCAGCCGATGACGGTGATCGTGTTTCCCGCGTCGAACGCGTTCATCGTGTGCCACATGAAGCAGGGTTCGACATCGAACCAGCGCACGCTCCCGCCCTGTCGAGGCATGACACCGAATCGGGCGCCGTGCGTGTCGTCCCACCGCCACGGCAGCCCGGCGGCAGCGGCAGCCAAGTCGAAGACGACGGGCAGGTCCAGGAAGATCACCGACGACGCGGTGATCGCGAAGTCGTGCATGAGGGTGGCACGCGGAACGGGAATTTGCTGTGCTTGCAACAATTTTCCAGCTGCCGAGGCCCGGTAGTAGGTCAGAAATGGTGGACGCTGCCTGGTCCCGAAGAACAACAGTTCGCCTGTTGTCGGGCAGATCTTGGGGTGGGCGGTCATCGGTGTGGCCAGCGCATCGCAGAAGGTGAACGGTCCCACAGTCTCGAGCTCGGGGGTGATCTCGTAAGGGAAGCCGCCCTCCTCGAGTGCCAGCAGTCGGCCGGCGTGGGACACGACGTGGGTGTTCGCCGTCGTGACTCGGAAATCCATTGTGCCGCTGTTGGAGTCGAAGGCCAGCTCGTACCGTGGCTTTCCTGGGTTCGCCCACAACGGAGTTCGCACGTATCTGTTGCGATACCAGACCGCGCGGCCCTGCTCGAGTGACACCGCGTGCACCATGCCGTCCCCAGCGAAATAGTGCGGCGACGTTCTCGTGCGCGGATTCGGGCCATTGCGCAGGAACACACCGTCGAGATCGCGCGGGATCGCGCCGATCACCTCGGCCGGTACCGCCGTCACCTCGTCCGTCACCGGGGCGTTGTTGCCCGCCAGATGCAAAGGTCCATCGGTTTGTGTCATGGCTGTCCTCCTGGTGCTCAGGACGCCAGGATGCAGTGACAATTCGCCCGGAAACAGTCTTGTTCTTCCCGAGTCCGTCAGCCGGTCGGAGCATGCGCAGGTCACAGCGCTGCAAAATTTCTGCGCCGCACTATCGGCAGAGTGGATGGCCCTGGCACGCACGCTGCCCGAAACGTGCGGACCGCCGGGCACAGGTCCTGTGGAGCGCACACACTGATCTGCCGAACGATGGTGCAGGGCAGACTGTTTGCCCGATCGAGCCCCATTCGAGTAAGCGTTCGATGAACTTCCACGAAACTTTTGCGCTGCGTGCCACCGGCAGCTCGTCTGACCGCCTTTACCGGGTAGCCCGGCTGATCGACGGCCGTGACAACTCCCAGCGCATCCAGCAGTTGCAGGGTCGGCGATCAACGGATGAGTTCGAATCCAGCTACCATCAACGGGTTCCGGTCGGAACCAGGTAATTCGCTCTCGGCTGAGCGGGGGAGTCTCGGGCGGGCCGCCACATCTCGAATGTCGCATGCGACGACACGTCCGGACTCGTATCGCCGCCGTGTAATTCGCCACGTTCGTCCTGAACGCCCCTTTTTCCCGCCCCGGCGACCGTACCCTGGATCTGTTGGGAGAGGTGGGTGATGACTAGACGACACCGACCATTCGGGCCCCCGCGCGGGCCGCATCCGAGGCCGAGGCGAGCATGCCCGGTCGAACATCTTCCTCCGCACCGAGTTCTGGGCCGGCGATGACCACATCCGATGGCGTCCACCGTTTCAGGTTGTGACCGTCCGGTTCGGCTGAGTGGGGCTATTTCGGTGATCCCGCACAATGCTTATCGGAAACGCCGAAATGCGTTCTCCTGGTTGAAAACTCAACAGTGGGCGCTCTACAATGAGGGCCATGTGAATCCGGTCTGGCCGCAACCATTTCCCGAGTACGTGATCCGCTGTAGGAGCTGGATCGGAACATCGAGTTCGCAGTGCTGCAAGCGAATTCGATGATCAGGTGAACGAAACCTTACGAGAAGGTATGTGGCTCAGTGAACTTTGACAGGTGATCGTTCCGGCTCCCTTGTGCTGGTTCCTGGCGGTGTCCGCATAGCTGTGCGGTAACGCCGGTTCTGGAACGTCGTAGCTCGGCGGCGATGGCCCAGGTATGCCCGACGGTGGATGAACGACCGCTGGGATCGGATGAAGTAGGAGGCGGTAATGGTCATGCAAATGCTCCGGGATAGTGGATCGCTAGCCGGGCTTATTCGGCACGGAGACCGAGAGTTCCACCAACAATTGCAGCGGATTCTGCGCAACCCGGACTTCGCCGTCACGGAACGGCAGAGCCAGGAACAGCGGCGTCAGAACGCATATGATCAACTTCGGGACCTGGTCAAGAGGATCGGCAGCACCCGTGCTGTGGCGACCGACCTCCCTGAGCTGTTCGCGGTGTTCGATTGGTCCGCGGTGCTGGCGACGGATCTGATCCCGCTGATCTCCGGCCACTACAACCTGGCCTCCGGCAGTCTGGCCACCTTGACCGATGCCGACTCCGCCGCACCGTATCTGCAGGACCTGGATGACGCGTCCAGCATCGGTGTGATGCTGCTGACCGAGTACGGGTGCGGCTCCAACATCGGCTTCATGCAGACCACCGCGAGGTGGGACGGCGACGGGTTCGTGCTCGACACGCCGAACCCGCGGGCGCGCAAGTTCATGCCCAGCGTCGGCATCCCGGTCGCCCGGGTCTGTGTCATCGGTGCGCGGTTCATCGACGCGGCCGGCGTCGATCAGGGCGTGCATCTGTTCACGGCACGACTACGCGACGCCAACGGCGAGCCGTGCGCGGGCGTGCGGATCACCCAGCTCGACCATCAGCCGCTGGTCATCATGGACAACTCGGTGATCAGCTTCGAAGGTCTGCGGGTCGAGCGCAGTGCCTGGTTGAGCAATGACCTGGCTACCATCGATGAGCGAGGCGTGCTGACGTGGCGTGACGAGAACAGCCGGCGTCGCGGGTTCTCTTCGGCGATCAGCCAGCTGACTGTTGGGCGTTTGGCGCTCTCGTCCTGTTTGAACGCTGCGGCACGCGCGGCGCTGTACATCGCGCTCCGTTACGCCGCCAAGCGGGTAGTGCCGTTGACGCCGGCCGACAGCCCGTTGATGGTCGATATCCCGCACGTACGCGACACCTTGCTCACCGACCTGGCAGGCACTGTTGCCCGGACCGTCTACGGCAACGCGATCAAAACCTCCCTCGCCGGTAGCGATCTCACTGATCGCGACACGGTGGTGTCGGTCATGCTGGCCAAGCACTTCATCCAGCTCCACGCACTGGAAACGGTCACACACTGTCGGATCAAGATGGGCGCGCAGGGCATGTTCAGCGCCAACCGCGTCGCCGACTACCTCGGCGTCTGTCACGCCGCGATCACCGGCGAAGGCGACTGCCACGTCCTGGGTTCGGTCGCCGGTCGGGTGCTGGCCAGGCAACTCGCCGGTACGTTGCCCCCCGAAGTCCGCGTGCACGACCCCGCCGACCCCGACGACCGCCTGCGGTTGCTCGGGGCGCGCACCCTGACGATCGCACAGGAGGCGCAGCGGCATTTGGCGACACCGGCGCTCGCGGACCGCTTGGCGGTCATTCCCGACGCACTCGACCTCGCCGAAGCGTACTGCACCGAAGCGGCGTTGCGGTTGCTCGACGAACAGGCCGGTCATCCTGAAATAGCGGCCGTCCGTGACGTTTTCGCGTTGCACCACCTGCTGGAGCAGGCCACGTGGTATCTCACGCACGGCCTGCTCGACATCGCCGCGATCGAAGCCACGAAGCAGCAACTCCGGCACGCCATCGACCGTCTCGCCGACAATCTGTCTGCGGTGCTTGACGCCTTCGAGCTCGACGACGAGATCCTCGGTGCGCCGGTGTTGTCCGATGATCTGCCTACCGCGTGGGACTCGCGTTGTGAGAGCTCCCAACGACACTGATCCTGCCATCCACCAGGACGCTTGGTGCGGCTGCGGTGCCCCGGTGCGGGCGCCGCAGCCGCAGCCACCCGACGAGGTATGTCCGAATCTGTACGGTGTCGGATCTCGTTGACAGGTAACAAGATAGCGGTGATGTTACTCGCGCGTCGCGGGTACGATGCTGGGCGAAACCGACACCAAGGAGACGGCAGTGCATCCGCAGCACACGCTTCATGGCTCCACCCCCGCCTCGACCCCGTCGATCGAGTTCGCGGGGCCCCGAATCTCGATTTGCAGCGAAGAATTCGCGGCCGATCCGCACGGGTTCTACCGCCGGATGCGTAAGGACTACGGACCCTTGGTCCCGGTCGAGATGTGGCCAGGGGTCCCCGCAACCCTGGTTATCAAATATCGCACCGCCGTCCGAATTCTCAACGACTCCGAGCATTTTCCCGCCGATCCGAGGATCTGGCAGAAGACTGCGCCCACCGATATCCCGATCATGCCGATGATCGAATACCGGCCCAACGCGATACGTACCAGCGGTGCGGAGCACGCCCGTTACCGCCATGCTTTGAACGACGCCTTGGCCGGCATGGACCTCAACTTTCTGCGGTCCATTGTCGAGAGATCCGCTGTCCCGATCATCAACACATTCTGCCGGGACGGGAACGCCGACGTATTGAGCCAGTACGTACTCCCGCTGATCTTTTCGGTTTTCTGTGAGGTCCTCGGCTGCCCGCCGGACATCGGCGAGCGAGTCGCGAAGGCCAGTGCGGCGATGTTCGACGGTGTGGACACCGAAACGGTGAACGCGATCATGGGCTCCGCGTTGCTCGACCTCACCGCGTTGAAGCGCGCGCAACCCGCGGACGACGTCACCACGAGGCTGGTCCAGCATTCCGCCGGATTGTCCGACGAGGAGATGGTGCATCAGCTGGTGCTGCTGTTCGCGGCCGGTGTCGAACCGCCACTGAACCTCGTGGCCAATACCCTGCTGTTGATGCTGACCGACTCCCGGTTCACCACCGTCGACAACGGTCAGCCGCTCTCGACCAGGACCGCGCTCGACGAGCGGCTGGCCACGGACCCGCCGATGGCGAACTACTGCATCACCTACCCTCGCCAGCCGGTCATCATCGAAGGCGTGTGGCTGCCCGCGAATCAGCCGGTCATCGTGAGCATGGCCGCCTGCAACACAGATCCGGAGATGAATACCGGAGAATTTCTGGACAACGGCTGGAATCTGGCGTTCAGCACGGGCCCGCACGCCTGTCCCGCGCACGCTCGGCCGTACGGACTGCTGCTCGCCCAGGAGGTCATCGATCAACTGCTGGACGTACTCCCGGAGTTGGCGCTGGCGGTTGCCAAAGAGGAGCTCGTGTGGCGCCCCGGCCCCTTCCACCGAGCATTGACAGCG
Source organism: Nocardia ninae NBRC 108245 (assembly GCF_007990755.1). Classification (GTDB taxonomy): domain Bacteria; phylum Actinomycetota; class Actinomycetes; order Mycobacteriales; family Mycobacteriaceae; genus Nocardia; species Nocardia ninae. The sequence continues at coordinate 22,666 of NZ_BJXA01000043.1, read as the reverse complement.
TTGCCGGTGGTGTTTCCGCCTACTGCGCCGTTGCCGGCGCTGTGAAGGTGGTTGCCCGGAGCAGTTGAAAGCCGTTGGACAGAAACGGCTTTCGCGGTAGACCGACTCGCTGAGCCGCCCGGCCCCGGCTCAGCGAACCTCCCTCTGCTGCCTCAGCCGAGGTTCAGCGGCGGGGTCGGCGGAAACCGCACTGGCAGAGCAGCCAGCGCGCGGTGGAAACCGCCTGTGCGCCACTGCAACTGGGTTTCGGGTACGGCTAACCGGACCTCCGGCAACGCATCGAGCAACTGGTCGAGCGCTTCCTGCGCGATGACCATCGCGACCGACTGGGCCGGGCACGAATGCGCGCCCGCGCCCCAGGACAGATGCGAGCGGTTGCCCGTGCGGTCACCGTCCGCTGCGGCGGGATCGGCGTTGCAGGCGGCCAGGCTGATGAGGACCGGTTGATCCACCGGCAGCCAGGTGTTCCCGATGATCTGCGGTTGCCGCGGGTAGCTGAAGCACGAATTCGCTACCGGCGGGTCGGTGAAGAGCATCTCATCGATGGCGTCCCGGATGGACAGGGCGCCACCGAGGAGTTCGCCGCCGAACCGATCATCGCTTGCCAGCAGCAGTACCGTGTTCGCAATCAGATTCCAGGTCGGTTCGGTGCCCGTCACATACAGCGTGGCCACCTGATCGATCAGCGCCTTCTCGTTCGCAGCCGCGCCGTGCTGGAGCAGCCACGAGGTGACGTCCGTGCCCGGCTCGATCTGCTTCGCGGCCACCGTCTCCGCGATCGCCGCGGTCAACATCTCATCGCCCCGCTGCGCGGACGCCGCGTCGGCGGCGTTGCGCAACGAGATCAGCGCCGAGAACGCCCTGCGGCCGTTCTCCGGCCCGAACCCCAGCACCTCGTGGACCACCTCGACGGTCAGCGGAATGGAGTACTGATTGAGCAGGTCGGCCGAGCCGGCCTCGCAGAAGCTGTCGATCCGCCTCGACGCGATGCGTTCGACCGTGGCGCGCAGCGCGTACAGATCGACCTGGTTCAGACAATCCGTGGTGGCACTGCGGTTTCGCGCGTACTCCGGATCGGTGGTCCGCGGCGCGCCGGGGCGCCACCCCATGGTGGGCAGCACCGGACAACTCGCAGCGCGATCGGACTGCGCTTCCCGCGGGTCGGCCGGAAAATGCAGGGGGTCGCTCAAAATTTGCAACGCTTCCCGGTAGCCGATAATCAACGTCGCGGGGACCCCGGGCGCCAGTTCCAACGGAACCAGTGGGCCGTGATGGTCGCGCATGGCTTGGTAGGCGCTGTGCGGATCCGCCGCGAATTCCGGCGTGTGGAGCGTCACTTGCGAGACTCGTCGGAGCGAGGCACCGCCGGCGGATCACCTAGCGGGCAAGCGTGCTCGGTCGTCGATCGTGCCGGAGCAGACGACATGGCCATGACAGTTACTCCTCGGAAAATATCGGCTGACGTAGATCTGCACAGCAGCAAGGTTGTTCACGCCTCGGCTGCCCGACGCTGGGCCGGCATGGCAGCAGAGGCAGGGTCAGCGCACAGATAGCAGGCGAAACCGCAGGGAGTTCAGGGATCGATCTGTTCGGCGTGACCGTGACACGTTGCGCCTCCCTGCTCGTTCGCCCATGGCCGCCCGGCGCTCAAAGCAAACCGACCGGTACATCCAAATATGTTCGACTACAGCATGTTTCGATGGAGCGCGTCCGAGCATACTAATCTCGAGCAGCGTCCGCAGCCCGAATCGTCGGTCACTGTAGTTCATCGCAGCCGGTGTCATCGGACGCCTGTGCCTGCATGCTCGAGACCGTCTGCCGCACGGCGCGGCAACGATCGGGCGCTGATGGCGGCGGGCGCACGGTCGAGTCCGCCGAGCCGGAGCAGCTGCGGGGCCACGGTGCGTCGACCGTCGGCTGGGCAACGGCTAAGCAACGGCTGGGCAACGGCCGAGCAGATGGTGCGCGCCCGATTCGGTACGGCGGCCGGTCCGGCGCAGCGGAGGACCCCCGAACGCCGCGCCGTCCGGGGGGCGAAGTCACTGAGTGTTCCGGTCTCCCGTACTGAGAAATCCGGTCGCCGCGATGTCACTCGGCCCGGTTGGTCGGATGGTGTGCCGACGCACCGGGCTGGAGCGGTCGGTGGGTTCTACTGGGGCACCAGCGCGTTGCGGCGCACCTCCGACCAGGTGTCGGTATCGGTGCAGATACCGCAGGAAGGGCCGTAGAACATCGCTCGGGCCGCGGGCTCGCCCGTCAACTGGAACCGCAACCAGGCGGTTGTGGACGCGAAATACACCGACGGGTCGAGGCCGATGGTGAAATGTCCGACCCCGCGCAGCTCGCCGTAGATCGCCGGTATCCGGGTGGCGGCGTTGTAGAAGGACTGGACCAGCCACGGCCGGACGATGAGGTCGGTCTGGCCGGCCATCAGGAACGCCGGACCGTGGACGTCGCGGATGTCGGCCAGCGGGCCGGGTGCGATCGACAGCACGGTGTCGATGCGTTCATCGGCTCCTGACACGATGGCGCCCGCACCGCCCTGGGAGTGCCCGGCGGCTGCGATGTGCGTGAGGTCCACGTGCTGGTAGAACTCGCTGCCGGAGTCCGCGTCGGCGCGAGCGAGGGCGTCGATGCCCGCCAGCATGGCGTGGGCGGAGCCGGATTGACCAGTGTTGGCGGCCGAGACTATGAAGCCGTGGCTGGCCCAGTGCAGCAGCAGAGTGCGGTAGTGCAGCGGAGCTGCGAAAGTTCCGTTGCCCCAGATGATCACGGGGTGACGCCGGGAGCCGGCGCCGATGTCGCGCGGGTAGTACAGGGTATGGAAGGCCCCGACCCGGACCGTGGTGGCGTACGGTCCCTCGGAGCCGAAATCGCCGCTCGCCGAGGGTATTGGGGCCGAAGGCTGCGGTGAGGTGGCGGGCTGGGCCGCGGTGGGTGCCGCGCTAGACAGCATCGCCGCAGCCGACAACACCAGGGCCAGCACAAAACTCAGCAGTGGCTGGCGGGCGGGGGAACTGCGACGGGGACCGGGCCGGGCGCTGCGTGATGGCTTAGACATGAACGCTTCCTTCTGAGCTGAAGTGGCTTCCGCAAAGTGTGAACCCGGCCAGGCCCGGCGCGGCAGTGGCCGGCGGCTCAGATATTGACCGTCTCGTTTGGGTGATGTGACGATCTGCCGATGGCGGAGCTGTATGACCGATTGGCGCCCAGACTCCCGGAAATGGCCCGCAAGGTAGTCAGCCGGTGCGCGGTCGAAGTGCCTTTTTACCGCGACCTGCCCGCCGAGACGCTCGCGGGTCCGGTCACCGAATCGGTGACAGCGGCCTTGGGCGTTTTGCTGAGGCTGCTGCGCGACAAGGACACTATGCACGCCGACGAGCTGACGCGGCTGGTGGAGCTGTCCGGGCGCCGTGCCCTCGACCATGTCCCCCTGGAAGCGGCTTTGGCGGCCTACCTGCTGGGCGCCAAAGTGTGGTGGCAGACCATCACTGAGCTGTCCGGCCCCGACGAGCTACCCGCCGCGGGCACCTTTCTGCTCGACGGCCTGGCGATCGCGATGCCCGGGGTCGTCCTGGCACACGTACAGGTCCAAGAGGATCTACGTAGCCAAGACCATCGGCTCCGCAACGAACTACTGGCGGCGCTGCTGCACGGACGCCCCCACCAGGTGATTGCCCAAGCCGCGCAGATCGAGGTGGCCGCACGCCACAGCGTCCTGGTCTTCCACCTCGCGACGCGGCGGCCGGATCGGCTGGTGCAATCGGCGTTGGACGCCTTCGCCGGAACCCACGTGCTGACCGACCACACCGAGGGCTTGGCACTGCTGCCCGCCCGCGTTGACATCGGTGCGTTGATCACCCACCTGCGGCAGGCGCTGTCGACCACCGTGCTCGCTGCCGCCGCCACCGCGGCCACCGCCGAGCTGCCCGCCGCGGCCGCCGAGGCACGCGAGGTCATGGCACTGCTCACCAGACTCGGCCGCCGAGAAGGCTTGTACTGGTTCGATGACGTCCTGGTCGAATACCAGCTCGCCCGCCCCGGCGCCGGACTCGAGCGTCTGGCCGCCAAGCTCGAGCCGCTCGTGCAGCACCCGCATCTGATGGACACTCTGCGCGCGTTCGTCCGCACCGGTTACAACCGTCGCCAGACCGCCCTCGAGTTGTTCGTCCACCGCAATACCGTCGAATACCGCCTGCACCGCATCGCCGTGCTCACCGGTCTCGACCTGACCGAACCCGCGCACACCCGCATTCTGCAAGCCGCGCTCACGGCTGCGGACTTGCTACAACCGCGATCCTCCGAGGGACCACCCTCGCGCTGATCCACCTGCTGACCGGGGTCGATACAGAGTCTGTGTCGGGTGTTCGCCGGACAGACACAGCGAGGACCTGCGGCGAAACTGATCAGGTACGTACTTCGGTGCTGTCGGAGGCGATGTCGACGCAGTGCTGAGTCGCTGCGGTGCCGCCGCTCGCGTTCGACGCTGCGGAAGCCGAATTCTGTGGCACGACAGCCACACTCTTCCTCGGAGCCACTCAGGGCGAAGCCGGACAGGTCGGTATCCAGTACCGGGACCCGCGGAGTTGGTCAATGAGGTACCGCACTACTCGCGTGCACGTGGTCGTCACAGCGAAGACTTATAGCTACCGGGGGATTTCTCCCGGATTCGTTCAAGGAGATGGCCATGCCGCCCACCACCTCTCGTCTCGGGAACGTTCCCGGTGTTCGGGGCAGGCCGGGCACGGTGCGTCGGCTGCTCGGAGCGATGCTCGTGGTGGTGGTGGGGATACTCGGCGTGGTGCCCGCAGCCTTGGTGAGGGCGCAACCCGGTTCGGGAACGCCGTCAACGTTCGGCACCTTTACCCCAGTGCCACCGGCCGAGCTCACCGCACCGGGCACCGCCGAACGCGGCAGCCGGATCGTGGTCCGGGGCAAACGCTGGTGCTCGCCGGTGTCCATCACGCCGGACTGGTCGGAGTCGATGCGGGTGGACACCAGCGCGGAGGGTTCCTTCGAGGCCACTCTCGTCGTGCCCGCCCAAGCCGAACTCGGCAGGCATTCGATATCGGTTTCGTCGTGCCGCGCAACCGAGGTCACGCCCTCGACCAAAGCCACGGTTGTAGTCACGGTGGTGCCGGCGAAGGTCGTCACCACCACAACCAGCCCTATCACCACGACAACAAGGCCCAAGATCTCCGCGCCGGCGATCGATGACGTGGAGACGACGGTGACGGAAACGCAGACCCCGAGCGCGCAAACCGCAGGGGACGAGTCCGAGCTGGGCGGCGCCGGTATCGGACTCGTTGCCATCGGACTTCTGGCCGCTGCCGGTGTGGCCGTCGTTGCCGGTAAGCGCAGGCTCGTCCATCCTGCCGATCCGGCCCCGGACCGTGACCCGCCTCCACAGCGGGTCCGCGTCCACGTCGTCGCGGATCCGGCCCCGTCGACCCGCATACATGTGATCACCCGAGTTCCGGAGGTCAGTGTCCGGATCACGGTCGGTGCACCGCGGCTGAGTATCAAGGAGTTTCCCGCATGACGTATCCGGATTCGATCTCGGCGCGGGTGGTGTTGTTCCAGGGCGCCGCGCGTTCGGTCGGGGTGGGTGAGCTGGTCCAAGTACTGCGCGAGAGAGGAGTCGGCGCCCACGCGTTGCACGGTGTGGCAGTCGTGACCGAGCAGCTGCGCGCGAACGTGCTGGAGGAGATTGCTGCGGCGATCGCCGGGCTGCTCGACGTCGACCTCGGTGATGTCGCGCTCGCCGGATGGGCTCGATACAACCGCCTGCGTGAGGCGGCGATCCGCACCGACCCGCACGGAATCGAGCAGGTCGAGCTCGTCACACACGAGATCACTCACGGCTACCAGCCGCGCCTCGAAATCATCGTCGACGCGGTCCCGATCGCGGAAATCGTGCTCGAGGTTGCCATTACGCTGCTGCTGCAACCACTGACTGCCACGGTGCGCAGCGGCGCGCTCGTCGCATTGGGCCAAGGCGAGTGCACCGCTACGGTTTCGGTGGGCGTGAAGCAGGTCGGCCAAATCCTCGAACGTGAACGCATTCTCGTCGCGGCACACATGATAGATCTGCGTCGCCCGATTCCACTGCTCGGCAGACCCGGCACCCCGCCCACGGCACCAGAGAGCGGCGGGCGGCGTGCTCGTACGTCTTTATGAGAGCGGCTTCAGCTGTTCTTGAAGGGGTTGAGGGTCCTTCCGGCGAGGTAGCCCAGGCGGATGGGCAGGGGCTTCATGGCGGCGGCGGAGATCTTGTTGACGGTGCCGGGGATGCACACGGGTCGGCCTTTCATCACGGCTGTCCAGCCCTCGGTGACGACGGCGTCGGGCTGCTGCCAGAGGATGCGGGGCAGGTGGTCGGCTTTGTCGCGAGTGCCCATCACATCGTGGAACTCGGTGTGGGTGAAGCCGGGGCACAGGGCGGTGACGTGGATGCCGTGGGGTTTGAGCTCCATGTCGAGGGCTTGTGAGATGTTGAGGACGTAGGACTTGATGCCGGTGTAGAGCAGGCTGGCTGCGGGTGGCGCGAACGCGGCGATCGAGGACAGGTTGATGATGCGGCCCCAGCGGCGTTTCTTCATACCCGGGACGACCAGGTGGGCGAGTTCGGTCTGGGCGGTCACCATCAGCTGGATCTCCCTGGCCAAGACCTCCCACGGGGTGTCGGCGAAGGGGGTTTTGCCCGACAGTCCCGCGTTGTTGATCAGGATGTCGATGTCCAGGCCCAGCTGGTCGGCGTGGTCCAGGATCGCGGTGGGTGCGGCGGGGTCGGTGAGGTCGGCAGCGAACACCTCACAGCGCACATCGTGCCGTTCGGTCAGCTGCGCGGCGAGTTCCCGGAGGCGGTCGCCGCGGCGGGCGACCAACAGCAGCTGATAGCCGCTTGCGGCCAGGTGGTGGGCGAACGCCGCGCCGATGCCGGCGGAGGCGCCGGTGATCAGCGCGGTGCGGGGGGATGTGGTCATGGTTCCTTCGCTCAGGTGCGGATCAATAGGTGAGCGGCGTCAGGCAGGTAGGCCGGGCAGCTCGCGGGGGCCGGGCGTGAAGGCGGGCCGGGCTCTGCCGATGTCGCCGCGGTACGGGCCGACCGGGCCGGTCAGCAGGAAGGGGCGGGCGACCCGGCGCTGCGCGTCGGTGAATCCCCAGGTGCCCATGCCCAGGTAGACGCCGGGCGCGGCACGTCGCACCTCGTCCACCATGTGGATCGACCCGCACACCGAGGTGTACGCGCGATAGATGAGCGTGTAGGCCGGAGCGCCGTCGTAGCGGGACGGCGCCAACAGCGTGCGCATCGGATGGCGCTGCCGGACCCGGCCGAACGCGCCGAAAGTGTTGTAGCCGCGCCCGCCGTTCTCATCGACGGGCCGGAATGCCTTGCACAGCCACGGCCCCAGCGGGTTGGCCAGGGCCACCTTCGCGGTCACCACGGCGAACAGATTCGGCTGCGCCAGCATAGTGGCGGTGTACTCGCCGTCGATCTCGGCGATGGTGGGAGCTTCCAGCGTGGTGAACAGGGCGAGCAGGCCGCTGGTGTCGAGCCGGCGCAGCTCGGCGGCCGCGTTGTCGGTGTCCATGGAACCAGCCTCGTCTCATTGTCTCTTGAACGTCGCTCAAGAAGCGTAGCGTCTTCTTGAGCGACGCTCAAGATAAGGTGGTGAGGTGCCAAAGAATCGACGCCCGCAGAACCGCGAGGAGAAGCGCGAGGAGATCATCGCTGCCGCGCAACGCCTGCTCATCGACGACGGCTTCGAGTCCGCGTCCACGAGCCGGATCGCCAAAAGCGCAGGCGTCACCGTCAATACGATCTACTGGTACTTCCAAGACAAGGACGAGTTGCTCATCGCCGTCCTGGACCGCATCCTGGCCGACGCACTCGCCACCTACACGGAGATCGGCGCCCAGTCGTTGAACGACCGGCTGCTGTGGGTAGTCGACCAGCTCGAACAGCTGCACGGTCTCGTCAACACCGTGCACGCCCGCGCCGTCGCCTCTCCCGCCATCGACACCTGGCACACCGCGTTCCACCAGCTGGCCGACACGCTGTTCGCCGAGGACCTCCGCACGGCAGGCGTCCCCGAAACCGACCTCGCCGCCATGTCCGCCATCGGCACCTTCGTCATCGAAGGACTCCTCACCCACAAGCGCGACGACGCGGACAAGCGAGCGATCATCGACCTGCTCGTCCGCAGCCTCACCGCCGCCTCCGGTCGATCCGCGGCCGGAGAGTAGTTGAACAGATCGCCGAGAACGCCGAATATAGGGTCACCGCCGTAAAGCCCAGGAGCAGAAGCTGATTCGACCCGACATGCGGTCGGCGTATGCGGTCCGCGCTAGATGTAATGGGAAAAGTCTCTGCATCAGGGTGTGCGGTGTGTCCAATCCAGTGGTTCCGTGGTTTCGAATACGATGTCACTCGGCGACCGGTATCCGCCCCCGCTTGGCGGCAACTGTCGTTGGCAGGTGCGCCGGACCCATCCTTCTTCGACGCGGCAACGAACTTGATTCTGGATTGGTCAGAGGCCGTGACGGCCAGGTGAACCCATCTCTTGCAGACATCAACCAACGCTGTAGGGAGCAAAGCGATGCTGACTTCGAGGGGTATGCGGTGTGTGATTGCCGCGGCCGCATTAGCCGTATCTTCTTCCGCCGTGTGCCACGCCGACGAGGGCTCGGATGGAAACACGTATGAGTGCGAGAAGGTCATAGCGCGGGACGTGGGGAAGGAGCGGCGCCAGCACATCGACCCCACGGAAAGAGGGACTTTTTATTACACGGAAGTAGTCATCGTCAATGCCGTTGGCTCCACCTGCAAGCCCCTCGGCTCGGCTCCCAGCACCGGCCCCGCAGGCCTCGCTTTGATCACCACAAAAGATGGGGAATTGGTGAAGGGGGAAAAGAAGTACAAAGGCAGGATGGACCTGCTGTGCTGGTCTGTGGATGCCGGAGACGGGAGCGGGATCGTCACAGGGGAAAGATGTGCAGCATACTGACTTCATCGTGGCGTCGAATATTCGCCTGTTGGTGTGTCCTTGTGGGTCAAGCGATTTGGCGTGCCGGGCAGAGATCGTGCGGCAGTCGGCTCGCCAGCTCTCCGGCGTAGCGGTGCTCGGTGTTCCGGTCGGCAAGGACGGTGCCGTCGCGGACTACGGGGGATCGATGCCGTCCTGGCGGAGTGCATTGGTACGGAGTGGGGCGGCCTGTCCGAACCGGCACCTGAACGGGATGAATGGTGAACTGCTGCAACCGTTGTCGGGATGGGGCGATGGCCGGTAGGTGAACTCATTGCAATTCGGGGCGGGTGGGGTGGCGAGGCCACAGGCTGATCCGGCATCGTGGATTGCGGTGCTTCGTGCTGCGGAAGATGTGGCTGGTGGCAGTGAAATATGTTGCGGGACTGTAGGTTTTTCTGACTGCGTCGGCGTGGGCGCCGGTAGTCGGCTATGAGCGGGAGCGAGTCGTGGGGGCGCACCGGGCGCGGCGCGTTCCTCGGCGCGGGGGCGGGCGTGGTCGGCTCGGCGGCCGGAAATGTGGCCGTCGGCGCCGTGACCGGGGATTGGTCGTCGTTCGTGTCACCCGCGGGCTGGGTCGGTAGTGTCGTGCGTGGCGGGCTGGTCGGCGGCGCACGCGGGGGTTTTGCGAAGTCGAGCCCCATCTCCAGATCGGATGTGCGGTATCCGCTGTGGATACACGAACCCGGCGCGCCCCGGACGCCACCGTCCGACGCGGCCAGTCGCGGCGGCACGTCGGTGCACAGCGGCTCGCCCCGATCTCCGGGGCGTTCCTCGATCGAGTTGCGGTCGGTGCACGGAGATCGCAACTCGACGCACGGGGTTCGGGGGTGTCGAATGGTCGAGGCGGAGAGGGTAGTTCGCGCGGGCACGGGGGAGACGGCTCGTCAGTTCACAGTGCCTCGGATAGCTCTTACGGCGGATCGAGGAGCAACCACGCGGGTTCCCCGCGCGGAGCCGGTCCAGCGCCGTCGACGATAGGGAGCGGAAGTTCTTCGCGCGGAACCGGTTCGGATTCCCGCCAGCCTGTCTCGAGTACGCGCTCGGGGGACGGAACGAACACCGGCAGCAGCGATACCGGCAGCCACGGCACCCTCGCCAGCGACGGACGGTCGTTCCACACCGCGCGGGAGCCCTCGTTACATACAGCGCAGGAGTGACACGGAACCCAGTCGTTGCACGGATCCACCAGTGACGCAGGGGCATCGGGTTCGAATCGCAACGGCTTCGTACCGCCCACCTCATAGCAATCGTCGGTCGACGGCGGATGGCGGCCGCCCGGCGGCCACGGGTCCGTCGTGGACGGAGTCGCGCCGGTCGCTTCGCCAACGCCCGGCTCTTTCGTCGGAGGTTCTTCGATCACCCACCCGCCACCGGGCGGCACCGGCTCCACTCACCCCGGCGCAAGCTCGAAGGCCACTGGCTCGCAAGGAAATCCGGGACGTACCCCAGCGGAACCCTTCCTCGGTCCCGGCAAAGACATGAAGGCCAAGACCCGCCCGAAATTACTTCCGCACTGGGAGCCGCTGCCGGGAGCGTTCGACGTCCCGGACGCGCCGGCAGCCTCGGTGTGGGTGCTGGAGCAATCCGACGATGCCGGCGCGCCGGATGAGAGCACAACGCGCACCGGCGTGGACGCGCCCTTCACGCTGAACAACCGTTGACAGCACGAGCAGAGGGGACTCAGACGAATGGCACGCAAGGTAGAGGTCGACACGAACCAACTGCGGCACGCCGCGACCGGCTGCGATCACATCCATGACACCATCGCCCGCACGCTGGGCACCCTACGCGCAACGGTGAACGGCAGCGGAACCCCCTGGGGGAACGACAATTTCGGCAACAAGTTCGCCCAGGGCCCAAGGGTTACCTGCTCGCCCGCGAAAACCTGCTCGCCGCCGCCGACCAGATGGCTACCACATTCGGCGAGTACGGCAAGGGCCAGCGCGACGCCGCCGACAAGATGATGCGATGGAGGACGGCAACACGAACGGCCGCCGCTGACTGAAAGTGCCGAATCTCAGCGATTCGACAAGGCGACCTCCCACGCCGCCTCGATCATCCGGAACATCTCGTCCAACGCGGCGTCCGGGTCGGCGGCCGCGCGGGCCAGCGCGTACGCGTCGATCACGAACCTTGCGATAGCCCGGCAGTGCGTCGTCGTCGGCGGCAGGTCGAGGTCGGCAGCGATGGCGGTGGCCAGCGAGTCCGCGTAGCGCAACCGCATGGACTCCTCGTACTGCCGCAGCGCGGGCGATCGGTCGATCATGTCCCAGAGCGGGCCGGCTTCGTCGGACGCGCAGTGCCGCACGATGGCATGGATTTCGCGGTGCAGTGAAGGGATGAGTGGTTCATCGGGGGAGCGGTCGGTGACTGCCAGGGTGAGGCGTCGGTCGAAGTTCTCTTCTTGCTCGAAGACCAGGGCCTCTTTCGAGGCGAAGTGGGAGAAGAGGGTGGTAACGGCTACGTCGGCTTCCGCGGCGACATCGCGAATGCCGACCGCGTCGTAGCCGCGTTCCAGGAAAAGCCGCAGGGCGGTATCGGCGATCTTCTGGCGGGTCGCGGCCTTCTTGCGCTCGCGACGTCCGACGGTCGGCGCTGTCACGTGCTGATGCTATCAGGTGCGAATCGGTAACCGATTGAAATCACTAACCGTTGCAAAACACTAACGGATAGCGTTATGTTCGATGCATGAAAGCAGTGCGCTTCGCCGAGTACGGCGGCCCGGATGTCCTGGAACTGGTAGACGTGGCCGAACCCCATCCGGGGCCTGGTCAGATACGAATCGCCGTGCGTGCGGCGGGTGTGAATCCCCACGATTGGCGGGTCCGCGAGGGCCAGTTCCAGCGGATCAACCCGATCCACCTACCCGCGGGCGTCGGACAGGACGCCTCCGGCGTGGTGGACGAGGTCGGCATCGGAGTCAGCGGCGTCGCGGTCGGCGACTCCGTGCTCGGCCGCGGTTCGAACACCTACGCCGAGTTCGCCGTCCTCTCTTCGTGGACGCGCTTACCTCCGGGGCTGACCTTCGCCGAAGCCGCCGGGTACCCGTCGGTGGTCGAGACCGCGCTGCGGATCCTCCGTCTGGTCGGCGTCCAACCCGGCCAGACACTGCTGGTCAGTGGCGCGGCCGGCGGGGTCGGATCGGCGGTGTTGCAGATCGCCCGCGATCGAGGCATTGCAGTGATCGGCACCGCCGGCCCCGCCAACCAGGACTACGTGCGCAGCCTCGGCGCCCACGCCACCACCTACGGCCCGGGCTGGGTCGAGAGGGTACGTGAGCTCGGCCGCGTCGATGCCGCGCTGGATCTCAACGGGGCGGGCGTGATTCGCGGACTGCTCGACCTGACCGGTGACCCGGACAAGGTGATCACCATCGCCGACCTCGAAGCCCCCATGCTCGGCATCCGCTTCGCCGGCACCGGCGGCAACATGCCCGAGGCGCTCGCCGAAGCCGTCGACCTCATCACTCGAGACAAACTCCGCATTCCGGTCGCGCAGTCCTACCCGCTCGCCGAAGCCGCCGCCGCGCACGCGGACAGTCAGGCCGGACATACTCGCGGACGCCGAGTCCTGCTCCTCTGAGCCGACTCACGCAGTCGCACAGCCGGATTCGGCGTCAACTGCAGTGTCGTTGTATGTACGCCCCGACCAGTCAGTCCGGTGCGCGCGTACTGCTAACGCCGTAGGCGGAGTGCCGATCTGGGACCCGATGCTCGCCGCGTTCTTCGATCGCCACCTGCGCGACGGCGACGGCTCGGCCACCCCATTGCCGACCGGTACCTGGCCGGACCAGGCCGCCCCGCGCGGCGACATGCAGGCAGACAACAGCGGCGACAGCAAGGGCCGGGTAGGGGTGAGCGGTCCGCACCCGGAGGCCGACGAATCCTGGTACGCGGACAAAGGTTTGCGCAATCCCGACGGCGTCCGCCTCGACCTGGCCTACGAATTGATCGAGGCGATCACCGCGCGGTAGTTGCACCTGGCCTGAATTCGCGTCGGGCAGCGTGTTCACAGTGGTGCTGTACGGCGGTCGATGACGCTGTTGCTGAGTAGGTGCAGGACGTTGACGGTAAATATCGCCGGGACGACGACAGCGACCGTTCCGGGAAACTGTTGCTCGATTAAGAGGCCCAGAATGATCGCTGTGATGCCGTTCTGCTGTGCGAACGACAGATGTAGTTGGTCTTGCCTGTTGAGCCGAATGGTCAGCAGCCAGCCGATCAGAACCTGTGACCCGAATGCTGCGATGCCGAGCAGGACTCCGTGCATTATGGACACGCCGTCGACGAGAATCAACCCGGACGCGAAGGCAGACAGCATCAGTGCCAGATTCACTGCCGCTGGGATAAAACGTCCGATATCGGGACGATAGAACAACCCGATCAGCGCGAATCCGAGCATCCAGCGACCCCAGACGGCGACCGCCCCGAGTACCGCGAGCAAACTTGTGCGTATGGTCTCGGGACGGGCGGCAGCGAATTTCCACAGCAGTAAACCCGCACCTGCGAATACTATGTTCGTCAAGGTGGTGAGAATGTAGCCGGACGCCCCATACCACGACGATCCCGCACCGTCGACGACCTCGACACCGGCGGCCTGTGCGACGATCGGAGTTATGAACAGGGCCAGTATGACGGTCATGGGGTCGTCGAATGATGCCCAGGCGGCAAGGATGGTCTTGGCGCGTGGCGACAGCCGAGGGTCGTCGAGTATCGAGGCGACAGATAACGGATCTATTTGGGCTACCACAACACCCAGTGCGAGATATCTGATGTCCGCAGTCAGCAACCATATGGTAGCCCCGATCAACGCCGATTTCAGCAGTACACCGACAGTGACGACAGCCAGAATCAGCCGTATCTCTTCGCGTGCCTTCGCGAGATCGATGCCGTATGTACTGCCGTAGAGGCCGATAGCGAGCAATACGAGTACGCTCACTCCGTATACGGGATTGCTATCGGCATGCTCCCAGTTGAGGATGCGTGCGAGCGAGTATCCGGCGAGGGTTACGCCGAGGAGCAAAAGGAGCCGAACGGTCTGTTTGGTCATCACTCGTCTCGCTGCTCGACGACCTCCTCCAGTTCAACAATCGGATGAAGTCCCATGTCGGTTCGGATCGTATCGACTAGCCGTCGCAGTTTTGCATCGGTGACGTTGACCTTCCGCTGTGCGAGCGTCACCCCGATGAGGTGCTGGTCTTCGGCGATCCGATGATAGTATATTGCACCCATCTCCACGTCGAATACCAGACGGATGAGTACGCCGCTCTCGACGTCTCGCAGATTCGAGTTCCACTGATAGGTCAGGTAGCCGAAGCGGCGACCGATCTTTTCGTATTCGTCACGCCGCATCGACGGCGTCGAGCGCCGAAAGTAGAGAGCGAGCTGGGGATGAGCCAGTACATCGATGCGGAATTGGAGCTCGTTATCTCGATACAATGCGATGTAATGAAGATCGGCGACATCGAGCTGCGCGAGGCATCTCTCGTGCACGAGCCGTGAAGTCTTTTCGGCCCCTCGGGTGAAGCGAGTTGTTACACTTGGGGATTTTTCGGCAGCATGGTCATTCATGGTGTTTCCTGGTCTGCAGCGATCGGGAGACTATTTTGGCAAGTTGCGCTCCAATCAATCGGCGAATATGCGAACTTCCCAATATTGCACCTGATCCGGCCAACGAGACGAGCGCGGCAGTCGACGAAATTTCGTCCGGCTCGGCATTGCGCAGCACCAGAGAGATAGCGATGATGAGATAAATGAACAGGGCAACCCGCTCGCCTCGTACCAGATCGGGTGACAGATTGTTGGAGGAGAACTGCTTCATCGGTAACCTGTAAACCGAGCCTGTCGACAGATCTCGGTCGAAATGGCCGAGCGCGCTTGAAAGGTGGTTCAAAAACAGCGATTCCGGGTTCGGCAGATGGCCGACCAGCGTACGCCGCGCCGTCTCGATGTCGAAAGGTACCGTCGCAAGACATGGTGAGCGAAACAATGTTGACCGAGCCAATGCTGTCGGATCCTCGAAGGCCTTGTTGACGATGAATCCGCCAAGCTTGCCCAGGAGTTGTTGGCGAGCGAGCACATCGACCAGATGTCGGCTGCTCTGCACCGAGGAGATATCAGGCTCGACAACCAGAATGATCTCTTCAACGCGACGGCAGATCGCCAGGGTGTCGTTGTCGAACCCGCCCCGGCAGTCGACGAGCGTCCAACGTCCCAGCTCCGCGAGGCGTTTGGTCATCACACCGAGAAGTTGTGTGAGCTGGTCTTCAGTGAACTCTTCGATCAGGCTCTCGTGGAGACCAACGGACAGGTAAGCCCAGCGTGTCCGCGCGAGGTCGGTGTCGTCGAGAGGTCGCAACAGGCGCCATATTGCGGACATGTCTTCCTCGGCCGTGACAGAGCGCGCGAAGTCGAGGAACCCATTGGTATCGCTGTGGGTACCGCGGTCGAGCGCATACGACAGTCCCGCTGTTACCGGATCGCCGTCGGCCAGCACCACCGGCGCCAGGTCCGGCGGAATTCTGCTCGCGAGCAGTTGCGCGAGTCCTATGGTGATCAGTGTTTTGCCTGCGCCACCCTTACCTGAGACCACAGCGATCGAACGAGGGTGTTTCAGCTCGTCTTGCGTAGCGGATGTCATATCCGGCGGCCATTCTTGTTCTTCTTGACCGAACGTTCCAGGTTCTTGACGGAACGTTCCAGTTCGCTGATTCGGTCGGCATGTTCACGCGCCAGCTGGTGCGGCCTCTGCAGCAGGGTGGCCACCCGGACGCATCCGAAGAGCGCCGCGGACAGCAGGAGGGCGATGAACGCGCTGAATATAAAGAGGGCATAGAATTGTCCCGGGTCGACGCCCCAGCGCTCGATAAAGAGGGTGTAGGCGGACTTCCCGCCGATCAGCGCCGTGGCGATGAACGTCAGGAGGCTTACCAAGAAGCCGAGCAGTACATCGACCCCGGTGATCTCGATCCGCACGCCTGGAACCCGCACGCGGAGCGACGCGGTAAATCGGTTGTGCTGGCCTGCATTTCCTGTAGCGGTATGGCCTGTGGTGGTGCCATTGTGGAATCCGAGAAGGTGCGACCAGAGCCACCCGGTGAGGATTACCGCGAGCACTGCCACCGTCAAGGAGAAGGCCAAGGTCACCGCTTCCACCGGCGCGGCGTTCGGGCTTGGCGTTGTCCTCCGTCGTGTCGGTATCGGCCGTTCTGAAGGCCATTTCTGGTCGCGCCGATGTGGTGCGTGTCTCGACAACGCCCACGGTTCACACCTCGAGTAGGCGATACCGCCTCCCATATGCTCCTCGCTTCTCAGAATTTCCCCTCTCATTATCTGCACAACACGGATGCTGCGGTGTCCGCTGAAGAACCGACAGCGGAGGACTGGATTCGTAACAGCATCCCGACCGGTATGGCTGAAAGCCGCGATAATCGTCTCGGGATTGATGGGGCCTTGATGGGCAGGCGGACCTGCTGGTGCCGCTGCGGTAGGCAACGGTGGGTACGTAGGTGCTGGCGGTGGATCCTCGACCCGCCGACGAAGTCTGGCCCTCGGTTCGCGGTTGGAACACTCGCCGTTGCCTGGACGCGCGGCGCTGGCGAGCCAGCCGCAGCCAGGTGCAACAGCTCGAACTCATCGGTACGGGGGCTGGCCGTAGGCTGCCGGCCGATTTAGAGATCGAGCACCCGAGCCGGTGTGGCCGCGGTGCGTGTGCCGCAGTTGTGGCGACCACCCGACGATAATTGGCCTGGCTACGTTGTTTGTGCTGGTGCGCTGTCCTCAACCAGTGGTGCCTTAACGAACTGGATTATTTACAGCCGCACAAGTCGTCGAGTTCGCCAATGATGGTATCGTCGGATGAATTCACCTCCGATGGCTGTGGAAAATCTCAAAAGAAACCGACCGGGCGATATCCATGCCCGTCTCTCTCAGCTATTCCTCAGGCGGTTCCGTTCTGGAGAACCTACACTCAACTACGTAGTTGACGTCGTAATGTGACCAGATTTATTGTTCATGAATGCTCGAAAGGGGCAATTTACTGTGAACCGCACCGCTGCATCTGTAAGAACCTTTCACCGTGCGCTGTCGACCTTGATCCTCGCCCTGGTACTTATATTCGGAGCGGTTGGAATTTCTCAAGTCGCTCAGGCTCCCTCGGCTCAAGCCGCACCTGCCGGATACTACGCTAAGAATTGCCTCGTAAAGTCTCCTGTCAGCGGCCGATGTGACGTTTGGGGTGCGCCCTACTGGATTAATGGGAACAAGCTTCCCGATGGTAAGCGAAATATATGGATTGACGCCTGCTTGTCCGGTGGCACAGTCGCGGCTGTGGTGGGAATGTTTGCGGGTCCTCAAGGGGTGATTTCTGGAATGTTCCTCGGCTGTGCACAGGGTCTCGCCGCAGCAGCGATGGTCTCGTAACTTCTTCAGCATCGAATCGCCTGGCCACCTCGACGCAAGTCCGCGATCGAGGTGGCCACAGGTCGCCCTGTAAGCAGGATTTCGAAGCAGAGCCCGGATCGCACTCCGCCGCCGTGGCGCACGGCCGCCACTCTGCGGGTTCGCGCTCGGCTATCGGCTAAATTCGGCCGCCGTCGATGACTCCGCTATGGTCACGTTCTCTCGCCATCCACCGATCAGATCAGTGAGCCGATATCGTGGGTGACGATCTTGTCGAGGGCGCGTTCGGCGACGGCGGCGATGGTCATGGAGGGGTTGCAGGCGGCGGTGTTGCCGGGCATCAGTGCGCCGTCGAGGACGTAGAGGCCGGGGTGGCCGTGGATTCGGCCTTCGAGGTCGCAAACTGCACCCATGCTTGCGCCGCCTAGTGGGTGCCAGGTGGTGGGGAAGAGGGTGTTGGTGTCGATGAGCGTGCTGTCGGGGCCGGCGATTTTGTGTACTGCCGGGCCGATGTGGTGGCGCTGGATGTGGTTGTCGCCGTTGGTGGGCCAGCGCAGAATCGCGTCGTCTCGGCTGGTGTCGTAGGTGAAGGTGCCGCGGCTTTCGCTGACGCCGTAGCCGACCAGCATGGTGCTGCGGGGGTCTAGGGAGAGTGGGGGGATGGAGGCTTGGATGACGGTGTGGGCGGTGTTCGGATCGGTCCAGTTGAGACTGCCAAAGACCACCGGGCCACCTTGTGGCGCACCGAATTCCGCAGACGGATCGGTCCAGACGTAGATTCGGTCGGCGTTGGAGCCCCAGTTCTGGCCGAGGGCGTCGGGTAGGTCGGGGATCAGGCCCTTGCCGCTTGCCCGCATCAGTAGTCGGGTGGTGTTCAGGCTGCCGGCGGCCATGATCAGGGCGCCGGTGGTCAGGACCTTGTGTTCGAGCACGGTGCCGATGGTGTCGAGGCGTTGCACGTGGACTTTCCAGCGTCCGTCGGCGGCCCGCTCGACATCGGTTACCTCGTGCAGGGTTTCGACTCGCGCCAGGCCGGTGGCTTCGGCGGCGGCGATGTAGGTGACGTCGACCGAGTGTTTGCCGCCGTTGTTGACGCCCATGGCACCGTCGCCGTTGGTGTAGGACGGCTTCATTTCTCCGCGCAGTTCGGCGAGAGCGAAATCCCAGTCGATGGGCATGGGAATCTTCGACAGCGGCAGGTCCGCGTTACGGACTCGGTCGGCGAATACCCTTGCGGCCCGGTAATTCTCGGAGGCGATCAGATCATCGGGTGCTTCGGCTAGGCCGAGCATCTTCGCGACCCTCGGGAAGTGGACTCGGTTCATCAGTGCCCAATCCAGCTCCTGCGGGAAATGGGTATTGAACACCGTCTCGGCGGGTTGCAGCGACATCCCTTGATAGACAAGGGAACCGCCGCCGACGCCGGCCCCGCACAGTGCGGTCATGTTCTCGCCGGGCACCGCCTCCACCAGGCCGGTGTAGGGGTCGAACACCATCGGCCGCCCGAAAACGTTGGGGCTGGAGCGATACCAGAGGAACCGCTTGTCCGGCGCCAGTGCCCGAGGGAACGTTTCGGCGTTCGGCCCGGTCGGCCAGCGCAGCCCGCGCTCGAGCACGGTCACGGGCACGCCCGCTTGGGCCAGCCGCAGCGCGCTGACGCCGCCGCCGAAGCCGGAGCCGACGATCACTACGCGGTGGTCCTCGTGGGTCAACGGAATGTGGTTCACCTGGGCGGCGGCGTGCGGCGCCCGGACCATGGCGGCGGCGCCGGTCGCGGCGAGACCGGTCAACAGTGACCGGCGCGAAATCGCTTTCATAACAATGCTTTCGGTGGTAATCGTCGGTCGAAACCGCGCACTGAACCTCTACCCGGAGCGGATGAGGGCATGGCGAGGCACGAGCCGTTGATGGTGGCGTCGAAACCGAGCGCTGAATTGCTGCCCGGAGCGGATGAGGGCATGGCAAGACGCGAGCCGTTGCTGGCGGCTCGAAGGTCGGTCAGCGCCGATTCGTCAGCGGCGCAAGGTGATTCAGTCGATGGTGCAGCCGGCGACCGGTTTGCCGGCGAGGCGATCGAGCAGGTAGGTGATCGCATTGTCCGGCCCGAATCCGTCGATCATTTCGGGTCCGAAATGGTTGGGGATGGTGGCGCCGGAGAAGATCGGGGGCAGGTTGTTGGTGCGGAAGGTGACGGTGCCGCCCTTGGCGCACCAGTCTTCGGCGAGCCTGCGGGCCTGGTTGTAGGGGACGGTGTCGTCGTTGAGTCCGCTGGTGATCAGCACTGGGGTGGTCGGTGCGACGCTGCCCGCTCGGAGTTCGGCGAGTGCGGGGGCGGCCTCGGGGATGTCGTGCAGATGCTCGATGAGGGGGCGGCCGTCGATGGTCAGCGAGCTGGTTTTCAGGAATGGCTGCTTGACGATCACGTCGCCGATGCACTCGGTGCTGAGGGTGTGCAGCATGTCGCGCCCCGCGGGGCTGGTGACCCGGCCGACCGCTGCGTTCAGCTCGGGGTAGCGGGCGAGCAGGCCGTTGATCGCGAATCCGATTGCGCCGCCGATCAATGCGCCGTCGATGCGCTCGAGGACGGCCGTCAGGTCGGCGACGGGTCCGCCGGCCCAGGTTCCTTTGAGGTTCAGCTCGGGTGCGTAAGAGGGGAGCAGTTCCGCGGCGCCGGCGGTGGCGCCGCCGCCTTGGGAGTAACCCCAGAAGACGAGCGGCGTTTCGGGTCCGACGCCGCCGAGGTTGTTGGCGGCACGGGCGCCGTCGAGGATCGCGTGGCCGCCTTCGATGCGATTGGCGAAGGTGTGCATGCCCGGCGTGCCGAGTCCGATGTAGTCGGTGACCAGAACCCTGGCGCCGAGTGCGCTCCACACGGCAGAAGAGGGCAGTTCTTGGTTGGCCGACAAGGAGACCGACGGGTCGGCGGAGAGGGTCACGCCGCTGGCGAAGGCCACCGACATGGCGCAGTGGTCGGCTTGACCCGCGGTGCCGGGGCCGATGACGACGGTGGGGCGCGGCCCCGCGCCGCGCCATGGGCCCGACGCCTCGATGTAGGTGCCGGTGATCGCGGTCGGCGTGCCGTCCTGCAGTCGGCTCGCATACATAACGTGCTGTGCCTGGACCGGCCAGCCTGCCGCGGTGGGCGGAGTCGCGAGGATGGTCATGGGTTCGGTCTTGATGATCGCGCCAGGGGTGGCCGGAATCTGCGCGGGCGGTGTGTAGAACGCACTCACCGGAGCGGCTGCCGCCTGCTGTGTATCGATGCCGACTCCGCCGATGGCGACGGCGCACGCCGCTGCCACCGCACCCGCTGCCACCCGAGACAGTGCCTTCGCCCGCGTGCGCAACCCGTGCTGCTCGTACATGTGATGACTCTCCGCTTCCTGCCCGGCAACGTCGCCGCCCTGAACTGAGTCGCGATAGCTATGACGTATGACTCGGGTCACGGCGGTGCGATGCCCGGAACAGTAACACGGTTACTGGTCGGTGGGGAACCGCCGGAAACTGTTGAAGTTCACGCCGACTCGGCGGCCCCCGGTCTCCGGATGCGGTCGCACCGTTGGTTCAGCTGCCGGGTTGCGGGCTCGGCAGGAAGGGCGCCGCGAGAGCCGGATTCACGCTCCAGCGCGGTGCGTCGTTGCCGGGAGCTGGGCCGGTCGCCGCGGCGGCATCTGCGCTGTTATCACTGGTCAGACGACGGACAGTGCGTTCGAGAATGGGCAATATCTCGGTGATTTCGAGACTGCCGTCGGCATACCGCCCGATCAGCGCGTAGGCCATATTGGCCAGGATCAACGCGACGTCCTCGAGGTAAGAGGGGTCGGCGCGCTCGAACAGCGGTGAGGCGACCGGCAAGATCGCGTTGATGCCTTGATTGTCGAGCCGGTGTCCGTTCTCGGTGGCCCGGGCCCGGTGGTAGGCCTCGAGCATCCGCGGATTGCGTTCCCACGGTTCGAAGACGTACCCCAGGACGCGCATCAATCCGTCATACAAACTTTCGTGCGCGGGCGGCTGTTCCATGCCCGCGTAGCTGTTGGTCGCCATCCAACGCTCGACGGCGGCGATCATCAACGCGTCGCGATCAGGGAAATGCTTGTAGACCGTGGCCAGGGAGACGTGTGCGCGACGGGCGACCTCCCTGAGTTGAACGGCGTCGTACCCCTCGGAGTCCAGCAGCTCGAGCACTACCTCGATGATGGCCTGCGCCGTGGAAATCGCCTTTGCTGCCACTCGCTTACGGTAGCGCCGGATCGGAGCTGCTTACCACTTCGGTCCGGCGGGTCGCCTGTACCGAACTGCGCCTCCCGTTCGGCGCGCTGAGTTCGCGGGCGCCGCATAAGGTTCGGCGTCGGTACCGATCAGGCCCGGCGCTCGCGGCCGGCGTAGTGGTTCTCGGCGTACCACTCGCCGCGGCCTGCGGGTAGCAGATCGAGGATGTTCCACACCGGGGACAGCAGATCGATGCCGCGTTGGGTGTCGTCGTGGAAGTTCGCGGGCAGTGTGTAAAAGTGCCGCACCCCGTCGTCCTCGGCGGTGAAGACGCTGATCATCGGTCGCTGATCACCGTTGGGCCGTTCGGCGTTCAGATCGGCGTTGAAGGTGGTGTCGTGGCTGGAGAGGATGCGCAGCCCGTCCCATCCGCGCCGCAGGGCCCACTCGCGCAGCTTCGGCAGCGGCGCCTTGGCGATGACGGCGAAGCTGGTGCGCTGGCCCAAATGATGGGCGACGCCCTGGAATCCGTCGACCCACAGCGAGCACATCGGGCAGGCTTCGTCGTCGTTCGGATGGAACATCAGGTGGTAAACGACCAGGGTTTCGTGCTGCCCGAACAGCTCTCGCAGTGTCGTGGTCCGGATCGGTTCCGGCTGGCCGAGGTCGGCCGGGCCCTCGGCGAAGGAGTAGTCGTCGACGAGGAGCCCCGGGGGTACACGTCGGCGCGCGGCGGCCACGTCCTCGATCTGATCGCGCAGCGTGCGCTCGGCTTTCGCCAGTTCGATACGGGCCGTGATGTATTCGTCGCTCGCGCCCTCGGGCCACATCGGCTCCATCGTTGCGGCATCCACTTCGCCCATGACGGGTTGATCTCCTTTGGTTTCGGATAGTGAACCTGCCGCTGGTCACGGTAGAGCACGGGCGTCAAGTGTGCGAGAGAACCGCGAACTCGGGGTTGCCTCTGCCATGTTCACAGTTACTATAGGTTTATATACCTACCTGCACGGTGGTGAGGAGCGCGGC
>NZ_BJXA01000042.1 GCF_007990755.1 Nocardia ninae NBRC 108245 | reverse complement strand
AGACGCAGCACGGCGGCGGCGACCGGCTCAGCGGCGGCGACCGGTGCGGTGCAGGCCAGGGCGACCAGCGCCGCCGGCCACAGCAGGGACCGCCGGGGCAATGGGCGACGGAGTCTTCTCAACGGGCACCTCGGTCTCTGCAAGCCGACACAGCAATCTGCGGGCAGTCTAGCCACCTGGACAATGTCCGTCCGGCCCGATACCGACCCTGGCCGGGGCGAAGGCGGTCCGGCGCCGGTGCGATGTCATCGTGAAGTCCACTGAGCGCCAAGATCTTTGACAAGATCTCGGCATGCCCTTTTTCGACGGCGCCCGTGGCCGGATGCACTATCGGCGGTGGCCGAGCGAAAACCGCGTTGCGACAGTGCTGCTGCTACCCGGGCTAGGCCAGCACAGCGGCCACTACCACCGCTTCGCGCGATCGCTGAAGGCCGCAGGCATCGGGACCTGGGCACTGGATACCTCGGGTCACGGACTGAGCGAGGGCGATCCACGCAAACCGGGCACGCTGGCCGAGCTCGTCGCGGACGCGCGGCGGCTGTTCGACCTCGTACGGGCGACCGAGCCGCAACCCCCCTTGATCTTGATGGGCCATTCGCTCGGCGCGGTCACCGTGCTCGGCATGTTCGGTGCCGCGGTGCCGGATCGGGGCGAGACGACCACGGATTCGACGATTGTGGAACGCGACTATCCGCTGCGACCCGCCATCCCGACCGATGCGGTGACCGGCGTGGTGTTGTCCGGCGTGCCGAAACGGGCACTCGGCGGTGGCGCCCCCGGCGCGCCGGGTTCCGCACTGCCACGCCACCTTCCGGTGCTCGCCGTGCACGGGGTCGAGGACCGGCGGGCGCCGATTGATGCGGTGAAGGTATGGACTCGGCGCCACGAATCGGTAGATTTACGGGCGTACGCCGACGCCGGGCACGATCTGCTGCACGAGCCGGTGCACGCGCGGGTCGCTGCCGACATCGCGGACTGGATGCAGGGTGTCGTCGTGGGGTTGGCACGGCGCCCGTGAACTGAGCCTCGCTCAGAGATGAGGAAGGGGGACGTCGAGGTGCCATCGAACGAGAACGCCAACGGTGTCGGACGCCCGGATCTGTCCATAGTCACGGCGCCCGGCGTCACCGTCGCCGCCTTGCACACCGCGGTCGACGACGGCGAGCTGTGGATCGACCGCATGCTGGTGGCCGAGGGCGTGCATGAAAAGTGCGCGCGCCGCTACGAGCAGCTGGCCAACCAGATCGAAGAACAGATGCGATTACTCAGCGCCGCCTCGTCGCTGCCGGGGTTCGGCGGGTTCGCCTCCGGTGACGCACTGCGCGCGGGTTTCGAGAACAAGGCGCACGGCGCGCTCACGCGGCTGTGGGAATACGCCGAAGCCGCCAGGGAACTGGCGCTGACCTTCCGCGCCGCAGGCTCGGCCTACCAGGGCGCCGACTCCCTGCTCGCCGCGTCGGTCGGCCGGATCGACGCGGAAGGAACCGCCCATGCGTAGATTGCCGCACACGCCAGGGCAGACGTTCGTCCGGCGCAACGACCCGCCCTACGCGCCGAACGTCGAGATCTTCGACAGTATGACCCATCGCGAAATCCACGAGAAGGTCCAGCTGCTGAAGCCCGCGGTGCTCGCGGGTGGACAGCAGGCCTGGGGCGACGCGGCCGCCGGACTGGCCGACGCGGTCGCGCAGGCGCACCTCGAGGTCCGGGCAGCCATCGCCGACGGTTGGCGCGGCGGCGCGGCGCAGAAAGCAGCCGACGCGGTGCACGCGTTCGAGCAGACCGGTCAGGATCTCGCGGACGTGCTCGCGGTGGTCTCGCAACGGCTCGGTCAGGCCGGCGACGCGGCCGAGGCGCTGCGGGCGGCAGTGTCCGCGCCGACCGAGAAGGCGCCCGATCTCGGTGCGGCGCTGCTGGATCCGACGCAGGCCACCAGCAATATCGCCGACCAGAAGTCGGCCGAGCACACGCGCCAGGACATCGTGCGGGCGATGAACGACATCTACGCCGGTGTGTTCATCCCGACGGGTACCGACGTGCCCGCGTTCGGGGACCAGCAGTCCGGCGACGTGCAAGTCACCACCTATACGACACCGGTCGCGAAGATCGCCGGGCCCGGACTCGGCGCGGAAAGCCCTGTCACGCCTACGGTTACGTTGGACACGCCCTCGGACACCAGCCGTCTCGTCGGCGAGCCGGTAGCCGCACCGGAGGCCGAGGAAGCTGTCGCTGTCGAAGAGCGGCCGACCGAGACCACGCCTGCGACGGTTGCCGCGGCGAACGGTGTTGCCGATGCGGTCACCGGAAGTGTTTCGGCACCGACGCCCCCGCATGTCACCGCCGCCGGAGTAGATGCTCCACAGACCACGGGCGCGGCCAGCACCGCGCAGAGCTCCAGTGCGATCACCGCACCGAACACCACCACCGCGTCGGCGGCCCCGCAGGTCGTCGTGCCGGGTACCGCGGCCCCGGCCGCGCCCGACGAGCAACGCAAACGCGACGAACGGCGCAGGGACAGCACCAATGACGCGGTCACCGGGCTCGGCGCGGGCGCGATGGGCGGATTGATGGGCGGTGCGATGGCCATGGGCGACGCACCGCGTCAAGGATCCAGCGTGGCCGCGAACGCCGCGAACGCGACCGCCCGCGCCACCCGCTACGACGACGAGGACGAGGACGACTTCCACTTCGACGATCTGCCGACCTTCCTCGAACCGGCCGACGACAACGGCGAGCTGATCGGCGCCATCGATCCGACCACGCCACCGGTGCTCGGCGAGTGGACCGAGTTGGAGTGAATTGGACGCTGACGCCGGACCAGTTCGCGCTGGCCTGGGCGCGCACCGACGGCGATCGGATGCCCTATCCGCTGACCGTTCGGCTCTCCGCGCGCGACACCGAGGAGCGGGACGCGCAACTACCGGCGTTGCACAGTTGGTGCGATCGGGTGCTCGACGCCGACCTGGAGGCGGCACTGCGGGTGCTCGGCGCGCCGGAACTGCGGATCGAGGTGTACGGCGAGCGCGACAGCACGCCGGGACCGGATGATGCGGTCGTCCGGCCGGTGCGGGTGCTCGGTGCCGCGGCGGGCAATGTCGCGGTGGTGGCGGCGCAGCGTCCCGGCGCGACCGCGGACCACGGCGGTGACATCCGGCTGTTCGTCGGCAGTGTGAAAAGTCTGACCGCCCGGGTGGTTTCGATGCTGCCGGAGAACTCCCCGGGCACCACACCCCGGCTGACCGCACCGCTGGCGCGGGTCGGCGAGGACAGCCGCGACCTGGTCACCGTGCCGGTCGCCGGGCCGACGGTGCCCGCCCGCATCCGCAGGATGCTCCGGCAGCCGCGCGACGGCATCGGCCAGATCGTGGTGTCGGCCCGGCGCGGCGACGGCGAGCTGCGCCCGTTCGGGGTGCTCTGCTGGATCGACGTGTGCGAGGACGGCCGCTACTCGGTGCGCACCGGCACCGACGTCGACATCGTTCCGGTCACCGCGCACGGCTTGATCGCCCAGCTGCGCCCGATGGTCACCGCCGCCGAGCGCACCATTACCTACGCCCAGCGCTGGTAAACCCCGTCGCCGCACACCTTTTGATTTCCCGCACCGGGAATCGCATGCGATTTCATGTGCGGGAAATCAGAAAGTGTGCGGGTGGCGCGTCAGGTGAGCAGGGTGGTGACTTCTGCGTCCTCTAGCTGGTGGAAGTCTTCGTAGGCGGTGCCGACACCGCCGAGCGAGTCCGGGACCAGCGGGCAGACCACTTGGTCGGCCTCGGCGGCGACGCGGCGCAACGCTTCGGCGGAGGAGACCGGCACGGCGACCACGATGCGGCTCGGCTGGTGCAGGCGCGCGACGCGGCAGGCGACCACCACGGTCGCGCCGGTGGCCATGCCGTCGTCCACGATCACCACGGTGCGCCCGTCGAGCGGGATCGGTTTCGCGTCGCCGCGCCACACCGCCCGGCGCCGATCCAGTTCCGCCCGTTCCGCGTCTTCGATCTGGGCGAACTCCCGCTGGTTTATCCCGGCGTGCGACAACACGTCCGGGTTGAGCACCCGCACGCCGTCCTCGCCGATGGCGCCCATCGCCAGCTCCGGCTGCCACGGCACGCCGAGCTTGCGGACCAGCAGAATGTCGAGGTCACCGCCGATGACGTCACGCACCGCGGCGGCCACCGGAACCCCGCCGCGCGGCAGACCGAGCAGCAGCGGATAGGCCGCGCGCAGGTCCTCCAGATGCGTGGCGAGCGCGCGACCGGCCAGTGTCCGATCGGGGTAGATCATCCATCAAAACGCTACGCGCGACCGCGGCCCGGCAACAGCCCCGATCGCTGCGCATCGCTGCGTCAGCCACGCTCCGTGATCGCGAACCGCCGCAACGCGAGGCTCGGATTGGTGGTGCGAACCTTCGCCAGGTGATCGAGATCGACACTCGCGGTCAGCACCCCCGGTTCGTCGCCGATCTCGGCGAGCACGGCCCCGGTCGGATCGACGATCATCGACGCCCCGGCCCCGCGCGGCGCCGCCTGGTCGGCCGCGACCACATAAACGGTGTTCTCGATGGCGCGCGCACGCACCAGCGTCGTCCACTGATCGACCTTGCCCGGACCGGGGATCCACTGCGCGGGCAGCACGAGCACCTGCGCGCCCGCCGCGGCCACCCGGCGGATGCCCTCGGGGAAGCGCAGATCGAAACAGGTCTGCAAACCAAATGTCACGTCCGCCACATCGAAGGTGGCCGGTTCCGTGATCGGGCCCGCCTCCACCGTCTCCGATTCGAGGTGTCCGAAGGCGTCGTAGAGGTGCACCTTCCGGTACACCGTGGCGAGGGCTCCATCGGGCCCGAGGACGACGAGCGTGTTGCGGATCCGGCCGCCGCCGGGCTCGCCCTGCTCCACCATTCCGGCCACCAGATGCACCCCGAATTCGCGGGCGATCGCGCCGAGTCCGGTGACGAACGGCCCGGTCAGCGGTTCGGCGACGGCCACGACACGCTCGTCGAGCCGGGTGACGGCAAACATCGAGTATTCCGGCGCGACGACCACGCGGGCGCCCCGATCGCGCGCCGTGCGGACGTGCTCGCGCAGTGCGGAAAGGTTGGCCGACGGATCGGTGCCGGGGGCGAACTGGACGACCGCCACGTCCAGCTGGTTCGGTGCTGGGGTCTGATTCGTTTCGGAGCTATCCAGTTGCATACGTCTCACCGTATTGGGGCGGTGGCCGGGCAGGCCAGCAGGAGGCAGTAAACTCCTGGATTAGATGCCAGCGAGCCCGTGACCAGCGTTGAGCTGGTGGAATCCCGCTCGCTCTACGATCCCTCTACGATTCCGCTAGACAACCCGCAGGTTGAGGCGCTGTTTGCGTTGTTCGCGCCGTCCGCGCTGGAGTTCTTCCCCGAGCGTGAACTTCCCGCGTGGCTGGTTGAGCAGATGGGCGTATACGCCGTAGGTCACATCCGCCTTCGAGTGGCGCACCCGTATGCACAGGTCTACGACGTCCATCCCGCCCGCGATCATCGTGGACACATACCAGTGCCTCAGCGAATGGAAGTGGAATCCGTCGCGGCCGACCGGCAAGCCCGCCCGCCGAGCCGCGTCGGTGATCCGGCGGTGGAACGTCGAGTAGGTCAAGGGCCGCCCGTTCTCGGTCAGCATCAACCCGGAGGTACGCCCGTCCAGGGCCTCAACGAGGCACTGAGCTACGTACGGGTCCACGGGGAACCTTCGCCTAGAGCCCCGGCTCTTCGGAGGCTGGTAGGGCTTGTCCGGGTCCTCCCGGTCCCGCTTCTGCGTCCACTGCTGAGTCAGCTTGTAATCGGGCTTGTCCCAACGCGCCGTCTCGATCAACGCCCCGCACGCTTCCTTGGCCCGAAGCCCCATCCCTGCACCCTGCCAGAAGGCGACACGCATATCCGCGCTCAGCTCGTCGTAGACGGCCCAGACCTGTTCGGTCTCCGGCACCCACACATCGGACTCGTCGTCCTCGTCGTCGTCCAAATCGACTTCGTCGTCCTTGAGCAGAACGGGCCGAGCGCGCTTGGTGCACGGTTGCCGAACGCGTAGTTCGGCTTCTATCGCGGCATCCATGATCCGCTTGAGCTGTTTGAAGATGTCCAGCCGGGTTGTGTGCTTCATGCCCTCCGCTTTCAGCTGGAGCATGAACCGCTGTACATGATGTTCGAGGATCGCTGAAACACACTGATCAGCGATGTCGAATCGGCCAATGATGTTGTTGATCGAGCCGTAGGTGTTGCGGCTGGACTTGCCGACATCTTGGAGGCTCAACCACTCCGGCATGTATTCGCGCAGAGTCACTTTCGCCCGGTCACGGGTGACGTGCAGACCAGTCGTGCGGATCAACGCCACCTGGTTCTGTGCCCACTCGTCGGCGTCGGCTCTGAGGGTAAAGCCCTTGGTGTGCGGCTGATGGCGCAGCCCGTCCTGGTACGCGCCGCGCCACTGCAAGCCCTTGCCGTAGCTCTTGGACTTCAGGAACTTGCCGCGATCATCCTTGGTTTTGAGATGCCATGTGTCGTAGGGCCGTAGCGCTCTGAGCGGCGGAATCGGCTTGGCCATGCCTTGGGGTATCTCCTGTGCTGCCGGTCAGCCTCCGAACTGCTCGTCCTCCCAGGCCATTACGTCCGTGAGTCGGTAGCGGCAGTGTCCACCGCCGGGCCGGGCGAATCGTGGACCCCGGCCTTCCCATGCCCAGTTGGCAAGCGTCTGTACGGAGACTTTTAGTCGTGCGGAAACTTCGGCTCGGGTGAGCCATTCAGTGTTTTGGGACAGTTCGGAACCTTCCGTGAGGGTTTCAGTGATTGTCCATAGGCGAGCCGATTGCTATTGGTTAGCTGAACCGGGATGCCTTCTCGCGGACGAATTTTCGTGCGTTGACGCCGGGCGCTGAACTCCATACGTTCGAGTCCGACAGACAAACAAAGAGCCCCCCACCGGATTGGTACTCCGATGAGGGGCGGTACACCAAGTTGAGGTTGGTGCAACACGATGCTATCTCGTGCGCTCTCGCGCGTCTTTGAGGTGACCCCAGTACAGGCGGCGACGGCTGGAACCGTCGCGGTCGGCGGGTTCTCGTTCCTGGTTTCGTATACCGAGTTGTCGTGGCTCGCGGCGTATTACCACACCCCGCATCCGTGGTCGTTTCCGTTGATCGTTGACGGCTTGGTGATCGTGTCCACGATCGCGGCTACGGCGATGCGGCGACACGCCTGGTACGCGTGGGTGCTGCTCGGTGTCGGTGCAATCCTGTCGGTCGTAGGCAACGGCTTGGCCGCGTACCTGTCGGCTGGCTCGTGGGTCGCGGTCGGTATCTCGGCTGTGCCTCCGCTGGTGCTGCTCGCGGTAACCCACCTGACGATGGTGATGCGCGATCAAGCCGACTCGCCCACTGTCGAATCAGTCGACCAGTCGGCGGCGGACTTCGACATCTCCGAACTGGAGCTTGTTCCGGCTTAGATGCGCCCGGCCGGTACCCCCTGGCATGACCCCCGAGAGTTGGGCTCTCCGGGGGCTACCGGTCGTGCGGTGCTACCTTCGGATTCGTCGCTGTCTCATTCACACGTCGCAGTGACAGACGCCGGGAGTTTCGGCCCCCGGCACTTCTTCGAGACTGGCAGCAGTCTCGGATACGCGGTTGCGGGAGGCCGGCACGACGGCCCCCCGCACTCCGCTTCCCCTACGCCGCTTCGGCCTGAGTCGATTCCAGGTCAGCGATTCCCTGGTCGAGCATCCGCGTCTCGTGTTCGAAGAACGCTGGAGCCTTCGCCTTGTACAGGTCCGGGGTCAGCCCTTCGACGCGGACCACCACGCCTTCATCGACGGTCGTACCGGGGTCGAGCGGGACCGCGTTCGGGTGTCCCTCGTCGTGGTATCGCTTGTTCATCCAGTCATCGACTTGGAAGTTCTCGGCGTAGCCCGCCCACAACAGCGGTGCCGGGTTCAGTCCGAGGCTGTGGCAGAACTCTTCGAGTTGCGGCCAGGCGAGATCGACGGTCCGCCCTTCCGGGTTCACCATGGCGACGCGGTAGACGTACAGCCTGGTGTGGCCCTTCGGGATGTCGTAGGTGTAGCCCTTCTGGATTGGAGAGAGGTCAGAAGTCCAGCCGATCAGTTCGCCATAGATCACGTATCCGGCAGGGATCAGTCCGTCGAGCTTCTTGCCCTCGGTGGTCCAGACGTCCGTGCCATAGTGGTGGATCTGATCAGGATCATTGATGTCTTTGATGACCCTGCGTGATCCGTAGACGTTGTCGTAGGTGGTCTGCTGAACCGTGACGCCGAGGCGTTGGGCGAGCCGTTCGCGCCAGGTGAGCTTGCGCTCAACGAGGGTGTGCCCGACGCGGATTGAGGTCCCGTGGAGCTTCTGTGTGACGTAGATGAAGTCATCGGGTTCGATCGCGTGTTGGTGTCGCCAGTATTGGTTGGTGTCGAGATGTTGCGGGAAGAATCTGTCGGCGACGCGTCGCGGCTTGGGCGCCAGGTTTCCCTTGGTGCTCGTGGTCCGCGGTGGTCGTACCTCATATTTGCGGCAGATTTCGACGTTGTTCAGGGTGTCGAAGGTGTCGCCCTCGCGAAGTTCGCGCGGGTCGATGCCGGTGAACGCCAGGCTTGCCAAGGGCATGAACAT
The DNA here is from genome assembly GCF_007990755.1 of Nocardia ninae NBRC 108245. Classification (GTDB taxonomy): domain Bacteria; phylum Actinomycetota; class Actinomycetes; order Mycobacteriales; family Mycobacteriaceae; genus Nocardia; species Nocardia ninae. Next base: position 68,303 of record NZ_BJXA01000042.1, on the reverse strand, counting down.
CGCGTCGCTTCGGTGCCCGCCGAACTTCAGCGCCTTGACCCGGCGGTTGTCTTCGAGGTAGCCGGTGGTTGTCGGATCTTGGTTGAGATCGGCGTTTCGATACAGGCTGTTCGCTGAGGCGTATTCGTGGCTGAGCTGCGTTTCTGCGGGGAAGAACACGCCGAGATCGCCTACTTCCCAGCCTTTTTGGGCGATGGCCTGGTGTCCGTAGAGGGGCAGGCCGACGATCCGGTCCTTTCCCTTCAGCGTAAGAACCGCCTTCACCGAAGCGACGACGGCCGAGTAGTTCTCGTTCTTGGGAGTGTCGAGACGCAAACTAGAAGTTCCCTTCCTGGACCTGAAATGTCTTGAGCCCCAGCCGTCGCCACATGGCGACAACGCGGTTCCGATCGTCAAAGACGCCAATCACGTTGAAGTACGGGGCAATCGAGTCTCGGAAGATTTCGTACTTCACTATCGCGTCATCTCGGTTGTCTCCGGTCTTTCGCATGTACAACTCGTCATGCAGGACTCCCTTGTCATCGAGCCAACGTTCCGTCTCGGGTCGGCAATCCTCGGATCTGCCAGAGACAAGGATGTTCCGGTGATTCGGATACATCGTGTTCGCGATGTGCCTAACCGAATCGTCTACCCGGTCTTCTGATACACGCGTGTAGTCATACGGGCTTCGACCGGTCATGTGGGCCAACGTTCCGTCAATGTCCCATATGATCGCCAAAGGCTTCGTCAACTGAGCCACGTACGGTTCGAACACTGTCGACGGGAGTGCTTCGATCTCCGGCCACGTCCCAAGCGGGAACTTCGCCGCCATCTTCCGGATAGCATCTGGATCTACATAGCGGCCTTTGCCGTAGAACGCTCGTTCGTAGTTCTGCTCAAGGCACACATCGACCGGGGTGGTGATGTCTTCTACCCGGAACGTCGTGCCGTGGCGCTGAGCGAACTCCGCCCACCCTCGGGCGTACCTCTTACGAAGGTTGGTGCCGTCTTCGATCACGTCATAGCCGTCAGCCAGAAGACGAGAAACGGCGGCCCGCTGGACCGCCGTAACCTGGTTCTCTTCCTGTAGGGAAAGAACTCCCTCTTTGCCGAATAACATCAGTCGGTAGTCATCCCGGCTGACGCGTGCCCGTTGTGGCCTCGCATTCACCCACTGGCGGGCGAACATCGTCTTTCCGCTGGCGGGGTAGCCCCGAGTGATGACTAGCTCTGTCGTCATGCAACCTCCGGCAGACTGCCGAACGAAACATCTTGCCCAAACAGGTTCTTCAGGTCAGAACTCCTCGTTGAGCGCTTCGGCCAACCGCTGTGCGTGGCCTTCGAATACGTAGGCGTCGGTGTGACGTCCGTCGAAGAGGTAGGCCCGCGCCTGCCTGGCGACGCCGAACCACTTGCGGTGGTTTTGGATCGACCACCACTGCTGGAGCTGGTTACGTGTCGCTACTTCGATGAGGCTTTGCCCCCATCGGATGAATCCATCCAGACTCGACATGTTCCAGTAGGCCGAAAGATCCGCGACCGATCGCAGCGCCGAACCTTCGGGCAATGCCGTGATCGGGTCGTCTTCGGCGGCGACGTGCCATGCAGGGATCCCGGTGATACGGCGTTGCCCAGTGATGCCGTAGCCGCCAGGGTCTGGGCCGACCAGATCGACGCCGGCTGGGCGGGCAGGGTCGGCGATCAGGGCGACGCCGAGGACTTCGAGGTCGGGATGGATTCCGCGGCCGATCTCATCGGCGACGTCTCCGGCGATGCCTGCGCCCTGGCTGTAGCCAGCTAGGACAACGAGATTCGGGGTTTCTCGGATGGCTCGAATCAGTGCGTCTCGCCCAGCCCGTACAGAATCGGCGTAGGTGACCCTGCGGCCGTAGTCGGCGGGGTAGTTGACGAAGCGGTAGCGGAACAGGTCAGGGTCGAGGTGGTTAGCGAATGTGCCGGTGACGCCTTCGCCGTTCGGGTTCCAGGTACCGCCCATGATCAGGACGTCGATCATTCGCAACCTCCGGCGCTGCCGGTGCTTGAAGAGTCACATGAGTTGGAGTACGACGTGTCCGAGTCGTAGGCCCCTGTGGCGCCAGCGGCGGACGCGGTGTCGTAGTGGGGCGAGCTGGTGGTACTGGTTCCGTAGGTGGTGCGCTTCTTCTTGTTTCGGTAGGTCATTCAGGTTCCTTGCTGGAAGCTTTGAAGGGCCAGTTCGGCTTCTGCGAGCTGACCGGTCAGGGTGTCTTTCTCGGTGTCGAGTCGTTCGGCTTCGTCTAGCGCCGCACGGAATCGGCGAATCAGCGCTGGGAGTGCTGAGTGGATGACCGCGATGAACTCGGCGTTCTCTTGGTTCAGGAATGCTGCGACCGGCTTTCGTTGGGCATCGTCTTGGGACCACCACAGGTCCCAGCAGCCCATTCCCTCGTCCTCGGACGCCGACCATGCGCCGGTCTGGGCTCCTGTGGTCTGTGACCACGCCTGGTAGATCCGGTCCAAAAGTTCGTCATCGTCCACTGTGTTGCCAATCGCAGTCGACGGCTGCGGACTTCGCGCTGGTGTTGGCTGCGACTACGCAGACGACGGTCCTGCCGTCAGGGAGTCGAACGGTTCGGACCTCGGTGCCGACCGTGCCCGCCCGGGATGGATCGCACGCGGACAGCAGTAGGACACCGGAAGCCAGAAGGCCCGCGGCCACGATCTTTTTCATGTTCAAGCAGCTGCTTTCATGTATCCGTGACCCCATGACGGTCCGTAGACCTCGGGGTCGGTGTCGATGTCGACTCCGTGGAGATCCATCCGCATGTGTCGGGCGATCTCGGTTGCGCCCCATTCGGCGTGTTCGATGGGCAGTGATGCGACGACTTCGTCGTGCATAGGGAGTCGCATGTACGGAGTCCATCCGGCCGCGTCTAACGCCAGCAGTCCGCGGCCAGTCACATCGCGTGATGTGCTCTGGATGACGTAGTTCAGCGCGGCGTACCAGCGACCGGAGTCGACCGGTAGCCGACGCCCTACCGGCGTGGTGACGAATCCGTTTGCCTTGGCCTCGTTTTCGAGCTTCTTGGCTAGGATCGCGACCTTCGGGTAGGTGCGTTCGAACCCTTCGATGACTCGCCGAGCGGCGGGGAAGGTGATGCCCGCCTTTTGGGAGAGTGTGCCAGCGCCGCCGCCGTAGACCTGGAGGAAGTTCGCCATCTTGCCGACCGGCCGTGCGACGCCCGCCGCGTCTCCAGTCATCTGGTGCAGGTCGGCACCATCGGCGAAGGCGCGGCGCATTGTTGGGTCTCTGCTCAGCGCGGCCAGCACCCTGAGTTCTTGCGCCTGGTAATCGACAGAGACCACGGTCTGGCCGGGGTCCGCGATGAAGCATCGTCGGACTGTCCAGTTACTCGAGGGGAGTGTCTGGGCGGGAATCCCAGTGATGCTCATTCGAGCTGTCCTGGCGCGAAGGGGGTTGATGCTCGGGTGCACCCGGCCCGCCGGGTCCGCGCCTCTCAGGAACCCGTCGATCCAAGTCGTTCTCCACTTCCCTGCCCGCTTTGCTTCGGACACGGCTGCGACCAGGTGGCCGACGCTGCCGATCTGGGGGTCGTCCTCGGCCAGTTGCTCCAGGAGATCCTTGTCGACCTTCCGTTTCCCGGTTTCGGTGCGGGCTTTGATTCGAACGCCTAGCTCCTCCAAAGCGTCTGCTACTTGCTCGGTTGAGTTGACGTTCTCTACGCCGAAGAACGCCAGTGCGTGAAACGCTGCTTCGTCTTCCTCGGTTCGCAGCTTCGCCGAGAACTGCTCGGTGTAGGCGGTATCGAGCAGGAACCCGGTTCGTTCCATCTCAGTGCACACCCGCGCTAGCTCGTGCTCGTAGCTGATCAGGTGTACGGAGTCGTGCGGCACTTTCGGTTCGAGCTTGTCCCAGAGTCGCCGTGCCAGGACGGGGTCCATGCCTGCGTAGAGCATGAATTCTGGATCGTCCAGTAGCTCTGGAACCTTCCAGACCAGTTCCTTGTTCGTCTTGTACTTCTTAGCTAACCTCGGCATTAACCCCTTGACCTCGTCGGCAGTGACGGGGTCTATCAGGGCTCTGGTGAGTTGTTCTAGCTTGTGTCCCGTACCACCTTCTTCTTGGCCGCGCGGGTCAACCAGGTGAGCGAGAATTTGTGTGTCGGTGGTTCTGGGCCACATGTCCGACATCGGTACCCCCAGGTGCTTTTCGAGCACCTGGAGGTCGAACGATGCGTTGTGAATGAGCACCCGTTCTAGACGTGCGACGGCGAGACGCGCCGCGTGCCAGTGTTTTTGGCCCTTCTCGACGGTGACCACCCACGATTCGGTGCCGGTGCCGAATTGCACGGTGCGAAGCCGGTATCCGGCGCTGTAGATGTCCAGGCCGGTTGTCTCGGTGTCGATCCCGATCCGGTGCCGTTTGTGTCCGTCGATCCAGTCGGAGAACTGCGTGAGGTCGGCGTCTGTCTCAGGTATGCGGATATAGACAGGCTCGCCGCGGAGCCGGTAGCTGAGTTCTTTCACGCCACCTCGGGGTAATAGATGCGCCTGACGATGCGGCTGATGTTGGGCTCACCGACGCCGTACATCTCCGCCAGCTCCGCGTGACTGAGCTTCGCGTTGTCGGCTAGCCGCCGGATCCATCGGACATCGTTGTGCGACAGCTTTTTTCGGTTGTCGTACTTCGTCTTCAGTGCTTCGTTCTCGGCCTCCAGATCCTCGATCCGGCGATACAAGAAGGCGGTTTCAGCAGTGGTCACGGTGCGGTGCTCCCGTTCTCGTTTCGGTTCTAGGGACTGAAGGGCGACTCCCGATAGGAGAGCCGCCCTCGGGGGTTACTAGGTCAGATCAGCGAAGCCACTGCTTCTCGCACTGGTCGGGCGTGCCGGCCGGAGCCGGGCACATGAATGCCGACCACGGCTTTCCGCCGTTCTTCGCGACGCCGGACTTGAAAACCATTTCCCCGTGCTTGCAATGGCGGCCTTCCCCGCCGGGTGCTTGCTGGTAGGCGGGCTTGGCGGCAGGAGCGGACCGTGCAGCTGGCTCTGTGCCCTGTGGCGCGGGCTTGCCGGGTGCGAGGCCAGCGAAATGTGCTGCCGCTTCCTGTGACAGCTTCATCAGGGCTCGGGAATCCCTCACCAGCTGCTCAGCTTCGGCGACACTGTCGGCGTGGTGCACGATCCACGGAGCATCGAAGTCTCGGCCGCCTTTGAGCGTGACGACCACCTTGCCGTCACGGCGAGTTGGGCCGGGCTTGGCCGCGGTCGTGCTCTCAGCTTCGGTCGCAGCGTCAGCCGTCGTGGCGTTGGCGAACGGGTCGTTGGTCAAGCTACATTCCTCTTTCCGCAGTACATTTCGATATCGTCGTCAGACCAGTTGTCCAGCAAGGCCGGTTGTTGGTCGAAATGGATGTCCGGATGAACCCAGCCCCGGTACATCTCGATGGAGCCGTTGCCGTTGAGCTCGGCGTCCAGGATGTCTTTCACTCGTTGCCCTTCGATGCGGTCTGCGCCGCTGCATTGGAGACCACGCGCCTTGCGCCTGGCCCGTCGCCGTACTCGGCTCGCTTCACTCGCGCCTGACGGTTCATTTCATCGGTGATCGCGATGACACCGCGCTTGACAGCGTTGTAGTCGACGCCTTTTTGTTTCTCACCGAACCGCTTTCGGATCGCGTCGGCGTACTGCGGGTGCTTCTCGCGGATCACCTCCATTGCGGAGGTGAGGTCATCGAGTAGTTCGGCCCACCGCAATTCACCTTCAAGTGCTTTTCGTACGTCCTCGGTGGAGTACTGCACGTTGGTCGCGAAGCGAACGTTCTTCTCGGCTTCCGCCGCTGCGATCTTGTGCCCGTGCTGGACCAGCAGCCGGTATGACAGGTAGTCATCGGAAGCGGTGAGCTTGTCTTGTACCGAACGGCTCCTCAGAATCCACAGCCACAACTCCTGGCCGAGGTCTTCTGCGTCGATGACGCCCGGCCACTCCCGCACCACCGCGCTCCCCGCGCGGGCGATCAGCTTCTGTACCTTCTTGGTATCCAACAAACTCCCTACACCGTCCACACACGGCCATCAACCGTGAACTTCTTGCCCGTGATCGGGATCGGCTCGGCCCGAACGTGGTTGCCGTCGACGGTGAGAATCCCGAAGCCCTTCTGCCAGTTGGCAGAGGCACCTTTGAGGTACTGGGCTTGTCCCATATCCATCAGATGCCCGACTTCGAATCCTGTTAGGGTTTCCAGCTTTCCGCCGTATCCGACAGAGTGCGGCGCTGTTCCTAGCCGATGGGTATGGCCCATGACGACACTCTTGTTGAAACGCTTCACTGCGTTCAGCGCTGTCTTGCCAGCATCCTGGCTAAGCCGGATACCGCCTCGATGTCCGTGCGTAGTAATCCAGCCGGGTGCCACGTCGTAGAAATCCGGAAGCAGTCTCACGCCGAACTGGTCGAAGTCGAGCAGTGTCGGCAAGTTAAATGCCCCGGACTCTGCGAGTGCCGGGGCATATTTGCTCAGATATTCTCGTGGTCGAAGGTCATGATTTCCCTCGTGGACTCCGACGGTCCCGTCGTAGACCTCTCTCAGCGGCCCCAGAAACCGGCGTTTGGCCTGTTCGCAGTCCTCCAAGACGCTGCCCTCGAACTCGCCGGCCGTGCCCTTGTTCCAGCGGCTCGGCTGCGGGAAGTCCATCAGATCGCCGATGTGGATAACTTCGTCTGGCTGGGTGTCGCCGATGTACCGGATCACGGCTCTGACCGCCTTGCGGTCGTCGTAGGGGATCTGGGTATCGGAGATGATGACTACTCGCTTGGTCAAGCAATCACCTCGGTGAACGGGGCGTAGTCGTTATCAGTTCCATCGGTCTCGAAGCGCTCAGCAAGCAATCCGGTGCGCCCATAGGAGGTCCGGAAAGTGATTCCGTCAACCTTCACCACTCCATCGCCATCGATGTCGGTGACTTCTACGCCTTCTGGTACGTCTTCGATCCGGCCCCACATCCGCGCGATACGACGCGAACTGTCGCGGGGCCGGGCTTGGGTTTCCGCTCCGATCCGACACAGTTCACGGGTGATGAACCAGAGCGCCTTGTTCAGGTCCTCCGCAATGCCCCCCTTGTTGTTTCCATCCATTCGGCATGACCGCCCGATGTACTGAACCGCTTGCGCGGCATTGGGAGTGAGGTTTTCCGTGATGTCGATCATCTCGGCCCCGTTGCTGAAACCCTGGTAGTACGGCGGATCAACCTTGCTATTCAATCTGTCTGAACACCTTCCCAGTCTTCGAAAAATTCATCAGCGCAGTCGCATTCATCTGACTCGCATCCCCAACCATCGAGGCTGCAATCGTCGTCTAGTCCTTCTTCGTGGTCATCTGATCCGTCCATTCGCGGATCTTCTCCTCTCGCGCGCCAGTCCAATAATCGGCGCGTTCCATCACCACGACCACGGGCACTTCCCGTACTCCGAGATGGGATTTCAAGTACTCGAATGCTTGTGGATCATCGGTGATATCGACTTCGGCGAAGTCGACGCCCTGTTTGATCAGCGTTCGTTTGGTATACGCACACGGTTGGCAGTTCGGCCGCGTGTACACCGTGACCTCAATCGGTCTCAAACCCCAGTCGCTCCTTAAACGCTTTCGGTCCTTCGGACATGATCAGCGAGTTGACGTCTTCACCGTCCGGTAGGTAGATGACTTTTGAATTCGGTAGATGTTTGGATGTCTGCACCGCGAACTTGCGCCCTGGCTTGTCACCATCTGCCGGGATGATTGCCGACTCATACCCGAGGAACGGTTCCCGGAAATGGGGCTGCCACGCTGTAGAACCCGGGATACCGACCGCCGGTAGTCCGATCCTGTGTGCGGCTATCGCATCCAGCTCGCCCTCGGTGAGCAAGATGAATCTCGACGGGACGAGTAGATCGGCAGAGTTGTACAGCCGGGGTCTGTCCCCGGCGAGGGTCATGTACTTGCCGTGCCCCTGATGCTCGCAATCTGTGGCGATGCAACGGAATCGGATCGAGACGACCGAGAGAACGCCGTCTGCTGCCGTTCTCAGATACGGGATCGCGAGGAACCCCGAGTAGTCCTCATGACCAGGGAGCGGTTCGGCTACGAATCCCAGGAGTAGCGGGTCTAGCCCCTGTCGTTCCAAGGTCGTTAGTCCGCGGTTGGCCGAATACTCTTCGGCTGGGCTGCCTCGGAACGCTCTCGCGTACAGAGTCGTCGCGTCCTGGAGATAGGTCCGCTGCGAGGCGCTTAGCCTCTGCAAAACTGATGCCCTCCTCTTGGTGTCTGATGATGTCGATCGCGTCGCCGGAGGCACCGCACGCGAAACAGTTGAATCGGTTGTGCTCGAATGAGATCGACGCAGAAGGCCGCGATTCGCCGTGGAACGGACATAGGCACTTGTTGTAGGTCTGCCGGTCCTCGGGCGGGATCCAGTCCGGGTAGTACCGCTGGATAGCCGAGACGATGGCGGCCATTACGCAGCGTTCTCGATGGCCCGCTCGAACGCTTCGATCACCGTCTGGGGATTGGGCACAGAGTCATTCACCCGGTAGAGGTCGGCGAAGTCGCCGTCCGCATCCGGCAGAAGATCCATCGCCAGCATGGACAGGCGGACGGCCTCGGCTTCTGGGGAGTTCTGGTACGCGAGCTTCGTTCCCAGCCTGCGGTCCTCATCGACAGCCACAGAGAACCCGCGCAGGCCGGTGCGAGCCGCATGGATAGCACCTAGAGAGCAGTAACAGCCGGTTTCCCGGTTATAGAGCAACCCTCGTCCGAGGCCGTTCTCGTTGATCAGCCCCAGGGCGATAGTCAGATTTTCGGCGACAGAGCGCAATTGGTCATCCTTCGTGGTTTGGAACTACCCGACGCCCGATCACGCGGTACGCAGGGGGATCGGTGAGGTATGCGACAACTCGCTGTGCAGCGGCAATGTCGTCTCGTAGGTGTCCGAGGACATCGCGGTTGCAGCGCTTGCAGAGCAGCCCGCGGACTTCCCCGGTGGCGTGTGAGTGGTCGCAGGCGAGTCGTTTTCGTGCGCCGGTCGCACGGCGGCATATGAAGCACACTCCGCCCTGGTGGTCTAGCAGCCGCTGATATTCCGCCGAGGTGATTCCGTACGTAGCTTCGATGTGCCTGCCGTGGCTAGATTTTCGGAGCTTCGCTCGTCGTTCCCGATGATGAGTCGCGCATCGTGGGCCTGGATGCGGAGCTGCGCGGCGGGTTGTGATCGTTTCTGTTGTGCAGTCCACGCACCGCTTCGCCGGTTTAGGCGGCACGGACGTCACGGATCGTCATCGTGTCGCCGATCCATTCGAGTTCAGCGAAATCCATGCCGGATGGATCCGCGCGGCCTGCGCGGTTTTTGACCGTCGACACCCCGAGAACGTCTCCACCGAACTCACGTACCGGTCTGAAGAGAGTCAGTACGGTTTCGGGGACTCTGGTGATCTGGCCCTTGACCCCCGACAACGGGATGGGCTTAGCGGCATCAACATACGGGCCGGTGACGTGGTGCAGGCACACCACGCACGCGCCGGTTTGGCGCGCCATCCCGTGTAGGTAGTCGGCAAGGGCTTCCAGGCCGGCGAACGGGTCTTCACCGCTGGCCGCGGTGGACACGTTCGTGATGTTGTCGACCACGACCAACTGAGGGAAGTGGCCGTGCACTTCGTCGTACGCCAGCATCGCGCGCTCGATGTCATCCAGCGTTGGAGACGCTTCATAGACGAAGCGGATCGGAACCTTGGTCAGCAGGTCGAAAACCATGTTGAGGTCTCCGGCGAGTACTCGTTTGGCGGCTTCTTCGTGGCGCCATTCGGTTAGGACACTTACCGAGCGGGTGAGCTGGGTGAACGCATCACTATCAGCGCTGAAATACAGGGTCGGAACCTTGGACCGCAAGGCGAGGGTGAGTGCAAACAGGCTCTTGCCCGTGCCAGGCCCGGCGGCGACGAGCACGAGCTGGCCCAGCAGGAATTCGGTGCCCTTGTCGGCAAGCGCTCTGAAGACCGTTGGTAGTGGCTTGCCCGCTGCGCCTCGGATGGTCTGGGATTGGAGCAGTGTGTAAACGTCAGTACCTCCTGGTCATGGCACAAAAAACGCCCCGGGACGTTGGTCTAGGGGCGCACTGGTTGTTCAGGTCACATGGAAAATTCGCACGATGACGCAACTGAGCAGAACCGGCATTTCGACGGTTCCGGATCCGGGATGAATCGTGCTGCTTCGATGTTTGCCGCTAGCTGGTGGAACTCTTCGGTGACTCGGTCGACCGTCCACTCTGCGAGGTCGTAGTCGAACGTCGGCTTACCGGTCCTTGCCATCCAGTAGTCACCGATCGAGGGCTGCTCGATCCCGTATTTGACCGCCAGGGCGGCACTGTAGGTTCCGAGCTGAAAATCATCGCCGGGTTGGTTGCCGCTCTTGTTGTCTCGGACCCTCATCCGGCCGGTGGTCTCGTCCAGGATCACCGCGTCAATGAACCCACGAACGGTGATGCCGTCCAGGTCGACAACGAACCCCAACTCAATGCCGGGCTCGCCGTCTGGATCTATCCAGATGACTTCGTTCGGGTGCTTTTCGTACCAGGCCGGGTACCGCTCGACTTGTTCGAGTCCGATTCCGTACCGGCGTTCGATGTCCTGCGGCCCGGCGTACGGCCCAGAACTGAACCAGTAGGCCAGGTTCGGAGTCTCGTCGGCCATCTTGTTCGTTTCGTGCGCGTAGGACTCCCGAAACACCTCCTGCATCTCCGGCACGGTCATTGCCCGGCCGGACCGTTCATAGGCTTCGGCTGCCTCGTGGAACGCAGTGCCTTGTGATAGCCACGCCGCGGGCCGCTGCCAGACTCCCTCGATGCGCTCCAAGTAATAGCCGTAGGAGCATCGCTCGTATGTTTTGTGCTGGGAAACAGAAAGAGGCCGCCCGGTGCCGGGCGGCCTCTCGTCTGTGGTCGAACCGGTCATCCGGTCCCCACCATATTGACTCCTATGTGGTTATGCTGCGCTTTCCTTGACACCGTCGACACGGTAACAGGACATAAGAGCGCATCCGAACATGAATTCAGGAAATTTTTCCGTCCGTTCCGACAACAGCTCTGTTCTGCGTATCTTGATGAAATCCGCGACCGGATCGTAGTCTTCGTCATCTAAGGGCAAGGCCAGACTTCGACGGACGAGCAGCAAGACGGTTCCAGCGGTTACCTCGAGAAACGCCTGCACCCACGGCAGGTTATTCACTACGACAAGTGAATCGTGGCGCAGCAGATCAAGCAAGTTCGTCCATCCCCTTCGCTACGGGTCCTTCGGCGGAAACACCCAAATCTTCTTCCCGTCGGATGTCAGCCGAGTGTGCTCGTTAAGCCTGATCAGAAGTTTCTTTCCGTCGCGCTCTTCGCGCGGACGGTAGGCGAAGCCTCCGGCCGGGGAAACACCGACAGTAGGAGGGAGCTTAGGATCGAACTCGAGTACATAGTTGTACTTCCGAAGCATGGCATACCAAGACCGGAGCCTTGACTTCTTCTCATCCGACATACCTTCGCCGCCGGTCGCCATAAACTCCCCGTGGTCCCGCATCCGCCGGTACGGCGGTGTCCGCTGCATCGCGGAGGGTACCTTCCAGGGAAATTCCTCCCCCACCATCCTTCGCGGCGTCTTCGGTAGGGAAATACCGTTACGAGCCGCGAACTGCTGAACGTATTGCCGCGTGTATCCAAAGCGTCTCGCGATTGCGGCGAAGCCTTCGCCCTTATCTACCAGCGCCTGAACCACCTCGGCTGACAATCCGTCAATGACTGTATTCATTTGTTGGTCCTTCTCGGCCCCCGACTTGTCCGCTGTCACAACAGACTAGTTGACAGTGTCTGCGGGCATATGTCAACTACGTCATCCCCACTCCCCCCTCCCCTTCAGCCCCAACCCGTCCCTACGGTATCGAACACGCGTTCGACACTTCTACCGATGTGACCCAAGTCTCTGTCACAACTTGTTTAGAAGTCAACCTGACGGGTACCAAATTAGGTTTGCCCACCGAGGACTCAAATGCCTTCTCGCACAGCCTGATCTGCGGGAACGCTCCGTATCCGCCTTTTAGAACAGCCTCAAACCTCTACTGTCCCTGCACCGATCAGACACATCCAAACCACGAACCTGGCCCCGATCGCAGGCCGAGTTGTTTCCGCGCGGCTCAAGCCTTCACATCCGTACTACCGCTGAACGATCGCCAGGAACAGCCAGACCGGAGCCCACAGCCCACAAGAGATCAAGGTGAGCGCGAAGTGCAGCGGGTGGTTGCATCTCCGGCGCGGCGTCACGGTGACGTTCTGCATCATCACCATCGGCTGCCGCGGGCTGACGTAGCCAGGATTCGGCGGTTGCGGACCTCCCGCCGGCCATACCCCTGGCCCCGCCGGATACGGCTGCTGGTACTGCGGGACCGGATGGCCGTGCGGGTACGCGGCTCCGTACGGAGGCAACTGCGAGGTTCCCAGCGGGTACGAAGGACCCGCTGGCGCCGGGGCTGACGCCGGGCCGGAGCCCGGGTAGGGAACCGGTCCGGCAGGAAGCGGCTCGGTCTTGGGATAGGCGCGTGAATCACCCTGCGAGGGTGAAGAACTGGTCACAGGAACCGACACTACGGTCGAATCCCTGTGCCCGCCACGATGTTCTAGCGCAGCCACTCGTCAGGCGGTTGCCCGCCGTGCGAGAGATAGCCGTCTAGAGCGTCCATCGCTTCGATCGCCCTTCGGTATAGGGCGGTCATTTGGTCGTCGTACCGTTCGAACTCCGTTGGCGAGTGCTCCTTGTCATCATCTGAGTTGAACTCTTCAGCAAGGTGTTCGGATTCTGCGACGGCCTGACGGAACTCGGCTAGCAGGTGGTTCGGGTTTGGCCCCATCGTGTTCCCCTTCTCGATAGCTCGGATACGAAGCGGCCCCCGGTCGCTAAGGACGACCGGGAGCCACAAGTGTGCTGAAGCCTTTAAGCGCACACCAACACTCTGTTCAGCATGTCGAGTGCTTCCGCGTCCGCTTCCCCTGTCTTGCCGGTGATCGCATTAGACATGTTCCGTTCGGCCCGGGTGGTCTCACCGCGCACCGTCGAACCGTGATGGTTGTAGGTGTTGACCGATTGCAGGACACCGAACGCCGTGCCGCGCCAGGGGGCCGCTCGCATGTCGGTGTCGTACATGGCTTTCAGCGCGTCGCGCTTGTTCTCGGCCAGCGTGCGCCCGCGTCCCTTCTCATCTGGCACCGGTGCCCACAGCTTCAGGAACTCCGAGAATTGGCGATCCGTGACCGTGGTCGCGCACAGCTGCGCCACGTCGGCGGCGAAGCGGTCCGCCGACTCCACAACGATGCCGAGTGCCTGCCGGGCATCGCTGATCTTGTCTAGCGAATTCTTGGTTCGTTTGAACTTGAACCGCTTGCCGGTGCCGCGCGCCTCATTCAGCGCCGACGCCATCGTGTTGTCACACACCACGATCGTTTGCACGGCCGCGTACTGAGTCGCGATAGAGCCATCGTGCGAGGACGTGGCGAGTAGAGACGATCTGAACTCGACGCCTTGCGGAGTCGTGACGTTCTCGGGGCGTTCGATCTGCACCCACGCCTGTGCCCCGTTCTTCAGCAGACCGGCGGATCCGATGCCGAGAGAGTCCGTGGACACTGCGAGACCGTCCGGGGTGATCAGGCTGGCAAGGTTGTCGAGCAACCATTCCTGGAACTGGTGAATCCTGTAGCCCTCTTTGAACACGCCTAGCAACGCGCCGGTATCGCTGCGGTAGATGACCTTTCGCGAATCGTCGGTGATGGTCCGAATCATCTCGCCGTCACCGATGCTGGTGAAGGTTTCGACCGTGCCGGGCACGTCGTAGCGGATAGGTGCGGCCTGCGCCTCCCAATTGAACAGTCGCGCAACAACATCCGCGACGGGAACGAATCCCGGGTAGTGATTGGACTTGTCGTCCTGGTCGGCCTTGCGGTAGTGCCAAGCCTTTCCGCGCTTGTCGGTTTGGCCGATCAACGTATAGTTGTTCAACCATTCGATTGTTTCCTGTGACATCATCTGCCTTTCTGTTTTGAACGAGCGAACGGCCACCGATGCAAGCTCGGTGACCGCTCTCTGGCTCAAACCCAAATAGATTCGATTTTCTGGACTGCTCGCGCGATCTCCAGGGCTGTTTCGGCCCCCACGCGCAGCGAGATCAGCACGTTGTCTGGCCCGCTGACATCTACGACACCTTGATGTTTGATGCCGAATCGTCCAGTCGTGGCGTACACGTCAGACATGGTCGGATTCAGGACTTCTCGCAACTGTTCCATCAGCTTGTGCTGTCGCGCAGCGTGATCCCATTCCTGTGCAAGTGCTGCGTTCAGCGCTAGCCGGTAGCGAGGGATGAGATCGCGCTCCAGCTCGGCAGCGATGGCCGCACCATCGGTGTCACGAAGCACGACGGTGAACTGCTCAGCGTCGGACCCGTCCGGCAGATACCGGTACTCGCTTCCGAACCGGCCACCGATCCGGAGTCGCGTGTATTCCCGTCCCGGGTGCGGTCCTTCGATTCTTAACCACAGCTGCATATTGGCTGGGCCGGTCAGCGTGGCCGAGTTGTCGATATCGTCGGGCTTTTCGACCTCCCAATCGTCGGTAAGGTACCCCGCCAGTATCCTGGCGAATCTGACATGGTTGTTCCCACAGGTGCATTCGCACACTTGTTATCTCCTATTCCTTGAACTTCAAGAAAGGCCACGGGTAAACCGTGGCCCAATTTGATGTTCAACGCCGGAGCGCTCGTACTTTTGTTCTCCCGCTCGGGTCATTCCTTTCATGCGTGCCGTGAGCGTCGCAATATGCGGTGGACGCGAACCGGGGACAGTTGTTGTGCTCCCAATCAGCCCACCACGTAGCAGGCATTAGGCAGCCGTAACCCATGCAACCCTTGATCCCGCCGTCTAAACGTTTGAAGTATTGTTTACTCGACGCGGTCGACCCTTTACCCACGAGACACTGAGTTCGTGCGGTACAGGACAGGCAGTAAAGGGTTATACGGACCCTCCTCGATAATCGCGAATGACTCACGATCCGGACTGTCGTCCGTGATGTCATCATCATCAAGGTCAGACACTCTGTCCGAAATATTCTTGGCGTATGCGGCCTCTAGCTCGAAATCATCAGGCACATTCACCGTCGTCTCACGGTAAACGGTCTCTTCCCAGGTGATCGTGACAGATTTCATACCATGCCCTAACGTCCGCACACCGAATCGTCACCATAAAGAACCGGCAACGTCGGATCGAATCCTGCGGTTTGGAGGACCACGAAACCTCCCCTGTCGACGCTGTCGACTTTTACGTCGGATTCATCCAAGCAGGCGACATCGTCATCTATGGTTTCCTCGTAGTCTTCAATCCGCCAATCAAACGGCACGGCGACTTTGACTATGCAGCCGCGTGTCTCGACATACTCAATCACAACAGTCTTCATATGCTCGTCTTCCATCTTCAGTAGCTCAGCGTCAGGGCGGAACTCGACAATCTCGGCCTTAAAGTCTGATTCTTCGTTGGCGATTGCGGTGTACTGTCCTAGCTCTAGCACGGCATCAACGAGAGCACGGTCGTCATAGTTCTTCAGATCGAAGTCGTCTACAACATTCACGATTGCCGCATGGTCATGCTCAGAATGCCATCTGAGCTCTATTGTTTTCATCTCAACTCTTTTCAGAACAACGAAACCGCGTCCGGATCGAACTCCATGTCTTCGGCCTCGAATGCGTATTCGTAGCCGTTTTCATAGGTGTCGACGTCCGGCGCTACACAACACGCCATGTTCCGGAGAACGCCGTACGGGACATCTTCCAACTCGAAATCATCCGGCACGTTGACCAGGTAACCGTGCTCGCTCTGCTGTTTCCATTTGAGAAAGATTGATTTCATGTCAATCCTCTACGTACAGCCACTCGCAAAGCGCGCAAACGACAGCGTTGATCGCTTTTGCGTCGACGTCAACGCCCCAATGGTCCCGCCCAGGTTCCGACACTACGAAACGAATGAAGTCGCCGAAGTCAACAACTCGGAGCCCGCTTCCGGATCGGTCGAATATTTCCACCGTTCCACCTAGGTCCAACTCTTTCGGAAAACCCATATACTTTTCCTTTCATCATGTTTGAACTTCAAAAACGCTCCAGCCGCCCGAGTAGCTGGAGCGAATTTCAGGCTCAAACCTCTTCGGATGGTTTGAATTCAGCTCATACCTTTATTGACGGCCGGTTTCCGACCACCAAATTTCGCTGGTGAACCGGCTAGCCAACTTGCCCGCGATGGCCGAGAAATCGGCATCGTTGCCGTTCTTCTCCTTGTCCAATAGAGCTTCACGGATAGCGCGGGCCATATGTACCGACATACCCGTTACGGTTCCGCCGCTCATACTCCGAGCTGCCGCCTTAACATCTGCCCAGTCGAGTATTACGCCGGACCCTTCCGGGTATGGCGAATAACTTTCGGGACTTAGCCCTCGCTGCCGGAGGATGTGGTGGTACCGGTTTACAGCGTTCGCGACTACTTGGGCTTCAAGTTCACTTTCGCATTTGAACGAAACTGTTGACATGGTGCTCCTTTCCTTTTCGTCCCCGCGCTGGTATGACCCAGCTTTTCCAGGCGTGAGCCCGGCATTGAAGTCCTGGCCATCCGGAGCGCCATGTATGCGGCGCATCTAGAGGTTTGACTACGGGGTGACTCGCGATAGCAAACGCCGATTTACCCCATACGGAACGGCGGCTACGGCGAGCCGTAGTTACGCCCGAGCGCGAATACCGAAGACAAGTCAATTCGGTATTCGTTCCGGGCGTAGGCCCCACACTATGAAGTTCACAAAGGACAGTTGATTGACACGTACGGTCCGCGAGTAGTTCGCGCCTTGCCGTGCAATCGGAAGTTGTTTCTGAATGTCCGGCCGCTCGGCCTGACATGAACGACATTACGTGCACCTCCGGTGCATGTCAACATGAATCCGCCATTTTCTTCAACTCGCCCTATTTGCCGATCTAAGCGCCGAAAATGGCCGGGGGTAACGGGTTGCCGCTGCGGGCCGCTTCGATCGCTCAGCGGCGCGACTAGGGGGCATTCTCGGCATACTCCGTGCGAGATACATACGCGCACAACAGGTCTCGGCACGAGCACACCCGTTCCGGTCGCCCTCAAGTAGCTGGACGAGCTGCCCGGATGGTCCGCGGGAACACAAAACACCCGGTCAGAGAACTGACCGGGTGATTGCTGGGAATTATTCAGTTGTAGGTGTGCTATCTCGGGTGCAGCGCATTGGTACGCCTCCGCGCTGCGTCCCACGCGCGGAGCATGACAGCACGAGGAACCCTGTTCACCATGTCGGCGATGTTCGCCCGATTCGGCTCACTAGGGAGCCTGCCGAGCGCTTGCGCGACCATGAACACCTCGAACTGCCGCGCTAGATAACGCTCCGCTGCACTCATCTAGCGGGCATGTACGCGCTGATCGCAGCGTTCAACGCGATAAGGTCGCGTTCGCTGAGGTTTTCGATTTGCTCCTTGAACAGGGCACCGTGCGCGCGGATCACGTGGGGGTGCTGCTGCATTTTGTAGGCCATTCGGATTGTGAAGTACGTCCCGAGCGGCGCGGAGATCGGCCGCTTCACAAGATCGACCGTGGGGAATCCGAGTGTGTAGTACATGCGGGATTAGTCCTATCCTGGTGGATGGCCCCGGCGCGCTAAGGACGCGCCGGGACCGTTTAAAGGGTGATCAGGCGGTGATCAGGCACTCATCCGACACGCAGCCCGCGTCGGTCGCTGGATCGCACACACACTCGCCCGCCTCGCAGGCAAAGCACATGTACAGCTGGCCCGGACAATGCGGGTAGTCGACGTGCCGCAGTGCTGTATTCACTGGCACTCGATTTCGACCATGCCGAGCGCTGCCCGCGCGCCAGGGTTGCCGATCTCGCCCAAGCAGTGATAGCCCCAGTAGCCCGGAGCGACCCGCATAGGCTCCCCGTACGGGCCGGTGACGTAGGCGTCTACGCCGCAGAGCTGGTTGCCGTCCACTCGGCAGTCGAACAGCGCTGAGCCCTCCGGAACAGCGGGTTCGACCGCGCTCGGGGGAAGTTCGGCGTACAGGTCGGGCACCGTATCGCCGTTCGGCAAGTACAGCGTCGATTTCGTCAGCCACCCGAGCGGGAAGGGCGGCGCGGTGACCGAGGGGGAAGCGTCGGCAGCATCGTCACCGACTTGTCGCCCTGCCCAGACGATAACGGCCATGAACAGAACGCTGACCAAGACGGTAGCGGCTATTACGGCGCGGATGATTCGAGATCCGTTGTGCACGTTGATATCTCCCTAGGAAGGGGCGCGCCTTCCGGCGCACTCCGTAGCAGTCGGACTAGAGCTGGTGGCTTTCGCCGGTCAGAAGACCGAACACGTACCCGGTCTCGTACGCGGCGTGGTCGCGCTGCTCCTGAAAGGTCGGACGCATAGATCGGTACTTACCTACGCTGTGCCACTCGCCGAGCAGGTGGAACTGCTCGGATCTGGTCAGCATGGCTAGCGGGCTGGTCTGTGTCTCATTCACAGCACCGAACTTACGTATACCGGTGGTGCATGTCAACATGAATTCGACTGTGGCGCATAGCACATCGAGATCCCTGGACCGCCGAACAGTCGAGCCGCTACGGTCGCGCGTCGCGTCACCCCCGGTACCCCAGGGGGCACCCTCCCCCGGCCCCCACCGGCACCGGCTCGTCACTGCGGCTGCCCGTTCCTGTACGGGTATGGAAGTTCGCTATCGGCTAGCTATGCCGGAAACTCCCAGGTCGCCGAGAAAGTTTGTGTGAGCTGCGCCACTAGACGCCGTACGAACAACGGTTTTCGGAGAATTGGTCACCTACTTACTAGTGAGGGGTAGGAGAGAGGGACGTAGTCCCGAACGACGACCCCGAACGGTCGGCCGATCGACCGACCCGAGCCGGCGTGAAGCCGGTTCGGCCGGACCGGTTGACCGCCCCTCTACGGGCGGTCCCGAAACCGATCGGAACGGCCTTCAAGGGCCGTTCTTCGACCGGTCTAACGGTTCGGAAGCCTTCGGCTTCCTCACGCCGCCAAGGGAATGCTGAGCCTTCGGCTCGGCCCGGCCGGACAGCGGCCGTAGGTAGGCCGCTGCCGAAGAGAGGATGATTCGGTGTTCGGTTTGTCTGTTGAACAGTGGCTTGAAGTCGCGAAGGTGGCTACTTCCATCGTTGCGCTGGTCCTGCCGCTGCTGGTGTGAGTTGGTATAAGTCCAACCGACGTCACGATCTACCGGCCGACTGGCCCGCTAGGCGGGCCGCGGTTATGCAACGCGACGAACAACGGTGTCAGCTCGGCCTAGCCGGTTGCCTGCACAAGGCATCAGAGGTCGACCACATACGCCCGGGGAACGATCACTCCCTGATCAACCTCAGAGCCGTGTGCACGACGTGCCATGGCCGCAAATCTGCCGCCGAGGGCGCAGCGGCCAGCGTTGCGCGACGGCGCGAGTTGAGAGCCCGGAGGTTTCGCCCTACCGAACGTCACCCTGGGTCGCTATGTCATTGACGGGACAGGAGCCCGTCAGACCCAGGAGGTCAGTGTGGGCGCTCGTGGCCCTGTTCCTAAAAGGTCCGATCAAAGGGTCCGGCGCAACAAGCCGGACGGGCCGATCGACACAGTAGCCGCGGTTGGCGTGGTGTCGATTCCGGATCTGGATTTGACTGCCCCGCACGGGCTGGTGATGGACCTGTACGAGTCGCTGCGGCACTCGGCGCAGGCCGACTACTACGAGCCATCGGACTGGGAGATGGCCCGTCTCACAATGCATTTTCTCGACGGCCTGTTGAAGTCTCCGAGGGTGAACGGTCAGGTTCTTTCGGTCGTTCAGTCGATGCTCAATGACCTGTTGGTGACCGAGGGCGCCAGGCGCAGAGTACGTCTGGAGGTCGAGCGTGGCGGCCAGGCCGCGGAAGTAGTCGATATCGCCGAGATGTTCCGTCAGCGAGTTCAGGCGGGCAGTTAGGGCCGTGTGACCGTCTGGTCTCGGTCTAGAGCACGGTTCCGTGCTCCGGCTCCGGAGGAGGGTGTCCCTCCGGAGCTGTTTTGTCTTTGATGTCTAGCTCAACTGGTAGAGCAGCGGACGGTTGCACCGCAAGATCCTGGTTCGATTCTGGGGGCATCAGCAATGGGGAAAACGGTCGTGCCGCAAGGAAGCCAAGTACCCGACCCCGCGATAGCCACGCGGCATAGAAGATGAGGCGTTGGGGACGTTAGGTGCCCCCAGCAACAGACGCACCCGCTCCGAGGGGGACAAATTTCGGGGTGTCGTCGGCCCGGACAGATACGGGCACTAACCATCTTTCGGCCCTTCGGCTACTTAACAAGCTATTTCGATTGGATTCTGCATGTCTTGGACCGGTGATCCGGTGTGGCTCGCTGATGTCCTCCGCGAGGAGGGCTTGCGAGTCATCGAACACGATGGCTGGCGGAGCCGAGGGCACGCCGACTTCCGCGACATTCGCGGTGTCATCTGTCATCACACCGCTGGAGGCGGAAGCCAGGACTGGCGCATCGTCCAGTTCGGCCGACCCGATTTGGAAGGCCCTCTGGCACAGCTGGTTTTGGAGCGTGACGGCACATTTCGCGTGATCGCGGTCGGCGTCTGTTGGCACGCAGGGTTCGGTAGTTGGGACGGTTGGCCGACCAACAACGCGAACTACCACACGATTGGCATTGAGGCAGTTTCGCGCGGTGACGGTAGCGACTGGACACCCGAGCAGCTGGATGCCTACAAGCGTGGCTGTGCGGCGATTCTGCGCCGAATCGGCAGGGACGCAAGCGATTGCGCCGCCCATCGCGAGTACAGCAGCGAAGGAAAAATCGACCCGGCCGGCATCGACATGCGCGCGTTTCGCCGCGATGTCCAGGCATTCATTGACAGGGAGGATGCGCCGTTGAGCGCAGCAGAAGTCAAGCACATCGAAGACTTCATCGTCGGCTACGTCGGCCCGATCGGTAGTGATGTCAAGGACATTCGCGAGCAGCTGGCGGGCGACGGTGCCCGTGACGCGGGCGAGTACACCGGCTGGAGGCAACTCGGCGACAAGACCGTGGTGGACGCACTCGCCGAGGTTCTGCGGCGACTTGACGCGCTGGAGAAGCACGCCGCGTGACGATCATCGCTGACCGCATCATCGACATCGGGCATTCTCGAGCGGTTCGGCAGATCGCGTTCACTGCCCGCGATATCCGCAAGGATCATTCGGGGTCAGGCGTCGTCATTCGATACAACCACCTGGTGGAGATTCTGCCGGACGGCAGCTTCACGTCGCCGGATCTCGATCCCGGACCCGCGGATGTGACGATCGGCAACCAGGTCTATCCGATCCTCGTGCCTGATACCGGTGGCACCGTGAAGTTGTGGGATCTCCTCGATGCTCACCTGCCACTGCCGCCTTCCACGGGGCTTAGCGACTACGTCCGCAATGCGGGCGGTGTCGATCGCATCGTATGGATGACCGAGGCCGAATTCACGGCGCTGCCAGCGCGCGATCCAAACACTACTTACCTCACTTACTAGGAGTCTCGTTGGCTGGCGAAGTCACCAAAATCTACGGCCGACTGACGCGGTCCCTCTTTGCAGGCGAAATCAATCTGAACAGCCATCCTGTCAAGCTCGCCCTGTGCGGCTCGGCTTACGTGCCTGATCAGGACACGCACCAGTATTTCGCGCACGTCGCTAGCGAGGCAACAGGCCCGGGTTACACCGCTGGCGGACAGACGGTTGCAGACCTGACGTGGGCCTATGACCCGGCATCGAACACGATCACCATCGACTTCGATGACCCATCGTGGCCGAACTCGACTATCACGGCCAAATGGGCCGTGATCTACGTCGACAATGGCACGCCGAACAAGCCACTGATGGCCTACGGCGATCTCGGCGGCAACATCTCGTCCACCAACTCGACGTTCACGACGAAAGTGAATGCCGCAGGGCTGCTTACCTTCACGGTGGCTTAGCCCATGCCGATCCGTCGTCGCGGCGTTGAGCCGTACCGGATCGTGCGGGGTCGCGACAACCAACACGCGACACGCGTGTGGCTCGGCGATCGGCTGCTGTGGAACGGAACCCGTTCTGCGCTTGTGGAACTCGGTGTCAGCCAGGCTGGCGGCTCAGGACTGCCGATCATCGCGGCAGCTGGGCCGAGCGTGCAGCTCCAGATTGCGGCGGGCTCGGCCAACGCTCACGCGCTGGTCCCGAGCGTGGCGCCGGTCGTGCACCTGTCCACGGCGACCGGGATGGCCGCCAGTACCCCGGTCGAAGGGTCGGCCGGCGTGGAGGTGTCCATCACTGCGGGTCGAGCGACCGCAGGAGGCTTCCCTGTCCTCGCCCACATCTCCGCCGACGTCGTGGCAAACCTGGAGTTGGGCCGGGCCGTCGCGATGGCGTCCTCTGTCGCGCCTGCTGCCGGAGCCCTCGTAGAAGTTTCAGCTGCCGGTAGCGCCGCGCAGGCGTTTCCGCTCCAAGGCGCGGTGTCCGTCGTCGGAGAAGTTGTAACCGCGCCCGGTAGCGCACAGGCATACCTGATCACCGCCGCGGTGGGGCCGTCCGTCCCGTACCCGTCCGAATCGCTGTTTCCTTCCGAAACCCTCTATCCCGGAGCGTAAGTGCCCTATGTGAAGCAGGCGTGGGAAAACGATCCCCCGTCAAAGACTACGCCGATATCGGCGGCTCGAATGAATCACATTGAGGACGGCATCGCGGGCGCGTACGCGGCCGAGAAGACCCGAATCATCCCCTACTGCAACGGTGGGATGGACCAGACCGTCGCGACGACACCGATTACGGTCAACACCCAGGCGGGCTTCCGTACCTCGGTGCGACTACCGGTCTCCTCCACCCGGTGGCGGGTGAGAGCCCGCAACTACGGCATGACCGGTTCTGCCAGGCCGGTGTTGACCGGCAAAGGTATTCGGCTTGGAGAAGCCGCCCGAATTACGACCGGTTCCGGAACCACCTCCCGCACAGGCGGGTTCGTTGGAAATGCCGCTTTCAATATCGTGGCTACCGATTTCCCAATCCCCGGTGACGGGGGCTTTTACGCCTCTCCATGGGTCACAGACCCCGCGCAACAGCTCCAGGCGGGCCTGGAGTACCTGCTTGCCATCGCCTATACCGTGGCGTCGTCTACCAATATCGGCCTGACCATCGGCGAGTGCTTCTACTGGACCTCAGTCGCCTCAGCGCTCGACCCCACAGTGACAGCGGGTTCCACGATTCCTGCTGGCATCCCATTGGATTTGATCATCGAGTACGAAACTGTCACAACACGTTCGGCGTGGCTGTACATCGGAGATTCCATCGCAGAGGGAGTAATGGGGTCGCGGGGTACGACCAATTCAACCATCGTCCCGCAACCGATTTGGCGCAACTATCCCAATCAGTGGGCGGCGAGGAACAGCGCGCTGGCCGTGAACATGTCCATGGCGGGGATGATGACCTCTCAGTACTTGCCGACCAACTTTCCGCAATTCTTCTCGCGCATGGATCTTGCTGCGGCGCAGCTGGACGGTGCGATTGTCGCCACCGGTAGCAACGACTTCACATCGGGTGGCCGGACGCTGGCCCAATACCAGGCAGATATTGCGGCATTGATGGCGCAGATTCGAGCGACGATCGGAGAGAAGCCGATCTACCTCGGTGCCACGATCCCACGATCGAGCACGGGCAACTCGACTCGAATCGCTGCCAACGAATGGCTAGCGAGCTTGCCATACGGCGCAGCGGGTTTCGTGGACTTCGACGCAGCGATGCGAACCCAGGTCGATGCGGCTGCACTCCCCGCCGACCTGACATGCGACACCATCCATCCCTCGTTCAAGGGCGTTGAGCTCATGGCGTCGACCTTGGCTCGCTCTATTCCAACTTAATCCAGGAAAGGAGGCGGGTGGAGTACCACAAAGACCTCCTACCCGCCCCACCCCATATCTACGGCCCGACGTGGCGCAAACATGGGAACGGGCAATGGTTCCTCCCCGAGAAGACCTTGGGCTGGCAAGTCCTTGCCTGGTTGTTCGAATACGTTCTGACACCCGGCGGACCGAACGCCGGAACACCGTTCATGCCGACCGATGAGCAGATCAGGTTCATCGTGTGGTGGTACGCCATCGATCAGCACGGCAAGTTCGTGTATCGATCCGGCGTCCTGAGAAGGCTCAAGGGGTGGGGCAAAGACCCCGTGTCAGCCGCGCTCGCCCTTGCCGAACTCTGTGGGCCAGTAGCTTTTTCGCATTGGAACACCAAAGGCGACCCGGTAGGAAAGAAGCGGCACGCAGCCTGGATTCAGTGTGCGGCCGTCTCGCTGGACCAGACACGCAACACATTCAGCCTATTTCCGGCTATGGCGTCGAAGCGACTCAAAGAAGAATTCAAGCTCGACATCAACAAGACCGTCATCTACTCGGCAGACGGCGGAATCATCGAAGGCGTTACCAGCTCACCTCTGAGCCTTGAGGGCAAACGTCCAACGTTCGTGATCCTCAATGAAGTTCAGTGGTGGGTCGAAGCCAACAACGGCCACCGAATGGCCGAGGTCATCGCCGGAAACGTCGACAAGGCCAGCTATGGAAGCTGCCGAGCACTTTCGATCTGCAACGCACACGTCCCAGGCGAAGACTCGGTTGGCGAGCGTGATCACGACGCCTACATGGATGTGTTGTCAGGCAAGGCAATTGATACCGGCCTGCTCTACGACGCGGTTGAAGCGCCTGCTGACACTCCCCTGTCCGAGATTCCCTCCCCGATTGAGGACCCGGAGGGATACGCGACAGGTGTAGCCCGGTTGCGGGCCGGGCTGGAGGTAGCCCGCGGTGATGCGGTCTGGCTGGATCTCGACGTCATTATCGCGTCGATGCTGGACCGGCGACGCCCGGTCAGCGAGAGCCGCCGCAAGTTCTTGAACCAAGTTAACGCCAGCGAAGACAGCTGGATTGCTCCACACGAATGGGACCGGCTTCACGGGACCGTGCAGCTCCAGGCGAACGATCGCATCACGCTGGGGTTCGACGGCTCCAAGAGCAACGACCACACAGCGTTGGTGGCGTGCCGGATCGAGGACGGCGCGGTGTTCCTGCTCAACGTCTGGGATCCAGCCGACCATCCGAACGGCGAGGTTCCGCGAGACGATGTCGACGCGGCTGTACGAAGCGCGTTCGAACGATACGACGTCGTCGGGATGCGCGCAGACGTAAGAGAATTTGAGGCATACGTCGATATCTGGTCTCGCGACTATCGACGCAAAATCAAGGTCAACGCGACGCCCGGTCATCCGATCGCGTTCGACATGCGCGGACAACAGAAGCGTTTCGCTCTCGACTGCGAGCGATTCCTTGACGCGGTGCTGGAGAAGGAAGTCATCCACGACGGCAACCGCATTCTGCGCCAACACATTTTGAACGCTCGTCGGCACCCGACGACCTATGACGCAATCAGCATCCGCAAAGCCAGCAAAGACAGCGGCCGCAAGATCGACGCCGCTGTGTGCGCCGTGCTGGCGTTTGGCAGCAGGCAGGACTTTTTGATGAGCAAGAAGAACCGAGGCCGAGGGGCGGTGATCCTGGCCTGACAACGACAGACGAACACGTCAACCACCTCACCAACGCGCTATCGGCCGCTACACCGGATCTCAAGGAGTCCGCCGAGTACGCCGAGAGCAAATACAGACTCAAGACGCTCGGGATGGCGACACCGCCAGAGATGGCCCGGCTCCGCATGGACATCGGTTGGCCCGCGCTGTATCTGCGAGCACTCGAACAACGTCTCGACCTGGAGGACTTTCGTCTCTCCGGAAAGGACGAGGGGCTGGACGACATCAGGCAGTGGTGGCAGGACAACGAGCTCGATGAGGAATCTTCGCTCGGCCACATGGACGCTCTGATCTACGGGCGTTCCTACATCACGGTCGCAGCGCCAGGCGAAGACGATGATCAGGATTCCCCGATCATTCGACTGGAGTCTCCGTTGAGCATGTACGCGGAGATGGACCCGCGCACTCGCAAGGTGACCCGCGCACTTCGGATTTACCAGGCCAGGGAAGCCACTGGAGAGCCCGAGCGGGCAACACTTCTCCTTCCGAACGAGACGCTGTTGCTGGTCCGCGCGCAGGGCGCTGCATCGCAGTGGACGACTGAGCAACGGATCCCCCACAACCTCGGCGAAGTACCCGTGGTGCCGATCGTGCATGGCGCCAAGCTGTCCAACCGCTACGGCACCTCGGTGTTGACGCCGGAAATCCGCGCGGTGACCGACGCCGCCGCGAGGCTGATGATGAACCTCCAGGCCGCCGAGGAACTGATGGCCGTTCCGCTGCGGCTCGTGTTCGGTGTCGAGAAGTCGGAGATCGCCCCGAACGGCTCGAAAGCCGAGCTGGAGGAGATGTACTACGGCCGATTGGCGGCATTCGCCAACGAGGCCGGCAGTGCGTTTCAGTTCTCGGCCGCCGATCTGCGGAACTTCACCGATGTCATGGGTGAACTCAGCCGACAGTTCGCCAGCTACACCGGTCTTCCGCCCCAGTACCTTGCGTTCAACTCCGACAACCCGGCGTCGGCCGAGGCTATCCAAGCGTCGGAGATCCGGCTGGTCAAGACGGTCGAGCGGACCGCCCGCCAGTTCGGCGGCTCGTGGGAGCGAGCGATGCGTCTGGCAATGCGGGTGATGAAAAGGGATGTGCCCGAGGATTTCCGGCGGCTCGAAGCCGTATGGCGGGATCCGAGTACGCCCACTCTGGCGTCGAAGGCAGACGCCTACACCAAGCTTGCCACCGCGAAGTCTGCGGACGGACGGCCGATCGTTCCGGTGGAGATGGTTCGTATCGAACTGGGTTACACCGATGAGCAGCGCCAACAGATGGACGACTGGGACAAGGAATCATCTGCCTCGCAGTTGGCGAAGATGCTTGCCGCACCAACAGTTCCGGGACCACCCGGTCAGCCGGTGAAGCCGGGACCATCTAGTGCCGTACCGCAGAACGCCTCGCCACCTAAGAAGGCGGCTGCGTGAACGTAGACGAATACGCCGAAGCGCAACGCCAGATCGACGTGCAATCCGCGGCGACCGTCTACCTGTTGACCAAACAGTTCCAAAGCACCGATATGTCGATGCTGGACTGGGAGCTGCTGCTCCGCTTGCTGTATCCGACGATCGAGCGGGCGCGACGGCAATCCGCCGAGCTGGCCCGCCGGTTCTACGATTCCCAGCGCGCCGAGCACCTGCCCGGCGCACCGCGCCATGACGTCCAGCTGCCCGGCTACAGCCCCGATTGGTTCCGCGAAGACATGGAGCCCGAGCGACGGAAGATGTCCCAGGAGGACGCTGCTAGCTCAGCGGTCGACGCAGTCACGTTGCGGACGCTGAAAGTCGTTGAAGGCGCAGGACGCCGAACAATCATCGACGCGGTTGAAACCGACCCCGGCGCAGCCAATGCCGATCCCGAGCCGGACAGACCGGAAGATCCACCCCGCGAAATCGAACCCAAGGGCTCATCTGCTCCCGCGCCGGGCGTCACACCCCGGCCGAGCGAGCGAAGCCGTAAACAGGTAGTCGGGTGGGCACGGGTCACGACCAGCGCGGAGCCGTGCGGGTTCTGCCAAATGATGGTCAGCCGTGGCCCTACCTATGGGTCTGCCTCGAACGCCGGTTTCCACGGCACCGACGAGATGGCGATTCGATTGTTCGGCGAAGGCCGTGACAAACAGATGCGTCTGATGATGCGGAAATGGCACACCGGTTGCCGGTGCAAGGTCGTTCCCGTTTTCGACCGCAAGAACTGGCCCGGCCGCGCTGACTATCTGGCGGCACGGAGACTTTGGAATGACACGACGGACGGTAAGTCTGGTCGAGACGCGGTGAACGCGTTTCGTCGTGCTGTAGAAGCCGGATATCAGCGGCTCAAAAAAGACGGCTCGGAACAACTTCCTGACGCTGCCTGATTCTTTCTGACTCTCACACTCCAGGCGAGTGTGTTTTGTGTGCCCAGGAGGCATTTTGTCAACCGAAAACCCTGCCCAGGACAACTCTGTCCAAGACCAGGGTGCAAGCCCTCAGAACACCAATCAGGCCGATGTCCCGGACTGGGTGAAGAAAGAGCTTGCCGACGTTCGCGCCGAAGCTGCGCGGTACCGCATCGAGAAGAACGATGCGCTGAACACCGCGCTGACGGCCGCTCAGGCTGCGGTCGCGGAGCAGCTGAACACCGCGAATGCCGAGAAGCAGGCCGCGGCTGATCAGGCCGCTGCGGCATCGATCGATCTTCTCCGGCTTCGTACCGCACTGGCGGCCGGCGTTCCTGGCGAACGCGCCGAACAGTTCGCGAGCTTGCTCCAGGGCTCTACCGCTGAGGAATTGCAGGCCCACGCCGAGACCGTCAAGACGCTACTCGGCTCCCCCGTCTCCGCTTCCGCGACCGACCCGACCCAGGGAATGGGCGGTGCGTCGGTCGAATCCGCTGCCGATGTCTTCGGCGCGA
Source organism: Nocardia ninae NBRC 108245 (assembly GCF_007990755.1). Taxonomy (GTDB): domain Bacteria; phylum Actinomycetota; class Actinomycetes; order Mycobacteriales; family Mycobacteriaceae; genus Nocardia; species Nocardia ninae. The sequence goes on along the minus strand of NZ_BJXA01000042.1, from coordinate 39,757 downwards.
TTCTGCGGAACAACATTCGATAAGGATTTCCCGCCTCCATGGCACAGATCAACGAACTTGCTCCCAACGTTGCCGCGAATCACCAGGGCCGTCTGGCTTATGTCCCAGATAACCTGTTGCCGAAGACGATCACCGGCCCCATCTTTCAGAAGGCGCAGGAATCCTCGCTTGCTCTGCGGCTGGGTTCGCCTATCCCGGTGACTTTCGGTGAGACCGTTATCCCGGTCACCACCAAGCGCCCGGAAGTCGGCCAGGTCGGCACCGGCACTACCAATGCCCAGCGAGAAGGTGGCGTTAAGCCGATCTCGGGTACCGCTTGGAGTTCGAAGAGCTTCCAGCCGATCAAGATCGCAACCATCGTCACGTTCTCGGAAGAGTTCGCCAAGACCAACCCGCAGGGCTTCTACGACCAGATCCGCACAGACCTCGCGTATGCGATCGGTCGCGGTATCGACCTGGCAGTGTTCCACGGCAAGCAGCCGCTTACCGGTACCTCGCTCCAGGGCATCGATACCACCAACGTCATCGCGAACACCACTAACGTGGTCAAGTTCCTGGTGTCGCCGGGCACGGTGTACGAAGACCTGCTCGCGGGTTATGACCTGGTCGCGAACAACCCAGATTTCGAATTCAACGGCTGGGCTGTCGATCCCCGATTCCGCTCGACCCTGGTCAAAGAGGCCGCGGCACGGGACATGTCGGGCAAGACCCTCAATCCGGGTGCTATCGACCTGTCGGCGCAGGTTTCCGATGTGCTGGGCTTCCCGGCCTACTACGGCCGCGCCGTCTCGGGCCAGTTGGGCGCGGCGGCCGACACCGGTCTTCGTGTGATCGGTGGTGACTTCTCCCAGCTGCGAATCGGTTTCGCCGATTCGATCCGCTACAAGTTCACCGATACCGCGTCCATCTCGGACGGCACGAACACCGTGAACCTGTGGCAGACCAACCAGGCCGCGTTGCTTGTTGAGGTGACCTTCGGTTGGGTCCTCGGTGACAAGCAGGCGTTCGTCAAGTTCGACAACGTCACCGCCACATAACCCGAATTCGTCAGTCCGGGAACGTCTTTCAGCGCTCCCGGCGGGGAGGACATCTACATGCTTTTGAAGCATCCACTCGGCTCGTATGTCGAAGTCGATGACGAGTACGGCGAACAGTTGAAGTTTTCCGGTTTCCAGGAGGTGACCAGTGGCGCGAGCCGTACCAGCGGACGTAGCAAGTCGCCTCGGAAGGCCCCTGACGCCGGACGAGTCGACCCAAGCAGCGACACTCCTTAACGATGCTGAGCTACTGATCAGGGCCAGGATCAAGAATCTGGACGAACTGATCACAGCCGGTCAGATCGACCCCGGCATTGTCGTGATGGTCGAAGCGAACGCCGTCATGAGGGTTGTCCGCAACCCGGACGCTCTGACCGGCGAAGTCGACGGCTCGTACTCATACCAGCTCAACTGGAAAGAGGCGACCGGCCGGCTGGAAATCCTGGACTACGAGTGGTCGCTACTCGGAGTCACTGAGCGTGTGTTCCTGATCCATCCACGGTTGCCGTGGCCGCCGCTCGGCGCACGGCCCGAGCCTGAGTTCTGGCGGGACGTATGAGTCTGTTGGACAAGGCAAATGAGTCCGTCGTGGTGTACCCCGAAGAGGTCGTTACCGATGCGGACGGCAATACCAAGACGCGACCGGCGAAGGTCGGATTCCCGGCGCGGGCGATGGTTCGCAGCGCCGCGCAGTCCGGCACCAGCGCGCGACGCACCGAACAGGACAACGAGGGCTATGAGTCCGAGCAGCTGTACCGAGTTCGGTTCCTACGGGGGTTCAACAACGGTGTGCCGCTGGGGGCGCAGTCGCAGATCGAATGGAACGGGCAGCGCTGGGCCTTGTTTGGCGATGCAGTGCGCTTCAACGGAAGCCGCCGGACCGCCCATCTCAACTATCTGATCAGGAGGTTCTAGTGGGCGTCGTCATGTCTCAGGCACGGATGAACAAGCTCATCTCGAACCTCCCAGGCGTGGTGAAGGCTGTCGCTGACACGGCTGGTGACGTCGCTGACCGGGCGAAAGCCAAGCTTGCAGCGCATCGCCACCAAGGCCACGCCGAAGTGACGGTGACCCACGGCGACGTCGACAGCTTCGTCAATCTCGTGGACACCAAAGGCAAGCAAAAGGCCGCTGCGGCAATCGAGTTCGGCCATGTGTCGAAGGACGGAAAGCTCACGCCCGGCCTGTACATCATCACCGGAGCCGCTGGACTCGCGGAGAAACTACCCAAAAAGGCGCGATGACACGAAGAATGCCACGCATTCAGGCCGTCGTCATTCCGATCCTTCGAGCCGCCCTGCCGGAGGCCGTGAAGGTCGGTAGCTGGGTTGAGGATCTAGATTATCGCCAGTTTCCGATGATCAACATCCGCTCCCTGGGCGGATTCCGGAACCTGGAACGCCCGGAGGATCTGTCCGCGCCGGTGATCGAGATGACCGCGTACACGGTCGATGGCCTGATCGAGACAGAAGACCTTTACCAGGATGCGCTTTCCGCTCTGTACGACGCGGCCAAGCGTCAAGTACTCACCGAGCACGGATATCTGAACTCTGTGTTCGAAACCATGGGCGCCACGCAATTTTCGTCCCTCTACATGGACAGCTGGCGCGTTCAGGGGTTGATCCGGCTTGGCCTTCGGCCGCCGCGCAAATCTGCTTAGGAGCCTTTTTCTATGGCGTTGAACGACCACGCCGTCATCACACCTGGCGCTGGCTACATCTACGTTGCCGCGCCCGGCACTCTTCCCCCGACCCCGGCCGCTCTCAAGACACTCGACCCGCTGACCTTCGGTAGTCAGGTACAGACGTTGACGATGTCCGGCGGTGCGACCGGCGGCAAGTTCACCGCGAAGGGCGCGACCACTGATACCGCGGTCGAGATCCCTTGGGACGCCAGCGGCGCGAAGGTTGCCGAGCTGCTGGGCACGCTGCCCAGCATCGGCGCTGGTAATGCGATCTATGTGTCGGGTGGGCCGATCAACGCGACCCCGGTAGTGCTCGCCTTCGCCGGACGCCTCCAGGGCAAGGCAATCTCGCTGACGCTGAGCTCGACCGGCTTGATTGGCGGCACCAACCCGGCTGTGGCAGCGGCGGTTACGACCGCGCCGAATGGCTGGAACATCATCGGCCACACCAGCCTGGAAAACCTGCCCGAGATGGCCTACGAGGGCGGGAACACCGAGACCAAGGGCACGTGGCAGAAGAAGGCTTTGCGCGAGGTCGAGAAAGAGGCGATCTCCGATCACATGACCATGCAGCTCCAGCAGTTCGACAGCTCGGGGCTGAAGCTGTACTACGGCAAGAACAACTCGACCGTGGCCGGTGTGTTCGGTGTGAAGGGCGGGTCTGCGCCGGTCAACGAAAAGGCGATCCTGACCTTGATTGTCGACGGTGACGTACGGCTAGGTCACTACGTGCCACGTGCGAATCTCCGGCGCGATGAAGCTATCAAGCTCTCGGGTGAGGACTTCGCGACTCTGCCGGTTCGCGCCACGTTCCTCCAGCTCGGCAATCAGGATCTCTACTCCTGGATCAACGAGGACTTGTTCCCCGCCGAATAGAGCTCGGGGGGTGCGGTCTTCTTGGCGGGCCTCCGCACCCTTCGGTTTCTCTGTGCCCGCCGCATTCTTCCGCTATTTCTGAAAGGCTCGCCATGGCTGCACTTTTCACGCTCGATTCGCTTCGTGAGGAGATCGAGAACGAGTTCGCACCGGTCACCATCCCGCTGCGCGACGGCTCGGAGGTCGTGCTCCGGAACCTGCTGCGTCTGGATAAGAAGGACCGCGACAAGGTACAGGCGCATCTGAAGTCCATGCAGATCGACGCTGAGGACGAGGACGCCGACCTGGAACCGGTGCTGGCGAGTATGCGCGAGGTGATCAAGCTTGCCGCCGAAACCGGCGGGGTGAAACTGCTTCGCGAGATCGGTGATGACGAGCTGCTGTTGCAGCGGGTGTTTCAGCGGTGGATGGAGGCCACCTCGCCGGGGGAAGCCTCGAACTCGCCGGCCTGATCGACAGGTACGGCGAGGAGCTTCTAGCCGACTTCCAGCATCACTACGGCCTGGACCTTCGAGACATCTTCGTCGCCGGATCCGGGCTCAGTCCGCGGCGGTGTATGGCGCTGATAGCGCACCTGCCGCACGATGCCGCCTTCGTCGCGGCATGGCGGGGTGGCCCGCAATACAGAGGGTGGGACGAGGACCGCTATCTCGCGGTCGCTCAGGTCAACGCGATACGCGAACTGTCCTACCTCTACATCTCGGCTCACGCGAAGCGCAGACCCGCACCGCCGGAACCGATTCCGACGCCGGAGGCAGAAACCCGGCGGACCTCGAAACCAAACCAGTTCGCCGAGCTGATGCGCCGCGCTAGGACCGCTGCCAGCTCCGGTTAGGAGTACGCATGGCCGGGCCGGGAGGCACAGAGGTCGACCGGATCTCAGTCCGCGTCGTTCCTAATACAGACGGTTTCCGCAAGAGCCTGGACCGCTTCATCGAGCGGATGGAGCGGACCCTACGAATCCGCGTCCGGGTGGTACCCGACACCCGCGGATTCGAAGACGCGGTGGGCAACACCCGGCAACGGCCGCGCGTTCCTGTTCCTGTCGAGCCGGACTTCGACCGCGAGTTCATGAACCGGATGCGGCGCGAGTTGGGCCAGGCCGCCCGCGCGGCAGGGGCTCGGATTCCGCTCACCCCGGACGGTGACCTGCTGCGGCGCGAGCTGCACCGCCTCATCGGAGAAGCCGAGGGCGCCACGCGTATGCGGTTCGGCGCTGACATGGACCCAGAAGCCATGGCGCGGCTGCGGCGCGACATCGAAGACCAGATCGAACGCGTCCGCCGTTATGGCGAGCAGTGGCGCGAAGTCGACCGTGAGGTCGACCGGCATCGCGAGAACGTGCGCCGCGTCGGCGACGACATCGACAACAGAATTACCAACTCGTTCAACACCTCGATCACCAAGATCCGCCGAGGGTTCTTCACCCTGGGCCGAATCCTGTTGCTGGTCGCGGCGATTGCCTCCCCCGGCCTGGGTCTGATCGTGGGACTGCTCGGCAGTATCCCGGCGTTGGTCTCTGCCGCTGGCGCGGCGTTCGCCGCCATCGCACTGGGCATGGACGGCATCAAACGTGCAGCCCAAACATTGCGTCCCGAGATCGACGCCTTGAAGGCGTCGTTGTCGCAAGAGTGGGAAAACCGGCTCTCCCCGATCTTCCAGCAGATCAAGGACTCCGGAATCTTCGACGTCCTGGACCGGGGCCTGAAGGCGACGGTCAACGGGCTGTCCGACATGGCACAGGGCTTCACCGACGTCGTGACCTCGGCGCGCGGTATGGCGCAGATCGAAACCATCCTCACCAAGACCGGACAGTTCTTCAGCCAGCTGACCGGCTTCACCGTCGACATGACGTCGGCGTTCCTGACGATGGCCGAGTCCGGTGCGAGCAACTTCGGCAAACTTTCGGGGTCGCTCAATAAATTCGGTCAGGACTTCAACGCCCTGATTCAGCGGCTCACCTCTGACGGAACTTTCGATCAGATGTTCACCGGGCTTTCGCAGACTTTCGACGGCCTCGGTGTCATGTTCAATAAATTGTTCGAGGCTGGCGCCCGCGCCATGGGCACAATTGGAAAGCCGCTCGGCGACTTCATGGCGTCTTTCGGAGATTTTTTCGAGCGGACCGAGCCTCTTTTCACGTCTTTCGCTTCGAATTTGCTCAATATCGGATCGCAGATTTTCGATTCACTGGGGCCGATCCTCGAGAAAATGACACCGTCACTGACTAAATTGATGGATCTGCTCGGGAACGGATTGGTCGAAGCCATTCGAATTTTCGGGCAATTTCTCGACCCCATTGCGACGAGCCTGAATAATGCCCTGCTGCCCGCCTTCAAGGCGTTGGAGCCCAGCCTGCCAAAATTGACCGAGGCGTTCAGCAAAATCGCGGTCTCGCTTGGAACCGGTTTCGCTCAGGCGATCGATGCTTTGGCTCCGATTCTGCCTGGGCTCGTTTCCGGGCTCGCCCAATTGGCGGTAGTTTTCGCTGACGGGCTAGCCAAATCGCTTCCGCAAATTATGCCGCTGTTTGTTCAGTTAGTCAAGGTTTTCGCCGATTTTCTGGTCAAGCTCGAACCGCTGATTCCAAAATTGGTCGAATTCGCCGAGGCATGGGTCAATCAAATGATCCAGCTACTTCCGCAACTGACACCGATTTTCGAGAAGCTGATCAGCGAGGTGCTTCCGAAGCTACTCGATATCGTAATCGCGATTCTTCCCTACTTGATCCAGTTTCTTGACTGGTTCACTCGCGCCCTACCGCATATCGGCGCTTTCGCAAGCACGATTCTCACTGTAGCCGTCCCGGCAATCGAATTTCTGCTGACGGTCGTGTCGACAGTGTTCGACCTGATCAAGGGAATAGTCGGCACAGTCCTCGACGGGCTTGTGACGACCTTCCGCACCTGGAAAGCGATCTTCACCGGCGACTGGGAAGCCGCCTGGAACGAAACCACCAACTTCCTCGGACGGACCCTTGAGCGCTGGCTGACGTTCCTGATGGACGCAGCCGACAACTTTACGCAATGGTTCCGGGATCTTCCGCAGAAAGCGAAAGACGCCCTCGGCGATATCGGTAGCTACCTGGTCGAATCAGGTAAAGCTTTGATAGACGGCTTCATCCGCGGCATCAATAGCGCGTTCGAGTCAGCGAAGGGCGCGGTTCAGAGTGGGCTAAGCGCAATTCGCGATCTCTTTCCGTTCTCGCCCGCGAAAGAAGGCCCCTTCTCGGGGCAAGGCTGGGTTCTGTATTCGGGCCAATCGGTAGGCGAAGCATTCGCTGAGGGAATGACCGACCAGCAAAAATCGATCGTTAACGCGGCGACCCAACTCATGCAGGCCGCAAAGGAAGTGTTCGGAGACACCGGACAATTGGGCTTGATCATCATGGTCGGGGCCATCGATAACGCTGGTAAGCAAATTTCGGACACGGCGAAGAAGACCAAGAAATCAGCCACCGAACAACTCACCGCCGGAGTTGCCGAGAACGGCCCTGCCGTCAAGGCTGAGTTCTCCAAGCAGATCGAGCGTGCCATTCCTACCGATCAGATGAAGAGCAAGGGCAAAGAGCTGGCCCTGAATCTGAATGAAGGTGTCGAAGACGGGCTGACAGTCCTACAGAAAACCCTTCGCGCTGCCGCAAACCAGATCGGTGAGGCATTCGGCTTCGAAGATATCGGCGGCAAATGGGACAAGGCCGCCGAGCAGGCGAAGTTCAACGATATTCCCAAGGACTTCATGGAGTCCACCAAGCAGCAATTCTTGTCTGATCTCGGGATCAATGGGTCCGGTTTCCTCCCTCAGCTCTTCGAACAGGGAGCAAAGATCGTTTACAACGTGTCCTCCGTAGAGGAGGTGAACGCGATGGAACGCAACCGCAAGACCCGAGAGAAATCCCAATACCTCGGGAGATAGAAATCGAAACTGTAGTCGAGCTGGAGGGCGTGAACGGTGAAACGTTCACGCTCGCTGGCCCCGACGCCGGGGATAAAGGCGTCTACCTCGGGACTTCTCTAGACGGAATCTACGACCCACCCGTGCGAACGGTGTGGGAGGAACCGGCGAACCTGCCGGGCGCTCGATACCTGGCGCACAAGATCATGCGCCGAGACATCGTGTTCGGCGTCGAGATCCTGAACGATCCAGAGCCCGGCCGGACGTGGCTGGACCGCGACAGCGAGTGGCGTAAAGCCTGGTCGTTCGAGCGGGATTGCAAGCTGTGGGTGACCACCGATTCCGGCCGGCGTTACCTCTCGGTTCGGCTGGGGGAATCGCCGCTGGTCGACATGTCGACCGACCCGACGCTGAACCCGCTCAACCTCACGTTGATGACGGTCATCGCCGGAGACCCGTTCTGGTACGGCGAAGAGAGCGTCCACGAATGGGTTCTCGACCGCGACCTGACGACTACGCCTCTCATCAAGGACGGAGACGTCAATCCGGCCGCGGTGACCCATGAGTTCGACCTCGCCGAGCTCAATCCGACCGATCAACCGGTCTGGCCGATGTGGCTGGTGTCGGCACCGTCGCGAGTCGTCCTGCCGGACTTCTCCTGGCACAGCGATGATTTCGGCGCCCGGCGGATTGTCATGCCGAGCCTCATTGAGGGCGAGGACATCGAGGTCGATGTCGACCCTCGATCCCCGCAGATCGTGTCGTGGTCGGGCTCTCAGGTGTGGGCACGGATGGCCGGTGTGCGGTTCCGCCACCCGATCCCGCCCTACACGCGCAAAGCCCAGCTGCCCGTCACCATCGCACAAGCCCCGGTCGGCGCGAAGATCCAGCTCCGCCTCAAAAGGCCGTGGAGTCGCCCGTGGGGGCTCTGGTGAAGTCAACCATTGTCGACCTCAACGAGGTCCACCGGCAGATCCAAGCTCGTAAGGCGCAGTGGGTCCAGGATCGGCTTCGCAAGGCACTGATCCGGATCTGGGACGGCGACATGCGCCTGTTCGGTGAAGTAGTCGGCGAATTAGCCCACGGGTTCACCTTTGTCGAGAACGACACCGGCACCGCCTACCTCAAGCTGTCCCTGTCGCACTACATCGCGAAATGGATCATCAACCACCGGGGACGCCAAAAAAAGAACGTGATGGTGACGTTCGATAAACAGGGCGCGCGTTGGTCCGGCGCCATGGACAACTACAAGGTCGTCAAAGAAAAAGACGGCCGGACCTACCTTGAGGTGTCATTTCTCCATGATTATGAGCACCTCAAGCACCTGATTATATTTTCGAACCCTTGGCTCCCCCCGGAGCTGCAATTCCCGAAAATATGGGCCGCGTTTGGGCCTGCGCGGTGGAGTTTGTGTATAACCCTTCTTTTCGCCGTCATGAGAAAAGAAGGATCGTGGTGGTCACTTCCGGACGATCCGCTCGATCCGTCGAAATGGTTCAACTTCGATCAGACAACGTGGTCGATGGTGGTCAAGCCGTTCTCGATTCTCAACGACCGATCCGTTTTCGCGCTCGTGTTCTCTCGATTCAAACCGTTCCACGATGTCGCCAAGCAAATCCTTCAGGACGGCCAACTCCACATCGAAGCACGCCGGTATCTGCCCGGCGATCCCCCTCCATGGCCGGGTGCCAAGCTGAAGCCTGGGTGCCTCGTGTTCGGCATCGAAGACAAAAGCGCCTGGACGAATGGTACGAGCTTTGACGGCGATCTGATCAATGGCCTGGTTCGTATGGTTACCTCGATCGGGTCCAATGGCCTCACCGAGAACCGCGACTTCGTCGCGAACCCGAACTTCCCAGATGAGTACTACGATCCGACCTTCCGCGGCACCATGGCCGAGGCTCCCTGGGTTGTGTTCGAAGAGTCTCCATATACCGGTATCGAGTCGTCTGAGTTTATTTACTACGAGGCCACTGATACAAAGGTAGTCATCGGTGGTCATTCCGCCCCCGGCGTGAATGAGGCCCTGGGGGCAACGATCATTGCGGTGGCCGGATTCCTTGGGTCTTTGATCACTCAATCACAAATTGGCTCGGCCGTTGAAATGATCTTGCGGCCTTTGTATACCGACGTGGTCGCCGCATTTCAATCGTGGCAGGACGTCCCCCGGGCACAAGAATTGGGCTGGACCCACTACTACGAGCGATGGGGGTCCGGGGGCGGGGACCGCGCCTATACCTTGGCCGCTTTGGTGGCCCTCCGCGCTGGCCTCTGGGCGTCGCGCCGGAGAACTGCTCATTCGGTAAAGATCGCTGATTCGGTGCCATACCGGTTAGGTGATCAAGGCCAAGGGGATTTTTGGCTAGGAGACCGAGTCGGCACAACGGTTTTGGGGATGCCGGAAAACCTGGTGTACGTCGAGCGCGTCACCAAGATTTCGTATGAGTACACCTCGGACGGGCCGTCTGGCTGGCAAATAGATATCGGCCATCGTGAACCAGAAGACCCGATGATGGCCGCGTTCGATCAGCTACGAGACATTCTGTCAGCACTACAGCAGCTAGGGGTTGTGTGAGCGTCGGTATTCCGAGCCAAGACAACTGCGATGTGGAAAGCCCGGAGGAACATGCGCTCTGGGCTTTGATCCATCTGCCGAACGTCGGCGGTGCGCCGATGGTGACCCACCCGGACATTCTCCGTGGATGGTCAAAACATCTGTACGAGCTTGGGTTTCGGCACCATCCGGAACTCCAGGTGAAGAAGTTCCAGAAGCCTGCGGCCGGTCCACAGTCGCAGTGGAACGCGTCGTCGGCCTGGGTGCCGATCGACACACCCGCACCCGAGACTCGGGTTATCCCCGATATCGAGTCACTAACTGCCGCTGAGAATGCGGCGATGATCGCCCAGTACCGGGCGGCTGGAATGATCCCGGACCCAACTCCGGAGCGGGATCACGCTATCGAATTGAAGTGAGGTTGGAATGGCTGAGACTTTTGCACGCATCCCGGAGCCCGCGCTGATCCGCGGTCTGCTGGTCGCGGTGTCGGCGATCGTGGCTGTAGCGGCTGGCAAGGCGGTTGATACCGCGTGGATCGACTTCGCGACACAGGGTTACGCCCTGGTGTCGCCGCTGTTGGCGGGTCTGTGGATCCGGCCGGCTGTGACGCCCGTAGAGAAGGTGTGACCTCGGGGGGAATCCTCGAAACGGTCGCAACGGTCATCGGTTCCGGCACTGCCGGGGCCGGTGTGACCGCCTGGTTCAACCGTAGGCAGGTAAAGGCCGCTGCGGGCAAGACCGAGGCGGAGGGCGGCATGGTGGACGCGGAGGCGGCCCGGATCATCGCGGACACTGCGGTGGTTCTGGTCGCTCCGCTGCGTTCACAGGTGGAAGCGCTCACGTCGCGGGTAGCGGTTCTCGAATCCGAGAACCGCAACACCAAGTCGCTGCTGAAGATCGCGCTCGACCACATCGAGGAACTACACGAATGGATCAGGGACAACGTCCCGGGCCGACGTCCGCCGCGTCGCCCGACCGCTCTACCTAGGTAAGGAAACGTCACATGACGGCTCCTGGTGCTAATCCGCCGGATGGGGCGTACGTCATCGGGTCGAAGTTTTCCCGGGACATCACCCGAGAGTCGGTGTTGCCGACTATCACCGGTGCCGCTCGCACCAAATACAACGCTGCCGCAGGAGAATTCGGCGGCATCAAAGACAACCTTGCAGAACTGGCCGACACGGTTCGCGACGGCCAGACCGACATGGGCAACCGTCTCGATCTGCTCGAATCCGTTTCCGGATATCAGTCACTGTTCATGGGGAAGTCGTGGAACGTCCTCGGAGGGCGGTGGGTCACACTCCCCTTCGATGAGCAGCTTGGCCCGAACAAGGGTGCCGACAAGTTCCTGAACGGAATCCGATTCAAGTCAAAGGGCTTGTGGCGCAGCGATGCTCACGTAACCTTCGCTCCGGCACCGGCAGAATGGGGCGGCGGAGCCACCCCGGCCGCGGTGCTCGTAGAAGTCAAGCAGGTCGGCGACAACAAGACCTTCACCGCCCATGAGTACGACATCGTGATCACCCAACTCGGCGCGGAGACAGCAGCTTTCAGCCACACGTTCGTGATTCCCGCCGATGATGCGTACTACGTGACCGTCTCGGTCTACCACCCGAAGAACTCGGCGACCGTCTACGGCGGGACGCTGCGCTCCGCGCTGAGTGTCAACCGCTGGGACCTCGGGACAGACAACCCGGCCGTGAAACCGACTGTGCCCAACGGGGGAACACTGGGATGACGACTCCGCACCTCCCGGCCCCGGACAACGCCTACGTCATCGGCGAGAAGTTCGCCCGCGAGCACACAATCGGGAACGTCAAGGACACCATCGCCAACCCGGCCCGCGCCGGCCTCGGCAAAGCGGTCGACGGGTGGGGGCTGTTCCGGCAGAAGCAAGCCGTGACATGGGCTGACCACTACGACGGCCAGAACTCACTGCGTAACCGTGCCGATCTGATCAAGGCAGCCTCCGGTCACTGTTCAGCGTTCATGGGTTACAACTGGGATGTCCCGCCGTCGAAATGGGTTGTGGCGCCATTCGATACCGCCCTCGGACCGTCGAAGCGCGCTGCGGTCGATCCGGCCACGAACGGAATTGTGTTGACGGCGGGCGGGCTGTGGCGCGTGGACGTCCACGCGACCATGTCCGGCTACACGTTGAACCAAACGATTATCCCGATCATCTCCCCGCCGTACTTCACGGTCGTCACGACCTATAACCCGATTCTGCCGCAGTACACCATCGAGGTTGTCAACGCGGACGGCACGCTGTACACAGCCCGGCGGTTCCATGCGATGGCGAACATGTCGTTCGAGCAGTCGGGGCTGTTCGGCGTGAACTTTCCTCAGAGCAGCGCGTTTTCGCACACGTTCGTGATCGACAACATGCCAGCTGAAGCCGACCCCGCCGCCCCGAGCCACTGGAAGACGGTTCGGCTGGGCATCGCGTACGCCCCGGTCAACAACGGCACGTTCAGCTCTGCGTACTGCTCGATCCGCGGCGGCACCCGGCTGTCGTCGATGATCGTGTCCCGCTGGTCTCGCGACGTCGAACACATCAACTACAAGCCCGAGGTCCCTAACGGTGGAACTCTCGGATAGACGATTGCCCCTGGCAGCCTTTCGCGCTGCCAGGGGCTTCGATGTCCCCGAGCTCAACCGGATCGGGCGTCAACTCCAGGAAGACCCGAAGCCCTTCGCCGATCTTTCCGGCCGCGTGCTCCAACTGCTCGGGCGGCAGGTACTTCCCGAACGCAGCCGCGTCTAGCAGCTGGTCACGCACATTTTCCAGGTTCATGGTCGCCCAGTCGCGGCGCGAGAGTTGAGGCATGGGCCGACGATACCTCAAGTCGAACTAATGTTCGACAACTTGGTTTACTCCTCAGCCTCCGCCCGGTCGATACCGTTCTGGACACCCCGCATCGGCAGCTCGGTCTTCATCTCCCTGCACATCTTGCCGAACGATTCGATGACCTTCGATCGGCCCTCCAAATCAGGAGGCGTATCCCGCATCGCCCTGAAGAACATTGCGGCCTTGGCAACGGCCGCCACAACGGCTGGGACCGCCGCCGCACATGCGGTGGCGACAATAACGATGGTTCCACCGTCCACGGAATTTCTTCCTCCCTCTGGATGGCCGAGAGAGGGCTAGTACTCCCCTAGCTCGACCAGATCAAATCTGCTCGACACCAGGGCAAGTCCATATGTGCCGCGGGCTGGTACCACAACGGCGAACTCTGCCCACAGGCTACCGTCGCGATTGGCCGGGATCAACTGCCGGGGACGGAGTGGAGGTGTGGGAGGACAAGCAGGCCGCACCTGAAGGAGCGGTGGCTTGTTCACGAACCGCTCGGCAGTTCGGGTTTGTCGGTGTCGCGGCGGCGGATCGGTCGCAGCTCAGAGCGTGCGTCCTGGTGCATACGTCCTAGCGCCCGGATGATCGCAGGCCGGTCCTTCGGATCTGTCCCGTGCAGCGCATAGAAGAACATGCAGCATCGGGTGACAGCAGCGACCGTAACCGGCATGCCCACTCCGAGAGCGACTGTGGCCCAGTCCATTCAGATCATGCTCCTCTCGCTGATCGAGAGAGGGCATGGGCAGGCCCCAGCTCGACCAGATCGAAGTCTGGTTGAACCAAGGTCCGGCCCGGCGTGGCGGATCTTGAAGTGGTAAAGGCTTCGCGTGGACTGTTGGGGGTTGGCCCCCCACGCCGAAGGGGCCAACAACGAACAAAGAGGACGAATGCCCCTTCGCCACTTTCCACCCCTGGACGGGGTGGAGGAAGTGTGGCCGAGTTTACCGTCGCCGCAGAACTCGGGCAAATATGTCTAGCCCTCCACTCACCTGGGAGGGAATGGAGGTGAGCGAGGGCAGGGTTACCCCGTTACCGCGAGGGCGACGGGTAGCCCGAGCGCACGCCTGGTCGGTCGTATCGGATCGCTTCGGTTAGGCCACACGCGCCGGGGATTACTCGGCACGTCGGGACTGGGATGTTCCGAGCGGTCGGTCTGACTGCCACGTCAGCCCCGTCCGAGTCCGCCTTTACCGGGTCGACCGCTCGTGATCGGAATAGGTTGCTGTGGCCCCTCTGACGGGCGACGGCAACGCGGGCAAGGCGACCCACCCGTAGTGATCTCCCGGGCGCACGGAGTGAAGGAAGGGACCGGCGCGCCGGGAACAGACCTATCCGCCCATGCCGAAACGGCGGGTCGCGATAGGCACTAGCCGGGGCCGTGTTGAACGCTCGAGCCGATGGGCTCAGAGCTGAAGAACGAGCGTCACGCTCGAAGACCGGGCGGCCGGCTGGAGGAGAAAGAGGGATGGCGTCCGTTCGTGGACGCGAGCCTGAAACGGCTAGACTTACGCATGATCCAAGGTCCTATCTTGGGTCCGAACCCCGGGGTGTTACCAGCACCGCCGGGGTTCACTATTTGGTTGGACCACTGACCTTACGCGCGGCCATCCGCACCGTGCAACCTACTGCGGCACAAGATGATTCACGCCATTTTAGTACTGATATGAATATCAGAAGACTCGGCCGTCGGTCGGCTTTCCCTGGACATCGGCGCTCAGCCGAGCAGAGAGAATCTTCGTTGCACCACCAACCGGACGTCAGCTCGGGCACACTTCTTGCTGTGGACTGGATCAAGCTCGGCGGCGTAATCCTCACCGGCATCGGAGTGATCGCAGGCGTGTATTACTACGTGGCGAATCGGCGCAGAAACCGTGTACAGATCACGATCTCGGCCCAGTCGCTCATCACGGATGCGACGGCGGCCCATAGCCTCGAAGTCCGCTACGACGGCCAGGAGGTCAAAAATCCTCACGTGGCATTGGTGATCCTTGAGAACATCGGACCCAAAGATGTGCGTAGCACGGACTTTGACGGCCGCAACCCGCTTCTAATCGACCTAGAGGCGAAGATCCTTTCCCTGGCTTCCGCCTCTGGTCCCCCATTCACCGCTCACGACACCTTTCTCTCACTTAAACCGACGCTATTGCCGAAGCACCGCCAGATTCGGGCCACCGTGGTAGTCGACGGCAAAGTAGATCCCCAGGTCACGTCGTCGCTTGCCGATACTGACGTGTCGCTGAATACCGGTCCGTCTCGGAGCGGTATGTGGCGAGTCAGCACGTTTACCGCCGGAATAGTGGTCACGGCACTTGGCTTCACTCTGGCACTTCTCGTCAACTTACTCATAGAACGCTGGCTCACGGGCTGAATACGTCAACGCCCACGTGGATCTATGCCGCGTGCGCGGTCCTGCCCCTGCCCGGTACCGCCCCGCTCGACGCCAGGCGCGTAGCCGGGTTTCGTCTCAACCGCCGCTGTCGGCGGATGGGCTTGGCCCAAGGCGAGAAGGTTCCTGACTTCGGGCGAAACACCGTGCAGTTGCGCCTGTTCCATCGCTCTTGCCCGTTCCTGGGCTGCCTCGCGTGCTTTCTCGGCGGCTTCACGCCCGGCTCGGGCCTTCTCTGCCGCTTCACGTTCCACCCTGGCAGCCTCGGCCAGCTCCGGGGTACTCCGTTCCCCAACCTCGACGGTTTGTTGCTCTCTGGGCTTATCAGGCACCGGGAACGGAAACTCCCGCGCCGCGAGACGGGCGGCGTCACGTTCCACTTGTTCGATCAGGGCCGCTTTTGCTGCTTCGGGTGACTCTCGTCCCGCGGTGGTCTTCTCGGGCGCTTTGCCTGCCGAGACAGCCCCGGCGCTGAGTCGTTCTTTAAATTCCCTGACAGCCTTCTCGGCAACTGCGCGTGCCGCGCGCTCGGCCTCCGGTGTTACACGGGCCTTAGCCCGCTCGGTTCGTAGTTCAGTCTGCCGTGCACGTTCAGCTTGGACGTAGCGCGGAGCGTCTTCCCTGCCACGAGCAGCGGCCTTTTGGAACTGCTGCGCCGTGCGGAATTTCTCGGCCTTTTCTTTTGCCCTTGCGATTACGCGTATTTTCGCCAGTCGTTCACGGGCTCGGTCGGCCCGTTGCAGCTCGTACGGTCTCACCAATTCGAGCTGCTGACTGACTAGGCTCCGCCCGATCACCATTGCGCGAGCTGCTGCCTCTCGACTTATTTCGACGTGCTGAAACTTACCTTTGGTAGCGTCGGCCGTGTCCTGCATCAATTCGCGCGTCTTGTCGGGGACCTTTTCACCCGCCACTGTTTCCCAGCGAGAGCGGGCTATTTGACCGGCGGCGATCCCAGCGTGCTCTTTGGCTATCTGCTCGCGCGACTCCCGCTCATTGACCCTACCCGACTTCCGCTCGACGCTTTCTATGCCCTGACCTGCGGTCCTCGCGTTATCCAGAATGCGCGGACCCTTAGCGGTCTGTATCCTGAATTGTTTAACCCAGCCCTTATCGGCGGTTTCCCCCATCTCATGCGCCCGGCCCAGTTCGAAGTACAAGCCGCGCTCGTAAGGGGTCAGGTTCTTGCGTACAGCGTCATATTCGTCGGGCATGATGGCGCCCACCCCCGCTTTGAGTTCTACATGCCCTTACGGGCTTTTCGTATGTCCCGCGCGGCCGAGGTGATCACATAGTCGGCCATTTCCGGTCCGTCATCTTCGAGGAACAGATAATCTGTCATTGCGAATATGCTCCGAGACTCGTCGCCGGTTCCGTCGTGCACGGCCGGACTGAAATCGACATACAGCGGAGCGCTACTCCACTCGGGACGATTGGTCCAAGCCATCCCACCGCGACGTACAAAGCATTCACCGTAGAATCGGATGAACTGGTCCGCCGCGTCTCGATTTTCGGGTTCGAGAAATCCGTCTCGACCTCCAAAAAATTGCTTGGTAGCTTCCAGAACTCGTACCGTCAACGGTGGCTGCCACCACTCATCCACGTAGTCGGCCGTGCCGGGGATCGTCTCAATAAGGAATGCCCGTATCTGCGCTTCCATGCGTTCGGGTGCGACCCATTCAAGAAATGCTTGGGTCTTGTCATCGAACTCGATATCGAAACCCATCTGGTCATCCATTGCGGCTTCTCCTCGTAGTGGCCTGGTGGAACGGTGCATCGGTCAAACGGTTCACGGTCAAGGTACAAGCAGGTGGCACCCGTCACGCGGGGCCTGGGGTGTGGTCGCTCCACCGCGTAGGTTTCAGCGTCCAACGGGCGTAGGTCTGTTCAGGTGACACGGTCACCACGTCGACTACCTGTGTGAGGTCATCGGGGACGGCGTTGCCCTCGAAGTGGGTAACGCTGGGTACGATCACGGCGTCGGCCTTCGCCCGTCGAGCCGCCTCGATGAGTTCCTGTACCGGGTCTGCGGTGTTCGCGCCGAAGACTACGGTCTTGGCGAGGTTGTAGCCGAGTCGCCTTGCCGTGCTGCGTATTTGAGTCTCGTTCCACGGCTGCGCTACTCCGGCGATGTCCCGACGGAGGTAGCCGACCGCGATAGGCTTGAGCGTCATCATGGCCCCTCGTAGAGTCGTTCATTCGGGAGTCGATCCAATCCGGTTGTGGCACCGGGGATCACGCTCACGCTGTCGATGTAGCGCCGCTGCTGTTGCTCCTGGACGAAGACCAGTGCCGAGGTAAGGCACGCCGCGAAGTCCAGCGATTCGCCCCGTAGCGTGACGCGTAGATGGACGTCGGGCTCCTCCGGATGCGGGGATGCGTCGGCGTTCATCCGTTCCGCCGATCGCTGCCGCTGTCGGAACATGCTGTCGCCCACTGCTCAGCCAGCCAATTTTCGAGATGATCCAACGAGCCCGACTTCACCGGTTCATGACTGCCTGCGCTGATCAGGGACCATCCGTAGGGTGGACGGTTGTTGCGCTTCAATTCGTATCCGGCGCGGGCGGCTTGCACGGTCACGCGCCGGCGAAGGTCCTCGAACGTGCCCACGGTCACGCCTCCCTCTTCGTCCGCATCTTGGCGAAGTAGTCAGGGTCGATATCTGTGGTGTCATCGACAACCCGTGTGCCGATGAACGGGCACACGCCCGGCACCTGTCCTTCGTGCCAACCGATCTTCCCGGCAACCAACGGAACCCATTTCATGCAAAACCGCGACGGGCACACGACCTTGACCAGCTGGTTCGCCCCGTCATGCATTCCCACACCGCAGTGCGAGAGCTTGATCCACGGGCCACACCCGCACCCACATCCGCAATCAGCCACGATGCACCGCCAACGACTGCGAATCGCGATTGATACCGGTACACGCGCGTATCGCCTCCACCACGACCCTGCCCGAAGGACGAAACGTGTTGCACGGTGGTTCTATCCACCATCTGCTGCCGCCTCGCAGTTCTTCGGGCGGCGACGGCAACGGAATCGTTCCCTTGCGAACGATCATCACGTTCAGCCGGAACAGGTCGTTGAACACCCGCGTGTCGTCATCGGGCACATCAGGCCGTACCAAGAAGCTCCACCGGTTCGAGCCGCCGTGCGCCACGATCGGGCCGACAGCAACGCCGTGGCGCTGCATATAGGTCCGCAGCGCGCCCCCTAACGATCCAGGCATCGTCAGCACGCCGGTACTCCCGGCAGGAAACGTCAGACGCCCCGAACCGGGCGGGTCGATGTTGGCGGGCAGTCCACACACCAACCGGTAGTAGACGCATCGAGAGACTGCGGTGTCACCAAACGGTATGTTCTTCATCGCGTTTCATCCCCCTGCTCGCTTCGAGCGGATAGGTGGCCCGGCCCCCAGGGGTTTAAAGGGGTGAGGGTGACTCGGTCCGACCTCGAGGCACCTACCGGGCGCACTCCTAGACAAGCAGCGAACGACCTGGAGATGTATGGATTCTTGTCCACACGTGTCCACAAAACGGTTAGATCGAGGGCATGGACCCCCACGCCGCAGTCGTCGGGGCGCAGCTCCACGCGGCCCGCGAAGCCGCCGGGATATCCCTGCGTGGGTTGGCGACCCAGATACCGTTCAGTAAGTCGGCCCTCAACTACTACGAGTCCGGAGAGCGCACGCCCACGGCCGATGTCATAGCGTGTTACGAAAAGCGTTTCGGTCAGATCCGAGACCCTGTTGATACGCTCGCGAACCTCGGAAGGGCTGATGTGGAACGGCGCTCTTTCCTACGTGTCGGGTACTCCACAGCCATCAGCGCTTCCGTGTTGCTCCCTGGCTGGCTCGTTCCGGCGGCGTCTGACCTGTCGCAGAAGAAGTCAGGTAATAGGCACGTGGGCGCAGCGGATGTTGCCGCTGTGCGAGAAATGATGCGCTTGTTTTCCCAGATGGATCAACGCCTGGGCGGAGGGCACGGTCGGACGGCTATTGCTCAGTACCTCACCAGCGAGGTGACGAGCTTCCTAAAGGGTTCCTTCGCGAGCGCAGCCGTGCGGCGCGACATGTTCGCAGCAGCGGGCGAAATGGCGTATCTGGTCGGATGGATGGGGTTCGACAACGACGAACACTCTGTCGCCCAACGGTTCTTCGTCGCCTCGACCAAGCTCGCCGCCGAGGCAGACGACGCTCCGCTGGTCGGCCATGTCCTGCGTGCGATGGCGCACCAGGCCGTCGACCTTGGCCACCATCGGCAAGGTCTACAGCTCGCCGAAGCATCGGTCGAAGGCGCCCGCTACCGAAACGCGTGCCCTCGTGAACGTGCGCTACTGAAAGTGGTACACGCCAAAGCATTGAGTGCGGCGGGACGACGCACAGAATCGGCGAGAGCGCTTCTCAGAGCTGAAGAGGATCTGGCGGCGGCGTCCAGCTCAGATACTGAGCCTGCTCGCGTGTTCTTCTTCTCCGAAGCGAGTCTCGCGCACGAAACCGCTTGCTCATTGCGCGACGCGGGTGACCTGTCCGGAGCCGCGGATCAGTTCGAGCTCAGCGTCCGCAAGCGCCAGGCTAAGACGTTCACCCGAACCCACGCGGTAACGCTCGGCTATCTGGGCACCGTCCAGGCGAGAAGCGGGAACCTCGAACAGGCTTGCGCCACATGGAAATCAGCGCTTAACGCAATGGCCGGCGTGCAGTCGGGGCGCACCCGGAACGTTGCCCGTGGGATCCGCGCAACTGTGGCTCCCTACCTCGGACGACCGATCGCCGATATACAAGAGATTGACGAGCAAGCCGCAGACTATCTAGCGGCCATCGGAAAATAGGACAGGGGTTGTATGGCAGACGAAGTGTTCGAAGTGGTCCCGGTTGCCCACGTGGTTGGTGGCCGCAGCGAACCTACGGATGATCACTGGGGAGGCAGCGAGGCGATCATTCGCATTGATGACCCCCGGTTCACCGAAGAGTCGGTACAGGGGCTGGAAGCGTTCAGCCATCTTGAAATCGTGTTCCGGTTCCACCTCACGGACCAAGCGGATCTGCACTTTGGCGCGCGAAGCGCCCGTGACAATCCTGAATGGCCGAAAGTTGGCATCTTCGGCCATAGGAACATGCGGCGGATCAACTGGCTAGGAGTCTCCCGCACCCGACTGCTTCGAGTGGACGGCCTCGATCTCCACGTTGCGGAACTCGATGCTGTGGACGGAACCCCCGTGCTGGACATCAAGCCGTGGTTTGCGGAGTTCGGTCCACGTGGAGAAGTCCGGCAAGCTTCATGGTCTACCGAGATGCTGAAGGACTATTTCTAGCGGCCCGTTGGGCAGAGCCGCCTATGCGGGTCACAGGGTGACAACGGCTCTGCGCGCACAAGTGATCCTATCCGGTTGCCGCTGTAGATACCCTGAGTGCATGATCTACGGCTACGCCCGCGCCGCTCATCCCTGGGACCTCACTGTCGAAGTGGTCTCCCTCCGGCGTTCCGGTTGCGACCACGTCTTCCACGACGCCTACACCGAAGACGACCCGCGCGAAGACTGGGCGCAGCTGATTGAGCGAGTGCAGCCCGGAGACACAATCCGGTTCGTGGAGTTCGACCGGGTCGCCCGTGACACCGATGAGGCAGTGTTCATTCTGGACGGCCTGACCGAACTCGGCGTGCAGACCGAGTTTCTAGTTCACCGGCACTGAACGCCGAAGTCGGAAAGGCCCCCGGAGCGGACTCCGGGGGCCTTCTCGTGGGGCCGTTGCCTGTGATCTCCACAACTTTCGCGGCTTAACGACTCGGTAGCTGGACTCAAAAACTCGTCGGCGTGTCGTGCTTTAGACACGCCGGTGGGGCCGCTCGAAGCTCCCTAGGGCGTTCGTGAAGACCTCAGCCCATTCTTAGGACGACAACTGCCTCCGAGCATGTAGAGCCGCTACAGGACGGGGTCCATCGTGGCTGCTCAGGCCAAGAGGTGCCTACGGCGCAGAGGCCACGGATGCGTGCGGACTCTACGTAATCTCTACGAATTTCCGCGGGAACCCTACAGACAACCCCGGATGGTCCGGGAGCCGCTAATCCACTCCAGCCAGGTGATATCGGCCTGACCAGGATGGCGACGTAACCCGCAGGATCAGAACCCAGTAAACTCCTGGTCAATGAGTACCAATCAGGTCGACAGCGTTCCTGGCGACAACGACAGGGACACCGACGGCCCGACTTTCGCCGATCTCGGGATCGATGACCGCATCCTCGCGGCCATCGCCGATGTGGGCTACGAGTCGCCGTCGCCGATCCAGGCCGCGACGATTCCGCCACTGCTCAGCGGCGCCGATGTGGTCGGTCTCGCGCAGACCGGCACCGGCAAGACCGCGGCGTTCGCCATCCCGATCCTGATGGGTCTCGATACCTCCGGCAAACTCCCGCAGTCGCTGGTGCTGGCGCCGACGCGCGAGCTCGCCATCCAGGTGGCCGAGGCGTTCGGGCGCTACGCCACGCACATCCCCGGGCTGAACGTGCTGCCGATCTACGGCGGCCAGGCCTACGGTGTGCAGCTGTCCGGGCTGCGCCGCGGCGCGCACGTGGTGGTCGGCACGCCGGGCCGGGTGATCGATCACCTGGAGAAGGGCACCCTCGACCTGTCGCAGCTGAAGTACCTGGTGCTCGACGAGGCCGACGAGATGCTGAAGATGGGCTTCCAAGAGGACGTCGAGCGCATCCTCAAGGACACGCCGTCCACCAAGCAGGTCGCGCTGTTCTCGGCGACCATGCCCGCGGCGATCCGCAAGATCTCCAAGCAGTACCTGAACAATCCGGTTGAGATCACCGTCAAGTCGAAGACGTCGACCGCCACCAACATCACCCAGCGCTGGGTGCAGGTCTCGCATCAGCGCAAGCTGGACGCGCTGACCAGGGTGCTCGAGGTCGAGTCGTTCGAGGCGATGATCATCTTCGTGCGCACCAAGCAGGCCACCGAGGAGCTCGCCGAAAAGCTGCGCGCCAGGGGCTTTTCCGCTGCGGCCATCAACGGCGACATCGCGCAGAACCAGCGTGAGCGCACCATCGGCCAGCTGAAGTCCGGCGCGCTGGACATCCTGGTCGCGACCGACGTGGCCGCGCGTGGTCTGGACGTGGACCGCATCTCGCACGTGGTGAACTACGACATCCCGCACGACACCGAGTCCTACGTGCACCGCATCGGCCGCACCGGCCGGGCCGGGCGCAGCGGTGAGGCGCTGCTGTTCGTCGCGCCGCGCGAGCGTCACCTGCTCAAGTCGATCGAGCGGGCCACCAGGCATCCGCTGGAAGAGATGCAGCTGCCCAGCGTCGACGACGTCAACGCGCAGCGGGTCGCCAAGTTCGGCGACGACATCACCGAGAGCCTGACCTCGTCGAACCTCGCGCTGTTCCGCAGGCTCATCGAGGATTACGAACGCGAGCACAACATTCCGCTGGTCGACATCGCGGCGGCGCTGGCCGTGCTGTCGCGCGACGGCGACAACTTCCTGATGCAGCCCGAACCGCCGGAGCCGGTGCGCGAGCGCCGCGAACGCCCGGATCGGCCGCGCCGGTTCGAGGGTGAGGACGATCGGACCGGTTTCGGTTCGCACAGCCGGGCCAACGGCACCGAGCTGGCCACCTACCGGATCGCGGTCGGCAAGCGGCACCGCGTGGTGCCCGGCGCGATCGTCGGCGCCATCGCCAACGAGGGTGGTTTACGCCGCAGCGACTTCGGGCATATCAGTATCCGGCCCGACCACAGTCTGGTGGAGCTGCCCGCGGACCTGTCCCCCGAGACGCTGGAAGCATTGCGCCGCACCAGGATCAGCGGCGTCCTCATCCAGCTCACCCCGGACCAGGGTCCGCCGGGACAGCGCTCGTTCACCCGCGGCCCGCGCCGCGAGGGCGGGAACGCGAAGCGGCCGGAGCGGCGTAAGCCACGCTCCTGAGCCGGGGAGAGTACGGCGAGGTCAGCCTCGCTAGCTAGAGTGTTGCCGTCCGGTACGTAATTAGTGCTGACGGCAGCGGGTGTCCCGCGAAAACTCGAGACGTGATGAGCGACAATGGCGCTGCCCGCTCATCGATGCCGGCCGGGTGCGGATGTCCCGCAGCGGCCCGAGGTGTCGATGGGCGACAATCGCGCAGCCCGTTCGTCGTCACGAATCGGGTGCGGGTGTCCCGCAAGACACAGGAGGGCCGCGTTTGTTCGTGTTCGGTGATCGTGTCGTCTGCTCCGCCGTCGACCTCGTGCGCGCGGCGCGCTGTGAGTTCGCGCTGCTTCGCGCCCTCGATACCGAACTGGGAACCGTCGCGGCCGATCCGGCGACCACCGCGGAATGGGCGCCCCAGCCGCGCACCTGGTTCGACGACTCGCGCGATCGCAGGCTCAGCGACTTCCGCGACCGCTTCGGCAGCTCGATGGTGGAGATCCAACGCCCGCAGCACAAATCGGACAGCGGCAAGACGCTGATCGCGGCGCTGACGGCCGCGCATGCCGAGACCATCGCGGCGCTGCGGGCGGGCGTGCACGTGATCCACGGCGCCACCTTCTTCGACGGAACCTTCGACTGTTCCTGCGATTTCCTGGTGCGCGCCGGTCATCGGGTGCGCTACACCGTGCACGGCACCGCGCACAGCAAGGCCGACCGCGTCGGCACCGCACTGGAACTCGCCGCCTGCGCCGACGCGGTGGACCACAGCGGATCGTTGACCGGCCCGCTGGTCCGGCTGCATCTCGGCGAGGACAACAGCGCATATGCGTTGAGCGATCTGATCCCGGTCTATCGCGCGCGCAGGCGCCGAGTCGAACGCATCCTCGACGAAAAACTGAGCGAGCTGCTACCCGCGCAGTGGGGTGATCCGCGCTATCTGGCCTGCGGGCGCTGCGAAACCTGCACGACGGCCGCGGCGGCCGCACGCGATCTGCTCCTCGTCGCCGGTATGCCGACCACCACGCGGGCTCGACTCCGCGAGGCGGGCGTGAGCACCATCGACCGGCTGGTCGGCACCGAGAGCACGGTGCGCGGCGTGCCACCGCGGACCTTCACCGCACTGCGCCGCCAGGCCGAGATCCAGCTGCGCCGGGAGGATTCCGGGCAGCCGACGCACAGCCTGGTCGACCCGATCGCACTCGGCGCACTCCCGCCGCCCTCCGCCGGTGACCTCTCGCTGACCGTCGTCGGCGGCGGGCGTACCCCGCTGGCCGTCGACGTCGGCGGTCCGGGCACCGTGCACCTGACCTTCCGCGGACCGTTCGGCGTCGACGGCGAACCGGGCAGCGAGGCGGCTGGGCAGCGGCGCGCGCTGGAAGAGGTGCTCGACTATCTCGCGCAGCGGCGGCGGATGTATCCGGACATGCACGTCTACCACTACACCGCTGCGGTACGCACCGCGCTGCTGCACTGCACCGGCAGCACCGGCGTCGGCGAAGAGATCGTGGACGAGTTGCTGTGCGACGGCGTGCTGGTCGACCTGTATCCGATCGTGCGCAACGCGCTGATCATCGGGGAACGCTCCTACCGGCTGAGCAGGCTGGCGCGATTGTTGCCCGGCGCGGCGCATTCGGCCGACGCCGAACGGGATTGCCTGACCGTGCTGCGCCTACGGGACTGGCTGCTGGATCAAGCCGCCGAACAGCGCATCGACCCGCAGGCGGTGACGCTGGAGCGGACCGGATCCTGGTGTCAGGTGGCCGGTCCCGACGGGCTAGAGCCCATCCCGCCCTCGCGGCCCTCCTCGTTCGAGGCGGCGCTCGCCGAATACGCCGCGGCACAGGACGAACCGCGCCACGTCGCCGCGATGATGGCCGCGGCGCTCGGTTATCACCGGCGCGAACGGCAGCCACTGTGGTGGGCGCACGTCGATCGGCTCAGCCACCCGGTCGACGAATGGGCCGACGCCCCAGGGGTGTTGGTCGCCGAATGGGGCACCGTCGACACCAAGTGGCATCGCAGCCCGGACCGCCCGACCATGCGGCGCTACCTCACACTCACCGGCCGGATCGGTTCGAGCTGGAGCGCGGGCGGCCCCGGACCGGCCACCGTGCTGACGCCGGGCACCACCGTCTACACCTTCTACGACCGACCCGCGGCCGCGGGCATGGTCACCGCCGTCGGACGCCGCGCCACCGCCGTCGCCACCGTGCTCGGCTGCTCAGTGGACGCCGAATTCGACGACGCGGTCCGGCTCGAAGAGCTGCTGCCGGACGGCTGCGAACCCTACGACGAACTACCCACCGCGATCGCACCCGGCCTACCCGCGTGGGACTGGAACGCCGAGACCGCGGTCGAATTCGCCGCCCAGCAGCTGCTCGTCGCGCTCCCGGAGATCCCCGAGGGCGCCGTGTTCGACCTGCTCGCCCGCCGCCCGCCCCGGCTACGCGGCGGCGCCGCGTTGCCCGAGGTGCACGGCGACCATGCCGCGGCGATCACCGCCGCGATGCGCGAACTCGACCACTCCTACCTCGCCGTGCAGGGCCCGTCGGGCACCGGCAAGACCTCCACCGCCGCCCGGGTGCTCGAGCGTCTGGTCACCCGGCACAAATGGCGGATCGGCATTGTGGGGCAGACCCATTCGACCGTGGAGAACCTGCTGGACGCGGTCGTGCGGGTCGGGGTGCTGCCGGAGCTGGTCGCCAAGAAGGACGTCGAATCGGTGGCGCCGGAATGGGTGGTCATCGACGCCTCTCGGTACGCGCGTTTCCTGGACAACGCCATCAGCGGCTGCGTACTCGGCGGTACGCCAACGGATTTCGCGAACGAGGCGATGGTGCCGAGGGCGGGGCTCGATCTGCTGGTGATCGCCGACGCGGGCCGGTTCCCGTTGGCCGACGCCGTCGCGGTCGGGGTCAGCGCGCGAAACCTGTTGCTGCTCGGCGATCCGGTGCCGCCCGCCACGCACAGCGCCCACCCGGAACCGGTCGGCGAATCGGTGCTCGGCTGGCTCGCCGAGGGGCGGCACACGCTACCCGGCGAGCGCGGCTACTTCCTGGATCGCACCTGGCGGATGCATCCGCAGGTGTGCGACCCGATCTCCCGGCTGTACTACGACGGACGGCTGCGGGCCAACGAAACCGTCACGCTGGCAAGGGAACTCGACGGCGAGTCGCCCGGCGTGAGCACCGTGCTGGTGCCCCATCACGGCAACGCCACCGAGTCCGCGGCCGAGGCTCGCGAGGTGGTGCGCCGGGTACGCGCGCTGCTCGCGATGAACTGGACCATCGGGGCGATGACCCGGCGGCTGCATCCGCACGACATCTTCGTGGTCGCGCCGTACGCGGCGCAGGTCGGGCGGATCCGAACGCTGCTCGCCCGGGCCAGGATCGAGGACGTGCTGGTCGGCACCCCGGACCGATTCCGCGGCCGGGAGGCCGCCGTGGTCCTGCTCTCGATGACCACGTCCAGCCCGGCCGACGCGCCCTACGGAATGCCATTCCTGTTGTCGCGCGCGCTGATTCACGCCGCGCTGTGCCGCGCGATGTGGAAGGCGATCATCATCCGCTCACCGCTGCTGAGCGAGTACCTGCCCGCCAGTCCGGATGAGATGCCCGAGCTGGCCGGGTTCTTGCGGCTCTGACTCAGCCGAAACAGTTGCCTTCGCCGCGATAAGTGGGGACGGTGGTCCTGGTGCCGTCCGAGTCGACCAGGTGCACCTTGTCGAAGCGCTCGCACAGTTCGCCCGCCTTGGCATGGCGGAACCACACCCGGTCGCCGATGCGCAGCTCCGCCGCACCGGTCAACGGGGTCTGCACCTCGCCCGCACCTTCGGTGCCGATCAGTCGTAAACCGCTGGGCCACACCGGCATCGGTACGCGCGACGCACCGGTCGGGCCGGACGCGATGTAGCCGCCCGCGAAAACCGTTGCGATGGAAGGGGTCGGCCGACGCAGCACCGAGGTGGCGAAAAACAGTGCGGGCCTCGGGGTGAAGGACCGGTAGTGGTCGAACAGCGTCGGCACATAGAGTCCGGAACCCGCGGTCACCTCGGTGACATCCGGATCGGCGATGCTGACCTCGATCGACCCGCTGCCGCCGCTGTTGACGATCTCCAGCTTGCCGGTCACCGAACGCACCGCGTCGAGTACCCGCTTGCGGCGCTTGGTGATTTCCGCGGCAGAGGCCCGCTTCATCAGGCGCAGTGCGACATTGCTGTCGGGCATGCCGGCGATCTGCGCCTCGTAGGTCATCACGCCGACCACCTCGAACCCGCGGCGCAACGCGGCCGCGGCGAGGGCGGCGGCCTGCTCGGGAGTGCGGATCGGCGAACGGCGGACCCCGAGGTGGATCGGGCCGATCCGAAGGGAGGCGTCGACATCGAGGCACACCCGTGGGTGCACCAGGTCGGTTCCGAGGGCGGCGCGGATGAGGTCGAGCTGGGCGACATCGTCGATCATCAGGGTGATCGAGCGGCGCAGCGTCTCGTCGGCGGCGAGTTCGGCCAGCGCGGCCCGGTCGACGGTCGGGTAGCCGAGCAGGATGTCGCGGGCGCCGCGCCGGGCCAGCCAGATGGCCTCGGGCAACGAGTAGCTCATCAGGCCTGCAAAGCCACCCGAGGCGGTGAGCTCACCGCCGAGCACTTCTTCGAGGACGGCGCGACAGCGCACGGATTTGCTGGCGACCCGGATCGGCACACCGTTCGCGCGGCGCACCAGGTCGGCGGCGTTCGCGCGCAAGGCGGTCAGGTCCAGGGCGGCCAGCGGCGGGTCGAGTTCGGCGGTGGCCGCGTGCAGCCCCGCGATGGGGGACGTGTCCGTCACCCCATCAACTCAACCATCAAACTGGTCAAACGTCCAGTACTTGCGGTAACCCATTTTCCGAGGTCACCGCACGCCCGGCGGCGACTAGACCTCGGCGGCGCGGGTGGCCAGGCTGCTCACCAGATCGTCGAGGACCACCAGCATAGTTTCGTCGTTGCAATCGGCGAGCCAGCGCAACACGGTGCCTTGCAGCACCGAGACCGCGTAGGTCGCGATGGCCTCCACCGGTTCGAGCCACTGCACACCCGATCGGTCGGCACACAGCTGCAAGAAGGCGGCGACCTCGGTGTCCATCTCCCGATAGACCGCGGACGCGGTGGGGTCGGCCAGGCAATCGGTCTGCGCCTCCCAGCGCTGACGCAGGGTCTGCACCGTGGCCTCGTAGGCCTGCACCTGCTTGGATGGGGCGGCCTTCACCAATGGCCAGTACGCGCTCACACCGGCGTGCAGTAGCACCCGTAGCGCGCGCACTCCTCCGTGATCCAGTGACGCGGCCGCCTTCTCGACGGCCTCGCAGATGGTCGGCCGTAGCCGAACCACTGCGGTGTCTCCTCGTACGCTCAACGACGACTCCCTCGGCGAAAAGATCTCGCGCACCCTCGTCGGCGCGACTCGTCGAACATGGCGGGCACTCCGCTGGTAATCCCAGGCTGCCCGGTCCAACGTTCATCAATGGTAGAGGGTTTTCGGGGTTTGAGAACAGGTTCAATGGGTATTTCCAGACCGCAAGAATGTTTTGTTACCCAAACGGAATGGTCGGGGTGCCATCGAGCCCTGCCCGGATTTCCCTCTCTCGGGGTCACTCTCAGCCCTGCCCGGCTGATAAGCAGACCGTTGTCCACTGTACGGGCGCGTACCGAGGTGCCCCGAATCCTGTGGCCGATCACACAGGTGAAGCACGCAAAACGGTCATCTGGCGGTGTCGAGTCCGATCCGGAAACGACACCCGCGCGACGCCCGCGGCCGGATAGCCTGAGTCGGTGACTCTCTCGCCGCCAGCCGACCAGTACTTCATCTCCGGCACCTTCAACTTCCGCGATCTGGGCGGGCTGCGCACCGACGACGGCGCGAAGGTCCGTCCCGGCGTGCTGCTGCGCTCGGCCCAACTGACCGGCCTCGACGACGCCGGGGTGGCCACCCTGCGCGAACTGCGCGTCAGCGACGTGCACGACCTGCGCGGCGAACGCGAGATCGGCCACATCGGCAGCGACCGGCTGCCCGAGGGCGTCCGGCTGAACGTGACGCCGTTCGACGCCAGGATGGCCGAGGCGCCGCCGCACCACACCGACGCCCAGGGCGCGTTCGCGCACATGCTCGAGGTCTACCGGATGTTCCCGGCGCTGCCCGAGGCCCATGCGGCGATCACCGCGCTGGCCGAGTCGATCGCGCGCGGCGAGGGTGCGGTGCTGGTGCACTGCGCGGCCGGCAAGGACCGCACCGGCTGGGCCGTCGCCACGCTGCTGCGCGCGGTCGGCGTGACCGAGACCGACGTCGAGGCCGACTTCCTGCTGAGCAACGGCGCCATCCCCGCCTTGCGCGCCATGATGACGACGAAACTGCTCGGCGGTGAAGAACTCTCGGTGGATCTGCTGGGCGTGCGCGAGGAATATCTCAGCACCGCTACCGCATCCATGCACGAGTTGCACGGCGATGTGGACTCCTACCTGACGGCCGCCGGGATCACCCCGGAGCTGCGCGCACGGCTGCGCGAGCGGATGTTGGAGTGACGCAGGACTATTCGGCCTGAGCCAGGTCGCGGCGCACCAGGCCGTCGGTATCGATGGTGACCTGATCGCCGGTGTGGAACCAGGTACCGGTGAAGCGAGCCGCGGTGGTCGTCGGGTCGTTCCAGTAGCGCGGGCAGACGTTCGGGCCGCGGCACAGCAGTTCGCCGTGGCCCGCCTGCGCCTGCGGTCCCCACAGCGCCAGTTCGGTACCGCCGAACGGGAATCCGAGCACCGTGTCGGCGTCGGTGGCCGACTCCGCCGCGTCGTCGACGGCCAGGCCGATGCCGCTGGTCTCGGTGGCGCCCCAGATCGACCATTGCCGGGCGACCGGGAACATCTCGCGCAGTTCCACGGCCAAATCGGCTGGGGTAGCGGGCGTCACGGCCCGCTCGCCCCGATGGCCCGCCTTGCTGATCCTGGCGATGCCCTCGGTGTGCATGCCGTCCGCGCGCAACGCGGCGAGCTCGGGCAGCAGGCCCGCGAAGATCCGCGGCGTTGCCGACACCATGTCGATCCGTTCGGCCACAATGGCTTCCGCGAGCCCGCGGGTATCGCGCGCCAGCACCACGGTGCCACCGACCGCGAAGGTCGGTAAGAGTTGGTCCACGCAGCCGCTGGCATGGGCGAGCGGCAGCAGCACCAGGTTGCGCAGGCCGTCGGTCGGCAGGTCGAGCGCGGCGACCACCGAACGTATTGCCGACAGCAGGTTTTCGTTGGTCAGCTCCACGCCCTTGGGCGCGGTGGTCGAGCAGCGCGGGGTGCCGCTGGTGTAGCTGAGCAGCGCCAGATCTCCCAGTGCCGCACCGTCATCGATGAACGCGGCGCCGTCGGGCAGTTCCGCGCCGCGCGCGATCTCGCGGCCGAGCACGAAATCCGCACTGCTGTCGGCGATCACCCGCTCGGCCACCGCGTCGGGTAAGCCGTCGTGCACCAGCACCGGTACCGCGCCGCTGAGCAGCGCGCCGAGAAACGCCTGCACCCAGCGCACGCCCGCGGGCATGTGCACCGCGACCCGGTCGCCGTAACCGATGCCGTGCTCTTGTAACCCGCCCGCAATGCGCGAGGCGGAGTGCCACAACTCCCGGTAGGTGAGCCGCGGGCCACCGACCTCGACCACGGCCTCCCGCGTGGAGAACGCGTGCACCTGCAGGTCGAGTAGCTCGGTGAGTGCCGGGGTCAGGTTGCCGTACCGCAGCACCCCGTCGGCGCCGCGCGCCAGCGGGGCATCACGGCCATGCGGATGGGTCAGGGGGTATTCGACGAGCAACTGCGACATCCGTCCTCCGCGCGCCTCGAGTCAGCAGGCACTGCGACTATATGACGAGAGTCACATTTTCGCGGGCAGAGGCGATGAACGTGTCCTAGCTGTCACCGCCCCGTGTAGGTGGCCTTCCCCGGCCCGACCTCGAGGAAGCTGCGCACCGCGCCCTGCAGATCGGCGGTGTCGAACAGCGCCCCGGACACCGCCGGTGTCACCGAATCCGCATGGGCGACACCGCCGGAACGCCACGCCTCGATGATCTTCTTGGTCGCGGCGTGCGCCATCGTCGGCCCCTGCGCGAGGCGGTGCGTCAATGCCCTTGCGGCCGTGTCGACGTCGTCGTGCACGGCGTTCACCACGCCCCACTCCGCCATGGTCGCCGCGTCGTACAGGTCGCCGGTCATCACGAACTCGCGCGCCCGGCCCGAGCCCGCACGCTCGGCCAGCCGCTGCGGGCCACCCATCGACGGCGTCAGGCCGACCACGGTCTCCACCAGACCGAACTTCGCCTTCGGCGCGGCCAGGATGATGTCGCAGGCCAGCGCGATCTCGAAGGCGGCGGTCAACGTCAGCCCGTGCGCGGCGAACACCACCGGGCACGGCAGCGCCTCGACCGGATGGATGATCTGCGCGAACAGGGTCCGCCAGAGTTCGGCGCCCTGGTCCACCGACAGACCGTCGAAGACGTGCACGTCGACGCCGCCGGAGACCAGCTTGCCCTCGGCGCGCAGCAGCAGCGCGCGCGGCGGGTTCGCCGACAGCTCGGCGAAGTCCTCGATCAGGGCGTCGAGCATCGCCCGGTCGAAGAGGTTCAGCGGCGGATTGGCGAGCGTAAGGGTCGCTACCTCGGCGCCGCCGTCGGTGGTTTCGCGTTCCAGGCGAGTGGCCTTCTGATCGGTCATGCCTGCGCCTCGCTGGCGCTCGGCTCCGGCATCCCCGTGGGGGCTGTGTCGTGGATTCGTTCGCTTCGCTCACTCATTCGGTCAGCGTAAGACCTTTGTCTGCCAGACTGTCGAGGTGACCAAGTCGGCGGAAGGCGGCTCCTATGTCGAGCCCGGCGAGTTCAAGCGGGACACGAACTACATCACCACCCGGATCACAGCCGACGGTCGCGACGGCTACCCCGTCGAACCGGGACGCTATCGACTGATCGCGGCGCGGGCCTGCCCGTGGGCCAACCGCACGCTCATCGTGCGTCGCTTGCTCGGCCTGGAAGACGTGCTCTCGCTGGGATTGTGCGGGCCGACGCACGACAAGCTCAGCTGGACCTTCGATCTCGATCCCGGCGGCGTCGATCCGGTGCTCGGCATCCCCCGACTACGCGACGCGTATCTGGCCCGCTTCCCGGACTATCCGCGCGGCATCACGGTGCCCGCGGTGGTGGACGTGCCGACCGGGCAGGTGGTGACCAACGACTACCCGCAGATCACCCTTGATTTCTCCACCGAATGGACCGAGTTCCATCGGCCCGGCGCGCCGCAGCTGTACCCCGAAGCGCTGCGCGCCGAGATCGACGAGGTGAACCAGGCGGTGTTCCGTGACGTCAACAACGGCGTCTACCGCTGCGGTTTCGCCGGATCGCAGGACGCCTACGAGGCCGCTTATGACCGGCTCTTCGCCCGGCTGGACTGGCTCTCCGAACGCCTTGCGACGCAACGCTATCTGGTCGGCGACACGATCACCGAGGCCGATGTGCGGCTGTTCACCACACTGGCCAGGTTCGACCCGGTCTATCACGGCCACTTCAAGTGCAACCGCTCGAAACTGAGCGAGCTGCCGGTGCTGTGGGCGTACGCGCGTGACCTCTACCAAACCCCTGGCTTCGGCGACACCACCGACTTCGCGCAGATCAAGGAGCACTACTACGTGGTGCACCGCGACATCAATCCGACCGGGATCGTGCCGAAGGGACCGGACCTGGCGAACTGGCTCACCCCGCACGGCCGGGAGGCGTTGGGCGGCAGGCCGTTCGGTGACGGCACACCCCCGCCCCCGCCGCCGTTGGCCGAGCGGGTGCCCGCGCTGCACCAGCCGGACTGATGGAACCGGCGAGGCTGGGTACATCGTTGTCATGACGAGCTGGTCGGCGTAGGTGCCATAGAGTTCAACCAGCAGACCGGAAGAGGAGGGTGCCGCCGATGTTCAAAGGCGCGTTCGAGAAGACGGTGGTCCAGCTACTCGATTCAGGGTCGCGTATGCAGGCGCCCGCGGTCGCCAAGTATGTCGACCGGATCCGGCGCTCCCACCCGTCGGAAAGCCCAGCACAGATCATCGAGCGCCTGGAGAACCAGTACCTGCTCGCGGTGACCGGGAGTGGTAGCGCCGTCGGCGCGGCGGCGGCGGTACCCGGCGTCGGCACGGTCGCGGCGGTCGCGGCGGTCAGCGCGGAAACCACGTTCTTCATGGAGGCCTCGGCCGTATTCACCCTCGCGGTGGCGGCCGTGCACGGCATCTCGCCGGAGGACAAGGAGCAGCGCCGGGCGCTGGTGCTCGCCGTCGTGCTCGGCGAAGGCGGCATGGATATCGTGCAGAAAACCGTCGGCACGTCGGCGAAGAACTGGGGCACGGTGTTCGCCAACCGGATTCCCGGTCTCTCCTCGATGAACGATTCGCTGCTCAAGCGGTTCATCGTCCGCTTCATCACCCGCCGCGCCGCGTTGATGGCGGGCAAGGTGGTGCCCGCGGGCATCGGTGCGGTGATCGGCGGCGTCGGCAACCGGGCGATGGGCAAGACCACGATCAAGAACGCGCGCCAGGCCTTCGGGCCGCCGCCGGTGGTCTGGCCGGCCGACCGGCACCTCATCGTGGACGCCGATCCGCTCACCGCGATCGACCCGTCGCAGCCGCAACCGCCGACCAAGCCGCAGTGACCGGGGTGGCATCGCTCGCCTTCTCGGTGCGCGCCATGACCAAGCGCTACGGCCTGGTCTCCGCCGTCGAGAACGTGAGTTTCACCGTCGCGTCCGGCACCACCGCCGCCCTCGTCGGGCCGCCCGGTGCGGGCAAGACCACCATCGCGCGGACTCTGCTCGGATTGCTCGAGCCCACCTCGGGGACCGCGGCGGTCGGCGGGCCTGGAACCAATCGGCCCCGTGGCGACGCGGATCGTGACGCCGTCAGCTCGGCTCGGGTCGTCGGCGGGGTGCTCGCGCCACGCGGACTGCATCCCGGGCGGACCGCGCGCGACCACCTCCGGGTGTACGCGGCGGCGGTCGGCGTGCCGGACGGACGGGTCGAGGAAGTGCTCGAGCTCGTCGGGCTCGGTGACGTGGCCCGCTCGAAGGCCGGTGCGCTGTCGGCCGGACAACAGACGCGGCTGGCACTGGCGACCGGGGTGCTCGGCGACCCGCCGCTGCTGGTGCTCGACGAACCGATGGACGGCCTCGACACCGCCGAACGTGGCTGGCTGCAAGACTTTCTGCGCAGGCACGCCAAGCGCGGCGGTAGCGCACTGGTCACCAGTGAGAGTCTCGCCGCGGTGCTGCCGGGTGCGGACAACGTCATCGTGCTGAACAACGGTGCGGTGGTCTATCAGGGCAGTCCGGCGCGACTGCGCCGCGGGCACCCGGATCGGCTCGTCGTCGCGGCCTCGACTCCGATCGCCCTGGCGACGGTGCTGGCCGCGCGCGGCTTCACCGACGCCGTGATCCGGCCGGACGGGCGGCTCGCGGTGGCCGAGGCGACCGAGGCCGACATCAGGGATGCGGCGACGGCCGCGCAGGTGCGGCTGGACAGCATCATTCCCGATCTGATCCATCCCGATCGGGTGCTGGCCTCGCTGACCAAACCCCCGGCGCCGGCGATCTCGCCCTACCCCGGCTTGTCCGGGACCGCTCATCATCCGACGCCGATGCCCTACGGAATTCCTCGATGATCACGATTCTGCCGCCGGAGCTCCTGCCCTCCGTCAACTCCGAGGTGCGCAAGGTCGCCACGCTTCCGGCGAATCGGCTCCTCGTCTGGGTGCCGCTGGTGGTCGCGCTCCTCGCGAGCATGGCCAGCGCGCTCATGGCGGGCAAGGCCGATCCCAGGGGCGAACCCATCACCGGCACCGCGACCCTGGGCCTGTACATCGGCCTCACGGTGGTGGTCGTGGCGGCGGCGGTGTTCGGCGCGACCAGCACCGGCGCCGAGTACGGGCACCACACCATGCCGATCACCGCGCTGTTCACCGGGGACCGCGACCGGCTCGCCGCGGCGAAACTGGTGGTCACCGGCGTGTTCGCGCTGGCGGTCGCGGTGGCGGTGGAGCTGGTCTCGGTGCTGACGCTCGCGGCTTTCGGCCGCGGCAAATTCGACTTCGACCTGGATCTGGCGGCCGTGCTCGGCGGCGGACTGCTCGCCGCGGTCTGCTGGTCGCTGATCGGCGCCGGCCTCGGGTTCCTGCTGCGTTCGTCGTCGACCGCGATCGGAATCATGCTCGGCTGGCTGGTCGTCGCCGAACCGCTGCTCTGGCTGATCGCCAACGGCGTCGGAGCCACCGGCTTCGTCACGCTCTTTCCCGGCTCCGCCACCATCAGCACCATCGCTGTCGGGTCCTACCCCGACAGCGACTTCCTCGCGCCGACACCCGCCGCCATCGTGGTCCTGCTGCTGTGGGCCATCGGCATCGGCGGCGCGGGCTGGTGGAACCTGCGCCGCCTCGACCTCTGAACCGGGCGCAGCCGACGACCGGGAACAACGACGTGTCGGTGCGCGTCATTACCGTGGATGGTTATGGGCGGGGTAGTCGAAGCGGGCGAAGACACCGGGTCAGCTGAGCGCGACCGGGGCGGTCCCAGCTGGATTCGCCGGCTGTGGGGCGAGAGCCGGACGCACCGCGGCACGCTCGCCGGCCTCGGCGCGGCCGTGCTGGCGGGTGCCGGGGTGGAGATCGCCGGGCCGCTGCTGACCAAGCGCGCCATCGACGCCGCGGGGACCGGCCAGACCGCTGTGATCGGGGTCGTCGCCGGGCTGCTGGTGCTGCTCGCGGTGGGCCGGTTCGCGGCCGGATTCGGCCGGCGGTTGCTCGCGGGGAAGCTGTCGTTGGACGTGCAACATTCGCTGCGGGTGGACCTGCTCGGGTCGCTGCAACGGCTGGACGGGGTCGGCCAGGACGCGATCCGGACCGGTCAGGTGGTGTCGCGGTCGATCACCGATCTGCAACTGGTGCAAGGACTGCTGGCGATGGTGCCGCTGGCGAGCATGGCGGTGGTGCAGTTCGTGCTCGCCGCGGTCGTGATGATGTGGCTGTCGCCCCCGCTCGCGATCCTCGCGCTGCTGATCGTGCCCGCGATCGCGCTGGTGGTCTACCGGCTGCGGCCCCGGCTCTACGCGGCCACCTGGTCCGCGCAGCAGCGCGCCGCCGACGTCGCCCAGCATGTCGAGGAGACCGTCACCGGGGTCCGGGTGGTGAAGGGGTTCGGGCAGGAAGCCCGGATGGTGGACGTGCTCGAAAAGCACAGTCGCACCCTGTATGCCGAGCGGATGCGCGCGGCGGCGGTGAACTCGCGCTTCGCGCCGACGGTGGCCGCCATTCCGCAGCTCGGCATGGTCGGCGTCATCGTGGTCGGCGGGCTGCTCGCGTTGCACGGGACGATCGGGATCGGCACGTTCGTCGCCTTCGCCGCGTACGTCGCGACGATGAGCGGTACCGCCCGGATCATGTCGGGGGCATTGGTCCTCGCGCAACTGACCCGCGCCGCCGCCGAGCGCGTGTATCAGGTGATCGACACCGCTCCGGTGATCACCGATCCACCCGAGCCCGCACCGCTGCCCGCGGGCCCGCTCGGCATCGAGATCGACTCGCTGACTTTCGGATTCGACCCGGAACAGCCGGTGCTGCGCGAACTCGACCTGACCGTGCGGCCCGGCGAGACGGTGGCGATCATCGGGCCCGCGGGCTCGGGAAAGACCACGCTCTCGCTGCTGCTCCCCCGCTTCTACGCGCCCGACGCGGGCCACATCCGTCTGTTCGGCGCCGCGCCGGAGCACAGTGTCGACCTCGCGGACCTGCGCGCCGCCGACCTGCGCAGCGCGATCGGCGTGGTGTTCGACGACCCATTCCTGTTCTCCGACACCATCGCCGCCAATATCGCGATCGGCCGCCCGGAAGCCACCGATGCCGAGATCCGGGCGGCCGCGCAGGCCGCCGCCGCCGACGACTTCATCGGCGAACTCCCCGACGGCTACGACACGGTGGTCGGTGAACGCGGCCTGACCCTGTCCGGCGGGCAACGCCAACGCATCGCGCTGGCCAGAGCCCTGCTGGCGCGGCCTCGCATCCTCGTGCTCGACGACGCGACCTCCGCGGTGGATGCCATCACCGAGGCCGCGATCTTCGGCACGCTGCCCGATCAAGCCGGGCGCACCACGCTGATCCTGGCGCACCGCGAATCGACCCTCGCCCACGCCGATCGGGTGATCCGGCTGCCCGCACCGGTGGGTGCGCAGCTGACCGAACACAAAGCCGCCGCCGCGATTCCGGCCATCGCCACCAACGGCAGTGCGGGCCACACCTTCGCCGCGGCGGCCGCCGACCTCACGGAAACACCTGAGCTACGCCAGGAAATCGCGCGGCTGCCACCCGCGAAAGAGCAGCCGAAGCTGGACGACCAGCGGTTGCGGCAGCCCGATCCGGGGTTCCGGCTGACCAGGCTGTTGCGCCCGGTTCGCGCACTGGTGATCGCCGCGGTCGCCCTGCTGCTGCTCGACGCACTGGTCGGTGTCGCCTTCCCCCCGATCGTGCGATTCGCGATCGACACGGGCGTCGGTGGCGGTGATTCCGGGGCTCTCTGGCTGGCCGCCGGGCTCGGCATCGCCTTGGTCGCCGCGGGCTGGCTGGTCGGCGCGGCCAACACGCTGATCACCGCGCGGACCGGCGAACGAGTGCTGTACGGGCTGCGCATCCGCAGCTACGCGCACCTGCAACGGCTCGGCCTCGACTACTACGAGCGCGAACTGTCCGGCCGGATCATGACGCGGATGACCACCGACCTCGACTCGCTGTCCACGTTCCTGCAGACCGGGCTGGCCACCTCGTTGATCGGCGGCCTGACCTTCGTCGGAATCGCGGTGGCGCTGTTGGTGATCGACGTATCGCTGGCCTTGGTCGTGATCGCCACGCTGCCGCCGCTGTTCTTGGCGACGGTGCTGTTCCGGCGCTTCGCGTCCACGGCGTACACCGTCTCGCGGGAGAACGTGTCCACCGTGAACGCCGACTTCCAGGAGAACGTCGCCGGCTTGCGCGCGGTCCAGGCCAATCGGCACGAACCGGTCGCAGCCCGCCGCTTCGCCGAATACTCCGACCGGTACCGGCACAGCCGGATGCGCGCGCAGACCTCGATCGCGTTGTACTTCCCGTTCATCACCGCCTGGTCGGGAATCTCGCTGGCCGCGGTAATCTTCGTCGGCGCCCGCGAGGTCGCGGCGGGCACCACGACGGCAGGCACCCTGGTCGCCTTCGTGCTGTATCTGGAACTGCTGTTCGCGCCGGTGCTCGCGCTGTCGCAGGTGTTCGACGGATATCAGCAGGCGCGCGTCGGACTGCGCCGGATCGGCGAGTTGCTGCGCACGCCCTCCGCGATCGCGAGCGATCGAGCCGACGCGGTCCCGATCGAGCACGGGCTGCGCGGCGAGGTCGTCCTCGACGACGTGCGCTTCCACTACCCCGGGGTGGCGAAGCTCGCCCTGGCCGACGTCTCGCTGCGGATCCCCGCGGGCAGCACCCTCGCGCTGGTCGGCCCGACCGGCGCGGGCAAGTCGACCATCGTCAAGCTGCTCGCCCGGCTGTACGACCTGCCGCCCGACGCGGACGGCACCGGCGCGATCCTGGTCGACGACACCGACATCCGTGACTACCGTCTCACCGACTATCGCGCCCGGCTCGGCATCGTGCCGCAGGAAGCGCACCTGTTCAGCGGTGACGTCGCCGGCAACATCGCCTTCGGCAAGCCCGGCGCGACCGACGCCGAGATCGCCGAAGCCGCGGCGGCGGTCGGCGCGACGGACATGATCGCGGCCCTGCCGCTGGGCATGCGCCAACCCGTCGGCGAGCGCGGGCGCGGCCTGTCGGCGGGTCAGCGGCAGCTCGTCGCGCTGGCCCGCGCCGAGCTTGTGCGCCCCGACTTACTACTGCTCGACGAGGCGACGGCTACCCTCGATCCGGACGCCGAGGCAGCGGTGCTCGCCGCGAGTCGATCGTTGACCCGCGGGCGAACCACCGTCCTCGTCGCACACCGGCTCGGTACGGCGGCGCGAGCCGATCGCATCGCCGTCGTCGAACACGGCCGGATCGCCGAAATCGGCACTCACGTCGAGTTGCTCGCCGCAGGTGGCGGGTATGCCCGACTGTGGGCAGCGGCACGTGAAACCGGGGGAATATTCTCGGTTACGGACAAGTCGTCTTCTATGAGGTGAGGTTTGTCGGGTGGTCAGTCGCTCCGTCGGTTTGCTGCTGGGCCTATCCTCAGATAGGGCGCATCGGCGCGCATCCGCTGATCCCCGTGCCGGGCACGTCACAAACGTCGCAGCGCGAAGAACGAAATGAGGCGAACACCTGCTGTGAGCAGCTCAACTTCCCAGTTCGGACAGAACCAGTGGCTAGTCGATGAGATGTATCAGAAGTTCAAGCAAGATCCATCTTCGGTCGATGAGAGTTGGCACGAGTTCCTCGCCGATTACACGCCCGAAGCCACGGGTGATTCCGGTAACAGCTCGGCCGCCCCGGCCGCGGCCGCTCCCGCGCAGGCGCCGACCCC
>NZ_BJXA01000041.1 GCF_007990755.1 Nocardia ninae NBRC 108245 | reverse complement strand
GGATTATGAGTCCACGGCTCTAACCGACTGAGCTACCGCCCCTCTTCTGCGGGTGCACCGCAGGCGTGGGGGATGCTACCGGCTGGGGTGGGACTTGCACCACTCGGACCCGGGGTGGCGGTTAGGGTGGGGCGTCCGGCAACCGTTGTGGAGGGTCGACCATGTCGAGTGTGTTCGCGAAGGTGCTGAAGGTGCATCAGTGGGTGTACGAGAACAGTGGCGGGTGGGTGGGGCATCGGGTGTTGTTCGGGAATCCGACGCTGCTGTTGCGGACGGTGGGCCGCAAGACGGGGCAGGCGCGTACGTCGGCGCTGACGTACGGGCGGGATGGGGCGGACTATTTGGTGACGGCGTCCAACGGTGGATCACCTCGGCCGCCGGGGTGGCTGGCGAATGTGAAGGCGAAGCCGGAGTGTGAGATTCAGATCGGGCGGCGCAAGGTGCCGGTGGTCGCGCGGCCCACGTATCCGGACGATTCGGACTATGCGCGCCGGTTCGCGATCGTGGACAAGGTCAACAAGGGTCGCTACAGCGCCTATCAGAAGATGACCAAGCGGCCGATTCCGGTGGTGGTGCTGACGCCGGCCGGTCAGTCCCGGTAGTCGTCGTCGCGCTCGTCCCAGTGGCCGTCGTAGTCGTCGGGATCGTCCCTGTCCCATCGACTTTCGTCTTTTGGCGGTCTGCTGGCTATTTGCACGACAACCACCACGACAGCGAGCACCAGTAGGACCACACCAACAACGATCAGAGTCTCCACGCAGGGCACCCTAGCGCCGAGCCAGGGTGCCCGCCATAGCTTGCCCGGGCGGTCTCTCAGACAGCGGAATCCAGGGTCAGCAGGGTGCGGCCCACCGCCGTCCTGGATTCGATGGCGGCGTGTGCCTTTTCGGCCGCGTCGAGCGGAAAGGTTTGGCCGATCACCACTTCCAGCCGCCCGGCCGCGGCCTCGGCGAGCGAGCGTTCGGCCAGTCGCGACCAATCGGTCTCGGCGTCGGTGACGTCGAGCAGACCGGTCACCGTGATGCCGCGGGCGGCCGCCGACGCACTGTCGATCGCCGCGAATTCGCCTGCGGCCATGCCGTAACCGAGGAATCGCCCGTTGTCCGCGATGGCATCGAAGGCCGCTTCGCCCAGTGCACCACCCGCGCCGTCCAGCACGACATTCGCGCCCGAGCCACCGGTCGCCGCCCTGGCCTTGTCCGACCAGCCCGGCTCGGTGTAGTCGACCACGACGTCGGCGCCGAGCCGTTCGGCCAACGCCAATTTGGCGCTCCCCCGCGCCGCGGCGACCACGTGTGCGCCTGCCGCACGCGCGAGTTGGATCAGCAAAGTGCCGAGTCCACCGCCCGCCGCGGTGATCAGCACCCACTCCCCCGGCTGGATCGCGGCCTTGTCGAACACGGCCAATGCGGTTTGCCCGTCGTGCGCGAGCGCGACGGCCTGCGCCAGGCTCAACCCGTCGGGCACGACGGTCAGCGTCGCCGCACTGGCGAGCGCCTTTTCGGCGTACCCGCCGATCGGCCGGCCGCCGCCGATCTTGCTGGCCGCGGTCGCGGTGGTGACTCGCTTGCCGATCCAGGACTCGTCCACACCGTCACCGACGGCGCCGACCACACCGGCGACCGCGCCACCGGGCACGTAAGGAGTCGCCAGCTGGAAATAGTCCCCACCCCATCCGCCGCGCAACCGGGCATCCAGGAACATCACGTCGGCGGCGGCCACGTCCACCACCACCTCGCCCGGTCCGGGCACCGGCTCCGGCACCTCACGCACCGTAAGTACTTCGGGCCCACCGAATTCCGCCACCTGCACAGCGCGCACGACCAACCTCCATAGCTTTCCTGTTTCGTCCGACAGGAATCAGCATGGAACCTGAACTCTTATTGAGGTCAAGCCGCGTGCGGGCGATTTCACTCAGCGCGAAAGCGATTCACGAACTGCCACCCCCGCAACTGCTGCTGCTCCCGCCACTACAGCTGGAGCTACTTCCGCCGCTACAATTACTGCTGCTACCCCCACCGCAGCTGCTGCCGCCGCTGTCGTGGTGACCTCCGCCGTGCTGGTGGTGCCCGCCATCGGGCTCTGGATACCAGCCGCCGCTACAGCTACTCGACGAACCGGCATCGGTACCGGCGGCACCGGCCACCCAGTAGGGCTCCGAACCGCCGCCATGTCGCCGGCGTGCATCACCACGCCGAGTCCGGTAGGGCGGATTCCGCCTGTTTCGGCGCGTAGTCCGGACGATCACGCTGATGATGACTACCGCCACGACCGCATACACCACGATCAGGAAAATGAGAACTCCACCCATTCATGAACCGTAGCGGCCCCTCCCGCCTGCGTACAGTGAACTGTGCCGTCTTTCAGCTTCCGCAGACCCCGGCAGCGCCCCATCGATCTCGGCGCGGTGAATGCCGCCGTAGCCACGCTGGAGTTACCCGAGGCCGTCTACAAGACCGTCCCGTGGCAGCCGCGCGACCTGGTGGCGACCGGCCTGCGACAGTGGTTGCGCTGCTGCGGCGCGGCCATGCGCGACGGACAGGTGATCGGCATGCCGTCGCACGCCGTGGACGAGGCGTGGCACGGCTTCATCCTCTGCACCGAGCGGTACGCCGCGTTCTGCACCGCCGCGTACGGCCGCTTCCTGCATCACTTCCCGGAAGGCGCCGGGCCACCGAATGTTTCACACGGCACCATGGGCGAGCAGCTGGGCCGCACCGTGGTGGCCTGGGCGCTGGTCGCCGAGCCGGGCGAGTCCTGCGTGCTGTGGGATCTGGACAGCAGGGTCGGCGTCGAACACCCGTGGGGCGTCGACGCCGCGCGCGTCACGGCCATCGAGGCCGAATTACGCACCCTGCCCGCAGTTTAGGTGAGCTTCACCCGCGCCGCGACGAACCGGCCGATCGCGGGTGCGAGCCTGCTGACGTGGTATTGCACCCGGGCTTCCGGGGTGACCGGGACGATGCTGCGGTCCTTCTCGACGGCCCGCACGATCTGCTCGGCCACCTTCTCCGGACCGTAGCGCCGCATCCGGTAGAGGTTGTCGTAGCGCTCCTGCTTGCGCTTCTCCTCCTCCGCGCTGACACCCGAGAAAGTGGTGTTGGCAACGATATTGGTGTGCACGATGCCGGGGCAGATGGTGTGCACCGAGATGCCGCGACCGGCCAGCTCCGCGCGCAGGCAGTCGGAGAACATGAACACCGCCGACTTGCTGGTCGAGTAGGCGCTGAACCCCTGCTGCGGGCTGTAGGCCGCCATGCTGGACAGGTTGACGATGTGCC
Organism: Nocardia ninae NBRC 108245; assembly: GCF_007990755.1. Classification (GTDB taxonomy): domain Bacteria; phylum Actinomycetota; class Actinomycetes; order Mycobacteriales; family Mycobacteriaceae; genus Nocardia; species Nocardia ninae. The sequence goes on along the minus strand of NZ_BJXA01000041.1, from coordinate 74,072 downwards.
CGCCCAGACCGCGCTCGGCCATGGCAGGGCCGAAAGCTCGGCACCCGTTCACCACGCCGCCGAGGTTGATCCGCATGACCCGGTCGAACTCCGCCGCCGAGGTGTCGAAGAACCCACCGGCCTGGCCGATTCCGGCGTTGTTGATCAGAATGTCCGGCACGCCATGGGTTTCCAGCACGGTCTCGGCGTGCGCCGTCACCGCTGCCGCGTCGGACACGTCGAGCTGATAGGCATGCGCTACACCATGTTCGGCGGCGATCAGCTCGGCCGCCTCCTTGGCCGCGACGAGATTGATGTCGGAGAGCACGATTTCGGCACCGCGGCGCGCGAGGGACAGCGCCGTCTCGCGGCCGATACCGCTGCCGCCGCCGGTGATCACCACCAGCTGATCCTCGAAAGGCTTTGCGCTGCGGCCGACTTCAGCGCGGCGCAGCCCGCGTGGGACCGCGCCGCCGTTGATCGTGTCGATCAGCTCAGTGGTGGCGGTGGCCAGCAGCTCAGGGTGGGAGAACGGCATCCAGTGCCCGGCAGGCACATCGCGGCGCCACAGCCGCTGCACCCACTTGCGTTCGTCCTCGAAACCCGCGGGCCGGACCGCTACGTCGCGGCCCGCCACAATCAGCTGCACCGGCACCTCGGTGTGCCGCTCGCGCGGCGAGAGCAGGCGCTGCACGATGTTGGCCCGGTAGATCAGCAGGCCGTCGACCAGGTCCTGCCGGAACGTCGGGCCGAGAATCACCTTCGACGGCGACGTCTCGTTCATGATCGACACCACCCGCTGCCAGCGCTGCTCGGTGCCGAGCAGTCCGAAGACAGCCCTGGGTAGGCCCGGTGTCATGAAGAAGAAGGTGTACGCCGAGGACAAGACCTGGCTGAACGGCTGCCAGAGGTTGCGCGGGGTGGGCCGGGACAGCCTGGCGCGCATCCAGTTCGCGATGTGGTCCAGGTTCGGCCCGGATACCGAGGTGAACGAGGCGACCCGCGCGGCCGCCTGCGGCTCGCACACCGCCTCCCACACCTGCACCGAGCCCCAGTCGTGCGCGAGCACATGCACCGGCCGGTCGGGGCTCACCGCGTCCGCGACGGCGAAGAAGTCCGCGGCGAGCACGTCGAGCCGGAAGTCCTCGATACGCCGGGTGCGGGTGGAGCGCCCGTGCCCGCGAGTGTCGTAGGTGACCACGTGAAAGCGGCGCGCCAGCAACGGCACCACCGCGTCCCAGAGGTGATTGGTGTCCGGCCAGCCGTGCACCAGCAGCACGGTTTCCGCGCTCGGATCGCCGTATTCGTAGACGGCGAGCTCGAATTCGCCGCTGCGCACCGTCCGCTCGGCGGCCACCAGCTCCGGTGGTTCGATGGTCATCATCGGTTTCTCCTTGCTGACCAGAGGTCGTGGTTACAGATCGAGCACCAGTCGCCCACCGGGCGAACGGGATACGCAGACGAGCATGTCGCCCGCCTCGTGTTCGGCCGGGGTGAGCACGGTTTCCCGATGCTCCGGTTCGCCCGCGAGCACCCGGACCTTGCAGGTGCGGCAGAAGCCCTGACGGCAGGAGTAGGGACGATCCGGCCGGTTCGTCAAGATGGTGTCCAGCACGGACCGGTCCGCGGCCACCTCGACTACTTCACCGGTGGACGCGAATTCGATCTCGAACGGCACCCCGTTCACGATCGGCGGTGGCGAGAACCGCTCGGAATGCAGTTCTACCCAGGGCATTTCGCGGATAGCGGCGGCGACGGTCGTGGTCATCGCCACCGGACCGCAGCAGTAGACCGCCGTGTCGGCCGCGACGCCGGGCAGCAACGCGGCGGCGTCGGGCAGGCCGTGCTCGTCGTCGGTGCGCACGGTGACCTGGTCGCCGAACCCGGCGATCTCGTCGAGGAACGGGATGGTGTCGCGGCTGCGGCCGGTGTACACCATCGACCACTCGATACCGAGCCGCTGCGCGAGCCGCGCCATCGGCAGGATCGGGGTGATCCCGATGCCCCCGGCGATGAAATGCAAACGGGCGGCCGGTGATCCGTGACCGGGCACCGCGAACGGGAAGGCATTGCGCGGCCCGCGCACCGTGATCGGCGCACCGACCGGAAGATCGTCGTGTACCTCCATCGAACCGCCGCCACCGTCCGGAATGCGGCGCACCGCAACGCGATACGCACGGGTGTCGGCGGGATCGCCGCACAGCGAGTACTGCCGCAACCGGCCCGAGGGCAGTTCGAGATCCAGGTGAGCACCGGGACGCCACGGCGGCAGTTCCCGCCGATCCGGTGCGGCCAGACGCAGACTCACCACGTCCTGGTCGTGCGCCTCGATCCGCCGTTCGGTCACCACCAGCGCCAGCCGGTGGTCGTCCACCCGCGGCGCGAGATCGCGCCGGTTGATCAGCGTCGTCCACCGCAGTCGTGCCGAGGCGACCGCGTCGAGCACCCGCACCGCGCGATCGTGGTCCCCCTTGCCGAACAGATCGGCGGGCAACTGTTCAGGAATGTGCCGCGAAGTCACGCTCGAATTCCACCCAATTCCATCACGACGCGACCGCTTGCGCGGCAGGCGATTTCGCCAGGTATGCCACCGCCTGCGCGGTGGACCCGACCGTCTCGGGGTCGTAGCCGGGCTTGAAGGTCGACAGGGCGCTCCACAGCAGCGACGGCACGCCGGGCAGCGCCCCACGCCACATCGCGCCGAACACCCGCTTGATGAGTCGTGGGTAGCCGAGGTCGGGCAGCGAAGAGTCCTGGTGCACCATGAATTTGGTGCCGCGCACTACCAGCGTGATGAAGATCGGGAAGGCGATCGTCATGACTGCCGCGCGCCGCACATAGCCAGCACCGAAGTAGACCGCGACATCGTGGGCGACGTGCCGGTGTTCGACCTCCTCGGCACCGTGCCAACGGAACAGATCCGCGATCCGCGGGTCGGCGCCGAACTTCTCCAGGTCGGCGTTGAGCACCCAGTCGCCGAGGTAGGCGAAGAAATGCTCCAGACAGGCGATGACCGTTAGCCGCTCCACCATCACCTGACGCTGCGCGACGCCGTCGGCGGTCTTCGGGCCGAGCGTCTTGCGGAACAGGTACTCGGCTTGGCGCACATAGGGTTCCGGGTCGATGCCGTGCGCGGCGAGCACCTCGTTGAGCACCTTGTCGTGCGTCTCGGCGTGCATGGACTCCTGGCCGATGAAGCCGAGCATGGCCTCGCGCAGCTTGTCGTCCTTCACGAACGGCAGCGCCTCGGTGTAGGCGGCGCAGAACATGCGCTCGCCCTCGGGCAGCAGCAGATTCAGCGAGTTGATCAGATGCGAGGCGATCGGCTCGGCGGGCATCCAGTGCAGCGGCGTATCGGCCCACTGGAACTGCACATTGCGTGCGTGCAGTGCCACCTCACCCGGATCGATATCCGGCCGTCGGCCCCTCCGAAGTAGCTTCATCGGTACTCCTCTCACGACCGCGTCGTCGCGCGCCTTCCTGCATGGCTGTAGCAATCATCATACAAATACATGCAACTGCGGGTTACATGAAGATCTGCGACGGTCTCGAAGGACATTCGGACCCGGGCATGCCACGGACTGGACCCACTCCGCCAATACCGCCACCCCCCTTGACAATAGAGCCCTGCACTGTGAGCCACCTCGCCCCCGTTCCGGCCAAAACTAGAACGCGTTCTAGTAGTCTTCCGCTATGGAACGACTAACCGGATTGGATGCCAGCTTTCTGTACTTGGAAACCGGGACCCAGCACCTGCACGTGTGCGCGCTGCTGATCCTCGATCCCAGCTCAGGGGACTATTCCTTCGAGAAATTCAAAGCCGAGCTAGGCAGGCGCCTACCCCTCATTCCACAGATGCGCCGCCGCGTCTACGAGGTGCCGTTCAATCTCGATCACCCGGTCTGGGTCGAGGATCAGAACTTCGACCTGGACTATCACATTCGGCGCATCGGCATCGCCGCGCCCGCGGGCCGGCGCGAGCTGGCCGAGCTGGTCGGCGACATCGCCAGCCGGCCGATGGACCGCGACCGCCCGCTCTGGGAGATGTCGGTGGTGGAGGGCCTCGGCGACGGCAAGGTCGCGGTGATCTGCAAATACCATCACGCCGCGGTGGACGGCATCACCGGCACGAACATGATGATGCACCTGTGCGATCTGGAACCGGATGCGGCCAAGACCCCGCCCGCCGAGGAATGGCGGCCGGAACCGAGCCCCAACGATTGGCAACTGCTGGCCAAGGCGGTGGTCAAGTTCCCGACCAAGGCGGGCATCGTCGGCATGGTGCCGAAAACCCTCGGCATGGTCGCCGGTTTCGCGCAGCGCCGCCGGAAGGACAAGGCGGGCATGGCGTTACCGTTCTCCGCGCCGCGTACGCCGTTCAACCTGGCAATCACCCCGCATCGCGCGGTCGCGTTCACCGAAGCGGAACTGGGCACGATCAAAGAGATCAAGTCCGCCTTCGGGGTGAAGATCAACGACGTGGTGCTGACCATCGTCGCGGGGGTGCTGCGGGCCTACCTGGAGAAGCACGACGAACTGCCGGACCGCTCGCTGGTCGCGTCGGTGCCGGTCTCGGTGCACGAATCCTCGCGGCACACCGCGGGTATCAACAAGGTGTCCACGCTGTTCGCCCGCCTCGGCACCGACATCGCGGACCCCGTGCAACGCCTCCAGCAAGTGGCCGAGGACAACCGCAGCGCCAAGGAGGAACACGACCTCATCGGCGCCGACTTCCTCCAGGACTGGTCGAAGTACGCCCCGCCGAACACCTTTCAGCTCGCCGCGCGGGTGTACTCGTCGCTGAAACTGGCCGAGCACCACCCGGTGGTGCACAACCTGGTGGTGTCGAATGTGCCGGGCCCGCCGATGCCGCTCTACTTTCTCGGCGTGCGGGTGGACGGGATGTATCCGTTCGGCCCGGTCTTTCACGGCGCCGGGCTCACGGTGACCGTGATATCGAACAACGACGATCTGGACTTCGGCTTCATCGCCTGTAAGGAGCTGGTGCCCGACATCGCCGAGCTCGCCGACGCGGTCCCCGACGTCGTTGCCGAATTGCTCGCCGCCGCTCGAAAACTGGGATGACCAGCAACTAGGCGCCTGTTCGTCATCGCCGCCGAACAGGAGCCGGGCCGCGTCCTCACAACCGCGCGGCGACCGCCCCGCAGGCTTCGAGCAGTGCGGGCACGAACAGCTCGGCCTCCAGCACACAGGCCGTGTGCCCCGCCTTGATCAGATGGATGCTCGCCCCCGGGATCGTGGTCGCCATCTCCAACTGCCGGTAGACCGGAATGGCCCGGTCCCGCGTCGTGATAACCACCGCGGTCGGCATTTTCAGCGTCGACAACCACTCGGTCGCATCGAATCGTCCGACCTCGCCGATCACCTGAGTGATCGCCCAGCCGCTGGTACTGCGTAATTCGGTGAGCGCCCAGCGGTCCAATCTGCCCGGTGCCCAGGCGATCTCGGGCAGCTCGGGTAGCCGACCGGCGAATTGCTCGCTACGCCGGAACGAATACGGCCCGAACGCCGCGGCGAACGCACCGAACGCCTGGTGGAAGGCGCGCTCACGCCACTTCTCCTGGAACCGATACGGGGTGGCGCACAGCACCAGTCCGCTCACTCGATCCGGATGCCGGTGCGCGGCAGCCAGACTCACCACTCCACCGAGCGAGTAGCCCGCGCATATCGCCTGTGGCACGCCGAGCGCGTCGAGTACGGCGGCGACGTCGTCGGCGCAGTCGTCCACCGAGAACCGCGCGGAGCGGATCCCCCGGCCGTGCCAGCGCTGGTCGAACAGGATCACCCGGTACCGCTCGGCCAGCGCCGCCAACGCCGGAAACCAGTTCAGGTAGGCGGTGCAGCCGGTGCCGTGCAGCAGGACCAGCGCGGGCGCACCCGCCGGTCCGGCGATGTCGACCACGTAGGTGCGGCCGCGTCCCGGCAACTCGACCAGTCGCCCGCCGGGGACCTCGGCGATATCGGGTACCCGCCTGGCGAACCGGCGCAGGGCCGCCGCGGATCGTGAGTTCGTCATCGTGCGCCTCCCGCGGATCGCGGACAGAATTAGAACGTGTTCTACAAGATGATGCCACATCTGCGACAGGACGGCGGGCAATGACCGCCTACGCCAAGGCACGCACGATCGACTCGGCGATACAGGCCGGCTTGCCGGAACCCGCGCACTCGATCGTCGTCGCGAGCACGACTCGGAAGGGCACCGCCGCGGGCGGTCCCCGCTGGACCGTCCCGAATACCCAGGCACGCAACACATTTCCCCGCTCCACGCCGCGATGTGGCACGATCGGACGCGAGACCAGCACCCGATCCGGCGCACTTCTGCAACTTGTTCTAGTACGTTGGGCGTGGACGAACGAGAGACGGAGGTGCCGCGATGGGGCGGTTGACCGGCAAGGTGGCGTTGATCAGCGGCGGCGCCCGCGGCATGGGCGCCGCGCACGCCAAGGCCATGGTGGCCGAGGACGCCCGCGTGGTCCTGGGCGACGTGCTCGATGACGAAGGCGCCGCGGTCGCCAAGGAACTGGGCGACGCCGCCGCCTACGTGCACCTCGACGTGCGCGAACCCGGTGACTGGAAGGGCGCGGTCGCCGAGGCGGTGCAGCGGTTCGGCTCGCTCGACGTCCTGGTGAACAACGCGGGCATCGCCAACGGCAACCTGCTCGTCGACTTCGAACTGGCCGAATGGCAGCGGATCATCGACATCAACCTCACCGGCACGTTTCTCGGGATGCAGGCTGCCACCCCGGCGATGATCGAGGCGGGCGGCGGCTCGATCATCAATATCTCCTCGGTCGAAGGCATGCGCGGCAGCATCGGCCTGCACGGCTACGTGGCGACCAAATTCGCCGTCCGGGGCCTGACCAAGTCCACGGCACTCGAGTTGGCGCAGCACAACATTCGGGTCAACTCGGTACACCCCGGCTTGATCACCACGCCGATGACCGAGGGCATCCCCGCGGAGTTCCTGCAGATCCCGATGGGCCGCGCCGCCGACCCGTCCGAGGTCGCCGCGCTGATCACCTTCCTGGCCAGCGACGAATCCTCCTACTCGACCGGCGCCGAATTCGTCATCGACGGCGGGCTCACCGTCGGTATTCCGCACAAGCCGTTCGACGACCTGCCTCAGTCCCCGTAGTGGTGCGGCATATCGCGGGTGAGCAGTAGCGCGAGCACCGGCAGCGCCATCAACGCGGCACAGGTGAGCACATTGACCCACTTGTAGGCCACCACGATCGCGGCGAACTCGCGCAGAATCGCCGAGGGCAGGTAGTAGAACGCCGTCCGCGAACCGGTCACCTCGGCGTCGAGGTCAAGGCGCCGAGCCAGGATCGCCGTGCGCAGGATGTGAAAGTTGCTGGTCACCAGCACCATTCGAGTCGATTCGCCGCGCTCGCCCAGTAGCCGCTTGGTGAAGAGCAGGTTTTCCCGCGTCGTCGTCGAACGATCCTCCTGCACAACGGCGTCGGCGGGCACCCCGTTGTCGACGAGGTAGCTCGCCATCGCCGAGGCCTCCGACACCGCCTCATCGGAACCCTTACCGCCGCTGGTGATCAGCAACGGCCTGCGGCCTGCCGCGAGCTCGGCCCGGTACACCTCGATGGCCCGATCCAGGCGGCTGGCCAGCAGCGGCGGCACCCGCGCGCCGACCAGGCCGGAACCGTGCACCACGATCGCGTCCATGCCGGGCCGATAGGGCAATGCCCCGTAAAACAGCGAATACAGCAGGAAACTGGCGAACAGGAATCCGATGTAGCTCACCGCCATGGTCACCGACGCCAAAATCACGACCACCCAGATATCGCCGGTGAAAATGGCCACCGCGAGCCACACATAGGGCACGAGCAGGGCGATGCCGAGTCCGAGCGGGAGCAGATTCGCGATACGCAATCCTTCCCGGCGAACCATCTGCCCGCCGTTGACCATCAGCAAACCGGCGAGCACCAGCACGAGCAGCGGCGACAACAGCAGGAGCAGGCCGGCCAGCACCACCGGCAGGTCGCCCTTGGCGCCGGAGCCGATCAGCCACACACCGGCGAATGCCAGCCCGAGCAGCAGAAACACCCCGTTGCTCAGCCGCCGCCGATCGCTGCGGAAGCGCAGCAGGAACACACCCAACAGGCCGAGGCCGACAACGAGCAGCATCACCAGGCCACCGTAACCGGCCGACCGGCAACCGTGCGGCGCTGCGGTGCCGCCCGGCCCGGGGTCGACCCTCCCGCACGGCGCGGCTCCCTCTCGCCTTTCCCTTTTTCCCATATCGTGTCGCTCGTCCGAACACCGGCCGGGGGATTATTCACGGCTAATTTTCGGATTATTCGACTTTCCACATGCCCAACAATCCCCGTGAATGTCGTGATGAATGGGAGTCGCTCATCGCCATGCTTGGACACATCCGCCCCGCGCTCGCTGTTGTTGCCCTGTTGATTTCGGTGGCCCACGTGGCCGTCGTGCCGGGTACCGCTGCGGCACAACCGATCTACCCGGTGCCGGACCCGGATCCCTTCTACGCCGCACCCGCAGACCTGGGTCGGGCGAAACCCGGCGACGTGCTCGGTGTCCGCCCGATGCCGCCGTTGCTCGGCTTTCCCGGCACCACCGTCACGATGGTCAAGTTCCGGTCCACCAATTCGGCCGGCAACCCGATCGCGGCCACCACTACCGTGCTGACACCGCCCGACCAGGTACCGGGCGCGCCGCTGCTGTCCTATCAGCACATCATCAATGGCCTCGGCGCCCAGTGCGCCGTCTCCCGGGTGCTCTACACGGCCGATCCGAATCTCGCCGTGCGCGAGGCGCCCGCCCTCAACGCGGTGCTGTTGCGCGGCTGGTCGGTGGCGCTGCCCGACCATCTCGGGCCGACCAGCGCCTACGGTGCGGCCAAACTGGGCGGAATGATCACGCTGGACGGCATCCGGGCGGCTCGTCAGGTCGCCGAACTCGGCGTCGCCGAGAGCCCGGTGGCGATGTTCGGCTACTCCGGCGGCGGCATGGCGACAGGCTGGGCGGCCGCGCTCGCGCCTACCTACGCCCCGGAACTCGAGATCGTCGGCGCGGCCGAGGGTGGCGTGCCGATGAACCTGGTGAAAATGACCGAGGGGCTCGGCTACTCCAGGCATCCGGCATTCGGGCTGGCCTTCGCCGCGGCCATCGGACTGGAGCGGGAGTACCCGACGCGACTGCCGATCAGCGACAGCCTGAACGCCACCGGCCGGGCGATCCGCGACCAGATCGCCAACGGCTGCACCAACGAAATCCTCGCGGCCGGGGCCGGTCGCAGCGTCCTCGATGTGGCCAGTTCGACCTCGCTGGCCGAGGACCCGAGCGCCCGAGCCGTGCTCGAGGAGAACAGCCTGGAGCTCTACGAGGGCGTGCCGACAATGCCTATCTACCAATGGCGTTCGCGGGAGGACGTGCTGATTCCGGTGGCCTCGATCGACAATACGGTGCGGCGGTACTGCGCGGCGGGTGTGCGTGTCGAATCGGAGCTGATTCCCAGCCCGGATCATCTGACCACCGCGGTGCTCGGCGCACCGGCCGCGATGGCGTGGCTCGACGATCGGTTGCGGGGCGTACCGGCGCCGACCGACTGCTGATCGCCTTATCTGCTCGCTCGATCCGGGTACGGGACTTCGCCGCACCCGGGTCGGGCGACCTAAGGTGGGTGCATGGTCACGATCATCGGCGGTGGCATCGCGGGCACGTTGCTGGCCGGCGCGCTGGCCCGCGCGAACCACCCCGTCACGGTGTACGAGAGCCAACCTGCGGTCGGCGCGGGAGCCTTTCTGGCACTGAATGATCGGGCACATACCGCGTTGGCGCGGTTGGGCGTCGAGGTCGACCGGCTGCACGCGACGTCCCATCCGCTGGCCGAGCTGCGCGCGGCCGATCGCGCCGGGGTGGTGCGCGGCGGCGCCGGCGCCGGTCGCCGCATGTATCTGCGCGCCGATCTCATGCGGGCACTGACCGAATTCGCCGCTGCCACAACGGCTGCCATCCACTACGACACTCCTGTCACCGAGCTGAACGGCGCCGGCGGGGCACTGTTCAGCGGAGGAAATCCGCTTCCGGCGGATGACGTGGTCATCGCCGCCGATGGCATCGATTCGCTCGCGCGCCGGCGCCTCGAACCCGGGCGCGCGGCCGAATATGCCGGTCAGATCGTCGTTTACGGCATCACCGACCGGCCGATCCAGCCGAGCAGCGAACCGTCCGTGCTGCACTTCCACCGTCGCCTGGACGACGGCGGCAGACCCGTCAGTACCTTCGGGCACTTCTGGAACAGCGAGGTATCGCTGTGGTTCACTCGCCTCACCCGGGCGCCGCTCCCGGTGGCCGAGGTCGGGTCTCAGCCGATCGACCGGTGGGCGGAGCCAATTCTGTTCGGCAACACCGCGATTCCAGGACTCGTCGAAGCCATGCTGGCTGCCACCAGCACCGTGCACGTCTCCAACGCGCGCACCGTGCCGCTCGCCGACGCATGGACACCCCAGGCTCCGGTGATTCTGTGCGGCGATGCCGACCACGCGATCACACCGGCCGCGGGGGTAGGCGCCCGCGACGCCATCGAGGATGCGGCGGCGCTCGCCGAGGCCATCATCGGTGGCGGTTCACCGGCCGCGGCGATGGCCGAGCGACGGCGAGAAATTCTCGCCGAGCGGGCCAAGGCCGCTCAAATGTTCCGCAGCGCAACATAAATCGGCGGCGTGGGAACAACGGATCTTCCCCACGCCGCCGAAGAAACGTTGCGACTAGGAATCCTTGCCACTCTCGTAGGCGCTCTGCTTGGCCTCGTCGAGGTTGGCCTCGGCGCGGGCCTTCTCGGCCTCGGCTTCCTTCTTGGCGGCCTCACGCTCGGACTCGGCCTTGTCCTGCTGGGCGCGGCCCTCGCTCTTCAGGCCTTCGTTCCCGGTAACGATGCCTGCGGCTTCCTTGGCCTTGCCCTTGACATCTTCGACGACGCCCTCGACGGCCTCGCGCGGTCCGCTGTCGTGCTTGGTCATGACTACTCCTCCAACTAGGGGTGTGGGCGGTCATTCGCCGCATACCCGGCCCCCTCGGCTCCAATCGGTTACGGACACGGTGCAGGCTGTGTCTCGCGTCACGCCGACACGGCAGCCAACCGGGTTCCCGCTGAACAACACTCGTAAGTCGCGTGCCGGCAACATTCGGGCTTCGGCTGTGACACGCCGGGTTTCGTTCGAAGCCGCCCCACCGCATGAAGAGTCAACGGTTTTCGCCGTCACGCCGAGGGCCCGGCCAGCACCAGTCCTGCGGCCAGCAGCGTCATTACCACGGCGATAGCGGAATCCAGCACCCGCCAGGCGACCGGACGGGCGAACAGCGGGCCGAGCAGCCGAGCCCCGTAACCGAGGGCGGTGAACCAGACGATGCTGCCGAGCATCGCGCCCGCGCCGAGAAACCAGCGGTCGGGGGTGGCGTAGGTACTCGCGATAGAACCCAGTAGTACCACCGTGTCCAGATAGACGTGCGGGTTCAGCCAGGTCAGCGCGAGACAGGTGGCGACGGTGGCACCGAGCGCGACCGTCGCGCCCGCCGATCCGGCGGCGAGCGTCGCCGAACCGAACGCCCGGCGGGCCGCAAGGGCGGCGTAGCCGAGCAGAAACGCGGCGCCCGCATACCGAACCACCGTGAGTACCCCGGGCACCGAGTGCACGACCGCACCGAATCCGGCGACGCCTGCGGCGATCAGCACGACGTCCGACAGCGCGCACACCACGACCACCGCGAAGACGTGCTGCCTGCGCACCCCCTGACGCAGCACGAAGGCGTTCTGTGCGCCGATGGCCACGATCAGCGAGAGTCCGACACCGAGACCGGAGAGGGCCGCCACAGCCGCCGAGGAAACGTTCATATCCATCGACGCTAAGCAGCACATTATCTCCAGGCAAACTAAAGTTTCTGCACTACCATTACGATTCCTTAACATGGATCTCCAGTTGGATCAGCTCCGCGCGTTGAACGCGGCGGTCACCGAGGGCACCTTCGACGCTGCGGCGAAGAGCCTGCGGATCACGCCGTCCGCAGTGAGCCAACGGATCAAAGCGCTGGAGGATGCGGCGGGCCGTGTCTTGCTACAGCGCACAAAACCGGTGCGCGCCACCGAATCTGGGCTCGCGGTGCTCCGGCTGGCCAGGCAGATCGAGTTGCTCGCCGTCGACACCGCCCGCGAGCTCGGCGAGGCGCACCGGCCGGCCCGGCTGCCCATCGCGGTCAACGCCGATTCCCTGGAAACCTGGGTACTGCCCGCGCTGGCCGCCGCGCCGGCCGGCGCCTGCTTCGAAATCCACCGCGAGGACGAGGAACACACCACCCGGCTGCTCCGCGACGGCACGGTCATGGCGGCGATCACCGCCACCGCCGCACCGGTGCAGGGCTGCAAAGTCGAACGGCTCGGCGCGATGCGCTACCGGCCGATGGCCGAACCGCGCTTCGCGCGCACCTGGTTCGGTGACGGCGCGACCGCCAAGGCTTATGCGACGGCACCGGTGGTGCTTTTCGATCGCAAAGACGATCTGCAAGACCGGCACCTGCGCCGCCGCAGCCGTCAACCCCTCGATCCACCGCGGCATTACGTTCCGTCTTCGGCCGGTTTCCTGGCGGCGGTCCGGCTCGGATTGGGCTGGGGCATGTTGCCGGACCTGCAATCCCGCAATTTTCCGACCACCGAGCTGGTGCCCATCGATGGCGCGGCATTCATCGATGTCCCGCTGTACTGGCAGCAATGGCGGCTCGACTCACCGGCATTGAGCGCGGTGGCCGCTTCGATAGCCGCGACAGCGGCGGAATCGCTACGCTGACTAGCGCACCCGGCGATGATCGTGCACTTGTGCGGCACAGTACTTTTCTCCTCGCCGAGTTCGATGCGATACGGTATTAGTATTTCGAGCAATTACTCGTGACTACGCAAAGGACGCATCCATGGCCAAGAAAGTCACCGTCACCCTGGTCGACGACTACGACGGCAAGTCGAAAGCGAATGAAACAGTTCAATTTTCGATCGATGGCGTGGCCTACGAGATCGATCTGTCCACCAAGAACGCGGGCAAGCTGCGGGTGACCCTGGAGCCCTGGGCGGAAAAAGCGCGCAAGACCGGACGGGCGAAGCGCAAAGGCAGCGGTAAAGCGACTTCCGTGACCGATCGCGAGCAAACAGCGGCGATCCGGGAATGGGCCAGGAAGAACGGGCACAACGTATCGACCCGCGGCCGGATCCCCGCCGACATTGTCGCGGCATATAACAACGCGAACTAGCGAAACCGGAGGAATCGGACCTCGACTGGAGCACATCGCCAGTTCACGGGAGTTCCGGCGGCGATGTCGCTCGGCGGTCCCGGCGCTCGCGTCGGTAGAATTTCGGGTTCGTCGGCCGGAGTTCGGCCGACGGTGACGCGGAGAGGACGGGGTGTGTGGCGAAGCGCATGCGAAAGCTGACCGCTCGGTCGGCGATTCTGAGTGCGTTGCTCGGCGCGCATCCGGCGGAAGCACCGGTCAGCTGGATCGTTTCGGTGGCCGAGGAACTGGGCCTGCAACAATCGGCCGTGCGGGTCGCGCTGACCCGGATGGTTGCCATGGGCGATCTGGAACGCGCGAACGGCGTATATCGGCTCTCGGACCGGTTGATCGAACGCCAGCGCAGGCAGGACGCGGCGGTGAGTCCCGTCGTGAAGGCTTGGGACGGCGAATGGTATCTGGCGATCGTGACGGCCGTCGGTGACGACGCGCCCGCGCGGACCGCGTTTCGAGATACCATGCGCGCCCGCAAACTCGGCGAATTACGCGAAGGTGTGTGGACCCGGCCCGCGAACATCGAGATCGTTCTCGGGCCGGATGCGGGCAGGCGGGTTTCGGTGTTCACCGCGACGCCCGAGGATTCACCGGTCGCGCTGACGGAAACCCTTTTCGCACCACGGCTTTGGGCACACGACGCGCAGCGGTTGCTGGGCGAGTTCGCGAGTTCGTCGTCGCTGCGCGAGCGGTTCGAGGTGGCGGCAGCGGCGGTGCGGCATATTCTCGACGATCCCTTGCTGCCCGATCCGCTGCTCCCCGCCGGCTGGCCGGGGTCGGCGCTACGCGCCGAATACGCGGCGTTCCGTACCGAATTCATGGCATTCGCCGAACACCTGCTCGTCACATCGGACGCTTGAAAACTCCCAGCCGGTTTCAGCGGCTGGTCTTGGGCGTGGCACGCTGAATGATCGCCGCGCTGTCGATACCGGTGGGCAAGGTACCGAAAACATCGCCGTGCTCACCGCCGAGCCTGCTGACGGAGAAGGCATCCGCGACGGCCGGATGACCGAAGCGAACAAGCAGTGACGCCTGGAGTACCTGCGCCATATCGCCGACGATGCGGCGGGCGCGATGCTGGATGGTGTCGAAGTCGCCGAATTGACCCTCCAGCCGGGTGATTGCGGCGTCGAGGTGCGCATCGGCGCCCGCCGCGCGTTTGACCTCGTCGAAAAAGGCGCCGAGGGTTTCCGGTTGTTTGGCCATCGCACGCAGAGTGTCGAGTGCGGCGACATTGCCCGACCCTTCCCAGACAGACATCAACGGGGCTTCCCGATACAACCGCGGCATCCGCGATTCTTCGACATATCCGTTGCCGCCCAAGCATTCCAGCGCTTCGGCGGCGTGGATCGGGCCGCGTTTGCACACATAGTATTTGCTCACCGCCAACGCGATCCGGCGCAACTGGTCGGCGCCGTCCTCGCCGGCCGTCGCGCGATCGGTGAGGTCGGCCAGCCACAGCGCGACCGTGGTCGCCGCCTCCGCCTCGATCGCGAGATCGGCCAGCACATTACGCATCAGCGGTTGATCGGCCAGCGTCGCGCCGAACGCGCTGCGGTGCGCGGCATGATGCGCGGCCGCGGCGACCCCGGTGCGCATCGCGGTGGCGGTGCCGATAGTGCAGTCCAGGCGGGTCAGGTTGACCATCTCGATGATCGTCGGCACACCCCGCCCTTCGTCACCGACCAGCCAGCCGACGGTGTTGTCGTATTCGACCTCGCTGCTGGCATTGGAGTGATTGCCCAGCTTGTCCTTGAGCCGTTGCAGCGCAAAGGTATTGCGGGTGCCGTCAGGCAGTACGCGCGGGACGAAGAAGCAGGAAAGCCCGCCCGGTGCCTGCGCGAGCACCAAGAACACATCCGACATCGGTGCGGAGGTGAACCACTTGTGACCAGTGATCCTGTAGCTGCCGTCCGACATCGGGGTGGCGGCGGTGGTATTCGCCCGAACGTCCGAGCCGCCTTGCTTTTCCGTCATCGACATTCCGGCGATCAGACCGCGCTTGGACAGCGGCGCACGCAGGACCGGGTCGTATTCCTTTGCGCACAGCAAAGGTTCGTACTGAGCGGCCAGTTCGGGAGCGGCGCGCAAAGCGGGGACCACGGCGTAGGTCATCGAGATCGGGCAGCCGTGCCCGGCGTCGACCGGGCCCCACACGCTCAATTTCGCGGCCCGGGTCAAGTGCGGGTTCGGCCGGGTGTCCGCCCACACCGCGCCGTGCAATCCGAAGCCGACCGCGTAGGTCATCAATCGGTGATAACTCGGGTCGTAGACGACCTCGTCGACGCGGTTGCCATAACGATCGTGTGTCTTCAGTACCGGTTGGTGTGTCTCGGCGAGGTCACCGAGCTCGAGGGCTTCGGCGCTGCCCGCCAGCCGTCCGATCTCGTGCAGCTCGTCGAGCGCGTGCTCGGCGCCCGCGCGGTGCAGCGCCTCGAGCAGCACCGGCTGCTCGGCGGCGTCGTAGTCGACGAGCGGAGGAACCTGGTTCGTAACCGCGTGGGTGGGCATGAAATCAGTATTACAGTGTTTCGTCAATTGACACAAGTATGTAATATCAGGTGAAGTTGTTCGCGCCGATGTAGTCAGGAAACCCCCTTGTCAGACTTCGAGAACCATTCCGGGACCCGTCCGGCCGCCTGGTACGAGGGACTCACCGAAGCCCCCGATTCGCCATGGGCCGACCGCGAGCTGCCGCCCACCGACCTCAGCTATCGCACCCTGACCTACGAGGTCACCGGCCGGATCGCGCGAATAACCTTCAACCGGCCCGAGCACGGCAACGCCATCACCTCCGACACTCCGATCGAGCTCGCGCACGCGGTCGAGCGGGCCGACCTCGACCCGCGGGTGCACGTCATGGTGGTTTCCGGGCGCGGCAAGGGTTTCTGTGGTGGATACGACCTATCGCTCTTCGCGGAGAGCGGATTCCAGGGCGACGACGCGGACTCCACCACCGGTACCGTGCTGGATCCGATGGTCCAGGCGCGCAACCACAATCCTTGGGGCACTTGGGATCCCATGGTCGACTACGCGATGATGAGTCGGTTCAACCGCGGTTTCGCCAGTCTGCTGCACGCCAATAAGCCGACCGTCGCCAAACTGCATGGCTTCGCCGTCGCGGGCGGCACCGATATTGCGCTCTATGCCGACCAGATCATCTGTGCCGACGACACCAAGATCGGGTATCCGCCCACCCGCGTGTGGGGCATCCCGGCCGCGGGGATGTGGGCGCACCGCCTCGGTGATCAGCGTGCCAAAAGGCTGCTGTTCACCGGTGACTGTTTGTCCGGTAAGCAGGCCGAGGAATGGGGCCTCGCAGTCGAATCCGTCCCGGCCGACGAACTCGATGAGCGCACCGAGGCGTTGCTCGAACGGATCGCGCGGATGCCGATCAATCAGCTGATGATGGCGAAGTTGGCGCTCAACAGTGCGTTGCTTGCCCAGGGCGTGGCCAATTCGGGGATGATCAGCACGGTTTTCGACGGGATTTCCCGGCATACTCGTGAGGGTTATGCCTTTCAATTACGTTCGGCCACTGAGGGTTTCCGGGAGGCTGTGCGTGAGCGGGACGAGCCGTACGGGGACTGGAAGCGGGCGCAGTTCGAGAAGTAGTGGTCTTGTCGCGGGTGAGCACGCGGCGGGTTTCGATCGGGCGGCGAGCCTCTCGGGATTCGCTCGCAGTGCAACCACTTTCGGTGGCCTACTTCAAGCCTCGGCTCGCGCCCGGAGTGTGGCCGAGTGTGCGGCGGTAGACCTCGATGAACGCACTGGCCGATGACCAGCCGCACCGATACGCGACCGTGGTGACCGGTACTTGCTCGGCGAGTAGTTGCACGGCGTGGTGCAGCCGTAGCTGAGTGCGCCACTGCGGGTAGGTCATTGCGAATTCGGTGCGGAACAGGCGGGTCAGTGTCCGTTCGCCGGCACCGACCCGGCGGCCTAGTCCGGCCAGTGTCCACACCTCGGTGAGGTCGGATTCGACCAGCGCGCAAGCCTTTCGGAGTCGCTCGTCGCGAGCGGCCGGCAGCCGCAACGGTTGTTCGGGGCTGCGGCGCAGTTGATCGAGCAGGACCTGGCGCAGCCGGATCAGTTCGGCATCGGGCAGGACCTGGGCCGTCGAGCAGGTGATGATGAGCTCGCGGACCAGCGGCAGTGCCGCGAGCACCGCCGGGGATGTCCAGTCGGGGGCCAGCTCACGCGGGAAGCCCACCGTGTGGAAGCGCGTCGGGCCGTAGAAGTGGTGTTCGTGCCAGCTGCCCGCGGGGATCCAGATCGCGCGGTCCGCCGGGGCGATCCAGCTGCCCGCGTCGGTGCGGACCTCGGCCACACCGGAGCTCGGATAGACCACCTGATGCTCGGCATGCCGATGCCGATCGATGCGCGCTCCGCCGGTCAGCGTCTTCGCCACCGTGGTGTCCTGGCGGAAGATCGACATAATCAGGCAGTTTATCGGAATCCTGCTGGTGCCCGCCGTCCATAGGCTGCCGGACATGGCGAGCACAGATGTTGTGATGGTGAGGTCTGCATGGAAACGCATGCGGTACTGGGTGATTGCCCACGCGGTCGACGACTTCTATCAAGGTTTGGTGCCCGCGAGCATTCCGTTCTTCGTGCTGGAGCGGAACTACAGTTATGTCGCCGCGTCGGGACTGGCGCTCGCCGCGGCGTTGGGGAGTTCGCTCCCCCAGCCGGTGCTCGGCCTGCTCGCCGATCGGTGGCGGTTGCTCTGGCTTGCGCCCGCCGGGGTGGCAGTGGCCGGACTCGGCGCCGGATTGTCCGGGCTGGCACCGACCTACCCCATGGTGTGGATCTTGTTGCTGCTCTCCGGGATCGGCGTTGCCGCGTTCCACCCGTCGGCAGGCCGGGATGCCCGTCGGGACGCGGGAAACAGCGCGTCAGCTATGAGTTTGTTCGCCGCCGGTGGCAGCGTCGGATTCTTCTTGGCCCCCGCACTCGCCACACCGGCGCTCGTTTCCTACGGCGTCGGCGCCACCGCATTCTTCATTCCCCCAGCGGTTTTGCTGGGTTTCCTGCTGTGGCGGCACCAACTGCGGCAAGCCGTCGGCTCGATCGACCCGACTTCGACCGACGGCCACGACCGGTGGATTCCGTTCCTCGTGCTCACCGCCGTCGCCGTCGTCCGCGCCATCATCTCCTTCGGCCTCAGCACCTTCCTCGCGCTGTACTGGATCAACACCCTCGGAGGCTCACGCGCACTCGGCGGCGCCGCCCTGACAGCGTTCATGGCCGGAGGCGTGGCAGGCACACTGCTGGGCGGCCGTATCGCCGACCGCATCGGCACGCTGCGCACCATCCAAATCGGCAGTGTCGCAGCCATCCCCGCGCTGATCGCGTTACGTCTAATGCCTAGCCCGCTCCTGGGCCTAGCCCTGGCCGCGCTCACCGGCATCACGGTGAACATCCCCTTCGCAGTGCTCGTCAAACTAAGCCAAGACTACCTACCGAACCGCCCCGGCACCGCCGTCGGCGTCACCCTCGGCCTAGCGGTCAGCGCCGGCGGACTGTTCGTGCCGCTGCTCGGCATGCTCGCCGATCACCGAGGGCCACAAGCAGTCCTGACGGCTCTGTGTTTCGTTCCTGTCCTCGCGGTTGCCCTGGCCCTACTCCTCCCCCAACCCGCCCATCGCGATTGACAGTTTCACGAGAGCTCGGCCAACGCCGACCGCAGTTTCCCGGCCATCTCGATTGCTTGCGCGAGTGACCACGGCAGCACTCCGTTCTCCGACATCAGCGCGTGCAACTGTTGCTCGCGATACGGGACGCCCGGTGGGAGCGGCGCGATATGCCAGTGCAGATGCGAATTGCCCTGCTGGCTACCAAGACTCAGCAGGTAGGTGCGCTCCGTCGGCACCACCATCTCCACCGCGCGGGCGACCCGATAGACCAGCGACATCAACCGGAGATAGACATCCTCGGGCAAGTCACGCACCACATGTTCGCGATGCGCCTTCGGCGCCACGAGCACATAGCCGTCCAGCAACGGATAGCGCGGGAGGAACACGAGGTTCTCATCGTCCTCCACGACGACCTGCTCCAGGTCGGAGTCGTGCTCGCCGGCCACCATCGCGCAGATGAAACAGGGGCTCGACTGCACCCGGCGCACGTATTCGTCAACATCGAAAGGAACTCGCTCCATCCCGATGATTCTTGCCGCCGTCGCTCGGGAACACAGGGGGAACTGGTCGTTAGGCGTCCATTCGCCCCAGCCCGCCGATGCGACCGTTCGCCAGACCGAGGTGTTCGCCGATGTCGGCGATGCTCATGCCGTGGTCGTGGGCGTCTTCGATGGCGGTCTGGCGGATGCCGGAAAGCTCGGCGATACGGAGTTGGTAGTGGGTGATCAGGTTGGCGGCCAGTTGCGCTCGGCGGATCGGGTGCGCCACGGCACGAATCTCGTCGACGTCATCGTCGACCGTAGGACTCTCGGGTTGAGCCACCGGCGATTGATCGATGACGAATGTCCCGCGCCGTGGCACGGTGCGCACAAGTTGCCGAGTAGCCAACAGCTGAATGGCCTGCCGGATCACCGACCGCGACACACCATGCCGCTCAGCCAGTTCCGCGTGACTAGGCAGCTGTGTGCCGCCGGCAAGGGTTCTGTTCCGGATCCGCCGCGCATAGTCGTCCGCGATGGTGACGTAAGCCGGTTCGGCCATCGCTCGATCCCTTCATCTGCGGTCGCTCCGTTCGAGGGTACGGCGGCGAATCGGATCACGCGGAGGTCGCCGATGGAACCTGTTGTGTTTCAACGGTTCCTGAAGGTGAGGAGAACAGCTTGTTCAGCGGCAGCTAACAATGCGTCGGAAGGTCATCGGGCGGACGCAGGTGGAGTCAGTGGTGCTGGATCACAGCACCTGGTCCATACGGGACAACATCCAGCGGCTAAGCGACCTTGGACATCGCATCGGGCGCCGATAGAATCGTGTCGCATGAGTGAGAGTGGGGGGACTCCGAATATCAGTGGAGAGCCGTCCGTCGTACCCGACGAGGTACGGGCGATCGGTCGCTACGTCTACAGCCTGGCACAGACATTTCGATCGGCGCTGGACTCCGCCGGGCGTGAGGTAGACGAACTGACGTCCAGCGGCTGGAGCGATACCGCGGCAACAGCTTTCGCCGAAGGGTGGCGGGAATCCCGCGATGGCGGCGGCAAGATAGTTGACGCATTGGCGGTCATGGCAGACAAGCTCGGTGTAAGCGCCGAGAACTATCAGGCTCAGGACACCGCGGCCGCGTCACGAACGTCGAGCCTGAACCTGTGACCGACGAATTCCACGTCGATCTCGATCACCTCGATCAGCTCGTAGCACGGCTGTCGGGACTCGCCGGGTTCTTGCGCGACCACCTCGCCGAACTCGAGCGCAAGGTCGCAGACTTGGACGCCGGAAGCTGGGACGGCATCGCCGCGGCGGCTTATACCGAGGCCCACCGCCAGTGGGCGACCGGCGCACTAGAGTTCGTCGACGGAGTCAGCGATATGAGCGATGCCGCAAAACGCGCACACGGTCACTACACCGAAGCAATGGCGCTGAATTTGAACATGCTGCGGGGAAATAGCAGGCATGCCCGCAGTAGCGGTCAGGTGGCGGCCGTCATGTCCACGAAGCCCACTGCGGGCGCGCCTCCACGGCCACGCATCGACATCAGAAAGGCGGGCGTTCAGTGGCACCGATCACGATTGACCCCAACGCCTACTACAGCGCGGCCAAAGGGTTGTTCGAACTGACGACCGATTTGGTGTCCGCCGTAACAGAGACAATGACACCCGCGCTGAAGGACACCTTCGGCACGGGCGGCCACTATCCCGCAGTGGTCAACTGGAACACAGCTTACAAGCAACACACTGCTGACCTGCTCGCCACCATCACCGCCTACGCGGGCGCAACGCAGCAGCTCGGAGACGTACTCCACCTCGCCGGACACAACTGGCAAACCGCGAACTACAACGCCAACCGGGACCCCAACAAAGGCGCGGCGCCGGTGAAGCCAGCTGTGACGGCGGCACCATCGCTCGGTACGACCGGGATTCCGCCGATTCCGGGCCCAGGAACCTCTAGCCCCAGCGAAGCCCGACTGACATTCTGGCCGGACAGCGCAGAGCTTCTGTTGCTGTCGACGTTGACGACCATGGCCGTGGAAATACCGGACGGAAACACTGAGACATTGAATCGTGCAGGATCAGGCTGGCGGGCCTTTGCTCAGCATCCCGCCGTCGCCGAGGCCAACACAAGGCTGAACACCATCGCGGCGCCATTCGATAGGCTCCAAGCACCGGATGTGCCCGAATCCGCGATCTGATCGGCGCGCTGAAGACAGGCGCCAGCGCAATAGCCGCCGCAACTGCAGGCTTGGCCAGCGCCACCACCAACCATCACGACGCTCTCGCCGATCTGCGCACTCAGATCATCAATGCGACCTCACGGGCGTTCCCCGATCTGGGCGCGAAAGCCACAGTGCGCTCGATGGGGGTCAATGTCATGCCCCAAAGCGAAGCGTCCGACAGCGAAGTCGTCGCCGCTGCGGCCGTGTACCAAGACACCATCAACACTCACCCACTCTTCACACTGCTGCGCAAGGCTACCTTCGAAGGCATGGACGGACTTGGCATCAAGACGAGACTCATCGAGATCGCCGGGCTACGCGATGACGCGATCGTCCGACTGGACTCCTATTCTGCCGAGCCGGTCAAGTGCAGCTTGAATCCGAATTGCGAAAGCGAATTGGAGAAGATCGATCCAGATGTGCGGCCGTGGGTGGGATCGGCAGTGAAATATGGAAACACCGCAGGCATAGATCCCCGTCTGGTTCTGGCCATCGTGTACAACGAAGGCGGATATCGATCCGACTCGTTCATCGAGAGAGAAATGAGTTACGCGTACGACGTCTTCATTCGCGAGGGAGGGAATCTCATACGGCCGAACTCCCTAGGGTTGACCAATATGAAGGAATACACTTTCAACGAGCTCAAGAGCAAATTTCCGGCCGAGTTCGCAGGCAAGAACTGGTCCGACCTGAAGGACGACCCCGATCTTGCGATCATGGCTGCCACATACAATCTCAAGCGAATTCAAGACCAGTACGCAGGCGAAGTACCGGACGAGCTGAAGGAAAAGTACACACTCGACCAATTCCTAGCCGCCGGATACAACGCTGAGCGAAATATTCCCGACTATTTCGAGGCAGGCGACCTCGGCCCAGTGGTACAAGGGTATGTTCGGATGACGAATACTGCGCTCGACAAGGCGCAGCAGTTGCTCAGCGGGATGTACACATGCAAATAAGCTGGACACGGACCCCCTCGAAACGAGTCGCGATGCTCGTCGTCGGCCTCGTGCTGCTCGGAGCCGCCATCTGGGGCATTGCCTCCTGGCTGACCAGGCCCAATGACGCCGAGCGCTGCTTGAACCAGCTAAGCGTGCCCGGCTTCACGAAGGTGACCCAGAAAGCGGATACCGCTGACGCCGGCCCATGGGCGGAAGCAGTATTCGTGGGATCGCCGGTGCAGGACATCAAAGCAATCGTCACGGGGCCGGGACTGCAGCCCCGATTGCCGCGCTCCGCCAAACAGACCACCAGTCCGCCGCCGAGCCAACCTGCCGCCATTCTTCCGGTCGAAGAGTGGGTAGCTTACGGAGATGCTGCGGACAACTGCCATGTTTCCATATACAAAGTGCTCGACAATCGCGGCGCTTCATGGAAACTGACCGAGGCGCAGACTACGGGCATGAAGGATGGAACCATGAATGTTTTCAGGTTTCAAGTTACCTGCGGTGATGGATGAGCGCCTGCGAGGAATGACCTTCCGAAGAACCTGGTCTACCCAGCGGTATGTTCTGTGGAATA
Source organism: Nocardia ninae NBRC 108245 (assembly GCF_007990755.1). Classification (GTDB taxonomy): domain Bacteria; phylum Actinomycetota; class Actinomycetes; order Mycobacteriales; family Mycobacteriaceae; genus Nocardia; species Nocardia ninae. Next base: position 50,900 of record NZ_BJXA01000041.1, on the reverse strand, counting down.
CGCGCCCGACAGAGTAATGTGATCATCCCCGCTCCTTTCTGACCCCCTGCGGCGTACAACACCATTCGCAAGGTTGCAGTTCTACGGGGTCTACCGCGTGCCACGCAACCGGAACGATGTCATGCGCCGTCCGTCGCTGCCGCGCCGATGCCGCCTGTTATTACGCAGGCACGATGAGATCCTCTGGGTTCCAGATCCTCTTCGCGATGTCTCGGTACAGGTAGCCTCGTTCGAGGATGTCGGAGGCCTTGAATTCCTCGCAGGGTTTGAAGGGCAGCCCGCTACTCCCGGCGAAGGTGATGAAGCCGGGGTTCTTCTCGTAGCTCAGTGGATTCAGGCTGGCCGCCAACAAATTCTGGCCGAAATAGTGGGGCAGTTTCTCCTCGTACGGCGCATCACCGTAGCTCGCGTTGAACTGTTTTGGGAGGAGAACGAGGTCGCCGATCCGGTTGCGGTGCCCGTAGAACTCAGTCTCGTGAGTGAATTCCTCGATGTGGCGTTCGGGGTGGTTTGCCCAGATGTGCTCGACCTCATAGCGCACCTTGGTGCCGTTGATCAGTTCGACATAGTTCGGAGCCGAACCCGATTCGACGGTTATGTAATCGGTGATTCGGGCAAGAAGCTTGTGGAGCTGCCCGCGGTTCTGCTGGTGGACGTACAAGTCGTCGTTGCTGTCGAAGGTCTCGCGGATGCCCTTCAACTGATTGTACAGCGTCTCGGCCAGCGATTCGACGTCGAGCCCCCGGATATCTCGCATGACGTTAAACATGGCGTATTGCATGGTGGAGTACGCGGTGGATCGGAAATTCCAGATGCGCCAGTACAGCAGAATGTCGATGTAACGCCCCACTATCTCCAGCTTGCGTTCGATTGTCGGCCGATCGTCGCCGACTCGCAGAGGCGCGAGCAGCAACTGATCCTGGAGAGTGAAGCCCAAATCCGCGTTGTACCGGATGAATCGCAGCGCGCTGTCGGACACGAGCTGACCGGAGGCGGCTTCGAGAATTTGCTGGTATTGCCAGCTGAAGAAGTCGAAGTCGCGAGTTATGAAGTCGTAGTAGTCCTGATGTGCCCTGAGCCCTATACGTTCGTGATCGCTGCGGAGCCAGCGATGAAATTCGGTGCCGATACGGTCCCAGTCCTCCGGACGGGCGCCCTTCCTGCGCTCGCGAATTTTGGTGGAGTACTGACTACGCAGCCATGTCTTGACGAAATCCGACCCACCGTCGTCTGCCTGCTCGTCCAGATCTCGCAGTCGCTTGCGCCAGATGTCGTTCGCCTTCGTACGCGCCTCACCGTCCCTCATGTTCGCCAACAGATAGCCCTTGAGCATGTCCGCCGGCGTCAGTTTGAGACCACGATCGTTCATCGTTTCGAAAATCGCATAGGCGTCATCGTCGGTGTACGCGGTGATCTGGACGAGCTGGACCCGATCCTTGAGCCAATCGATGAAGAACGGCAGTGCCGTACTTCGCAACTCGTCGGGAAAAAGCGCGTCGAGTTCGTTGTACCGGTTCACGAGGGTGTGTACGGATTCCACAGCGTCCGTCGGCGGCTCGTAAACGCCGTTCTCGAACAGGGCCTCCATACACGCGGCCCGGTCGTGGACATCAAGATTGAAGGACTTCTCACCGAACTTCTCCGAGAAGATCAGGTTGTCGATCTCGACCGCGTCGTCACGCCCCTGTTGCAGGCGGCGAAGGAATGTGAGCAATAAAGTCAGGCTGGTCACGCGCTGCTGGCCATCCACGATGAAGGGCTGACTTCCCTTCTGTGACACGATAATCGAACCGAGGTAGTAGCCCGGGTAGCCAGCGACGTCCTTGCGTACATGGGTGCTGTCGTACAAGTCGGAGAACTTCGTCGTAAGGTCCGCGACGAGCTCGGCGAGCTGTTTGGACTCCCATTTGTACTCGCGCTGGTAGTAGTCGATGGCGTACTTCTTCTTCTCGAGGATCTCGGCGACGGTCTTCGCGACTCCATCGATGCTGCGGTCGTTCTCGATCACCCTGCGCTCCCTGCGATTTCGATATCGAACCTGAGACCCTCGACAGTCGACGCGCTGAAATGCGTTGTGTGGCGAGGCACCATCGCGCCAACTGTTCCCCCCCTATGCCGATGCCACTCGGAGATCCTACGCGGCGATCGTGGAACGCATTGCGCCACTCAGGGAGTTGTTATCCATACCTCCGAATCAGTCCTCAAGGAACTCCGTCTAGGAGGCGTGCGCATCAGAAGGTACTGCTGTCGTACGGAAATTCTTCACGATCGCAACAAGGTCCGCGACCTCGTCGCTGGTGAACAACTCTTCCGGGCCGGTCGGGGCCAGCGCCCGGAATGGTTGCTTCCACAAATCCTTCACCTCGACGATGCCGTTCCGGGCAACGACCTCGACAAGCATGTTGAGGAAATGCAACTGGTTGGCAGAGAGGTTCTTGCCGGACTGGAACTCGTCGAACGCCTCGGATGCGGCTTCACGCTCGAGGCCGGTGAGCTTGCGCAGGAAGAGCCCGAGTCCGCCGTGCTGCTGTTTGGCTTCCTCGATCTCGGCTTCCGTGCCAAAGCGGTTGGCGAGGAAGATGCCCTTGAGCTGTTCCAGATCCTCGGAGGTGATCGCGCGGTTGCGCAGGATCTTCTGCACGGCGACCAGGTCCTCGTGGCTGCGCAGATAGGTGCGGACCTTGGATTCAAAGCGCGCCATGCCCTTCCCGCCGCCGTGCACGCCCTTGATCTCGGTCACGATGATCTCACCAAGCTCGTCTTCGAAGTCGGTGTAGAGCGGATTTTGGCCGCCCTTGGGGCGAATACTCTTCACCAGGCCGCGTAGTCGACGACGCATGGTTTCCAGCATTGGCAGCGTGACGTCCTCCCACCAGGAGTCACCAGCCACGTCCTCGATGAGCTCGTACTGTGCCTTGATGGCAGCAAGGCTCTGCAAGGTGGGGTCCAGTAGGTAGGAGGCGATTTCCTGCACCTGCTCACGCAGTTTCGCGAAGCCCGGTTCGGCGGTCAGCATCGCTAATTGCAACCGCAACACCAGATAGTCGAACCGCTTGGCCTCCGGGCTGTTCTCCGGCTCCTTGAATTCAGTTGGCAGACCGGAGATCTGGGCCAAGTTAACGCGCACACCCGAAGTGAACTGCACGTCCCACCGTGCCGGTTCGCTGAACTCCTCCACCTGGCGCAGCTTTTGGCGAACTTCCACATTCTGTGGGTTCATGCTCGCCACTTCGACATGCAACCGGTCGGCCACCAGCCAGCGCAGGTCTCGATTCGACGCCGGATCATTCTCGCCGATCTCGGCGGGACGCGGGCCTGGTTGCTGCAGTTCGTCGAGATAGGCGAGCAGGTCGACGCGAGCATTGAACAACCGCTGACTCATGGACGGCTGTACCCGAGCCTCCGCGGTGGCGATGTCCTGGTTGAAGTATTCGATGTTCTGGCACAGGTCGAAGACACCGAAAGTGTCCTTGTCCTTGTTCGGGCCGAAGAGATTGGGGCACAGGCGGGTTCCGCGACCAATCATCTGCCAGTACTTAGTCTTGGAACGCACCAGCTTCGCGAACACCAGGTTCAGCACCGCCGGCACGTCGAGCCCGGTGTCCAGCATGTCCACCGACACAGCGATACGCAGTGCGCTGTCGGGCTTTTCGAACTGGTCGATGAGCGACTGCGCGTGGCTGACCTCATTGGTGATCAGCTTCGTGTGCTCACCCTTGAACTCGGGGAACAACGCGTCGAAGCGGTCGACGATGAGCTTCGCGTGCTTCTGGTTTCGCGCGAAGATGATCGTCTTACCGAGCCGTTCCCCCTCGTCGACCCGGCCACCGGTTGCCATCAACGCCTGCAACATCTTGTCGACTGTGTCGGCATTGAACAGGAAGCGGTTCAAATCATCGGCTAGGACCTCCTCGGGGACGCCGGCGTCGTCATCCCATTCGAGCTCGTCCCACTTGTCCTTCTCCGATTCCGACAGGTCGTCGTACTTGATGCCGTGCAGCTGAAACTTCAGTGGCACAGAAATGGCGGTCGGCGGCACCAGATATCCCTCGGCGACAGCCTGATCCAGGTCATAGGAGTCGGTCGGCACCCCGTCCTCGAGCCCGAACAGCCGGTAGGTGTTGCGGTCGATCTCGTCCTTGGGCGTCGCGGTCAAACCGACCAACAGCGAATCGAAGTGATCGAAGATGGCGCCGTACTTCTGATACACCGAACGGTGTGCCTCGTCGATGATAACCAGATCGAAGTAGCCCGCCCCGAAACGCCGCTCCTCCTTGTCATCCAGCTCATTGATGAGATTCAGCATGGTCGGATACGTTGAGACGTAGACGCGGGCGTCGGTCTTCTTCTCCGTCAGCAGATTCACCGTCGGCACGCCTGGCAGATGCTCCTTGAACGCGTTGACGGCCTGATTGACCAGCACCTGCCTATCTGCGAGGAACAGCACCCGCTTCACCCACCCCGCACGGATGAGCTGATCGACCAGCGCGATCACGGTGCGCGTCTTACCGGTTCCGGTCGCCATCACCAGCAGCGCCTGCCGCTGCTTATCTTCCTCGAAATGCGTGCCGATCCTCCGGATCGCCCGGCTTTGATAGTGCCGCCCCGCGATCACCTCATTGATCTTGGTGCTACCTAACGGCTTCCGGCCCGCACGACGCTGAATCAACATGCGCAGTTGGTCTTTGGTGTAGAACCCCGACACCGGCCGCGACGGATAGAACGTGTCGTCCCAGATCTCGGTGTCGTAGCCGTTGGTATAGAAGATCATCGGCCGCTGCCCGTGCTGCTTCTCCAGCGCGTCCGCGTACAGCTGCGCCTGATGCTTGCCAGCCTCAACACTCTTGGTGGTGCGCTTGGCCTCGACCACACCGAGCGGCTTGCCGTTGTCATCCCACAGCACGTAATCCACATGCCCGACACCGCTGGGGGTCGGCATGCCCGTAACCTTGTACTCCCGATCGTTCGCACCATCGAGAGTCCACCCGGCCTCCTTCAACATCATGTCAATGAGGTTCGTACGAGTCTCCGCCTCGTTGTAATCGTGGTGATCCGCGACCGCGGAGTTCACGGCCTTGGCCGCCTTCACCTCGGCGCGCAGCCCCTCCAGTTCCTCCTCGTATTCCCTACTCTTGGCCCGCGCCTCGGCCAGGGCCTTGCGCTGCGCCTCGAACTCGGCCGCCATCTGCTGAATCTCGGCCTGCTTTTTCCGCCGCACCTCTGCCGAGACCGGCTTCGGAACCAGCGCCTGGTCGAATTCCAGCCCGTCGGTCGGCTTGTGTGCCGGATCAAGCGCATACGTGCGCGCTATCCAGAACATGACCTGAAATAGTTCCGCGACCGTCGTGATCGCGTCCTGCGCCGTCACCGGCGTGCGCCGATGTACGGCGATATTTCCTTGCCGCCGAATCACATCCATCTTCGCGCAGATCTTCGCCCCCGCAACCTGACGCAAGGTCGGTTCACTGATCAGCGCTGCCAGCTCGTTCCGATACGGCCGCTTCAACAACCCATCCGCCCGGAACAGCCAATCCACCGCCAGCTCGAGCCCCCGTCGCGCCCAGAAGCAAGCCACTCGCGGGTCAGCCACCGCCAGCCGCTCCGCCCGCACCGCCTCATCGAACAGCTCGGGCCACTCGGTTCGCAGGAAAGCGAAGTTGCTGGCGATCGTCATGAAAAGCCCCTCCTTACAAGATCTTTCAGCTCATGGTGTCACAGCTCGCCACGGAAGGCGCGGGATTGCAGGGAGACGAAGAGGGTGTCGAGGTCGTCCAGCTGTGTGACATAAACATGCCGGGACCGCTCCAAAGTATCGATCCGCTTGGCAAACTCTCGCTGTAGGTCCAGAGGCGGCAACTCAATAGAGAGATTCATGAGTCGTGCCTTAGAGATGTTCGACATTGAGGCAGCACTACCGCCCGCAAGTTCTTGCACCTTTCGCCGCTTTTGCGGATTCACCAGCAACTGATGGATGTACAGCGGCACCACCTCTGCGTCGGACTTGAACCGGAACCGAAAAATAAGGTCAGGCATCAATAGCCTTGGTGGCGTATCACGCACGAACGAGCAGGCAGCGACTAGCGACGGAGTGTTCTTACGAGTAAACAGCAGATCGCCCGGACGTACTTCATCATCATACGCCGGAATCGTACCTAGTGGAATTGCCTTATTTTCAGCCGGAATGAATCGACAGCTCGTCACTGAGCTTAGCTTCAGCACGGCCCATTCATTGTCGCGAGCGGGGCGGTCTAAGCACTTCGGGCTGGTGCCACTGTCAATCCTGTCAAGAAGATCTCCAAAGGGAATACGCAGCCAATTTCGGCTATTGGCTATCGGATCGCCGAACATATCGAGGAAGATGGATCGGGCGAGGTCGTCGAGGAGGGCGATGGCCCGCCGCCGCTTCTCCCGCAACACATCCACCCCATCCAGCACTTCCGCAATCCGCCGCTGCTCAGCAACTGATGGTAGCGGAAACGTCAACTCAGCCAAGAAACTCTCGGGCACACGCCGTTGCCCCGCACTTCCGGTCATTCGCCTTTCGCCAGCGATTCGAACTTGCGGCAGTCGCAGGAAATGAAGCAAGTATCGAGAGTCGAGCTCCGATGAGTCCGGTCGGACCACATGAAACTCGGTGGAGCCAGCGCCTTGCGGATTACGCATTTTCGCCTGCGCTATTTTTCCATTCTCAAAGCACGGCGTTATTTTGGCAACAAGCAAATCGCCACTCTTAAATTGCGTGTACCCCTTAGAGACCTCAAAGAATTTCTTGTCCACCCCGGCGCCCGTAGTTCCTTCAACGGCGTCGACGTCCGCCATTCCTAGAAAGGAAACGATCGTATCCTTGTCCAGCCGGTCGATGAGGCGGGGATTGAGATGGGCGACATCGCGCAGCTTCACCGTACGGATCACCCCAGCATCCCCTTCAACTCCGACATCCCCTGCTGAATCTCCGCCTCGATCCGCTCCAGCTCCTCGATGATCTCCAGCGGCGGCCGATGCTCGACCTCCTCGTGGACGACCTCCTTGTATCGATTGAGGGACAGGTCGTAGTCTTGGTCGGCGATGTCGGCCTTGGGCACGCAGAAGCTCTGGTCGGTGCGGGCGCGCTCGCCCTCATCGGCATGGCGGCGGTTCCAGCGGGCCAGCACGTCGGGGAGGTTGTTCTTCGCATGCTCCTCGGCGGCCAGCGGGGTGCGCGGGACGACCCCGAGTCTGTCTTCACTCAGCAGCGGAGTGCGTTTGTCGTCAAGGCTGAAGCCGTCGGCGGTGACCTCGTAGAACCACACCTTGTCGGTGGCATCGCCCTTGGTGAAGAACAGGATGGCGGTGGACACACCTGCGTACGGCTTGAATACGCCGGAGGGCAGTTTCACCACCGCGTCGAGGCCGTGCTCTTCGACGAGTATTTTGCGAAGTTCCTTGTGCGCCTTGGTCGATCCGAATAGCACACCGTCGGGGACGATGACCGCAGCCCGGCCTCCGGGCTTTAGAAGCCGCAGGAACAGCGCCAGGAACAGCAGCTCGGTCTTCTTGGTCTTGACGACCTGCAGCAGGTCCTTCGCGGTGGTCTCGTAGTCGAGGCTGCCGGCGAACGGCGGGTTGGCCAGGATCATCGAATACTTCTCGGCCTCAACCGAAACCGTCTGCGCCAGCGAGTCGCGGTAGCGGATGTCGGGCTGCTCGATCTCGTGCATGAGCATGTTCATGCTGGCGATGCGCAGCATCGTGGAGTCGAAGTCGAAGCCGTGAAACATGCTGGAGTGGAAGTGATCCCGCTGCTCGTCGTCGGTGAGCACGGTGGGATGGGTGCGCTTGAGGTATTCGGCCGCGCCGACCAAAAAGCCCGCAGTGCCACAGGCCGGGTCGCAGATCTCTTCCTTCGGACCGGGGGCCATCATCTCCACCATCAGTTCGATGATGTGGCGCGGAGTGCGGAACTGTCCATTCTGACCGGCGGAGGCAATCTTGGAGAGCATGTACTCGTACAGGTCACCCTTGGTGTCCCCCTCACCGAGGGTCATGTCGTCGAGCATGTCGACCGCGCGGGTGAGCAGGTTCGCGGTGGGGATAGTGAAGCGCGCGTCCTTCATGTGGTGGGCGTAGGTGGATTCCTCCCCACCCGCGGTCCGCAGCCACGGGAACACCTCGTCGCGCACGGTCGCGAGCATGGTGTCCGGCCCCAGCTCCTTGAATACCGACCACCGGAGGTGGTCGGTATTCCGCTCGGGGTCATCGCCCTTGACGTAGATCGGGTTCTCGATCGGCTCCTCGGTGAAGTGCGCCTGCCGCTCCTTGGCCGTCTGCAACTCGTCGAGCCGCTTCAGGAACATCAGGTAGGTGATCTGCTCGATCACCTCCAGCGGATTCGAGATGCCACTCGACCAGAAGGCATCCCACAGCCGGTCGATCCTGCTCCGCAGTTCCCCAGTGATCATGCCTGAGAGGTTATCCGACCCCATCGACGTTCTCCGCGTTCTTCTCGGGGTTCGATAGCCGCGCCGTATCGTCCCCCGCCTCAAGGAAGCCACCCCACAATGCTCGCCGAGTATGAGTACTTGCAGTGCGCACTTCGTGTGGTGACCATATCTATCCATCACGACCATGTATTTCTGCTGGAAATGCCGCAAACTCCAGCTGACATCATCCGATTTACACTCCCCGATGTGCTGATGACTGACTGATGCTGACAGCTGTCATCATTGCGGGCGCCTTCACGATCGCCATACGATTCGACTAACGCAACCATCCGCGATCCACCAGCACTGTGAGGCACCATGCCGGGTTCAGCCCACCAGTCCGACAGCCTCCTCACCCTCTCCCAGCTCGCTGCTCTCACCAATGTGGAACGTTCGACTCCGAGCAACTGGCGACGCCGCCACAAAGACGCCCCGAAGCCGGTCACCCGCGAGGGCGCCCACAATCGCTATCGCCGATCGGATTGGCAAGCATGGTTGGACACGCGCAAGATTCCCGGCGATCAGTTGGACCCGGATGAACCCTCGGGCACCACCTACGGACACCGACTTCGTCACAATCTCGCTGCGTCACAGGGGGTTTCGGAACCCAGGGACACCGCCCTCAACCCCATCGAGATACGGGCGCGGGTCGCCCAACTCGAACAGCACCGCCTGCGGCTGCGCGGTTACGGGGTGTCCGATCACCAATTCTACGAAGCGGCGATGCTGTCGACCTACACCTGGACGTGCGCCCCTGATCACTGGGACCGGATCAACACCGCGAACCATGTCCGGCGAATCGAACCGCGTCGGCTTGTCGACAACATGGCTCGCCACATCGACCAGGCCCTTCGCTGCCATGGCCTGCCCACCGGCGCGAAAGCCGTTCTCGCCACAATCGCCAAGGGCAGACTCGACGAGCTGACCAGACTTGTCAGCCTGTGCTCCGAGCTCGGCGCACGTGGTTTCGATCTTCTTTTCGAGCGTATGGCCCAGTTGGTAGTCAGGGACAGCAGTGACTACATCACACCCACGCCGTTGGCGAATCTGATGGCGGCGCTCGCAACACAGGGCCGGGTGTCCGGCACTGTGCTCGACCCCTACCTGCGTGGCGGTGAACTCCTCCACGCAGTTATGACCCGCGCGGCCGACAGCGGCGAAATGACCGCCCGAGGCGTCGGAGTGAACATGGGGATGGTGCGAGTGGCTGGTATGCAGTTGGCGGTACACGGCAACGCAGCAAACCTGCGCACCGGTGATACTGCCCCGTGGACGCATCCGATCGTAGACCATGTCGACACAGTGGTGGCGAACCCGAACTTCGGTCAGCGGTCACCCCGGAATCCCGCAGGGGGCGATGCGATGTGGCCGTTCGGCGAACCCCCGGCTCACAACGATAACTTCGCCTGGTTGCAGTACGCCCTGAACCGGCTCGGGCGGAACGGGCGTGCGGTCATCCTGCTGCCCGAGCTGACGGTCGCCTCGACCGACGCGCACGAGCGGCGGATTCGCGCCAACTTGATCGACCAGGGCGCGGTGGCCGCCCTGATATCGCTCCCCTCCGACATCTTCCCCATCGCCAGCGTCCCTGTGGTCATGTGGATACTTGAGCCGCCCCGTCCGATGGGCAACAGCCGTGTGCTGCTCATCGACGCCCGGACGATGAGACGGCGTGATCCCGGCGCACCCCACAGCACGCTGATCGAAATCGACCACATCGCAAAGGCTTTCGCGGCCAGAGAAGACTTTCATGTCGGCGAGTTTCGATCACTGCCACACGGCGGACACGCTGTTGCCGTGGACTCCGAGAGAATCCGCGACGTCGACTTCCGGCTGCACCCCGGCGACTTCGTCCGCCAAGCCCTCGAACGACGCCAGAGTCAGGAAAGAGAAGTCATCGAGCCGACACTCGGCAGGTTCGACCGAACACGCGGTGCGCTTGGCCAGCTGCTCGCGGCGGCCGACGCCGGTGCGGCGGTGATCTCCGCGCGCGAATGGACCGCTCGCACCTTGTCGGCAGCCTCGGCCCATCGCGCCGAAGCCCGGTTGAAGGACATGTGCGAGATAATCGCCGGACCGTCCCACTCGCGTCTGCAAGAGATTGAATTCCTCCATGAGGACGGAGGCGATGTCGACAAGCACGGAGTAGAGATGGTGATGCCGAAGCACCTTCGCGGACAGCGGATCATCCTCGATGACGCTCCCCTGTTGTCCGACCGTGACGCCGACATGCTGTCCAGATTCACGCTGCTACCCGCGGACATCCTCATCGTTCGCACCGGAGCGGTCACCGAACCCGCCATCGTGCGACCAAGCCACGAAGGTCGCGTGTTCAATACCAATCTGCTCCGAATCAGAAGCTGGAATCAGGATGAACTCGATCCCTGGTATCTGCTCGCAGTACTCTCGGCACCCCGCACCAGGTCGCGGCTACGGGAAGTGGCGCACCGCAAACGAATTCCCTCTATCAGCGCTCCAGAACTCGGTTCCCTGCCCCTTCCGGTGCCGCCCATCACCGAACAACGCACAATCGGAACGGTAGCTCGCGCGCTCAATGTGCAGCTGGCGGCTCTGCGTGCCGCCGCCGAAGCTGCTGAGGGCTTTCGAGACGTGGCCGTAGACCGACTGATCGCCGGAACCCTGGATGTCCGATGACGATGCCCAAGCCGAGCCCTGGGAGCGCCGGCACGATGACCCTCGCGACGGCGGCAGCCACGGCCAGCACGTGGGTTACGCCGCACGTCCTCTCGATCTGCCTGATAGCGCTGGCGGTCATCGCAGTGCTGTGTGCCACCCTGCTCCATGCGATCGCCGTCATCGTCCCGCAAAAATCGAATCACCGCCTCGCTCTCCTCAGCGAGGTCCTGAAGTACCGGCGCGACACCCGCCTCAACGAAACCAAAAGTAAGTCAGCACCATAGAGCCATCATCGGCCTGTAGTACCGCAAATCGCGTCGCATCAGTTCATGACTTGCACCGACAACGACGTTCACCTGTTTGGAGTCGAATGGAGCTACCTCGTCGGTCTCCGCACCGTCCAGCCGAACCGCCTTCGAAACTCGGCGAGTGGCCCGTCCAAAGCTGCTCGATCCGCGACCACGGGATAACGGTTCTCAATGCCCCGCACTGGCGGGCGAGGTTCGGCCCGGCAGCATCGACACAGTCAGTCGCGGTACGCAACCGTACGGGCTCTTCACCCAATGCCTCTGCGAGCCAGAACAATCCGCTGCGCACTTGAAGTGGTTGTAGAAGAATCGCGCATCTCTGCCCGGCTTTTGCGCCCGTAGTATCCTGGTCCGCCGTATTCGGACAATTAGCCGAGAAGGTGGTCTCGCAGGCTGTCTGTCCCATTGCGCTGCGCACCGTGGCGTTCACGTTCGTACTCATCGATGATTAATTAGCGGTCGGTAGATTCCGGACGATATCGCCCAATTTTGCTGCCGTCAGCGATCTTTCGCGGCTCACGCCCCTTGGTCTACCATGATTCTGCATGACGGGACCAGGTCGGTGCCCGCACCGACGGTCCTGGTGTAGGGGACGCGAGACGAAGGGTCTCCTGGCTTCGCCAGCACACCCGTGCCTCCGGAGAGGTGGGTTGGCCTTCCACTACACCGGCGGCGTAGGCGGTCAAGCCGGGTCTGGCCGGAAGCCGTTTTGGGTTGCGTCCGTCAGAGTGGTGTAGTAGTTGGCCGATCAAGCCATTACTGTCGAACGACACTGTCGCCTGACCGTGCAGCAGTCCCCAGCGCTGAGCAACCTGCGGATATGGGAGGCTCATTTCAAACGCATCGTCCTCAACGGTCACCAGGAGAAGGCACGGTGATAGCGAGTCATCGACCTGGTCTTCACCAACCGCGACAGCGGCATCTGGGATCCTCACAACATCAACCGCCTGTGGCGTCAAGCACGGGGCGAGAAGTTCGCCTGGGTCACCACCGAGGCCATCCGCAAGACGGTTGCGTCGCTCATCGCCGAGCAATACGGCCCCCAAGCCGCAGCTCGGCCACGCCAACGACTCGGTCACCAAACGCCACTACATCGACCAACCCACCGAAGCATCCGACTTCACCGCCGCTCTCGGCGGCCTCGCGCGCTGAAAACAGGCCGTTCTACCACCGAAAAGCAAAAACCAGGGTCGAACGGTAGCGTTCGCCCTGGTCACTGCTCCCCCATCTGGACTCGAACCAGAAACCTGCCGATTAACAGTCGGCTGCTCTGCCAATTGAGCTATAGGGGACTATCCTCGGTCCGTCTGTGCTAGGCGGGCCGAGGAGAAACTTTAGCGTATGGGCGGGCGCCCGCCCAAATCGCGTCGCTACCTGCTGACATGTGGGGTGGGGTCGAGGGTTGCGGTGGCGGCGCGGTGGTCGCTGCCGGGGGTGTGGTGGACGGTGGCGGCGCGGGGGGTGAAGCCGCGGGTGAGGATGTGGTCGGGGCGGGTGAGGGGGAAGTCGGCGGGCCAGGTGAAGCCGAGGCCGCTGCGGACGTCGTGCAGGGCGAGGGCGGAGAGTTGGGGGTCGGTGGAGGCGGTGTTGAGGTCGCCGAGGACGAGGAGTCGGTCGGCGGGGTCGCGGTGGACGAGGTCGGTGAGGGTGCTCAGGGTGTGGTTGCGTGCGTCGGTGTCGTTGAAGCGGATGGAGCCGAGGTGGACGGCGTAGACGGTGACGTTGCCGGTGGGGGTTTCGAGGGTGGCGCGTAGGGCGCGGGCCCAGCCTTGGCCTAGGTCGAGGCGTTCGATGTCGGACAGCGGGTAGCGGCTCCACAGGCCGACGGTGCCGACGGTCGCGACGTGGGGGTGGTGTGGGTCCAGGGCCGCTGCTACGGCGGTTCGGTTGCGGTCGGTGAGTTCCTGTACCGAAATCACTGCGGCGTCGGTCAATTCGTCTGCTGTGCCGTTGGCACCGAGGTTCTGGGTGGCGACACGCAACGCGTCGGGGGACGGCTCGCCGTGTGGGCGGTCGACGAGTTCGGGGACGAAGATCACTGTCCAAGCCAGGATCGGTGCCAGGACGGCGACGAGGCCCACCTTGGAGGCCGCGCAGAGGGCGACGAGGGCGAGCAGCAGCGTCGGGACGATCAGCCAGGGCAGAAAACTGCTGACGAGCTGGCGAAACCCGCCGGTCTCGGGCAGTAATCGAGGGGCCACGAGCAGAGCGGCGAGCAGTGCGGCGGCCGACGCCAGGGTGATGTCTCGAAAGGTTCCGTGCGGCATACCGGCAACGATGGACGCGGCAGATGAGAGGTTCATGAAACCGGTTCGCGTTCCACCGTTCTCACCTGGAAGTAACGGTACGGCCGCTATCGGGGGCGAGAATGAACACAAAGCGCTGAGCGCGTGGTGAATTGGGAACTCCTTGGCAACCCCGCTGAGCAGAGGAACGAGGTGGCCGTCATGAACGAATTCGCATGCGGCGATTGCTGGCGTCGCGAGAATCTGACCTTCCGAGAACTGCTGGATCCGGCGCACATCCGCCGCGGCCAGCGACAGCTGTGTGACGAGCATCGGGCCAAGCGAGAGGAACTCGCCGCCTGAGCATCTGCCCTCCCAGCCCTAGCCGGATCGACAGGGCCACCGGCCGTCGGGCAGGATAGAGCCGCGAACAGGCAACTGGGAGGAGCACATCGAGATGCTGCGGTTGATCATCGGCGTGGCGGCCGGGTATGTACTCGGCAGCAAGGCCGGGCGGGCTCGCTACGAGCAGATCAGCGCGGCGACCCGGGCCCTCTCGGAGAGCCCGGTGACCCGCAAGCTGGTACTCGTCGGCAGGCAGAAGCTGTCGGACAAGCTCAGCACGAAACCGCGGCTGGAACCGATGGAGCCGCTGGACGAGCGCACCACCATCCTTGTACCGCAGGATCAACTGCGCCGTTGACGACGGATCGATCGGGTGATCTGATCCGTCGCCACCAATACTGAGGCCGATCCGACTGCGCTGGGTTTGTTCTCAAGCCCCGGTAGCGAAGTCGTCGTGGTTGCCCATCGCCTGCGTCAACAGGCTCTTGCGGTACTGCTCCAGCGCCACCAAATCCCCGAACAGCGCCATGTAGGCATCCGGCTGCTCGGTGGAGGACACCCGCTGCAGCTTCGACTTGAGCTCGGCGATCTGCCGCCCTACCCACGCCTCCTGCGTGCGCGCCAGCACACCGGCGACGAAACGTGGGATGCCGGCCGCGTTCTTCACCGGCAGCGGCTCGTTGGCCAGCTCGGACAGCAGTGCGCGCATGGTCAGATCGTCGGTGCGGTCCGCAACTGCGTTGACCCACTCCGCACCACCGAGCCCGGCCGAGGTGCCACCCACTTCGGCGATCAGCAGCCGAACCGCCGCATAGGCGGGATGGGTGAAGGCGTCGGCCTCCAGCGAGTCGAACACCGACCCGGCCATCGCCGGATACTGCAACGCCGCGGCGAGCACCTGCCGTTGCGGCATGAGCGTCGGATCGTTCGGATTGGGCCGTGCGGCAGGATGTTCGGCGACCACCTCGGTCTGTCGCGCGGGCGGCATCTGTCGCCCACCGGCGCTGCCGCCGCCGGTGCGGTTGCGCTTGGCTTCGTCACCGACTCGGCGGACCACGGTCTGGATGTCGTCCCAGCCGACCCACCCGGCCAGCTTCGTCGCGTACGCCTTACGCAGCGCGTTGTCCTTGATCTGCGCGACCACGGGGATCGCCCGGCGCAACGCCTCCACCTGGCCCTCTGCGGTGTCCAGGTTGTGGTCGGCGAGCAGCCCGCGAATCACGAACTCGTACAACGGAGTACGACGCGCGACCAGGTCGCGGACGGCACCGTCACCGGATTGCTGGCGTAGCTCACACGGGTCCTGACCGTCGGGCGCCACCGCGATGTAGGTCTGCCCGGCCAGCTTCTGGTCGCCCGCAAAGGCTTTCAGCGCCGCCGCCTGGCCCGCCGCGTCACCGTCGAAGGTGTAGATGATCTCGCCGCGCCAGAAGTTGTCGTCGAGCAGCAGCCTGCGCAGCAGCGCGAGGTGCTCGTCACCGAACGCGGTACCGCAGGAGGCGACGGCGGTTTTCACGCCGGCCAGGTGCATGGCCATCACGTCGGTGTAGCCCTCGACCACGACGGCTTGGTGGCCCTTGGCGATGTCGCGCTTGGCGAGATCGAGGCCGAACAGCACCTGGGACTTCTTGTACAGGATCGTTTCCGGGGTGTTGATGTATTTACCCGGCATGGTGTCGTCGTCGAAGAGCTTGCGCGCGCCGAAACCGATGACGTCGCCGCCGAGGTTGCGGATCGGCCAGAGCAGTCGACGGTGGAACCGGTCGATCGGGCCGCGCTGGCCCTGCCTCGACAGGCCCGCGCCCTCCAGCTCCTTGAACTCGAAACCCTTGCGCAGCAGATGTTTGGTCAGCGTGTCCCAGCCCGCGGGCGCGTAACCACAGCCGAACTGCTGGGCCGCGGCGGCATCGAAATTGCGGTCGGTGAGGAACTTGCGCGCCGTCTCGGCTTCCGGCTCGCGCAGCTGGGCCATGTAGAACTCGTGCGCGGCGGCATTGGCGGCGACCAACCGGGAACGGGTGCCCCGGTCACGCTGCACCGAGGTGCCGCCACCCTCGTAGTTGATCTGGTAACCGATCCGGTCGGCCATCTGCTCGACCGCTTCGACGAAGCCGACATGATCGATCTTCTGCAGGAACGCGAAGACGTCGCCGCCTTCACCGCAGCCGAAGCAGTGGAAGAGGCCATGATTGGGGCGCACATGAAACGACGGCGACTTCTCGTCGTGAAACGGGCACAACCCCTTCATGGAGTCCGCGCCCGCGCGCTTCAGCGCGACGTATTCCCCCACAATGTCTTCGATGCGGACGCGGTCACGTATCGCCGCGATATCGCGATCTGGGAGTCGTCCGGCCACGGCAGTGAGCGTACCCGCCGAGGGGCGCCTTCTTCACCCTTGGCTCCGGCTCGACAGCCGCTCCGACGACGCGACCTGGCAGAAGATGGCAGTAGCACCCGAACTGGACCGACGCGGCGGCGCGAGTTCCTGCTCCTCCGCCCGAGCGCCAGGTCGTGCTCGTCACACCGACCGAGGCAGGGCAGGCAGCGCGCTCGTCACGACGCAGTGACTGAGGACACCAGCGGCGTCTCGAAGAACCGAGCCGTCTCCCGCGCGGCGCACCATCCTCATCACACTGACCGATGGCACCGATCGCTGAGGGTACGCGCGCCGCGAGCACCGGATCGTGTGCGACGCCGCCACCCGTTCGAGTCTGCTCTCCGTAACTGATGACCGATCACTGACGCAGCGACGCCGCCACCCGCTCCAGCCTGCTCTCCGTGTACGACGCGATCTGGTCCACGATCACCCGAACCCGCGCGGTGTCGTCGCCGGCCGCCTCCCACCATGGCAGCAACAGCGGTTCGAGGCTGCGCGGCGCTTCGCGGAGCAGCCCCTGGGCGACCGCGTGGATGCGCTCGCGTTGAGCTTCTTGGCGAAGTCTGTGATCGGGGTCGGACATGACATAACGAAGGGCGACGGTTTTCAGCACCGCCACCTCGGCAGCGACCACCTGCGGAACCTCGAGGTCCGCACCGTACCGGGAGAGGGCAGTACTGCCGGCGGTCTCTCGGGTGGCAGAGATCGCGGCAGTGGCGAACCGGCCGACCAGTTCACTGGTAAGTCGTTTGAGCGCAACCGAACTGGCGAGGGTCCCGTCGTAATCGGTAACCGCAGCGACGACCGGCAACTCGGAAAGCCGCTGCGCCGCGGCGACGAGTTCGTCCGCTGACAGCGAGTAATGCTTGTGCCGACCGAGGCTGGCCAGCGCCTCCTGCTCGATCGGGTCGGCCAGCGCGCGCAGGTCGATACGGCCCGCGATCACACCGTCCTCGACGTCGTGCACCGAATACGCGACGTCGTCGGACCAGTCCATGATCTGGCATTCCAGGCTGCGACGGCGATCGGGCGCGCCTTTACGTATCCAGTCCAGACGGTCGGTGTCGATGTCGTAGGCTCCGAATTTGGTGCCGGGACCTGTTCTGCCCCATGGGTATTTGAGGGCAGCATCGAGGGCAGCACGAGTCAGGTTGAGACCAGCGCTCGCCCCGTCGGCGTCGAGCACCTTGGGTTCGAGACGGGTGAGAATGCGCAGGTTCTGCGCGTTGCCTTCAAAACCACCATGCGCGTCGGCGAAGACATCCAGGGCTTTCTCGCCGTTGTGCCCGTACGGCGGATGCCCGATGTCGTGCGCCAGCCCGGCCAAATCGACCAGATCGGCATCACACCCGAGACCGTCGGCGATGCTCCGGCCGATTTGAGCGACCTCGATCGAATGGGTGAGCCGGGTACGCGGGGTGTCACCATCGCGCGGACCCATGACCTGAGTCTTGTCGGCGAGACGACGCAGCGCCGCCGAGTGCAGCACTCTGGCCCGGTCCCGAGCGAACTCGGTGCGATGACCGGTCTCGAATTCACTGCGCGGCGGGCCGAGTCCCGCGGTTTTCGCGCGCTCGACAACTAGCCGTTCGCAATCGTGCTCGGTGTAACCGTCCACTACTGCCCTGCCGTATATCGGAAGTCCGCCGCGAAATGGGTGAGCTGGTACCAGAGCAAAGCGCCTGTCTCCCTGGCGATTCCGTGCGCCTGCGACTCACGGGTGTACACTGCGGGCCCGGTCCTGGTCGGCGCGGTCCAGGCGTCCAAGCCCTCGTCGCGGGCCATGGTGCGGGTGCGTAACGAGTGCCACGGATCGCTCACCAGCACCGCGGAGTCCATGTCGCGGGCCTGCATGGCCGTCGCGACCGCCTCGACGCTGCGCAAGGTGTCCGAACCGGTCTCCACGGCCAGGATCTTGTCGCTCGGCACGCCCCGCGATTGCAGATAGTTCTTGCCGGACGCCGCCTCGGTGTACAGATCGCCCTCCTGCTTACCGCCTACCGTGATCACCCGCGGCGCCACGCCGAGCCGGAACAGGCGATAAGCCTGATCGAGTCGCGCCTCGAACACCGAGGAGGGAGTGCCGGAGTATTGCGCGGCACCGAGCACCACGATGGCGTCGGCCGTCGCATAGTCATCGATGCGCGCCACCTGCCACACCCGGAACGCCGTCCCGCCGACCAGCACCAGTCCCATCAACACCGACCCGACGATCAACCGCCGAACCCACCGCAGCACCCCCGCGCCTTTGCCTCGCGGCAGCACGGGGTCGGGCACCGAATCGGCTCGAGCGCGCATCGTTGGCGAATCCACTCCCCAAGTCTGCCAGTACGTGTGCTTCGCCCGCGTTTTTCGCCGATCTACCAGCCGCGTTCCCGCCACTCGGACAGGTGCGGGCGCTCGGTGCCGAGGGTGGTGTCGTCGCCGTGGCCTGGGTAGACGACGGTGTCGTCGGGGTAGCGGGCGAAGAGTTTGGTGGTGACGTCGTGGTAGAGGCTGTCGAAGTCGGCCGGACCGCTGGTGCGGCCGAGTCCGCCGGGGAACAGCGAATCGCCGGTGAACAGGTGGACCTGGCCGGCGCCGTCGGTGAGGGCGAGGGTCACCGAGCCCGGAGTGTGCCCGCGCAGGTGTATGACCTCGAAGGTGAGGTCGCCGATGGCGAGGTGGTCGCCGTCGGCCAGTAGCCGGGCGGGGCGGACCGGGAGTGGGTCGGCGTCGAGTTGATGGGCGGCGGTGGGCGCACCGGTCGCGGCCGTGGTCTGCTTCAGCGCCTGCCAGTGGTCCGGATGCTGGTGCGTCGTCACGATCAGGGCGATCTGGCCGGGCGCGACGTGGTCGATGAGCGCCTCGACCCGCTCGGGATCGTTCGCGGCATCGATGAGCAGCGCGGCGCCGGTGGCCGTGCACTGCACCAGATAACAGTTGTTGTCCATGCCGCCGACGGACATCTTGACGACGCGGGCACCCGGCACGTCCCGCTGCTGCGGATCGGCACCCGGCGACACATGGCCGGTATACGGGCGATCGATGGTGATCACATCGTCGATGCTATCGACCGTCCCTGTCCCCTGCCATCCGCGAGCCCTGGGTGTTCATCAACGGCACATGGCTGCGGCATCTCGCGAGTAAAGCTCACCACCATGTGCCGATGAGCCGCGCCGGAACTTCCGGTTGTGGCGTTCACCAGCGGCCCAACGGCTGGGCCACGCGATAGATTCGTGCCATGCCGCTTCCGAATCGTGTTGCCCGCTGGACCTCCCGGATGGTGCTCGGCACGCTACTCGCCGGGACCGTGCTGCTGGGTGCACCGACGGGGTCGGCCGAGGCACCGCTGCGCATGGACACCTACGTCGTCGACTCGGCGCAGGCGCTGAACGGCGGTCAGCTCGACCGGGTGCAGTCGGCGGTCGACGAGCTGTATGCCGATCAGCAGGTCCGGCTGTGGGTGGTTTACGTGCGCGATTTCGGCGGGCTCGGGCCGGAGGCGTGGGCGCAGCGCACGGCCGCGGAGTCCGGGTTCGGCAGCCGCGATCTGCTGCTCGCGGTCGCCACCAAGGATCGCGCGTACTGGTTCTACGGGGAATTGCCCAGTGGCGTCAGCGATTCCGAGTTGAACAGCCTGCTGACGCGCCAGGTGGAGCCTGCGCTGCGCGACGGCCGGTGGGCCGATGCGGGCGTCGAGACGGCGGACGGACTGAAGACAGCCAGGCAGGGCGGCGGCGTGCATGTTGGCTTCCTGCTCGTCATCGCCGCGCTGCTGGTGCTCGTGGTGGGCGGGCTGGTGTTGTTCTCCCGCAAGCGACGTCGTGACCGGGCAAAGGGTGAACTCGCGGCCGCGCGGCAGGTGGACCCCGGTGACACCACCGCACTCGCCGCCCTCCCGCTGGAGGCACTGCACGCACGTTCGCGGGAGGCACTCGTCGAGATCGATAACGCGATCCGCACCAGCGCCGAGGAACTGGAGCTGGCGACCGGTGAGTTCGGCGCCACCGCCGCTCTCCCCTTCCAGACCGCCCTCGATCACGCGAAAGCCGCAGCCGCCAAAGCCTTCTCGATCCGGCAGCGGCTCGATGACGACATTCCGGAGACCCCGGACGAACAGCGCACGTTGCTGGTCGACCTGATCGGCACCGTCGGGCGCGCCGATCGCGAACTCGACTCCCAGGTCGCCGAGTTCGACGCCATGCGCAACCTGCTCATCAATGCCACCGACCGATTGGACGGGCTGACAAGGGATCTGGTCGAGCTGAAGAGCCGCGTGCCCGCCGCCGAGGCGGAGTTGTCCCGGCTCACCGCCGCGCACCCGGCCAGCGTCCTCGCCCCGATCCACGACAACGCGACCATGGCCGGCGAACGAATCAACTTCGCGGAGCAGAACATCGACGCGGGTCGTGCGGCGCTCACCCAGCCGGTGGGCAAGCAGGGTGGCGCGGTCGCCGCGATCCGCTCGGCGGAGGCGGCGGTCGGCCAGGCCCGCACCCTGCTCGACGGCATCGACAACGCGTCCGCCAACATCCAGCAGGCCCGCGACGGCCTGCCCGCGGTGCTGGACGAGTTGCGCCGCGATATCGCCTCCGCCACCGAGCTTTCCGGCTACGGCGGCCCGGACCTGGCCGCCGCGACGGCCAGCGCGCAGACCACGTTGGACGAGGCCGAGGCCACCGCGAACGCCAACCCGCTCGACGCCTTCCACGACGCGGTCGCCGCCGACGGCGAGCTGGACCGCGCCATCGCGGCGGCCACCGACCGCAAACTCGCCGCCGAGGACCTACGGCGCAGGCTCGACCAGGCGCTGACAGCTGCTGGTTCCCGAGTGAGCGCCGCGTCGGACTACATCACCACCCGGCGCGGCGGCATCGACGCCGAGGCCCGCACCCGGCTGTCCGAGGCGCAACGCAATCTCGATGCGGCACACCAGCTCAGCGCGACCGATCCCGCGCGGGCCCTGATCAGCGCCCAGGCCGCCGCCGACCTCGGCGGACGCGCATTGCAGGCCGCCCAGGCCAGCGTGCAAGCCTGGGAAACGCGCCAGCCTATGTCGGGTTCCTCGCATGCCGGGGCGGTGCTCGGCGGCATCCTCATCGACGGATTGCTGCGCGGCGCGGCCAGTGGCGGCCGCCGATCCGGTTCGAGTGGCTGGAGCACGGGCTCATACGGCGGCTCGTCGGGTTCGCGGCGGATCAGCCAGGGCGGGCGGTTCTGACCGCTTGACCCTGACACGGTGTGAGGTCATAGACCAGGAGTCGTTATGTTCACCATCGGAGACTTCGCCAGGCACGGACAGGTGTCGGTACGCATGCTGCGTCACTACGACGCGATCGGGCTGTTGCGCCCGGATCGGGTCGACGAGCACAACGGCTACCGCTTCTACTCCGGCGGACAGCTGGCCCGGCTCAATCGCCTTGTCGCACTGAAGGATCTCGGCTTCACGCTGGAGCAGGTCGGCCAGATCCTGGACGACCAGGTGAGCGGCGCGGAACTGCGCGGCATGCTCACGCTGCGCCGCGCCGAGCTCGAGCAGCGCATCGCGGGCGATCGCGCCAGACTCTTCCAGGTCGAGACGAGGCTCCGCATCATCGAGAAAGAGGGCGTCATGCCTGTCCATGATGTGATGATCAAATCCCTGCCTGCGGTTCGGGTTGCCGAATTGTCCGCTGTCGCCGACGATTTCGAGCCGAGCTCGATCGGGCCGGTGATCGGGCCGCTGTTCGAGGACATCTGCGCGCGGCTGGAGAAAGCTGGTGTGCCGATCGTCGGATGCGGGATCGCGTACTACGAGCACCGCGACGACGGCAAAGTGCTCGCACACGCCGCGATGCCGGTCGACGTCGACCCCGACGAGGCGCACGATTTCACCGTCATCGATCTGCCCGCCGTCCCGCAGGCCGCCACGGTCGTCCATCGCGGCAGCATGAACGAGGTGCTGGGACCGTGGCAGACGCTGGGGCGCTGGGTCGAGGACAACGGCTACCGGCTCAGCGGGCCCAGCCGCGAGGTGACGCTGGTCTACACCGAAGACTCGAGCGGCTGGGTCACCGAACTACAGGAACCCATCGTCGCGAAGTAGGCCGCGGCGTACTACCTCGGTTGCTCAGACCTGAACAGTGACCGTATGGAATCCGGACGGGCCGGTGGGGAACGACGGGCGATGACGCCCCTCCTGAACCTCACCGGACCGGCTGATCGTCCTCGCCTGCACGCGGTGCTCGCCCGGCGGTAGTTCCACCGTCGTGCGCCAGCGACGCCATGCGGCCGGAGCGAGCTCGGCGCCGAGATCGGCTGGGCGCCAATCACCTTCGCCGACCCGCACCTCCACCCCCGCGACACCGTGCGGCGGCGCCCACGCGACCCCGGCCACAGTGGTGGTACCCGCGGCGGAACGGCCCGGTGCGGTCACGTCGATGCGGGCCTGCGGCGTCACCCACAGCGGGCCGGATGGCCAGCCGCGCCGCCACCAGTAGTCGACGTGGTTGTCATCGGTAAGTTCCAGTTCGCCAAGCCATTTCACGCCGGTGTACTGGCCGTAGAGGCCGGGGACGAAGACGCGGGCCGGGAAACCGTGTGCCGGGGTGAGTGGTTCACCGTTCATGCCGATCACCACATAGCCGGGCCATTCCCCGGAACGCAGGGGCTCGATCGGCAGCGAGATCGAATAACCGTCCACTGCTCTGGTTACCAGCCGGGTCGCATCGGATTCCGGGATGGCATGCTTCAGCAGATCCGACAGCGGCACCCCGTACCAGCGCCCGTTGGCCGCGCGGCCGTCCCCGGCATGGTTGTGCACGCATACCATGACTGCGTCGAATTCCACCGCATCCTCGGCCAATTCGTGCAGCGACAACCGCAGCGGGTGCGCCACTTTGCCTTTGACCGAGAGCCGCCAGTGGCTCGGATCGACCCGCGGCGCACGCAGATTCACGTCGGCGACATACATTCGGCGCGCGGCGGTGACCAGAGGCGACAGTCCGGGCTCGTCTTCCAGACCGTCCTGCGGCACCACACCAAGCGCACCCATCGGGCCTATTCGGCGAATCTCGTTGTCGTGCTTGCGGTCCAGATCGTGCTGCAAGGTATGCGCAGCCGCGAACATTCCGGCGCCGGTCGCCGCCCAGGCCAGCGTGCCGAGCACGCCGCGCGGTCGCCTGCGCAGACCGGCGGCGAGCACTCCGGTAGCGGCGACGGCACCGGCGACGGCGGACGTCGAACGCGTCGGCAACCGCATGGCCAACGCGCCCGCACCCACGCCGAGCGCAGTGGCCGCGGGTGTCCGCAACCGTTCGGGCAGGGCACCGAGCCCGACGACGGCCGCGATCACCCCCGCACCGATACCGGACCGCGTAATGATCTTGTCGTGCCTGCCGGACATAGCCACCGTGGTCTCGACGACCGGTACCGGAGCGACATCGATGGCCGCCCGCCCCAGCGTGTCGATCAGCGAGCCGCCCCTGGTCGCCGCGATCGCCTCGCCGACCCCCAGCGCCGCCACGCCCACCGCGGCCGCCGCCACCCGTCCGCCGCGTTTCCGGTCTCCGTTTGTCACCACCGCCGGCACACCCGCTTCCGCCTATCGTCCGCTGTCACCCAGCATTCTGCCCGACCAGCGCCATCGGCCAGCCGGTTTCCCCCGCAGCACGGCCAGGTCGACGCGCGGCGCACGGCCGCCGAGCAGCTGGATTCACCTGCCGCTGTAGTCGACCAGCCCAGACGCCGGTGCCGATGCGGTGGCGCAGAATCCGATCCGAACTCGGCTTCTCCGATGGGCGCACTCGGCGCCACGCCCGTACCGAAGGGCCGCACCCGTCATGAGCCGCGCCGGCGCACCGCCGGCGGCGAGGAGCTGGCGTAGTGCAAGTGCTGGACATACAACCCAGCCGCACCGGCTACGAGTACCGGCTCACTCCTCGCTCGTCTCGGCGGCCAACGCGACCAGTTCTTTGCGTACCGCCGCGAGCAGCCGGTCGGCGTCGGTGCCGCCACCGAGCAGGCCGACGGCCAGGCGCCCGTGGAAGGTGTACACGAGGAAGGTGACTGCGGCGGATGCGCCGGTTGAGGGGCGAGGGTGCGCGGAGAGGTAGACGATTTCGTAGTCGGTGAATACAAGACCCGCAGGTGTTCGGAAACGCGGCACGGCCCCGGTGTTGGTGATCGCGACATGACCGGCGAGGGAGTGAATTCGGCTGGGGCCGAAGAAGTCGGGAAAGTGCAGCACCGACTGTTGCACGACGCCTTCGGCCAGGTCGTCGCGGAGCCGTTTCGAAACCCGCTGGGCCAGTTCCAGAATGCTCTCCGAGAAGTCGATGTCGGCGGCGAAGGACGCGAGTCCGGCCATGTTGGTGCCCTCGGCCGGTGCCACCCGCGGATCGAGTCGCGGGCGCATGTCCACCGGATACAAACACCCCAACGTCACCGAACCACCTGCGGCGTCGGCACTTTCGGAGGCATACGCGCGCAGCAACGCGGCGGTGATCAACCCGTTGACGCTGACGCCCCGCTGATGGCCGAGCCCGACGATCCGCGCTGTCAGCGCCTCATCCAGCAGAGCACGCGTCGGCCGGGCAAGCGAAGCAGGTGCCCGTTCACCAGCCGGGACAGCCTGCGCTTCCGGCGGCAGGGGCCGCGTCACATCCTCGAAGCCGGTCACCTCTCCGGCAGCGATGCCACGTTGCGCCACATGCCATTCCAACGATTGCGGATAGTCCTGTGGCACCACACTTATCGGTGTGGATTCGACGATGTCGGTGTAGAAGCCCCAGAACCGCGACAACAGTTCGACGCAATGCCCAGCGTCGGCGATGCTGTGGTGCGCATACAGCGTCACCCGCCACCGATCGCCCTCAGCCACCACCGCATCCAGATAGGCCAGCTGCATCGCCGGGTCCGCCGCAGTAGCGGGCAAACCCACAGTCTGCACATCACCCTCGACCACCGACGCCGCGACGTGCGAATCCTCCGGGCGCAGTAGATAACCCGCCCCGGCCTCGTCCTCCACGATCCGGCAGAGCACCACCGGATACGCCAGCTGTAATGCGGCGAAGGCCTCTTTCAACGCCGCCGCATCGAGCTTCCCCGTCACCGACACCGACCGGCCCGTGTAGGTGCCGTGCCGAACAAACCGCTGTTCCGACGGTGCCAGCACGCGCACCACCGCATCCTCATCCCGCAACACCTCGCAAGCGTGCGGCAACACCGGCGGACGCGCAAACCGCAGGATGCGCCAGACTGGCAGGCATGAGTCTCGCCGCGCATCTGGAAGAACTCGGCCGCCCCCTGGTCGAGCATCAGCTCGACCACCCCACGGTCGCGGGCATCGCCAAGGGCGACCTGCCCGAGCCGATCTTCCGCTCCTGGCTGGAGCAGGACTACCTCTTCCTGCTCGACTACGTTCGTGTCTTCAGCCGCCTGGCCTGGCAGGCTCCGGCGGCCCATCTCGGCGATCTGGTGGACCTGGCGCACGCCACCTACCACGACGAACTCGCACTACACCGCTCGCTGGCCGCGGAGTTCGGCGCCGACCTGGGCGGTGCCGCCAAAGGCCCTGCCTGCCAGGCCTATACGACGTTCCTGCTCGACTCGGCCGCCAGCTACGCCGAGGGTCTCGCCGCCCTGTACCCGTGCATGTGGGGCTACTCCACCCTGGGTGCCCGCCTCGCCGAGAACCCACCCGCCGAACCGCGCTACCGCCGCTGGGTCGACACCTACGCCGACCCCGGCTTCGCCGACCTCACCCGCCGCTGCGCACAGATGATCGACGAAGCGGGCGCTGACCCCGCCAGGGCCGAGCAGCTGTTCTTGGAAGGCATGCGCCACGAACTCGCTTTCTGGGACGTTCCCGCCTGAGCCTGTGCGAGATCAGCCGCGCGGCTGAATCGGCTGCGCAGGTGCGAGCAGCCCGACGCTGAGCGCCTGCCCCGCATGCCTTTTCAGCCGCGCTGCTGACCGCCTATGCCACACCGTTGGTTCGTCGCACACCTTCAGTGCGGCAAACCGAGGTTCAGGGACGCAGAACAATCTTGCCGCGCGTGTGCCGCTGCTCGAGCTCCCGGTACGCCTCCTGCACCTTGTCGAGCGGATACGCCCCGGCGATCGGCACTTCCAGGGTGCCCGCCGCGGCGAGGTCCGCCAATTCGGTGAGCACATCGATGGTCCCCGCGGCGGCATTGCCGTCGCCTTTCACGCCGTACTTCTCGACGGCGGCAAAGTTGATGATGGTGTCGATCCGCTCGATCGGCACGCCGAGTTCGACGGCGATGTCCACGTAGTCGGCGCCGAACGTATCGATGAACGCGTCCACACCCTTCGGCGCAGCGGCCCGGAGGCGCTCGATCAGTCCGTCGCCGTACGCGACCGGTGTCACGCCGACCTTCCGCAGCCAGTCGTGGTTGGCCGCGCTCGCGATACCGATCACCTCGGCCCCGCGCGCACGCAGCAGCTGCACCGCGATCGAGCCGACGCCGCCCGCGGCGCCGGACACGGCGACCGTATCGCCCGCGTTGGCCTCCACCGCCCGTAGCGTCGCGAAAGCCGTTGTCCCCGCGACATAGAGGGCACCCGCGACATCCCAGTCCAGTCCGGCGGGCTTGGGCGTCACCTGGTCGACGGGCACCACCACATGCGTCGCGTGGCTGGCCCGATTCTCGGTGAACCCCAGCACCTCATCACCGACCTCGACTCCGCCGACGCCGTCTCCGATCTCGACGATCCGCCCGGCGAAGTCGCTCCCCTCCCCCGAGGGAAACGTCGCGGGCCATTGCTCGCGGAACACCCCGCTGCGGATGTACGCCTCACCCGGATTGATGCCCGCCGCGACCACCTCGACCACCACCTGCCCGGGCCCGGCGGTCGGCGTCGGCACCTCGACCACCTTCAACTCTTCGATTCCGCCATATCGATCGAACTGCACCGCTCTTGCCATGCTCGGCTCCTCGTTTCGGTGACTTACGGCATTTCGAGCGTCAACCGCGCGCCAGGACCGGTTCATTCCCATCGGCCCGCGCCCGAAATCGATCGTTCCGCACCGGGACTCTGCGCGCACCCATGTCGTCAAGCCCGCTGAACGCACACGCACCGCGTCGGCCGATTCGTTGCGCTCCGGCAGCCGGTCTACACACCTGGACCGCTGTTCTGCGAATCAAGGGAGACCCCTATGTACCGTCCCGCCGTGACAACCCGCGACGAGTGGCTGGCCGCCCGCACGAGCCTGCTGGCCGAAGAGAAGGCGCACACGCGCCGACAGGACGAGCTCGCCGCGAAACGCCGCGCCCTGCCGATGGTCGCGGTCGACAAGGACTACGTATTCGAAGGCCCCACAGGCGAACTCACGTTACGAGACCTGTTCGAGGACCGCCGCCAGCTCATCGTTTATCACATGATGTGGCGGTGGGATCTGGATGCGGGCTGCCCGAGTTGCGCGGTATTGCTCGACAACGTCGGGCATCTGGCGCACCTGCATGTCCAGGACACCAGCTTCGCCGCGGTGTCGCGCGGCCCATGGGACACGCTGAGCCGATATCACGAGCGGATGGGCTGGCAGTTCCCGATGTACTCGTCGTACGGCAGCGACTTCAACTACGACTACCACGTCACCATGGACGAGTCCGTGCGCCCGGTCGAATACAACTATCGCACCAAGGCGGAGATCGAAGCCAAGGGCAATACCTACCAGATCGACGGCGAACAGCCGGGCACCAGCGTCTTCTGGCGCGACAACGACGGCGCCGTCTTCCACACCTATTCGGCCTACGCTCGCGGCGGCGACGTCCTCATCGGCACCCACAACTACCTGGACTTCACCCCGCTCGGCAGGCAACGGCACGTCGGCGAGGCGCTGCATCACGACAGCTACGGCACCGATGCCGCGCACTGCCACTGAACAATTGCGGCGCGATCACGCACCACCGCCTACTCTGACCAGTGTGGGTGCGGAGAATGTGCGGGCGTCTGATGCCGACCGCGAGAAAATCGTCGAACGACTGCGTTGGGCGATGGACGAGGGCAGGTTGACCCTGCACGAGTACGACGACCGGCTGCAACAGGTGTACGCCGCCAAGACCTATGGCGAGCTGACACCCCTGCTGTCCGATCTGCCCGCGCACCGCGGTTCGCGCGCGGCGCAGGCGAAGCCGGTGCCGCAGTGGGTCGTCATCATGTGGACGCCCTGGGTGTTCGTGAACATGCTGTGCCTGCTGATCTGGGCGGCCACCGGCATGGGCGACTTCTGGCCGTTCTGGGTGGCGGTGCCGTGGGGTTGCGCACTGCTCATCCCGACGGCGATCGGAATCATCGTGCGCGGCAACGGTTCCGGACCGCAGCAGCCACCGATGCCACCGATGCCGCCGCTGCCACCTGTCCCGCCGAGGCGCTGAAACCGAGGCGACGGAGGGCGCAACGACAAACGACCCGCACCGATCACTCGGTGCGGGTCGTCCATTCGAGTCTCGCGAAAGCCTCAGGACCCCAGCAGATGCTGGGCCAGGTAGCCTTCGACCTTGTCCAGCGCGATCCGCTCCTGCGCCATCGAATCCCGCTCGCGGATGGTCACCGCCTGATCGTCGAGCGTGTCGAAGTCGACGGTGATGCAGAACGGGGTGCCGATCTCGTCCTGGCGCCGGTAGCGGCGGCCGATCGCGCCCGCGTCGTCGAACTCGACGTTCCAGTTCCGGCGCAGTTGCGCCGCAAGGTCTTTGGCCTTCGGCGTCAGATCCGCGTTGCGCGACAACGGCAGCACGGCCGCCTTGACCGGGGCCAGCCTACGGTCCAGCCGCAGCACCGTGCGAGTGTCCACGCCGCCCTTGGCATTCGGCGCCTCGTCCTCGGCGTAGGCGTCGACCAGGAACGCCATCAGCGAGCGGGTCAGGCCGGCCGCGGGCTCGATGACGTAGGGGATGTAGCGCTCGTTGGTGGTCTGGTCGAAGAAGCTGAGCTCGGTGCCCGAGTGCTCGGAGTGCGTCTTCAGGTCGAAGTCGGTGCGGTTCGCGACGCCCTCGAGCTCACCCCACTCGTTGCCCTGGAAGCCGAAGCGGTACTCGATGTCGGTGGTGCCTGCCGAGTAGTGCGACAGCTTTTCCTTCGGGTGCTCGTAGAGCCGCAGGTTGTCCGGGTTGATGCCCAGATCGGTGTACCAGGAGAAACGGGTCTCGATCCAGTACTTGTGCCACTCCGCGTCCTCGCCCGGCTTGACGAAGAACTCCATCTCCATCTGCTCGAACTCGCGGGTGCGGAAGATGAAGTTGCCGGGGGTGATCTCGTTGCGGAAGCTCTTGCCGATCTGGGCGATACCGAACGGCGGCTTCTTGCGCGCGGTGGTCATCACGTTGGCGAAGTTGACGAAGATGCCCTGCGCGGTCTCGGGACGCAGGTAGTGCATGCCGTCCTCGGACTCGATCGGGCCGAGGTAGGTCTTGAGCATCATGTTGAAGTCGCGCGGCTCGGTCCACTTGCCGACGGTGCCGCAGTTCTGGCACGCGAGCAGTTCCATCGAGACGGTGTCCGGGTCGTCGATCTTGTGCTTGAGCGCGTACGCCTCCTGCAGGTGGTCCTGCCGGAAACGATGATGGCAGTTCAGGCACTCCACCAGCGGATCGTTGAACACACCGACGTGGCCGGAGGCCACCCACACCTGACGCGGCAGGATCACCGACGAGTCGAGGCCGACGATGTCCTCGCGGCTGGTGACCATGGACCGCCACCACTGCCGCTTGATGTTCTCTTTGAGCTCGACACCCAGCGGACCGTAGTCCCACGCCGACTTGGTGCCTCCGTAGATCTCACCGCTCGGGTACACCAGACCCCGGCGCTTGGCGAGGTTGGCAACGGTGTCCACCTTCGACTTGGGTGCCACGCGAGAATTCTCCATCCACTACGAGTCGGATTGTGCGTTCAGGCTCTTGTTTTGCGTGTACGCAACGATACGAAGACAGACTATCGGCCCTGCCTGACCGACTTTCCACCGCACGCCCAACCTCCTGCGCTTCGCGGAAAATCCCGCTCCCCCGGCGCGCCCGTTTGACATGCGCAACTATGCATATCAAAATGGGATCGCTTTCCAATAAGGAGTTGGTGCCATGACCGCCGAGACCGCCGCCGCCCATCCACACAACCCGTACCGCTCGCCCGCGCCCGCGCTGGTCCCGGCGCGGACCGTCCTGGAGGACGCAGGCGAGTTACTTCGAGCCCTGGCCGCACCCGTCCGCATCGCCATTGTGCTGCAACTGCGCGAGTCACCGCGCTGTGTGCACGAATTGGTGGACGCGCTCGGGGTGACCCAACCGCTGGTGAGCCAGCATCTGCGCATCCTCAAGTCCGCGGGCGTCGTACACGGCGAGCGGTCCGGTCGCGAGGTGCTGTACGAACTCGTCGACGACCACCTCGCACACATCGTGGTCGACGCCGTCGCGCACGCCGAGGAAGGGTAATTCGTGTCAGAGAACACTGTCGTTCCGCAGAAGCCGGTCGGCATCCGCAGCACCAGACAGCGCAGTGCGATCGCCGCACTGCTCGGTGATATCGAAGAGTTCCGCTCCGCGCAGGAACTGCACGACGAGTTGCGCAAGCGTGGCGAGGGCATCGGCCTGACCACGGTCTATCGCACGCTGCAGTCGCTGGCCGACGCGGGCATGGTCGACGTACTGCGCACCGACACCGGCGAATCGGTCTATCGACAGTGTTCTACCGGACACCATCATCATCTGGTGTGCCGGCATTGCGGGCGCACCGTGGAGGTGGAAGGCCCGACTGTGGAGGCGTGGGCCGGTGCCATCGCGCGCGAACACGGTTTCACCGAGGTCAGCCACACCATGGAAGTGTTCGGCACGTGCCGGGCCTGTGCGACCGCGGGCAATGGCGACGGCCGCGTGGTCGAGTAGTCCGCTCAGCGGACCGCGCCCTGGTTAACACCGCCCCTCCCCGGACAGATTTCAACGCGAGCCCGAGAACGCCCGGACTGAACCGGGTGTCGAACGCTGGGTTCGCACATCTTCTGGGAGGCAGCGTGCGCTCGATTCCATCTGCGGTCGCGGCGGGTAACCGTCGAATCCGCACCGCCGCAGGAACGGTCGCGCTGATCGGCGCGACCGCGCTCGTGCTGACGGCATGCAACGACAAGGCAGGCACCGCGACACCGACCTCGGCTGTAGCCAGCAGTGCCGCAGCCACCAGCGTCGTCACCAACGGTCAGCCGGGCGGCAAAAGCGGGCAGTCGACGGTTCGGGCGGTCGGCAAGACCGGCTGGTTCGACGGCTTCGCCATCACCGTCGACACGGCCACCCTCGTGCCCGACGAATACGGCGGCGCCAAGGTGCTGATCGACATCACCTACAAGAACACCACGCTCGACAACAAGACCATGGGCAACAACACCTCACTGCTGGTCGACGACGAGGTCGACGGCGGAGCGAGCTGGGACAACCCCACGGTGCCCGGCGGTGGATCGGCGACCGGCAAGGTGACCACACCGGTCGAGTCCGCCAAGGACGCCGAGCACCTGCTCGACACGATGACCGTGGTCTACGGGCAGGCCTCGGACAACCAGACCAAGATTCCGCTCAGCGCCGCAGGCAAAGTCGAGAGCGTGCAGCCGAAAACCCTGCCCATCACAGGCACGCTGGTGCAGGGCCACACCACGATCGAGGTGACCGCGGGCAAGCTCGACCCGAGCTACGCCAAGAACGAGCGCGGCAAGAACGAACTCGCGTTGCACATCAAAATTACTGGCGGACAAGGGGTTCCCGCCGGCGGGGCGAACATCTTCACCGAGTACTTCTCGTTGAAGACACCGGACGGGAAGACCGTCGTCGCCGACGACCGCAGCCCGATCAACGAGTTGCTAGACGCGGGCAAGACCATCGACAATCCGAAGAACTACGTCGTGTTCGTCTTGCCGACACCCACCACTGGCGACTACGTGCTGAGCTACAACAGCCAGAAGGAAGAGGGCGCGGCCACCGCACCAACCTTCGCGTTCACGGTGAGCTGAGATTCGCCACACTGACGTCGAAGTCGGCCGGCGGCGCAATCGCTGACTGAAACTCGATGAATGCAAACCGTCGAGAGCCACCTCCTGAATGGAGGTGACTCTCGACGGTGCAGGCTTACTCAGCCCGCGGCGACGGGAACCGGTGCTGGGCTTGCGGTTTCAGCGGTGTGGCGACCACGCAGTGCGCCGACGCCCAGTAGTGCGAGTGCAGCGACGGACCAGATCAGCAGCACCGCAAGGGGACTCGCAGCGCCCGCGCCGTCGAAGAAGGCGACGGAGCGAAGCAGGGAGGCGGCGGCGCCGGGCGGCAGGAACTGGCCGATGGCGCCCCACGGCTGCGGGAGCAGTTCCGGGGCCGAGGTGGCGGCGGAGAACGGGTTGCCGATGAGCAGCATGGTCAGTGCGGCAATGCCGATGCCTGCTCGGCCGATTACCGCGGCGAGTCCGACGACCGCGCCGGCGACCGCGAACGAGACGAGTCCGGCGACTGCGGACAGTTCGAGGTAGGAGCCCGGCACTACCGACATCCAACCGTGGATGATCTCCATGCCCAGCAGACCGCCGACTACGCCGAAGGTGAGCAGCCCCAACGCTTTTCCGGCGACGGTCGGGATCACCAGGCTCAGCAGTACGCCTGCTGCGATGCCCGACATCACCAGCGGCAGCACCATGGCGCCGAACGCGGTGCCGCGCGGGTCGTCGGAGTCCGCGGCAACCACATCCTCGACCCGAGGCGCCGGGGCGCCGGACAGCTGCTGGCCGATCTGCGTGAGTTGTTGCGCGACAATCGGACTCGCGCCGGAGGCGATGAGCACTCGGGGCGGCCCGTCGCCGGTCACGATCGCGCCGTAGACCTCGCGGTCCGCGATGGCGGCGCGGGCGGCGGCCTCGTCGGCCGGGCGGGAGATGTCGAAGGCGCCGGGGCTGTGCTCGGCCAGCCGGCTCGTCGCCATCTCGGCTTGCGGTCCGGTGACGGCGATGGGCAGATCGCGTGGGTTGATATTGGCGGCGGGCCAGGCGAATGCAATCAGCATCAGGGCCTGGAGCAAAGCGGCGCCGACACCGACGGCGAGCGCTCGCTGCATCGTATTCATGACGTTCTCCCGTAAATCGAATGATCGTTCTCTTTCGATGCGGATATCGTCGCGCGCGGCCACGAACTTGTCAAGAACGGATGTTCGTTTTACTTTGGAGGCATGCCAAGAGTCAGCGAAGAACACCTGGAACGTCGCAGGCAGCAGATCCTCGAGGCGGCCCGCCTCTGCTTCGCACGCAAAGGCTTCCACGAGACCTCCATGCAGGACGTCTTCGCCGAATCAGGGCTGTCGGCCGGGGCGGTGTACCGCTACTTCAAGAGCAAGAACGACATCATCGCGGTCTTGGCCACCCAGACCACACTCCCCCTGCGCGCGCGGATGACCGAACTGATCCGCGCCGATCCCCTGCCCACGCCGGACGTGCTGGTCGCCACCCTCGCCCGGCACATGGTCGCGAACAGCGGACCCGACGGACCGCTGCGGCTGGCCCCCCAAGCGTGGGCACTGGCGCTCATCGACCCCGACGCGGGCCAGTACGTGAAAGAGGCGATCCTCGGCCTCCGCGACCGCTGGTACGAATACACCGAGCGCATGCGCGACGCAGGGTGGATCCCCGCCGACGCCGACATCCACGCGGTGGCCACCGCCATCATGGGCGTACTGCCCGGATTCATCTTGCAGCACTTGATAATCGGGGATGTCGACCCCGAAACGCTGGCCCGCGGGATCCGCACGCTACTGCCCTACGGGATCCCGGACGCCTGACAAAGTACGCGGCATCCACCCTGCCTGTGCGCGCGGGGAGGTCGGCCCGCCATCGGCGGCGCCAGTGCGGGCTCGCCGTCCGATCAGAGGCTGAACGCGATCCCGCGCAGGATCAGCGCGACGATGAATACCACGGTGAATGCCAGATCGATCGCCATCCCGCCGGCGCGGATCGGCTTCAACACCCGCCGAACAGGTGCGATCACCGGCTCGGTCGCGGCGTGCGCCAGCTCGCGGGGACGGTTGGCCCAGCTCGGATTGTTGCCGAGTGCCGTCATCCAGTCGAACACCATCCGAGCCAGCAGCAACACGATGAACACCGTCAAGGCGTACCCGAGCAGGGTCCCGATGAGGCTCATGTCCAACTCCTTCGTGGTGGCCGCGTTGGCCCTCTCACCAGTCTCAACGCGGCAGACGGGGTCAAAAGTGTCGCGTTTGCCGGGTTCTCAGCCGACTATCAGGTCGGTTCCGGCAAGCACTGTGGACAAGGGGCCTGAACGGCAACGACTCGTTCGCCGACGGGCCCGTCCCCCAGAAACTACCGGCAGTCCGATCCGTTCCAGGCCATTGATCGCGGACTACACCTGTGTAAGTGTCGGAACCTCATGGGATGAATCTGTTCGTCGAAAGGGAAAACCGCAGTGACCGTTTCGAAGAAGACCGCCGCCACCGTGACCACGCTCGGCGCGTTGACCGCCGCGATCGCCCTCGCCGCCCCCACCGCGGGCGCCGCGGTCACCCGCATCGATATCGCACCCGGCCTGAGCTTCGGTAGCTCCGGTTCCTACGGCACCGGCTGCTCCTACACGGTCACGGCGACCGCACGACCGGGCGTCGCGGTGGTCTTCCTCGACGAGGTCGACGGAAACCGGACCGACACCACGTTCAAGCCGGTCGGTCCGGTCGCGGACGCCTCCGGCAAGGCCAGCACCACTTGGACCCCGGCCAAGAAGGGTGAGCACAAGATCTGGGCGGCCGAATACATCGCGGGTGAGACCTACTTCCTCACCTCGGTGACCGTCGGCACCGGCATCAACGCCGGCCCCGCCTGCGTCGTGCTGCCGTAATCAACCAGCGCACAGCCGCAGTCGAAAAACCCTTGCGGCGCAGAGTCACAGCCATCCGAGCCGTTCGGCGGCACGAACGGCTTCGGCGCGGGTAGTGGTGCCGGTTTTGCCGATAGCGGCCGACAGGTGGTTGCGGACAGTGCCTTCGGAGAGGTGCAGCTGTTTGGCGATGGCGCCTGCGGTCGCCCCGTCGGAGGCGGCGGACAGGACCTCGCGTTCGCGTGCGGTGAGCGGAGAGGTACCCG
The DNA here is from genome assembly GCF_007990755.1 of Nocardia ninae NBRC 108245. Classification (GTDB taxonomy): domain Bacteria; phylum Actinomycetota; class Actinomycetes; order Mycobacteriales; family Mycobacteriaceae; genus Nocardia; species Nocardia ninae. The sequence goes on along the minus strand of NZ_BJXA01000041.1, from coordinate 15,465 downwards.
CGGTGAGGGTTTCGGCGGCCAGGGCGGGATCTACGACCCGCAAGCCCAGGTGGACGCGGCGAACGGCATCGGCGAGCTCCCTCGCTGGGGTGTCCTTGACGACGAAGCCGCTCGCTCCCGCGTCGATGGCCCGACGCAAATAGCCGGGCCTGCCGAAGGTGGTCACCATCAGGACACGCACACCGGGATGAGTGGCGTGCAGCCGCGCGGCGACCGAAATGCCGTCCAGGCCGGGCATTTCCACGTCCAGTAGCACCACATCGGGATTCGTGCGCGCGACCGCGTCGGGCACCTCGTCGCCGCGACCGACCTCCCCGACCACCTCCAGGTCGGATTCCAGCCCGAGCAACGCCGCGAGCGCACCACGCACCAGCGCTTGATCGTCGGCGAGCAACAGCCGGATCATCTGGCCCACTTCCTGTTTCGATATCGCCCCGCGCTCGGGGACGGTGACTCGACGGCCTTACTCGGGGACCGTGGCACGAACACGCACGCCCCCTTCCGCAGGCGCGGACAACGTCAACGTTCCGCCGACGGCCATGACGCGCGCGCGAAGACCGGTCAGCCCAGCGCCGGACGCCGCGCTCACCCCCAGGCCACGACCGTCGTCGACCACCTCGATGCTCGCCGCCGTGACCGTCACCGTGCAGTGCCGGGCCGCGCTGTGCCGGATCACATTGGTGATCGCCTCGCGCAGCACCCAGCCGAACAATTCACTGTGCGGTACGTCCGCTGCGTCCGGCAGCTCGGCGGCGATGTCCGCAGCAGCCAATGCCGTTCTCGCATTGGCGAGTTCGCCGCGCAGCGTGACCTCACGCAACCCGCCGACGGTATCGCGCACCCCCGCCAGCGCCTCCCTGGCGAGTCGCTCGATATCGGCGAGCTCGGTCTTCGCCCGACTCAGGTCGAGATCGATGAGTCGTTGCGCGAGTTCGGTTTTCACCGTGATCACGGTCAGCGAGTGGCCGAGGATGTCGTGCACGTCGCGGGCCACGCGGTTGCGTTCGGCCACCAGCTCGAGTTCGGCGCGCTGGCGCCGGGCCAGCTCCGCGAGTCGCTCGCCGCGCAGCCCGAGCTGCCTGGCCACCCAGATGCCCGCGGGGATGAAGGCCAGGTAGAACGTCCCATCGGCCAGCCTCCGGCCGGGCGCGAGCACCGGAAGCAGCAGCAGCGCGGTCATCACGAGGAGGACGACGTAGCCGGATTCGCGCTGGGTCAGGTGAAATATTCCGATCACCGCGACGTAGATCACGGTGGGCAAGGCGACGGCACCGAGCAGCAGCACCAACGCCACGTGCAGTGCCACCAGCGCCGCGAGCACCAGCCAGATCCGCCGGTCGGTCGGCTGCTCCTCGAGGAGATCGCCGGGACCCGATCGTGGGAAACCTCGGATAGAACCGACGATGAGCGCCGCGAACGCGAGCAGACATACCGCCGCGAGGCCGGCGGTGGCCGCCTCCCCGCGCGACCACCGCTGCACGATCGGGGCGATCAACCACCCCAGCCACACGACCGCGAGCAGCACGCCGAACCAACCGCGTCGGCCGGGACGCACCGCGAACGACTGATCCTCGAGCGCGCGGTCGATCAGGCTGGACACACCGCCCGCGCGCAGCTTGGCGAGCCCGGACTTCACGCCCATCCCGCACTCCTGGCACGCGACAGGACGCGCCGGCTAGCTCGCGGGCCTCGGTCGATCACGAGGACAGACGGTACCGAACCCGGCTCGGTCAGCCTCGGCACAGTCCGTCCCGGGACCGACGCGAGAACTGTGCTCCGCACCGATCCCGGGATGGCGCGTCGCGGCCGTCCACCCCGCGAGCGGGACGGCCGTGCCACGCCCGATAGTTCAGCGTGCGGTGTCACGGCGGAACAGCATCGCCGATCCCCCGACGAACACCGCGGCCCAGCCGACGACATTCAGCACCGCCAATACGATCGACCCCGCACTGGTGTCGCCGAACGGCACCCGCGCCAGCGTGGCGACGCCGTTGGTCGGGAACACCTTCGACACCGTGCCGAACCACCCGTGCAGCGGAACGAACAACCCACCCGCGAAGGACAGCGCCGCGAGCAGCGGGCCGAGCAGTTGCATGACATTCTCCGACGGCAGCAGATAGCCGACGAACAGCCCGAAGGCCGCGAAGACCAGCGAGGTGAGCCAGGCGAGCAGAAAGCAACTCACCCACGCGACCGGTGTCAGCTGGGCGCCGAGCGCGGCACCGACGACGAACACTGCGGTGACCGACGCCAGCCCCAGCACCATCGCGACGGCGACCTTGGTGGCGATGTAGGCGACCGGACGCAGTGGGGTGAGCCGCAGTTGGCGACTCCAGCCCTGCGCACGCTCGATCGCCACCATCGCGCCACCGCTGGTGGTGGCCAGCAGCGCGCCGTAGACGGCCATCGACACCATGACGTAGCCGGTCACGTTGCCGGAGCCGAAAGACTGTGTCCGGAAATCGGATTGCAGGCCGAAGATGACGAAGAACAGCGGCGGTAGGAGCAGCGTGAAGATCAGTGTCCGGCGGTTGCGCAGCACGCGGCGCAGTTCGACGCGCAGGAAGCCGACGCTGAAGCCGCCGAGCGGGGTGCGCCGGTGCCGCGATACGGCCGGTGGGGTAAGGGTTGTCATCTCAGTTGTCTCCGGTGGTGAGCGCCAGGAACGCGGATTCGAGGTTGTGCGAGGTGATTTCGAGGTCGGTCGCCATGGTTTCGGTGAGCAGGTAGCGGGCTATCGCATCGGAGTCCTTGGTGTGCACGACGATTCGCTCGCCGCGCACCTCGACGTCGTCGACGCCGGGCATGGCGAGCAGCGCGGTGGGCACGGCGCCGGGCAGGGTGGCAGTGACCGAACGGCCCGCAGCCAGGTTCTTGATCTCGGCGGCGCTACCGTCCGCGACCACCCGCCCGGCCCGGACCAGCACGATCCGGTCTGCGTAGGCGTCGGCCTCGTCCAGGTAGTGGGTCGCGAACACGACGGTGCGGCCGCGCCGAGAGTCCTCCCGCATCGCGTTCCAGAAGTCCCGGCGCCCTTCCACGTCCATGCCGGTGGTCGGCTCGTCGAGCACGATGAGGTCGGGATTCGGCAGCAGCGCTAGTGCGAACCTCAGCCGTTGGCGCTGCCCGCCGGAGCATTTGCCGACCATGCGGCCCGCGATCTCGGCGATGCCCGCCCTGGCCAGCACCTCGTCCACCGGACGCGCGCACGCGTACAACGCGGCGACCATCCGCACGGTCTCCCCGACGGTGAGATCCGGTAGCAGCCCGCCGGATTGCAGCACTGCCGAGATCCGGCCTACCGCAAGCGCTGCCGCGGGCGAGCCACCGAACACCTCGACCGTGCCGGAGTCCGGCATCGCCAACCCGAGGATCATGTCGAGGGTCGTGGTCTTACCGGCCCCGTTGGGCCCGAGGAACGCGACGATCTCGCCCGGCTCGATGACGAGATCGAGCCCGTCGACAGCCCGGACCGCGCCACCATTCGGTACCGAGAAACTCTTACGCAGATCGTGCAGTTCGATCGCCGGCGTCGCCGCGTGCCTAGGCCGCGAACCGCCGGCCGCGGCGAAGACGGCCGCGGTCGTCAGTGCTGATGTCATGCCCTAACGTTCGCGCACCAGCGCTCCGAAAACCCCGCACGCATGTCACGAGAATCCCATGACAGTTGTCATGGGGCGGGGATCAGGGCAGCAGACCCTGGCGAGCCCGCCCGGCGCCGGACAGCACGAGGACCAGCATGGTGGCCAGCGCTTGGTCGTCGAGTCCGGCGGCGGGGAAGGTGTAGCGCAGGATGATGTCGGCGAGTTTGTCGTGCGCGATGACGGTGAGCGAGCCGAATTGCAGCGCGTTGTTCCGCTCGGCTACCCGCTTGTGCAGCTGGGGTTTGATCGGGCGGTCCCAGGCGAGCACGCAGGTGAGCGTGAGCACGTCCAGGCCGGGCGCGAGACTCACCGCGCGCAGCGAGCACAGCGCGCCCTCGTACTCGAAACCGATCGAGCCTTCGGGGTCGACGCGCACGTCGATGTCGTAGAGCGACAGACAGGCGCCTGCGCGGGCTTGCAGTTCGTGTTCCGGGGTCACCGATGATTCCATGTCCGCGCCGCCGTTCATTTCGTGCCGCCGAAGCGGCGGTCCCGCGAAGCGTACTCGAGGCACGCGGCCCACAGGTTGCGCCGGTCGAAATCGGGGAACAGGGTGTCCTGGTAGACGTATTCGGCGTAGGCGGACTGCCAGATGAGGAAGTTCGAGCTGCGGAACTCACCGGAGGGGCGCAGGAAGAGGTCCACGTCCGGCATGTCCGGCTCGTCCATGTACTTCGCCAGCGTCGCCTCGGTGACCTTCTCCGGATCGATCTCCCCCGCCGCCACCCGTCGCGCGATTTCCCTTGCCGCGTCGGCGATTTCGGCGCGCCCACCGTAGTTGACGCACATGGTGAGGGTCATCACCGTGTTGTCCTTGGTCAGCTCCTCGGCGACCTCGAGTTCGTTGATCACGCTGCGCCACAACCGAGGTCGCCGCCCGGCCCAGCGCACCCGTACGCCCATCTCGTTCATCTCGTCGCGGCGGCGCCGGATCACGTCACGGTTGAAGCCCATGAGGAAGCGCACCTCCTCGGGGCTGCGCCGCCAGTTCTCAGTGGAGAAGGCGTAGGCCGAGAGCCACTTCACGCCGATCTCGATACACCCCTCGACGGTGTCCATCAGCACGGCCTCGCCGCGTTCGTGGCCCGCGGTGCGCGGCAGTCCGCGTTCCTGTGCCCACCGGCCGTTGCCGTCCATCACCAGCGCGACGTGGTTGGGCACCAGCACGGCCGGAATTTCCGGCGGACGCGCGCCCGAGGGGTGCTGCGAGGGCGGACGAACAGTGCGGGGTGCGCCCGACTTGGTCGCGGTGGAGGAGTCTCGGCGGAGGATCACGGCCCCTATCCTGCCTGATGGTTGTGGAGGCCTTGTGAAGGTCTCCGCCCACCCGGGGATCAGGCGGGCGAGCGCACCGGGCTCGACCGCTCGATCAGCGGCAACGTCCGCAACTGCCGTTCCAGGTGCCATTGCAGATGCGCGGCGACCAGGCCGCTGGCCTGCCTGCGCACCCCGTCGGGCACCGTCTCGATGTAGGCCCATTCCCCGCGCAGCAGCGCGACGAGCAGATCGAGCACCCCTGCGGCCGGTGTCGCCGCACCCGGCGGGCGGCAGTGCACGCACACCGCTCCCCCGGCCGCGACGTGGAACGCCCGATGCGGGCCCGGCGTCGCGCACTTGGCGCATTCGTCCAGTGCGGGCGCCCAGCCCGCGAAACCCATGGCGCGCAACAGGAATGCGTCCAGGATCAACTCATGGGGCCGTTGCTTGGCGGCGATGGCGCGCAACGCGCTCGCGGTGAGCGCGTGCAGTCGCGGCGCCGGGGCGCGCTCCTCGCCTGCCAGCCGTTCGGCGGTTTCCAGCACCGCGCAGGCTGTGGTGTAGCGACCGTAGTCGTCGATGATGTCGGCGGCGAACGCCTCCACGGTGTGCACCTGGGTGACCACGTCCAGTGTGCGTCCCGGATGCAGCTGCACGTCGATGTAGGCGAACGGCTCCAGCCTGGCCCCGAATCTCGATTTGGTGCGGCGCACCCCCTTGGCCACCGCGCGCACCAATCCGTGCTGGCGCGTCAGCAACGTGACAATGCGGTCCGCCTCGCCCAGCTTGTGCTGGCGTACCACCACCGCCACATCTCGATACAAACGCACGACTCATCCTCGCACGAGGACCCGACAGCCTTCGGCAGGCGCGGCATCACCTCTGCCACTTCCCCGACGAATCCCCCATGCGGGTCGGCGCACTGACCTATTCTTTTTCTCTACCGCACTGCTCGGGAGGGGTTTTCGGATTTGGACGACCTACTTGGTACCGGAACCGCCGCCGGGTTCCGGGCCACTCGCGAACTACTCGGCCTGCCGGTGCCCTGGTGCGCCCGGCTCTTCGCCGTCGCCGAACGCACCGTGGAACGGTGGGAACGGGGCGCCTTCCAGATCCCGGACACGGCGGCCCGCGAGCTGGCCGAGATCGCCGACGAGACCGAACAGGTCGTCGAGGCGATGGTCGACGCCATCGGCGCCGGCGAGATCTCCCCGCGCCTGCACACCTATCGCACCAACGACGACTACTGCAGGCACGAGCCGGACACCCGCTATCCGGCCACCTGGCACCGGGCCGTCTGCGCCCGGGTCATGGTCGAATTACCGCAGGTAGAGCTGCAATTCGTGGAGTAAGAACGTGGTGCGGATTCAGGTCCGCACGATGCCGGAGATGAGCAGCAGCACCGACTGCTGGGCTTCGGCGCGGGCACGGTCCGGGTCGTCGGCGTGCGCGACGATCAAGGCCGACTCGGTGAGCGCGCTGAGCAATAACTGGGCAAGAACCTGAATGGGAGCGTCGGCGATCAGACCCGCGGCGCGGGCACGTTCCAACTGCGCGGTGATCATGCCGAGGCCGTGCTGATTCTCGAATTCACGCCAGGCCTGCCAGCCCATCACGGCAAGCGCGTCGGTGAGCGCGATACGCAGCATGGCGGGGCGCTGGCAGATCTCCAGGAAAACGCTGAGGCCCACTGCCATCCCGGCCATCACATCATCGGGATCGACTGCGGCGATGGCTTTTTCGATCTCCTCGGTGGTCTCCACCTCGATCTGTTCCAGCACCGCGAGGAACAGGCCGCGTTTGTCGCCGTAGTGGTGGTGCAGCGCGCCGCGGGTGACCCCGGCCTCGGTGACGAGCTCCTCCGCCGAGGTGGCCGCGAAGCCGCGCTCGGTGAACAGCCGCCGTCCGGCCTGTTCGAGCGCGGCCCTGGTGGTGCGGGAACGGTCCTCCTGGCTACGGCGTCGCATGCAGCCGAGTGAACTCCAGGATCGACTCGGTGAGCAACTCGGGCTGGTCTTCCGGCAGGAAGGTGTACGAGTCGTCGATGACCTTCAATGTCGCGTGTGGCAGGTCCCTGGCCAGGCGTTCGGCGTACGACATCGGGAAAATCTTGTCCTCACGCGCCCACACCAGCAGCACCGGGATATCGACCGACGGGAAGCGGGACGCGGCTTCCAGCGTGTAGCGCCGGTGCGCGTTTTTCAGGAACAGGCGCAAATCTTTTCGGACGGCGCCGGACTGCTGCGGGCCCGCCAGATAGGAGTCGGCGATCTCCGGCGGTACCCGGCGCTTGGCGACCATCCCGAACACCAGTGGCGTCTGGTGCAGCGCACGAATGCGCGCCAACTCGATGACCGGCCGCATCGAACCCGGGATCCGCGCCAGCCAGGACAACAGTGCGAACGGTTTCGGGAGGAAACCCTCATAGCTGTCGACCGCGGCGAGCACCACGCGGCCGATCCTGGCCGGGTGACGGGTCATCAGCACCTGGGTGATCGCGCCGCCGGTGTCATTGGCGACCACGGTGACGTCTTGCAGGTCGAGACGCTCGAGGAAGGCTGCGATGAGATCGGCGACGCCGGATGGGGTGAGGTCCGCATCGGGCATCGCGATCTGGTGGGCGCCGAGCGGCCAGTCGGGGGTCAGGCAGCGGTGGCCTGCGGCGGCGATGCCGGGGACGACTTTGCGCCACAAATCGGAGTTGACGAGCAGGCCGTGCACGAAAACCACCGGGGAGCCCTGGCCGGTGTCGTGGTAGCGGATGCGGCCGCCGGGCAGGTCTACCTCGCGGGCGGGGCCGAGTTCGGTGCTGATTCCCATCGTTCCTCCAGAGCGTTGCGGTGGGTTCACTTTTACATACATTCGGTATGTATGTCTATTGTCCCGTCCATCGGCCCAGATAGACGAACTAGTCACTTGACCAGGTGCGCGATACCGTCTTCCGAAAGTGCGACGAGAGGGAGCTCACGATGACGGTGCCCGACCCCACTCGGCAGGCGGCCGAGACGCAGACCGGTGATCTCGGACTGGCCGATCACGCCGCCGCCCTCGCGCAGGGCACGCTCAGCTCTGTTGCCGCCGTCGGCGCCGCTCTCGATCGCATCGAGGCCGCGCAGTCGACACTCAACGCGTTTCGGATCGTGCGCCGGGAGCGCGCGCTCGCCGAGGCGGCCGACGCCGACCGGCGCCTCGCGGCAGGCGAACGGTTACCGCTGCTGGGTGTGCCGGTCGCGGTGAAGGACGACACCGACATCGCCGGTGAGCCGACCGCATTCGGTTGCGGCGGCAGCTTCGCCCCGAAAACCGAAGACGCCGAATCGGTTCGGCGGCTACGCGCGGCCGGCGCGGTGATCGTCGGCAAGACCAACACCTGCGAGCTCGGACAACTCCCGTTCACCAGCGCGGCCGCCTTCGGCCACACCCGCAACCCGTGGTCGGCCGACCATACGCCCGGCGGCTCCTCCGGCGGATCATCGGCGGCGGTCGCGGCCGGATTGGCCCCTGCCGCACTGGGTTCCGACGGTGCGGGCTCCATCCGCATCCCCGCATCATGGACCAACCTCGTCGGCATCAAACCGCAGCGCGGCCGGATCTCCACCTGGCCGCATGCCGAAGCGTTCTACGGACTCACCGTCAACGGGCCACTGGCCCGCACCGTCGCCGACGCGGCCCTACTGCTCGACGTGGCCGCAGGACCGCACGACGGCGATTTACACACTCCCGCACCGATTTCCGCAAGCGCGGCCATCGGCCGCGATCCCGGCAGACTGCGCATCGCACTCTCGCTACGCACCCCGTTCACCGCGACACGGACCGCACTGGACCCCGAGGTAGCGGCAGCGGTGCGACGCATCGGCGACACCCTACGCAAGTTGGGCCACACGGTGACCGTCGCCGACCTGCACTACGGACTGCTGATCGGCGCGTCTTTCCTGCCGCGATCGATGGCCGGTATCCGCGCGGCACACCAGAAATTCCCTGGCGCCCAGGTGGATCCGCGCACCATCGCCAATACCCGGCTGGGCAGACTCCTCGACGGACCCGTCCTGTTCGCCGCCCGCCAGGCAGAACCCTTGCTGCACAAGCGCATCGGCAGCTTCTTCCACGACTACGACCTCGTCCTAGCCCCCACCACCGCGACACCTCCCCCGCGTGCCGAGGACATCGACGGCATCGGCGTGCACGCCACCAACAACCTGATCACGGCCGCCTGCCCCTACACTTGGCCGTGGAACGTCCTCGGCTGGCCGAGTGTGAACGTGCCCGCCGGGTTCACCGAGGCTGGACTGCCGGTCGGCGCCCAGCTGATGGGCACGGCGGCCACCGAACCGTTGCTGATTTCAGTTGCCGCGCAACTGGAGTCGGAATTGCACTGGGAACGGGAACGCCCCACCCCGTGGTGGCTGTCTCGCTGAAGCCCGCCGCCGGTCTTGCCGGACCCCATGACCGCACACAGCCGCAGCCCAAACCATGGTAGCTGCCTCGCTGACGCCCCGCCGGCGGTCATGCACGGCCCACGGCAGCACGCAGGCGCGGCCCAACCCATGGTGGCTGTCTCACTGCGGAGGCACCCCCGCCTCCGCCCTCGAAGCGAGAACACCCCGCAGGCCGGCACAGCACGGCCCACCGGATTCGCGATCCACCGCGGGCCCTCCGTCGAGATGAAATGCCGCACCTTCTTTCGGGACCCGCACTCGCTCTAGGGCCCTGGAGTCAGTGCAGATCCCGAGAAAGGGTGCGGATTTCGGGGTTCGGCGGTCATGCTGGGGCGGGTTCGCTCGCGGTACCGCGGCCGACACCCGCACCCGTACCCGCTGCGCGCAGCCGCACCTGCACCTGCATCCGCACCTGCACCCGCAGCCCGCAGCCGCACCTGCACCCGCAGCCCGCAGCCCGCAGCCCGCAGCCGCATCGCACCTGCACCTGCACCTGCAGCGCGCAGCCGCACCCGCGCCGCGCCCGCACCGAAAGCCTGGGACCCATCGGGACGAATTTTGTGCGGCTCACGCAACGCGACCATGACAAATTCCACCGGCGCGTCAGCGCGGGCTGACGAGGACTCGGACGAAACCTCGACCGTCGGCCAGCGAGGTCAGCGCTTTGCCGATCACCGCGCCGAATGCACGTGCGGGTTCGGTGACCCGGCGGCAGTGGCCGGGCGTCGCCGATGTGGTGAGTAGGTCGCCGGGGCGGATGGGTGCGCTGTCGGCATCGGCCGCACACCACACCTTGCCCATCAGCGCGATATGCGCGCTGTTGTCCTGCCGGTCCAGCACGATGGCCGGTTTCACACCGCCCGCGCCGGATACGATGCCTGCCACGGCCGTGTCGTAGTCGCGGGTGCACGGGTGAACTTCGCCGTCCGCGCCGAGCACGACGACCAGCCCCTCCGCCACGGTATCGTCGGTCGTGGTCAACGCCTCCGCGTAGTCCGCACCTTCGAGCATGAGATCGCCTCTTACGGTGACCTTTCCGGTGATGTAGACATTGCCCTCGAAGAACCCCGCATCACCCCCGCCGGTGTTGACGCCAACCACCGCGCCATGGTTCCGGTTCTTCGACCACCCCCGGACACCCTCGCCCTCAGCACTTTCGAAGAATCCCGCGGTGCCGCCGCCAGTGTTGACCCCGACCACCGCGCCATGGTTCGGATTCTTCGACCAACCCCGAACCCCCTCCCCCTCAGCACTTTCGAACCACCCACCATTCCCCCCAGGAGCAGCCGAATTGTTCACCCCGACGACACCGGCACCCGGACCCTGGCCATCGCCACGAACACCGAATCCGGTACTACTGGTTCCCAGCACACCGACCCCGTCCGCCGTATGCGCACCGGCCACGGCAGGCACATCGGTGACCGTCGAATCCCCGTTGACATTGCCCATAACGAATCCTCCCCATCTGACATGACTTACGGATCGAGCCATCCGACTTGTCGCGTCGGCGGAACACGCCTCCAGACTGGCGGCCGACCGGCCTCGGAGGACACGGTTCGGTCCGTCCAACGGACCCCGGAAGGTTGTTGCGCGAACACTGGAGCAGCGCGACGGGCAACCGGCCGTCGATTCGGTCGTGTCCGGTGTGCCCACCGTCTGACTCGGGGCGCCGAAAGAACTGGTCTGGCCGCGATTATCCGCAGTTTGCGCGAGGTGTCGGACAGCGGTGGCATCATCGAGGGCTACGAGGTGGATCGGACAGCGCATCCTTGCGACAGGGGGCACATGAGCGCGGAACTCGTTGCGGTCAGGCTCGGTACCGCGCTGGTGGGGCGGGCGGCGCAGCTGCTGCTGGCGAAACAGCAAAGCGACCAAGCTCGGCGCTCCGATATGGACGACCTGATCCGGCAACACATTCCTGGCTTTCGCCCGCAGCGCAGCGTCAAGCGACAGTTCGAACAGATCGCGGACGCGGTGGCCGAACGGCTCGAACCCATGCTCGCCCATGAGTTTCGCGGGATGAATGAGGGTGAGCACACGGCGGTCGTCGATGCGGTGGTGGACACCTTCGAGCAGGCCGATCTGTCCGATGCCGCGATCTTCGCGTCGAATGCCGATCCGGCGCAGTTGGCCCGGCGAATGCGCGAAACGGTACGGACGCCGGATTGGCTCAGCGCCGCGGGATCGGCGCTGTACGAACAGCTCGTCGCGGAATGCTGCGACTGTTATGTGCAGATCGTGCGCCACCTGCCGGTGTTCGTCGAACGGGCGGTGCCCGAGTTGCTCAGGCGCGTCGACAGATTGGGTAGTGAGGTCGGGCAGGTCCTCGAGCGACTGCCCAAGCGCTCGCTGTACGCACCGGACGGCAGCGACCACGACGCCGCCTTTCGCCGCGAGTATCTCGAGCTGATCAGCCGGACACTCGACGAGGTGGAACTATTCAGTTTCGCGGTCGAACAGCCTTTGCGGACAAAGCTTTCCGTTGCCTACGTCAGTCTGCGAGTGGTCGGCCAGAACTACCTGTGGTTCGGTGACAGGCGCCAGGCCGATGAACAAGGACTCGGCGGCGGACGAGTCGAGGCAGCTTTGAGCCGAAAGCTGCGAATCCTGCTGCGCGGCGAAGCCGGATCCGGCAAGACGACACTGCTGCGCTGGTTGGCGGTCACCGCGGCTCGCGCGACGTTCACCGGCGACCTCGCCGGATGGAATGGGCTGGTCCCGGTGCTGCTCAGGCTGCGCAGCTACACCGCTCGCGAGCTACCCAAGCTGCACGAGCTGCTCGATGACGCGGCGGGGCCACTGACGAGCCACATGCCCGACGCCTGGGTTGATCGTCAACTGGCGAGCGGCCAGATCTTGTTGCTGGTCGACGGCGTGGACGAACTTGTTCCCGCAGATCGCGACAAGGTCCGGCAGTGGATCACTCTGCTACTCAACGCCTACCCGCTGACCAGGATGGTGGTTACCTCCAGACCAGCTGCCGCCCACCACGATTGGCTCGCCACTACCGATTTCACGCCGGTCGAGCTCGAGCGAATGACACAGTCGGATCTGAATGCCTTCGTCCGCCAATGGCATCAAGCCGTCGGCGAGAGTGGACAACGTCTGCCGTGCGCACCGACGGAATTGCCCGACTACGAACGCGCCCTGATCGCCAGTATCCGGGATCGCCCACATCTGCAGGCGTTGGCCGCGAACCCGCTTCTTGCCGCGATGCTGTGTTCGTTGCACCTGAGGCGTAAGCGACAGCTGCCGCGCAATCGCATGGAGCTGTATCAGATCGCGGTTGATCTGCTCGTGCAGCGGCGCGATGCGGAGCGGCATATCCCCAGCGCGCAAGGGGCTTCGCTCAGCTTGACCGACAAGGTCACCGTGCTCCGCGATCTGGCCTGGCGTTTGTCGGACAACAATCTCAACGAAGTCGACATCGGCAGGGCCGCAGGATATGTCGCCACGAAGATCGCGTCCATGCGCCATCTGGAGGTCGACCCGCGGGACGTATTGGACTATCTGCTCAATCGATCGGGCATCCTGAGATCCCCTGCCGACGGCCGAATCGACTTCGTGCACCGAACCTTTCAGGAATATCTCGCGGCAGCGGAGGCCGCCGCGCAAGATCGCATCGGCAACCTCGTCGGACGCGCTCATCTGGACGTATGGCACGACACGGTCATCATGGCAGCCGGCCACGCCAACAGCAGCCAGCGCGGTGAGCTGATCACCGGCCTGCTCGACCGCGCGACCGACGACGACCGTAACGAGCGACACCTACGGCTGCTGGCCGCGTCGTGCTGGGAAACGATCGAGTCGCTCTCGGGCGAACTGGCCCAGCGGCTGGACGAGACGATCGCCGGGCTCGTCCCGCCGCAGGACCTCGATGAGGCTGCTTCGCTCGTGGCCGTCGGCGAGCCGTTGCTGCGATATCTGCCGAAGAATCTCGAGGAGGTTCCCGACGTGAGCGCGATGACGACGGTGCGGACGGCAGCACTCATCGGTGGGCCTGCCTCATTGCGGTTGCTGGGCGGCTACACCGAGGACACGCGAGAAGAAATACGGCAGGAGCTGATCGCCACCTGGGACTACTACGACCCGACCGAATACGCCGATGAAGTACTCGCCAACTTCCCGCCGGAGCCCGGTCTCGACCTCTGGCTGTTTCGCCCGCGCCAGTGGAAGCCCACCGTTCGGCTCGACAACCTCCGATCCTTGATCGTGGAATTCCCCTCGAGCATCGGCACACTGGCAGCCGACGGACTACCAGCAGCCCCTCTGCTCTCGTTGTTCCGGCTGACCGGAGTCAATGATCTGCGGGCGCTGGCCGCTGCACGCGACCTCGGCTACCTCCGCAAGCTGGTGCTCGCCACGAATGACCATCAGGCAGTGCTCGACGGCCTGGACGGGCTGGCAGCATGCACCGGCCTTCGCCACCTTCAGTTGGTGGGCTGGAAGTCGCTGCCGCAGTTGACCGCAGCATCGCTACCTGTTCAGCTGCGATCGCTCGGCCTCGAGCCGGTTCCGGCGGAATACGATCTGACCTGCCTCGTGGATCTGAGCGAGCTCAGTCTCAGCGGCGAGGGCGCACCCACCGCACTCACCACAGTCGGCGGAGCATTGCACCTCGAAAGCCTGACCCTGGCCGATTGCGATCTCGTCGACAACCTGCCCACACTGGCCGCCACGCTGCCCCAGCTCCGATCACTGGAGTTGGCTGCGGTCACTCTCCCGGATGACCTCACACCCTTCGGCGATTTCCCACTGCTGGAGACGATTTCGCTGAAGGACTGTGCCGGGGTGGATGGCCGCGCGGTTGATCTGGCTTCCATCCCAGAGCCGAAGGCGCCCCGGCGATTGATCGTGACGCCCATGGCACGGCGACGACGGGAACGGTGATGCCGAAGGCGACACCGTTAGTCGCCCGACTCTCAGAACCCCAGCTTCCCCAACTGCTTCGGATCCCGCTGCCAATCCTTGGCCACCTTCACATGCAGGTTCAAATAGATCCGCGTCCCGAGAATATGCTCGATTTGGTGGCGAGCATTCGTCCCGACCTCTTTCAGCCGAGCCCCACCCTTACCGATGATGATGGACTTCTGGCTGGGCCGTTCGACGTAGAGGATCGCATGCACATCGAGCATGTCCTCCCTCTCCTCGTACGGCAGGATCTCCTCGATCACCACCGCCAACGAGTGCGGCAGTTCGTCCCGAACACCTTCCAGCGCCGCCTCACGAATGAGCTCGGCCATGAGGGTTTCCTCGGGCTCGTCGGTGAGCTCACCATCGGGGTAGAACGCAGGCCCCTCAGGCATTTTCGAGGCGATGACGTCGACGAGCACCTCGATCTGCTCGCCCTTGACCGCGGACACCGGCACCACGTCGGCGTCGGGGCCGAGCAGGTTCGACAGCGCGAGGAGTTGTTCGGCGATCTGGTCCCGGCCCACCTTGTCGATCTTGGTGACCACGCCGAGCACGGTGGTCTTGGGCGCCATCTGCTTGATCTGCGCCACGATCCACTTGTCGCCGGGACCGATCTTTTCGTCGGCGGGCACGCACAGCGTGATCACGTCGACTTCCGAATACGTATCGCGCACAAGGTCGTTCAGCCGCTGGCCGAGCAGGGTGCGCGGGCGGTGCAGGCCGGGGGTGTCGACCAGGATGAGCTGGGCGTGGTCGCGGTGCACGATGCCGCGGATGGTGTGCCGGGTGGTCTGCGGGCGCGAGGAGGTGATCGCGATCTTCTGGCCGACCAGGGCATTGGTCAGCGTCGACTTGCCGGTGTTCGGGCGACCGACGAAACAGACGAAGCCGGAACGGAATTCGGCGTTACCCTGGCCGTCAGCCACCGTGCACCTCGGCCGACTCCGCGTCGACGGCGAGCTGCGAGTCGTCGACGATCTCGAAGACCGCACCGTCCCGGTCGGTGAAGATGATCTTGGCTTCGGGCGACACTTCGCGGACCGCCGTGACCCCGTAATCGGACAACCGTCCGCCGACCACCACGGCCGCCTCGAATCCCTCTGCGCCACTGGAGATCGCGGCCGCGACCGCCGACTGCAGGGCGGTCAGGCGCAGCGCCGTCAGGCTCACCTCGCCCGCCGCGTAGGTGCGTCCGTCGGTGTCGCGGATGGCCG
>NZ_BJXA01000040.1 GCF_007990755.1 Nocardia ninae NBRC 108245 | reverse complement strand
GGCGCTCGCCGATCCCGCCGCCGCCGCGGACCTGATGGTGCTGGCAGGCATGGTATCCCGCCGCAACCACTGAGCCGCGCGCGTCGATCGTAAGGAGATGACATGCAGCCCTTCGAACTTCCCGACTTCTACATGCCGTACCCGGCCCGGCTCAATCCGCACGTGGACATCGCCCGCGAGCACACCAGGGTCTGGTCCGAGACCATGGGGTTCTTCGAACCACAAGAAGGACACCACATTTGGGACGAAGCCGACCTGGAGCGGCACGACTACGGCTTGCTGTGCGCCTACACCCACCCGGACTGCGACAGCCAGGAGCTCTCGCTCATCACCGACTGGTACGTGTGGGTGTTCTATTTCGACGACCACTTCCTCGAGCTGTTCAAACGGACCAGGGACACCGAGGGCGCGCGAAAGTATCTGGCGCGGCTGCGCGACTTCATGCCGCTGGCCGGCGCTCCGATGCCGGAACCGACGAACCCGGTGGAGCGCGGCCTCGCCGATCTGTGGGTGCGCACCGTGCCCGCGATGGAGCTGGATTGGCGGCAGCGCTTCGTCGCGACAACCACTGCGCTGCTGGAGGAATCACGGTGGGAGCTGGCCAACATCACCGAGGGCCGGATCGCGAATCCGATCGAGTACATCGAGATGCGCCGCAAGGTCGGCGGCGCACCGTGGTCGGCCAACCTGGTCGAACACGCGGTCGGCGCGGCGGTCCCGCCCGAACTGGCCGCGACCCGGCCGCTGGAGGTGTTGCGCGACACCTTCGCCGACGGCGTACACCTGCGCAACGACATCTTCTCCTATGAGCGCGAGGTACGTCAGGAGGGCGAGAACGCCAACGGAATCCTGGTGGTGGAGCGGTTTTTCGGTTACGAGACCCAGCGCGCCGCCGACGTCGTCAACGATCTGCTGACCTCCCGTCTGCAACAGTTCGAGCACACCGCGCTCACCGAACTTCCCATGCTGTTCGCCGAGTACGCGGTCGAGCCGCAGGACCAGGCCGCGGTGGCCGCCTACGCGAAAGGCTTGCAGGACTGGCAATCCGGCGGCCACGAGTGGCACATGCGGTCGAGCCGGTACATGAACAAGGGCGGCATGGTGGCGAGCGATCCCTTGTCGCGCCTGTTCAAACCGATCGGGCTCGGCAGCACCGCGGTGCATCTGTTCACCCCGACGGCGCTCGGAGCGAACCGGATCAAGAACTTCACGCGCCCGCGCTTCGAGCAGGTCGGACCGACAGCGTTGCCCGAGCTCTACCTGCCTTACCAGCTCCAATTGAATCCACTCGTCGACCTGGCGCGCAAGAACCTGCTGCTGTGGGGTGCGCAGGTCGGCTTCCACGAGCCGGTGGCCGCGCTGGGCGGCCGCGCGCTGTGGCGGCCGGTCGATCTCGCGGAGTTCGATTTCGCGCTGTGCTCAGCGGGTTTGGATCCGGACGCCACCCTCGCGGAGCTCGATCTGTCGGCCAACTGGCTGGCCTGGGGCACCTACATCGACGACTACTACCCGCAGGTGTTCGCGGCACGCAAAGACATGGTCGCGGCCAAGCTACAGGGCAAACGATTCGCGGCGTTCATGCCGCTCGATTCCGAGGCCACGCCGCCCGCCGCCAACGCGATGGAGCGCGCTCTCGCCGATCTGTGGCACCGGACGACCAGCGTCCTGGATGCCGAGCAGCGGCGCGAATTCCACCGCGCCGTCACGGCTTTCCTGGCGAGCTGCGAATGGGAGGTCGCTAACGACATCGCCAATCGCATTCCCGACCCGGTCGACTACGTCGAAATGCGCCGCCGCACTTTCGGTTCCGACCTCACCATGGCGTTGTCGCGGTTCTCGCACGGACACCTGGTGCCGCCGGAGGTCTATCGCACCCAGACGATCCTGGACCTGGAACACACCGCGAGCGATTACGCCACGATGGTGAACGATTTGTTCTCGTATCACAAAGAGACACAGTACGAAGGGGACTTCCACAACGCGGTCCGCGTCATGCAGAACTTCTTCGACTGCGGGCCCGAGGACGGCGTCGCCATCGTCAACGACCTGCTGACCGCGCGGATGCAGCAGTTCGAACGCATCGTCGGCAGCGAATTGCCCGCCCTCTACGACGAATACGAGCTCGGGCCGGACGTGCGTGATTCGCTGGACCGGCGGGCCGCCGAACTCCAGGACTGGATGGCCGGAATCGTGCACTGGCACATCTCGTGTGGCCGCTACAAGGAGGCGCAGCTCGAGGATCGCTACCGCCGCGTGGACGTCCCCGAGCCGCCGGTCGCCGAGGATCCGGCGCCCGGGCCCACGACGCCCGCTGCGTTCTCCCTGCGACCTACCGGCCTCGGCACCGGGGCCGTGCACATCGACGGGCTCGGTCGCATGCCGACCAACCCTGCACTGAGCACGGTGTCGCCATGACCGCCGTGCGTGCCAGGACGGTGCTGCTCGCCGCGCCACGCTCCTTCTGCGCGGGCGTGGAACGGGCGATCGGCACCGTGGAACGATTGCTGGCCGCGCCCGATCGACAGGGGCCGGTCTACGTGCGCAAGCAGATCGTGCACAACACCCACGTGGTCGCCGATTTGGCCGCGCGCGGTGCGGTGTTCGTCGAGGAGCTCGACGAGGTGCCGATGGGCGCGATGGTCGTCTTCTCCGCGCACGGCGTCTCCCCCGCGGTGCGCGAACAGGCGGCACAGCGTGGACTCACCGTGGTCGACGCCACCTGCCCGCTGGTCACCAAAGTGCATGCCGAGGCCCGGCGTTTCGCGGCGCGCGGCGACACCATCGTGCTCGTCGGGCACGCCGGACACGAGGAGGTCGAAGGCACCGCGGGCGAGGCGCCGGAGGTGACCGTGGTGGTCGACGGGCCGGCCGAGGCGGCCGCGCTCCAGGTCCCCGACGAGAGCCGGGTCGCGTATCTGACGCAGACCACCCTGTCGGTCGACGAGGCCGAGGAGACCATTCAGGCGCTGCGCCAACGCTTTCCCGCATTGCACGGGCCGGGCAGCGCGGATATCTGCTACGCCAGCACCAACCGGCAGGAGTCGGTCGAGGCGGTCGCCCGGCACAGCGACGTCGTGCTCGTCATCGGCTCGGACAACTCCTCCAATTCGCATCGTCTGGTGGAAGTTGCTCAGCGCCAGGGCATTCCGGCCTATCTCATCGACGACGCGTCCGCCATCTCGCCCGACTGGATCGATGGCGCGAACACCATCGGCCTGTCCGCAGGCGCCTCCGCACCGGCCGCGCTGGTCGACGCGGTCATCGAGGCGCTACGCGCCTGGGGTCCGGTCACGGTTCGCGAATTCACCACAGCCGTCGAGGACATCACCTTCGCCCCACCGCCCCGCGTCAGGCACCTGTCATGACTGCCGCACCGGCCGCTGCCCGCACCGATCCGGAGGGTCGCGATGACCAGCAATGATCTCGGCCTGCCGACCATGCCCACCCGCCATCGCACCCGCCGGCTGAACATCGGCGGCGTCCCGGTCGGCGGTGGCGCGCCGATCTCCGTACAAACGATGACCACCACCCGCACCGCCGACATCGACGGCACGCTGCAACAGATCGCCGCGGTGACCGCCGCGGGCTGCGACATCGTCCGGGTCGCGGTGCCGACCCCGGAGGACGCGGCCGCACTGCCCGCCCTCGTCGCCCGCTCCCCGCTGCCGGTCATCGCCGATATCCACTTCCAGCCGCGCTACGTCTTCGCCGCGATCGACGCCGGTTGCGCGGCGGTGCGGGTGAATCCGGGCAACATCAAACAATTCGACGATCGCGTCGGTGACATCGCGAAAGCGGCAGCGGCAGCGGGCATTCCGATCCGCGTCGGGGTCAATGCCGGCTCGCTCGACCCGCGGGTGCTCGCCAAGCACGGCTCCGCGACCGCGGCGGCCCTCGTCGAATCGGCGCTCTGGGAGGCCGCGCTGTTCGAGGAGCACGGGTTCACCGACCTCAAGATCGCGGTCAAGCATCACGACCCGCGCACCATGATCGCGGCCAATCGCCTACTCGCCCAACGCTGCGACTACCCGCTTCACCTCGGCGTCACCGAGGCGGGGCCGATGTTCCAGGGCACCGTCAAATCGGCGGTCGCCTTCGCGATTCTGCTCGGCGAGGGCATCGGCGACACCATCCGGGTGTCCATCTCGGCGCCGCCGGTCGATCAGGTCAAAGCGGGCTGCCACATTCTGCAGTCGCTCGGCCTGCGTCCGCGCAAGCTCGAGATCGTCTCCTGTCCAGGGTGTGGCCGCGTCCAGGTCGATATCCATCGGCTGGCGGGGCAGGTGGAGGCGGCGTTCGAGGGGTTCCCGCATCCGCTGCGGGTTGCGGTGATGGGCTGCGTGGTCAACGGGCCCGGCGAGGCCCGCGAGGCCGACCTCGGCGTCTCGTCGGGCAACGGCAAAGGGCAGATCTTCGTCCGGGGCGAGGTCATTCGCACCGTGCCCGAACATCTGATCGTGGAAACCCTGGTGGCCGAGGCGATCGCACTCACCGAGGGCCGCGAAGAAGCACCGGCGGAGGGGAACTCATGACCACCACGCACGTCGAGCCCGCGACACCGGTGGACCTGGCGGCGATTCGGACGCGGGTGGACGGCGCGCTCGAATACTTCCTGCGGGACAAGGCAACCGCCACCGAACCGGCGCTGCCCGGCGAGCTCACCGGTACCGTGCACGACTTCCTGTTCGCCGGCGGCAAGCGGATCCGCCCGCTGCTGTGTGTCCTCGGCTGGCACGCGGCCGCGGGCGAAGTGCCGGTGCCGCAACCGATTGTGCGGGCCGCGGCCTCGCTCGAACTGTTCCACGCCGCCGTGCTGATCCACGACGACATCATCGACAACAGCGACACCCGCCGCGACCGGCCCACCGTGCATCGCGTACTGGCGCAAAGACATCGGGACCGCCGCGATCCGGACCGGTTCGGCGCGCACGCCGCCATCGTCCTCGGCGACCTGACCATGGTCTGGTCGGCCGAACTGCTACACACCGCACAGCTCACCGCCGCGCAACTGGACGCCGCGCTCACGGTCCTCGACGGCATGCGCGCGGACGTCATGTACGGCCAGTACCTCGACCTGCTCACCACCGCGCGGCCGTCCAGCGACCTCGGGCGCGCGCTGCGAATCATCCGCTACAAGACGGTGTCCTACACCTGCGAACGGCCGCTCCAACTGGGTGCCGTGCTGGCCGGTGCCCACAGCGGGGTGCGGGCGGCGCTCACCGCCTACGCCGGGCCGCTCGGTGAGGCGTTCCAGCTCCAGGACGATCTGCTCGGCGTCTACGGCGATCCGGCGCGCACCGGCAAGTCCGACCTGGAGGATCTGCGCGACGGCAAGCACACCGCGCTGGTCGCGCTGGCCCTCGAACACGCGACGCCCGCGCAAGCCGCGCAGCTGCTCGCCCTGCTGGGCGATCCCGAGCTCGATGACCGGCAGGCCGACATCTGCCGCGAAATCCTCACCGCCACCGCGCGACACCACGTCGAGGCGATGATCCGCACGCGCTGGGCGCAAGCCAACCGGGTCCTCGACCACGCGCCGTTCCCCGCCGCGGTCAACCGAGCGCTACGCGATGTCGCCGACGCCATCGTCTCGAGGAACACCTAGAAAGGTCGCGCTATGGACAGTGAGCTCGTACAGCAGTTGGTCGTGCCCCTAGCGGTCGCAACCCTTGCCGTCATCGTCTTCGTGGTCGGGAATCGGCTGCGGCCGACCTCGTGGCGCGAGACCGAGGACGAAGGGTCCGGCACCCTGGTGCTCGACCTGATCAACACACTGTTCATGGCCGTGGCCGCCTTCGTCGTGGTGATCTGCTGGCAGCAGTACGACAACGCGCACAACCACACGGTCGCCGAGTCCAAGGCGCTGGTAGACGTCTACTGGGCCGCGCACTCGATGCCGGAACCGGCGCACGAGCAGATCCAGCGGTTGGTTCACGCCTACACCGAGCAGGTCGTCACGGTGGAGTGGCCGGAGATGGACAACGAAGAGCGGCTGAGCCAGTCCACCCAGGACACCTTCGACAAGCTGCGCGACACCGTGCTGGCCATACAGTCCGAGGATGCCTCGGTCACCGAGTTGCAAGCCAAGGCGGTGGCCGCGCTCGACGCGGCAGCGCAGGCCCGCCACGATCGCGCGATGGACTCGAAACTCGGCATGCCCGGATTCCTTTACACCGCACTGTGGTTCACCACGATTCTGCTGCTGTGCAGCGCGGCGCTGTCCGGTGTCGAGGTGACCAAACGCAGCGTTGTGATGACCGCGCTGCTCGGTGTCGTGGTGGGCGCGGCGATCGTCGCGATCTACGGGCTCGATCGGCCGTTCTCCGGCGGAAACATCGTGTCCAAGGACGCGTTCGAACTGGCATTGTCCCGCTATCAGGACATCACCTGACCGAATCCTGTTGGCTGCGAATCGATTACGAACGGGATGTGCGCACATGGCACAGATCAAAGGGTTCACGGCCGGGACGGCACTGCCTCTCGCCGCCGCGGCACTGGTCGTCGGTCCGGCCGCGGTCGCGTCCGCCGATCTGCCACCGCCGGAATGGCCGTCGCTCGGCGAAATCGTCTCGGGCAGTGCCGCTCCGGGTGGCATCGATACCGGCAGCGCGGACTCCGGGACACCGTTGCAGCTCGGTCCGAGCAGCGGCCCCGCGGTGCGCGAATACCTCGGTACCGGTAGCGCCGGCATCGGTACCGGAACGCGCGCCGAAACAGGAACCGGCACAGGGGAAATCGATGAAACCGTGTCGGCCGACCCGGTGCAGACAATGCCCGGCGGCTCCGCCGAATTGCCCGATCTCGACTCCGACGGCGTCCGAACAGCATGCACCGGCAGCGTCGCCGTCGGCGGCGCGCTCGTCCTGCTCGGCATCGTGACCGGCAGCTCGCACGGCATCCTCGGCTCCAGCGGATCCGCACTCGGCAGCGTCGTCGTCGGCAGCGCCGCCACGGGCAGCGGGCTGGCCTGCCTCCTGTGGCCGCGCGACATCCTGCCCCCCTATCCCGGAAACCCGCTCCTTCTCCCCCCGCCGTTGCCCACCCTGCCGCCGCTCCCCGCGCTACCGGACCTCCCCGCTCCCCCAGCCGAGACCCCCCTCATTCCAGAACTCACACCGGCAACACCCAACCTCCCGAGTCCCCGAACCCCGCTCCGCCCAGCACATTCGGCGGAAGCGGAACTGATCCTCGACCCGGTCGCCTGGAACCCCCTGCAACTGGTGACGATCATGGTGGTCACGATCCTCACCGCCGTACGCGGCGTCGCCGTCGTCAGACGTCGGCACAGCGGCTAACTACAGCGGCGCCACCAATCGAGGAAGTGGGCGAGGGCTGGGGCGTCGGAGCCGCGCATCCAGGCGATGCGGATGGCGATTTGGGGTGGGTTGGTGCCGAAGGGAATGACGACGATGTTTTCGTGCGCGATTCGGGTTGCGCGTTTGCGGTCGAGCACGCTGATGCCGGTGCCGGTCGAGACCAGGTCGAGGACTTGTTCGGCGTCGGATTCCTCGGCAACCAGGTTCGGGGCGCCGTCGCCCCAGATGTGGGTGACCAATTCGTCGTAAAAGTCCGGTCCCGTTTGCCGGGACCAGAGCACGATGGGTTCGTCGACGATCTCGGCTATTTCCAAGGACGCTTTTTCGGCCAGGGGGTGACCCTTGGAAACCACCACCGCGGCTTCCTGTAGTCCGATGAGGTGCGTCTGCACCCGTGGGTGGGTGATATTTCCGCGGACGAACGCGACGTCGACCTCGCCCGATTCGAGCAGGTCTAGATTCCACGAGGTCCAGCCGGTAATAGTCGAGACCGTGATATCGGGGAACTCCTTGCGAAAGTCCCTGATGCGCTGGGAAATATCACTGTCGGAGCCCGATCGGGTAAAGGCGATCTTCAACTCCCCTGCCGTGCCCGAGGCGCGCGCACGCACCGTGCGCTCCAGCTCAGCGGCCGCGGCGAGGAGTTGCTGCGCACCCGCCTGCAACGCCAAACCGGCCGCAGTCATCACGAAACCCCTGCCGGTGCGGGCGAGCAACTCGACTCCGAGCTCCTTCTCCAACGCCTTGACCTGCTGAGACAGCGCGGGCTGGGTGATGTGCAGCGACTCCGCCGCGCGACCGAAGTGTCGGTGCTCGGCTACTGCTAGGAAGTAACGAACGCGACGTAGGTCGTCCACGCGGTCAGCCTAGCCAGATAAGACTTCCTTATCAACGGGAAGCAAATACGTATTGGACCTCGCGTTCTGCGTGGCCCGAGACTGTAGCTACCGAACAGTCCGAGCCCCGCTACCGCGAGAAGGTGTTCCGATGCCGACAGTCGCCGCCGCCATAGCCGAGAATCTTCGCGCCAGGCAGATATCCGAATTCTTCGGCCAGAGCCTGCCGTCGCTGCTGGTATTGGCCGCCGAGGATCTCGGGATCCGGCAGATCGTTTACCGCACCGAAAACGCAGGCGGCACCATGGCCGACGGCTTCGCCAGGGTGTCCGGTCATTGTTCGGTCGTCGTAGCGCAAAACGGTCCCGCGGCAACGCTGCTTGTGCCGCCGCTGACCGAGGCCGCCAAGGTCTCCATTCCCGTGGTCGCCTTCGTGCAGGATGTGCCGAGCCCGATTCGCAACAAAAACGCGTTTCAGGAAATTGATCACCAAAGTCTGTTTTCCGGGTGCACCAAATGGTTCGATCGCCTCGATGATCCGGCCCGCGTCCACGAGTATGTCGACGCGGCCTTCCGGGCGGCGACCAGCGGCAGGCCGGGCCCGGCCGTGCTCATGCTGCCGAAGGACGTGCTCGAACTGGACGCACCGGCACCACCCGCAGGACTCGACCGCCCGGTGTTCCCGCTCGACCGGATCCGCCCGCCCGAGGCCGCTGTCCGGGCCGCCGCGCAGCTGCTGGCCGGTGCCGAGCGACCGCTCGTCGTCGCCGGTGGCGGCGCGGTCTCCGCCGACGCGGGCGCCGCCCTGGCCCGCTTGAGCGATCTGGCCTCGCTGCCGGTGGCCACCACCCCGATGGGCAAGGGCGTCGTCCCGGACACCGCCGATCTGAGTGTGGGCGTCATCGGCAATTACATGGGCCCGCACGGTGTTTCGCACGGCATGCGCGAGTGGATCGCCGGGGTGGACACGGTCCTGCTCGTCGGTTCGCGCACCAACGAGAACGGCACCGACGGCTGGACCCTGTTCCCGTCGAACGCCACCTTTCTCCATCTCGACATCGACCCGACCGAGATCGGCCGCAACTACCCGTCGCTGCGGCTGGTCGGCGACGTCCGGACCGGCATCGATGATCTCGCGGCCGCACTGCGCGAGCTCGACCTGAGCAAGCGCAGCGCCGAACGCCCCGCGCTCACCACGCAGATCGCCCGGTCCCGTGCCGAATTCGAGACGACCACGGCCGCCGTGCGCACCTCGACACGGCAACCGCTGCGCCCGGAGCGGGTGGCCGACGAGATCAGCACGCTGCTCCCCGATGACGCCATCGTCGTCGCGGACGCCAGCTACTCCTCGATCTGGGCCGCGAACTACATCCGCGCCACCACCCACAGTCAGCGGTTCCTGCTGCCGCGCGGCATGGCCGGGCTCGGCTGGGGTCTTCCGCTGGCGCTCGGCGCGAAAGCGGCGCGACCGTCCGCTCCGGTGATCTGCCTGGTCGGGGACGGCGGCTTCGCGCACTGCTGGGCGGAGCTCGAGACGGCCGTGCGCGAGCACCTCGACGTCGTGGTGGTCGTGC
Organism: Nocardia ninae NBRC 108245; assembly: GCF_007990755.1. GTDB lineage: Bacteria > Actinomycetota > Actinomycetes > Mycobacteriales > Mycobacteriaceae > Nocardia > Nocardia ninae. The sequence goes on along the minus strand of NZ_BJXA01000040.1, from coordinate 67,876 downwards.
TGAACAACGCCATCCTCGGCTACCAGAAGCACGCCGAGATCGTCCAGTTCGGCAGGCCGACCTCGGCGGTCGAACTCGGTCACGTCGACCACGCGCAGATCGCCACGGCGTGCGGCGCGCACGGGCACACCATCCACACCGATGTGGAACTGCGCGAAGCACTCTCGAAGGCGATCGTCGATCCGGCGACGACCGTCCTCGATGTCATCACCGACTCCGACGCCTACCCACCCATCACCGGCTGGGACGCCAACCGGGCGCTCACCGACCATCTCGCCGACCAGAAGCTCAACTGACCGACAGATAACACCCTTCGAGAAAACGGAGACTCCCATGGCTTTCGACTACACGGCCTTTTTCGAGCGACGAATCGACGACATCCGCGCGTCGGGTCAATACCGCACCTTCGTCGAGATCGAACGCCTGGCAGGCCGATTCCCGCAGGCGGTGCACCACCACCGGGACGGGCTGCGCGAGATCACCGTGTGGTGTAGCAACGACCACCTCGGCATGGGCCAGTTCCCCGCCGTTGTCGAAGCCATGCACCGGTCGGTGAACCGCTCGGGTGTCGCGGCGGGTGGATCGCGCAATATCTCCGGCAACAACCACACGCACATCCTGCTCGAACGTGAAGTGGCGCAACTGCATCGGAAGGAAGCGGGCCTGACCTTCATCACCGGCTACGCGGTCAACGATGCGGTGCTCGGCGTACTCGGCAAGGAGCTACCCGGCGCGATCTTCTTCTCCGACGAGCAGAACCACGCGTCGATGATCCTCGGCATGCGCGCCTCGCGCGCCGAGCGGCGCATATTTCGCCACAACGATCCCGCGCACCTCGACGAGCTGCTCGCGGCCACGGATCCGGATCGCCCGAAAATCGTTGCCTTCGAATCGATCTACTCGATGGACGGTGATATCGCGCCGATGCCCGAATTGTGTGCCGTGGCAAAGAAACACGGCGCGCTGGTCTATGTCGACGAGGCACACTCGGTCGGCATGTACGGCCCGGAGGGATCCGGCATGGCCGCGCAGCTCGGCTGCGCCGATCAGGTAGATCTGCTGATGGGCACCTTCGCCAAAGGTTATGGCACCCTAGGCGGTTACCTGACCGGACCCGCGCCGATCCTCGACGCCGTGCGCAGTTTCGCGCCGGCCTTCATCTTCACCCTCGCGATGCCGCCCGCCCTCGCGGCCGCCGCGCTGGCGAGCGTGCGGCATCTGCGGGAATCCGACAACGAGCGAATCCTGCTGCACCACCGGGCCGGACTACTCCAGGACCTGCTCGCCGACGCCGAAATCCCCTTGGTTTCCACCGAAAGTCATATCGTTCCCGTGCTCGTAGGTGACCCGTACAAATGCAAACAACTGGCCGACATCCTGCTCGAGGAATACCGCCAATACGCCCAGCCGATCAACTTCCCGTCCGTCGCGCGCGGCACCGAACGGCTCCGGATCAATCCGTCACCGGTGCACAGTCCGGCGGCCGTGCACCGATTCGCCGAGATCATCGACACCGTCTGGTCGCGCCTGAACCTGCCCCGCCGTCCGACACTCCCGATCACCGGCCACGCTGCGCTGGAGAAGGTTTCGGTATGAGTATCGAGACGCGGACCGAGCCACGCCGGAGCCTGCATCCGGCGGTGGCGGCTGAGCCCCCGACGCCGTGGGCTCAGCACATACTTCTCTACGCCGCGTTCTTCCTGATGGGCGCCGAAATGTATCTGGTGGCACCGATGCTGCCGGAGATCGCGCAATCGTTGCACGCGTCGGTCGCCGCCTCGGCCACCATCGTCACCGCCTACGTGCTCGTCTACGCCGTCGCGGGTCCGCCGTTCGGCATCCTCGCCGACCGGTATCCGCGGCGCTGGTCGATCCTGCTGGGCTCGCTGGTCTTCATGCTCGGCAACCTGGCGTGCGCGGCGGCGAGCTCACTGCCCATGCTGGTCGTCGGCCGCGGTATCACCGGCCTCGGAGCGGCGATCGCGGCGCCCGCGATCTGGGCCTATCTCGCCGAGCGCACACCGCAGCACCGGCGCGGGCGGGTGATCTCGCTCGGCGCGAGCGTCTATTCGCTCGGGCAGGTCCTCGGTGTGCCACTCGGCGCCGCCCTGGCCTCGCTGACCAGTTGGCGCTGGCCGTTCCTCGCCGTCGGTGTGCTGATGATCGCCACCTCGGCGGTGCTGTACGCGCGACTCGACCACACTCCCGCGACCGGCACCGCCCGCGGCTTCAGCGCGCTCTTGGCGCCGTGGGCGCAACCGCGCATCAGCCTGGGGCTCATCGCGACACTGTTGCTACAGGCGGGCCGCCTCGGCGCCTACACCTTCGTCGGGGTGATCTTCGCCCAGCGTTTCGGTTTCAGCCTCAACGCACTCGGTCTCGTCGGCCTGCTCGTCGGCGCGGGATCGCTGGTCGGCTCGCTGAGCACCGGCACCATTCTCGACCACCTGCACCGGCGAAAGATCAGCGGCGTGTGGGTTTCGGTAGTGGCCGCCGCCGCGTTCGCACCTTGTGCCGCAGTGGCTTTGAGCACGCAGCACGTGCTCGTCGCCTTGGCGGCGCTGACCCTGTGGTGCGTGTTCGGCGGAGCGTTCTACTCCAGCCAACAGGCCTACCTGTCCTCGGCCGATCCGACCCAGCGGGCGTCCGTCGTCGCCTGGAACAACTCGATGATGAACGCGGGCATCGCGATCGGCACCACCCTGCTCGGCACGCTCACCGCCGGCAGCGCCGCCTTCGCCGGACTGACCGGCGCCCTCGGTATCACGGCGGCGCTGGTCGCGGCCGCCCTGCTCGTCCTGCTCCGAAAGGACCGTCAGCCAGCATGATTCCCGCATCGACCACCGCACCGAGTCGAACCGCCTTGCCCGTCGCCGCGTGGGCGCAGGGGCCCTACATCTACGACGCCGACGGAAACGACTACCTCGACGGCTCGTCCGGCGTGCTCAATGTGAATGTCGGACATTCGCATCCGACCGTGTTGCAGGCCATCGAGGACCAGCTCGGGCAGCTGACCTTCGTGCACCGCACCCAGTTCCGCAACGATCCCGCTCGGCGACTCACCGAACGCCTGCTCTCGATCGCGCCCGCCGAGACCGCCGCGGTCGAGTACAGCAACTCCGGCTCCGAGGCCAACGAATGCGCGCTGCGGCTGGCATTCGCCTACCAGCACCGGCGTGGCGCAGCGCAGCGCACCGTCATCTTGTCCGAAGAGCCGAGCTACCACGGGATGACCGCGGCGGCGCTGTCCATCACGGGCAGTCCCAACAAGCGCGATCCGTCGGTGGAACCGCTGTTGGGGCCGCCGAACGGGAACCGAGTCCTGGTGCGCCCCAAGCCCGGTCGACGGCGCGCCACCCACGAGGAGTGGGCCCAGGCCCTGCTCGGCGTCGGACCGTCCAAGGTCGCCGCCATCGTCATCGAACCGCTCGGCGGCGCATCGTCGGGTGCCGCGCCCATCGACGTCCATACCATGCAATGGCTGCGCCGGGAGACGAAGAACAACGGGATCGTCCTCATTGCCGACGAGGTGATGTCCGGCTTCGGGCGCACCGGAAAGTGGTGGGCCTGCGACCATTCCAGCATCGCCCCCGACATTCTCACGTCGGGAAAAGGGGTTACGGGCGGCTACACCAGCCTGGCGGTCACCCTGATCTCCGAGACGATCACCGCGGCGATCGCGGAGCCGCTCGGACCGATCGCGCTGGGGCACACCATGTCCGCGAACCCGCTGGCGTGTGCCGCGGCCAACGCTGTGCTGAGCGTCATCGAGGACGAAGCACTGCTGAGCAACGCCGCGCGCGTGGGTGAACTGCTCGCGGCGGCACTGACTGCCCTGTGCGATCGCTATCCGACGCTGCTGTCGGATCAATCGGGCATCGGGCTCATGCGGGCGCTGCATATCCAGGCCGGACAGCCGGCCGACACGAACAAGCGAATAATCGCCGCTGCGAAAGAAAACGGGCTCGTTCTCTGTGCGGCAGGCATCGGCGAGGCAACCAATTCGGTGCTCGTGGCGCCCCCGCTGAACAGCACCCCCGAGCTCATCGATGAGCTCGCCGACCGCCTCGACAAGACACTGTCGGCGGTTTCCGGAAGTCGAGCAGGCGATGCGTGAGGTAGCCGAGCTGCTCGCCGCCCTACCCACCGACCTGTGGATCGGCGGCGAGCAGACACCGGCGCTGACCGGAAGCACCTTCCCCGTGCACAATCCGGCGACCGGCGAGGTCCTGATCGAGGTCGCCGACGCGGCGGCCACCGATGGTGCCCGAGCCCTCGACGCCGCAGCCGCGGCGCAAAGCGGTTGGGCCGCAACGCCTTCTCGCAACCGAGCTGAAATACTGCGCCGCGCATGGGAACTGATCATCGCGCGACGCGACGATTTCGCCATGCTGATGACCCTGGAGATGGGCAAGCCACTGGCGGAGAGCCAGGGCGAGGTCGACTACGGCGCGGAGTTCCTGCGCTGGTTCGCCGAGGAGGCGGTCCGCGTGTACGGCCGCTACACCCATTCGCCGTCCGGCAACGGCCGCATCCTGGTCACCAAACAGCCCGTCGGTCCGACCTTGGCCATCACCCCGTGGAACTTCCCGCTCGCCATGGGCACCCGCAAGATCGCCCCCGCGCTGGCGGCGGGCTGCACGATGGTGGTCAAGCCCGCGGCCGAGACGCCGCTGACCATGCTGCTGCTCGGGCAGGTCTTCGCCGACGCCGGACTGCCACCCGGCGTGCTGTCGATCCTGCCGACCGCGGCCGCAGCGCCGCTCACCGACCCGCTGTTCGCCGACGATCGGCTGCGCAAGGTGACCTTCACCGGCTCGACCGGGGTGGGCAAAATCCTGCTCGCCCAATCGGCTACGCGGGTCCTGCGCGCCTCGATGGAGCTCGGCGGCAACGCGCCCTTCGTCGTGTTCGCCGATGCCGACATCGATGCCGCGGTCGACGGCGCAATGGCCGCCAAGATGCGCAACACCGGCGAGGCCTGTACCGCGGCGAACCGCTTCCACGTCGACAATGCGGTCCGCGCGGAGTTCACCACCAAGCTGACCGACCGCATGCGCGCGCTGAAAGTCGGTCCGGGCCATCTCGACGGGGTACAGGTCGGTCCGCTGATCAGCGAGAAGCAGCGTGGCATCGTCACCGAATTGGTCCGGGACGCAACAGAAAAGGGCGCGCTGGTCACGACCGGCGGCGCGAGTATCGCGGGCGAAGGCTACTTCTTCGAACCGACCGTGTTGACGAAAGTGCCTGCCGACGCACGCATCCTGCGCGAGGAGGTGTTCGGTCCGGTGGCCGCGATCACCGGTTTCGACGGCGAGGCGGAGGGGATCATCGCCGCCGACAACACCGAATTCGGCTTGGCCGCATACATTTACACGACAGATCTGGACCGCGCGTTGCGCGTCGCCGAGGCGCTCGAAGTCGGCATGGTCGGGGTGAACCGCGGCGTTATCTCCGATGTAGCAGCACCTTTCGGCGGCGTCAAGGAGTCCGGTCTGGGCCGCGAGGCGGGCACCGAAGGCATCGAGGAATACCTCGAAACCAAATATATTGCTCTGCCATGAATCCGGAGCGACTTGCCATACGCGTATTTTTACGGCATCTTTACAGGTAGGTGCGCCGGGAAGGCTGGTCGGCAAACCCGGCCCGCAGAGCGGCGGGTCGGGCCGTTCGACCACGGGGAGATTCGCACTATGTTCGTGACACTCAGGGATGACAACAGGGGCGGACTCCACTACGTCAGCATGGCTCTCGGCTGGGATCCGGTGCATCAGCGCCGTTGGTTCAGCGGCGGCGCCAAGGACATTGATCTGAACGCGTCCGCCTTGTTGTATGCCGAGGACAGCCTCGTGGACGTCGTCTACCACGAGCAACTCATGTCCGGGGACGGCGCGGTGCGCCATCTCGGCGACAGCACCACCGGAGAAGGCCACGGCGACAACGAGATCGTCACCGTCGATCTGACCCGGCTGGCACCGGAGGTGACCCTCGTGTTCTTCCTCGTGACCTGTTACACGGGACAGAGCTTCGACCAGATCGAGAATGCGTTCTGCCGCATCGTCGATGGGGTGTCCGATGTCGAAATCGCCCGCTACGACCTGAGTAGCGGCGGGTCATACACCGGCCTGATCCTCGGCAAACTGGGCCGATCGGGCAATATTTGGCAATTCGACGCGATCGGCGAAGGAATTTCGGCCCGGCATCCCGCCGACGCGGTGCCTCAGCTGAGAACCTTGGTGCCGTAGCGGGATTCAGCCTGCGTGGGCCGGACCGTCGAGTTCGTCCAGCACCTGCTGCCCGATGGCGAAGGCGGCATTCGCGGCAGGCACGCCCGCGTAAGCACCGGTGTGCAACAGGACCTCGGCTATCTCGGCAGTGGTGACGCCGTTGCCGATGGCGGCGCGGACGTGCATCGCTATCTCCTCGTGCCTGCCCAGGGCCGTGAGTATCCCCAGGGTTAGGCAACTTCGGGTACGGCGATCCAGGCCGGGCCGGGTCCAGAGCGACCCCCACACCGCCTCGGTGATGTATTCCTGGAAGGGGCGGGTGAATTCAGTGGTGTTCGCTTCGGCGCGGTCGACGTGTGCGTCGCCGAGCACCTCGCGCCGCACCTGTGAACCCTGTTGTGCGCGCTCGTTCACGAATTCTCCTTCAACTGTCCGAGGATCAGATCATTGACGAGGCCGGGCTGTTCGACGTTGGCCAGATGTGCTGCCGAACCGATGATTTCGAGCCGAGCCAACGGCACCGCATCGGCTATCCGCCGTGCGTGCGGCGGTGGCGTCGCGGGATCGTCCGCGCCCGCGACGACCAGTGTGGGTGCGCTGATCCTGGGCAACCGAGCGACGAGGTCCATGGTCTCGATCGCCGCGCAGCACCCGGCGTAGCCTTCGGCGGGATTGCTCGCGATCATGTCCTGAAAGTCGCGGGTCCGTTCCGGGTGAGCAGCCCGCCACTGCGGGGTGAACCAGCGCTGCACGGCCGCCTCCGCCACCGCACCGGTCCCGCCGGCTCGAACCGTGGCGGCGCGGTCGGCCCAGCCGCTGGGCGGACCGAGCTCCGCTGAGGTGCAGCACAGCGTCAGCGTGTGCAGCCGGTGCGGTGCGTGCTGTCCGACCCACATGCCGACCATGCCGCCGAGTGACAGGCCGACGAAATGCGTCCGGCGAATGTGCAGCCGGTCGAGCAGTGCGAGCGCGTCGGCACCGAGATCGGCCAGCGAGTACGGGCCGGGCGGCACCGGCGAACGACCGTGCCCGCGATGGTCGTAGCGCACGACCCGATAACCCGCCGTCATCAGCGCGGCTACCTGAGGTTCCCACATTCGCAGGTCGCTGCCGAGCGAGCCACTCAGCAGGACCGGAGGGCCATCGGGAGACCCCTCCACGACACAGTGGACATCAACCGCAGTCATCGCTCCCCCGCCTGGGTGCCTGCGGTTCCGCCGCACACCCTTTGATTTCCCGCACACCGACTCGCCGCGCTGACACGCGTGCGTCTGTCAAACCTTGTGCGGCTGTGGCGGTTCACCTGAGTGGCGGTCATAGGCGCGACTGCCGGTCGCGTAGTGCGCGGCGAATGAATTCCTGCGTGGAACCCAGGTAGCCGGCCGGCTCGAGCAGTTCACCGATTCTGCCGCGGCTCAGAAATTTTGCGATGGCAGGGGTGGTCGCGAGCACTTCGGCGAGATCAGTCCTTGTTGCCTCGGCCTTGCGGCAACATTCCGCGACGAGGCCGCTCGCCTCTAGTCTGCCCACCGCACCGTGCGAGGCCGACACCAACTCGATCGCGACGTGCTCGGCCAGCAGCCGGCCACCGGCGCTGTCGAGATCGGCACGCATGCGCTGGGCATCGATCTGGAGGCGGTCCAGGCAGACCCGAAGCCAGTGCACCGCGGACCCGGTACTGCGCAGCAGCTCGATCAGCGGCCGCCACTCGGCATGCCACGAACCGGCGGCCCGCTGATGTTCGTGCGCGGCGGCACCCAGCAGCGTGGCGACAAGTCCGGGAGCTTGCGCCGCCGAACCGGCAGCGAGCACCGCGGCGACCGGATTTCGCTTGTGCGGCATCGTCGATGAGCCACCACTGCCCGGTGGACCCTGCTCGGACACCTCGGCGATCTCGGTCTGCGCCAGCAGCGTCACATCGCGGGCGATCTTCGCGACCGCGCCGCTCGTCTGACCGAGCACTCCGGCGACCTCGGCGATCCGGCTGCGCTCGGTGTGCCACGGCAGCACCGGCTCGGCGAGTCCGAGGCGACGCGCGAGCTCGCTCGATACGAAAATGCCATTACCGCGCAGCGCAGCCAAAGTGCCTACAGCGCCACCGAATTGGACCGCGAGGCGCTCCCGGAGCAGCGTGTCGATGCGGTCCAGCGCCGCGACCACGCCGCCGAGCCAGCCCGCCGCGGTGAGCCCGAAGGTGACCGGCGGTGCCTGCTGCAACAAACTGCGCCCAGCAAGCACAGTGCCCGCGTGTTCCGCAGCAAGCTGCGCGAGCCTGTCCGCGCAGGCGTGTAGATCGGCGCGCAGCGCGGTCAGTGCCCGCGCGGTCACCAGCATGGCGGCTGTATCAAGGACGTCCTGACTGGTCGCACCCAAATGCACGTAGGCAGCGGCCTCGGGGGTGACCCGCGCCGTCAGTGCGCGCACCAGCGGACCAGCGGGATTACCGATGCCCACTGCGGCCGCGCCGAGCTCCGCGATGTCGTACTCTTCTGCGCGGCAGCACCTTTCGATAGCGGCTGCGGCTTCGGCCGGAATCTCGCCCGCCGCGGCCGAGGCCAGCGCGAGCGCCGCCTCGAAATCGAGCATCGCCTGCACCCATGCCCGATCAGCGACCAGCTCGGCGACGGGCCCCGCCGCGAGCACGCCGTCGAACAGCCCCTCAGACATCGAAGAACACCGTTTCGACCGCGCCCTGGAGGTGCACATCGAACACGTATCCCTCGCCGTCGCGCACGGCGATCAGTGTGTCGCGCCGCTCCGGTGGCACCGTGGCCAGCACCGGGTCGGCCCGATGACGGTCGGCATGTTCCGGAAAGTAGACCCGGGTGACCAGCCGATGCAGTAGCCCGCGGGCGAACACCGACATATCGAGGTGCGGCGCCTGTAGACCCCCGGCACCGTCGCACACCGGACCCGGCACGACCGTGTAGAGGGCGAACCTCCCGCGCCGAGTGTCGCTGCGCGCGAGGCCTCTTCGGTCATTGTGCTCGTCCTCTGATCCTGGTGCGTCGGCCTGCCAGGTCTCGACCATGGCGTCATCGATGGCCGTACCGGCTCCGTCGAATATCCGGCCCGTAATCCACACCGCGCCAGGCGTTCCCGGCGGCACGGCGAACTCACACTCATCGCGGATCAAACCGATGTGCAGATAAGGCCCGACGGTCTGGGACGGAGTGCTGCGCAAGTTAGTCATCGTCGTCCTCCTCGTGTTCGAACGGTGTCGCGTCGCGGCCGCGCAGGACGATGTCGAACTCGAAGGCCAGCGCCCGCTCCGGCTCGCTGCGCGCGTAATCGAAACGGCTGACCAGTAATTCACGGGCATGCTCGGGCACCGAGTTGAAGACCGGATCCTGGAAGAACAGCGGATCGTCCGGGAAGTACATCTGCGTCACCAGCCGCTGGGTGAAGGCCTGCCCGAACAGCGAGAAGTGGATGTGCGCGGGCCGCCACGCGTTGTGATGGTTGCGCCACGGATAGGCGCCGGGCTTGATCGTGGTGAACTCGTAGCGCCCGGCACCGTCGGTGTAGGTGCGTCCGGCTCCGTCGAAGTTGGGGTCCAGTGCGCAGTTCCAGCGGTCGCGGTCGTGCCGATAGCGCCCGCCCGCATTGGCCTGCCAGATCTCCACCAGCGAGTGCGGGATGGGCTTGCCGTCGCCGTCGAGCAATCGTCCGTGCACGATGATGCGCTGACCGATCGGCTCGCCCGCATGCCGGGCCGTCAGATCATTATCGTTGGCGCCCAGCGGATCCGAGCCGAACACCGGGCCGGTGAGCTCGGTGAGCCGCTGCGGCAACAGGATCAGCGATTCACGCGGATGCCGCAGCACCGTGGAGGTGTAGCCGGGAAAGTCCAGCGGCGGGTGGATGTCGTCGGGATCGCGACGGAATCCCGCCGGGTGCACCGGTCGTGCCTTCATGACGTTGCCTCCAGAACGACGGCGAGGCCTTGACCGACACCGATGCACAGTGCGGCCAGTCCCCACCGGCTGCCGCGGCGGCGCATCTCGCGGGCAAGCTGGTTGACGATCCTGGCGCCGGATGCACCGAGCGGGTGCCCGAGCGCGATCGCGCCGCCGTTCACATTGACGATCGCCGGATCCAGCTCCGGCCACCCGGCGAGACAGGCGAGGGACTGCGCGGCGAACGCCTCGTTCAGTTCCACCACTGCCACGTCGCCCCAGCCGATTCCCGCTCGCCGCAATGCGATTCGCGCGGCCTCTACCGGACCGATGCCGAACGCATCCGGGTCGACGCCTGCCGCGCCGCGACCGGCGATGCGGGCGAGTGGCGCGCAACCGATCCGATCGGCGAGTGCCTCGTCACCGAGCAGCAGGGCGCACGCGCCGTCGCTCAGCGGCGAGGCATTGCCCGCGGTCACCGTCCCGTTCGTGCGGAACGATGGCCGCAGGCGCGCCAAAGTGTCCACCGTGGTGTCCGGGCGCACCGGTTCGTCCCGGCTGAGCTCGATGTCCGGCACGGCCGCGACGTGGTCGTCGTAGAATCCGTTTTTCCAGGCCTGCGCGGCGAGTTGGTGGCTGCGCGTGGCGAATTCGTCCTGTGCCGCGCGATCGATGCCGAAGAGATCGGCGAGCAGTTCGGTGCCCTCACCCAGCGATATTGTCCACCGAGCGGGCATTTCCGGATTGACCAGGCGCCAGCCCAGCGTGGTCGAATGCAGCGTGGCATCGCCTGCGGGAAATCCTTTGGGCGGCTTGGTCATCACCCACGGTGCGCGGCTCATCGACTCGACGCCGCCGACCACGAGGACGGCTGCGTCCCCGGTCTCGATCATGCGGGAGGCGTGCAGTACCGCGTCCAAACTCGAGCCGCACAAACGGTTCACGGTGGCGCCGGGCACCGAGGTCGGCCAGCCCGCGAGCAGCGCCGCCATCCGCGCGACGTTGCGGTTGTCCTCACCCGCCTGGTTGGCGGCGCCGAACAGCACGTCGTCCACCGTCGCCGGGTCCAGTCGCGTGCGCTCGGCCAGTACGCGCAGGACGTGCGCGGCGAGGTCGTCGGGGCGGATGCCGGCGAGCGCACCGCCGTAGCGGCCGAAGGGGGTTCGCACGCCGTCGTAGAGAAATGCCGCGTTCATGACTGTGCCTCGCGAACAGGTGCCATCTCGCTCATGACGCCGCCTGCAAGGCGTGCAGAGCCGCGAGTTCGGCGGCGGTCGGCGGCTCGGTGACCGCCAGGTCGGCGGCGACCTTCAGTTCCCAACCCGTGGCCGCACGGACCTGTTCGACGGTCACCCCGGGGTGCACGGCGGTCAGCACCAGCTCGCCGTTCTCGTCGGGCCGCATGATGCCCAGATCCGTGATCACCCGGGTCGGTCCGGCCCCGCGCAGCCCGAGCCGCGCGCGCTCGGCACCGCCACGCCCGTGCCCGAACGAGGTGACGAAATCGACTCGCTCGACAAAGGATTGGCGCGATTGCCGCACCACGACGAACACCTCACCGCACGACGCGGCGATCTCCGGCGCGCCACCCGCTCCGGGCAACCGCACCTTCGGCTTCCGGTACTCGCCGATGACGGTGGTGTTGATATTGCCGAAGCGATCCAGCTGCGCCGCGCCGAGGAACCCGATATCGATGCGTCCCGGCTGCAACCAGTAGTTGAACACCTCCGGCACGCTGATCACCGCGTCGGCGGTTTCGGCGAGGATGCCGTCACCGATCGAGGCGGGCAGTCGGCCCGGCTTGGATCCCAGCGTGCCGGACTCGTAGATGAGCACCAGGTCCGGCGCGTGGGTGGTACGCGCCAGATTCGCGGCGGTGGACGGCAGGCCGATGCCGACGAAACACCGCTTGCCACCGCTCAGGGCCCGCGCGGCCACGACGGTCATCGTCTCGTCGGAGGTCGAGCTTCTCATGCCACGCTCCCTGCGATGTCGGCGAATACGTGCTGCTCCAGCCAGTCGGTGAATCGTTGTCGGTCACGGCTGATCGCGTCCCACGCGGCGTAATAGGCGTTGTCCCGTTCGGAATACCCGTGCGCGTAGGAAGGATTCGCGCCGCCGGGGACCTCGGCCACCATGGTCACCGCCCAGGCGGGCAGCACTATCGCACCGGGCACCGGGGTGAGCTCGTCGACGATCTCTTCGACGGTGACCAGGCTGCGGCGCGCGGCGAGCACGGCCTCCTTCTGCACCCCGAGCAGACCCCACAGCTGCACGTTTCCGGCCCGGTCCGCACGCTGGGCGTGAATCACGGTGACGTCCGGATTGAGCGCGGGCACTGCGGTCAGCCGCGCACCGGTGAACGGGCAGGTGATCGGCTTGATGGTCTCGGTCACCGTCGGCAGATCCGTGCCGACGTAACCACGCAGCACCGCGAAGGGCAGTCCAGAAGCGCCCGCGACATAGCGGTTGGCCATGCCCGCGTGACTGTGCTCCTCGATCGCCAGCGCGCGCGGCCAGGCATGCTCGACCGCGTCCCGAAACCGGTGCAGCGAACCGACTCCGGGGTTGCCGCCCCAGGAGAACACCAGCTTGGCCGCGCACCCGGCGCCGATCAGCTGGTCGTACACGATGTCCGGGGTCATCCGCACCAGGGTCAGCTCGCGTCTGCGCTGCCGGATGATCTCCTGCCCGGCTGCGACCGGGATCAGGTGCGTAAAGCCTTCCAGGGCAACGGTGTCGCCGTCGTGGACGAGTTCGGCTACCGCGTCCGCCAAGGACGAAATCCGGGCCACAATCACTCCTTACGTTCGTCGGGTCTGTTTCTACTGCTGCCAGCCGGTGTAGGACTCGGCGAAATACGCTGCGCCATAACGTGACTCGGCGATCAGCGACAGCTCACCGCGCTGTCGCTCGATATCGAAGGGGGACGCGCCGCCGACCGCGTGCAGCATCGTGGTCGCCCAGTACGAGAAGTGCTGCGCCCGCCATACCCGCCGCACGGCGCGTTCGGTATACCGGTCGAGTACGTCGGCGTCACCGGTGCCGTAGAAGTCGCCGATCACCTCGGCCAGCACGGCCACGTCGGCGAGCGCCAGGTTCAGCCCTTTCGCGCCGGTCGGCGGCACGGTGTGCGCGGCGTCGCCGGCCAGCAGCAGCCGGTCGTGGCGCAGCGGCGCGGTGACGAAGGAGCGGAACGGCAGAACCATCTTCGCACTGATCGGGCCTTCCCGAAGCGCGAAACCATTGCCGTTGACGCGGCGGCGCATCTCGGTCCAGATCCGGTCGTCGTCCCAGTCCTGCGGGCGCTCGTCGGGCGCGCACTGGAAGTACATGCGCTGCATCGTCGGTGTGCGCTGGCTGATCAGCGCGAAGCCGAACTCCGAACGGGTGTAGACCAATTCGTCGTGCGAGGGCGGCGCCTCGGTCAGGAAGCCGAACCAGGCGAACGGATATTCACGGAACCACTCACCGCGTGCGCCGGGCGGGAAGGCGTGGCGGCACATCGATCGGGAGCCGTCCGCACCGACGAGCAGGTCGGCCTCGATGCGCACGCGGCCACCGTCCGGTTCGGTGCACGTCACCGTCGGGCGTTCGCCGGTGATGTCGACGGCGGTATCTGCCACGCCGTAGCGCACATCTCCCCCGTCGACCGCACGCCGCCTGGCCAGATCCAGGAACACCTCGGTTTGCGGGTACAGCCAGACTGATTCACCGATCAGCTCCTGGAAGTCGATGCGGTGGTTCTCCCCGTCGAAACGCAACACCACACCGTCGTGCCGGTGGCCCTCGGTGACCACGCGGTCGGACACTCCCGAATCCACCAGCAGCCGAACAGAACCCGCCTCGAGAATGCCCGCCCGGATCGTGCCCGCGATCTGCTCGTACGTGCGGATATCGACGACGACGGACTCGATCCCCGCGCGGTGCAGCAGATGCGAGAGCAGCAGGCCTGCCGGACCGGCGCCGACGATCGCTACCTGGGTGCGGGTGGTCCTCATGCCGGACGTGCTCCTTCGTCGAGCAACGGGGCCGGCTCCGGCACGAGTCCATCGACGGTGGTGCGCGGCACAGCGGCCATGGCGAGCAGGCCGATCCCCGCGACCGCCGCGAAAAGGTAGAAGCCCCAGGGGTTTGCGGAACCGAGGACGATGAGCCAGCCGGTGACGGTTGGTCCGAAGATCGCGCCGAGGCGGCCGACGCCCGCGGCGAAACCCATTGCCGTGGCTCTGATCTCGGCGGGGTACGCCTGAGCCACATAGGCGTAGATGAGCACCTGCGCGGAGAAGACGAAGACTCCGGTGACCAGCACCAGCGCGTTGAGCAGCACCGTGCTGGAAATCTTGATGCTGAGCAGCGCGAGGAAAACGGCCGCCGCACCGAACCACACCAACACCGTTGGTTTGATGCCACGCCGGTCAGCGAGCGTTCCTGCGGTGAGCAGGCCGATCACCGCGCCGATGTTCAACATCAACAGCACCGTCAACGAGGTCGACATGTTGTACCCGGCATCACGCATCAACTTCGGCAGCCAAGTGTTCAACCCGTAGACAAGCAGCAGCCCCATGAACGATCCGACCCAAACCCCCAGCGTCGCACGCAGATACAACGGCTTCAGCAACACCGCGGGCCGTACCCGGGTGGGCGCGTCCTTGGCCGCGAGGAACGCCGCGGACTCCGGCAATTTCGCCCAGATCACCGGCAGCAGCACGAAACCGGCCAGGCCACCGCCGTAGAACAGTGGCTGCCAATGCGGGATGACCCGCAGCGCGAGCAGTGCGGTGAGCACCGCCCCGGTGTGGTAGCCGGTCATGGTGATCGTGCTGGCGAAGGCCCGGCGCGCAGGCGGCATGTGTTCGGCCATGAAGGTCAGTGCGGTCGGCAGGCACGCGCCGAGCCCCACCCCGGCGATCAGCCGGAACGCGGCGAAGACACTGACCGATCCGGCCAGCGGAACAACGGCGGTGAACAGGGAGAACACCGCGATCGAGCTGATCAGCATGCGGCGGCGGCCGTAGCGATCGGCGATCGGTCCGGAGGCCGTCGCGCCGATGGCCACGCCGACCAGCGAAATGGTCGCGGCGAAAGTCGCACTGGCCGCGGTGAATCCGACGTGGTGCTGGTCGATAAGGGTGGGAATGACGGCGCCGAGCACGACTAGGTCGTAGCCCTCCAGCAGCACGATCAGCCAGCAGAGCACCGCCGGCCAGGAGAACAACTTCTTCATGGTGACTTCGTTTCTGGTGTGCAGTTGTGACTGCCATCACGCTACGATCGGCCGCATCAGAAATCCAATAGATGTTTTTTCACATCTGTATAGAGGAGATCTATGGCGGCCGAGTTCGATCTGAACCTCATCCGGACCTTCGTGCTGCTCTACGAGACGCGAAGCGTGACGGCGGCGGCGGACGTCCTCGGCGTCACCCAGCCCACCGTCAGCTACGGGTTGGGCAAGCTGCGCAGGCGACTCGGCGACGAGTTGTTCGTGCGCGGTCCCGGCGGTCTGGTGCCGAGTTCGGAGGCCGAGCGGCTCTATCCGCCGCTGCGCACCGCCATCGAGCAGCTCGATGTGACCATCGGCGCCGCAACACAATTCGATGCGTCGGGACCGGTCAGTTTCTCCCTCGGCCTCTCCGATCTCGGCGAGGTGAACACACTGCCGCTGGTGCTCGCGGAACTCGCGGACCGCGCACCCGCCGCGACCTTGCAGGTGCACGCGTTCGACATCGACACCGCCACAGACGAACTCACCCGCGGCCGGGTCGACGCGATCGTGGCCAGCCCGGTGCTGGATTCGGTTCGGCTGCACCGGCTTCCGCTGTTCACCGAGGGGTATGCGGGCATGGTCGCGGTCGATCATCCACGCCTGCGCGGTGATTCGGCGACCGAGGACGAGCTGCGCGGCGAACGGCACATCGTCGTCGACGGAACCACGGGTCATCCCGCACCCCGGCAAGCGTTGCGTACCTATGGACTGGAGAGCCAAATCGCCGTCCGCGTCACCCGTTTCGCTACTTTGCCGTATGCCGTGCAGGACACCGACCTGGTCGCCATCGTGCCGCAACGCGTCGCTCGCGCCTTGGCCCGAACCCATCGCGTGCGGACTTTCGCGTTGCCGTGGGCCATCGAACCCGCCGAGATCGCCGCCTACACCCGCCGGACGCCCGGCCGCAGCCCCGCCCAGGCGTGGTTCCTCGAGGTGATCCGAGCAGCGCTGCAAGATCTGCCGTGAACCGCGGACCCTAGTTCTGCGGGCATGACTACGCATCGCGCGGCACATTACGATCCCCGGACAGGCAGACTGCTCGTCAGACGTCCCATAATTGAATACGGGGGCGGCGGGGCTGACGAATCGCTCTGACTTCGATGACGACCATGGGAGGAATCGTCAGTGAACGATGATCGGGCGGGAAAATTCGAGCAATTGGATCATGGGCGCAGCGGGGTGCTCGGGTTGGGGACGACCCTGCGCTGGTTCCGGGATCCGCTGGCCGTGATGGGTCGGCTCGCCGACCGGCAGGGACCGGTAGCCGGGTTTCGGATCGGGATGTTTCCAGCGGTACTGGTGACCGGTCCCGAGGAGATCCACGAGGTCCTGGTGTCGCGGGCCCAGGAATTCCGGCGGGCCAGGGCGGTGACCGGCACACTATGGCCCGCGCTGCGCGAGGGGTTGATCATCTCCGAGGGCGAGGTGCACCGCACGCAGCGGGCAATGGTCGCGCCGTTGTTCACCGCGCGGCGGGTGCCGAAATACGTCGACGTGATGGCGACCCGCATGCAGGCGCATCTGCGGCGGTGGCAGGCGGCGGGCGAAGTCGAACTGCTCGCCGGGGTGCAGGCGATGATGCACGATGTCGTCGCCGGGCTGCTGATCGATGAGCCACTCGACGAGCACGTGGACGTGGTCGACGCGGCGACCAGGATCTTCGACTGGGAGATGCGGGCGATGTCGCGGCCGATCGTCGCGCCGTTGAACATTCCGACGAAGCGCAATCGCGACTTCATCTCCGATCTCGCCCTGGTGCGCGACTGGGCCGCCCGAATGATCGACGCGCGCCGCAGGCATCCCGAACGGCACGACGACATCGTGACCGCGCTGCTCGCCCAGCGGGACCGCGACGGCGCGCCGATGAGCGAGGATCGGCTCGTCGACGAGGTGATCAACCTGTGGGCGGCGGCGCACGAGACCAGCGCCGACGCGATGTTCTGGACCGCGTACGCGCTGTCTCGGCATCCCGGCATCGCCCGGCGGGCCACGGACGAGGCCGACCGGGTACTCGACGGGGCGACGCCCACCGCTGAGGATCTGCAACAGCTCCCTTACTGTCTGCAGGTGTTCAAGGAATCGATGCGGCTGTATCCGCCGTCGCCCGCGTTCCTGCGCGAGGCCGCGCAGGAGACGCGGATCAGTGACTACGCGATCGCCGAGGGCACGATCGTGTTCGTCGCCCCCTACGTGATGCACCGTTCGGCGCGGCAGTACCCCGATCCCTTGACCTTCGACCCCGATCGGTTCGCCCAGGAATCGGCGCGACCGTGGGAACGACTGTCCTACTTGCCTTTCGGGGCCGGCGAACACGTCTGCATCGGTTCGGCCCTCGCGTTGCTCGAGGGGCAGATCTTCACCGCGCTGCTGCTCAGCGGCGGCACGCTGCAACGGATCGACGGCGACGTCGGGATGAAGCTGACGATCAACCTGCGCCCGAAGCGCGAGGCCCGCGCGGTCTACACGCCGAGACGCCGAGTATCGACCCGCCAGCTGTCCGGGATCGAGGTCGGCGAATCTCGATGACTTCGCCGTCATTGTCCGACCGCGTCGCGGGGGCGGTGTCGCGCCGATTCTGTCGGCGGTCCTCGTCCACCCGGGCCGCGACCGAGCAGATCGAACGCATTCTCGCCTTCGCGCTCGGCGTCGGTGTCTGGATCTTCGGTGTCGGTGACGCCGCCGAGATCGCCAGGCAGTCGCGGCACTTCCCGACCTGGTGGACCGTGCTGGCCATGTGTGGTGTGTACGGCACTGCGCTGCTGATGGCGGGGCTCGCGTTGCGCGCCCCGCTCACTGCCGTGCGAGCCCTCGCGGCAACGCACGCAACGGTTTTCGCCGTGGCCGTCGCGTTGTCCGGATTCGCCGTGGCGCCGGGGCAGATCACCGACGACGTGGCCTGGATCTATCGACTGGTCCCGCTCGGCGGGGTCGCCGCCACGCTGGCCTGGCGGGTGCCGGTGGTCTCGATCTACGTCGTCGGCGTCGGCACGCTCGCCGCGTCGTCCACCGGACAGGCCACCGGCGATCTCAGCTGGACCGAGTTCGGGCTCACCTCGATGCGGATCCTCGGCATCACCGTCACCTTCGTCTACATCACGGAGATGGCGCGCCGGGCGGCCCGGCTGCTCGATCAGGAGCGGGCGCGCGCCCACCAGCAGGCCTCGCGCGCGGCAGCGGACGAGGCACGCGCCAGCGAGCGGGCCCGCTTCGCCGGCGTGATCCACGACAAGGTGCTCGCCACGCTGCTCGACACCTCCCGCGGTGGTTGCCCCAGCATGCTTGCGCGGCAAGCCAATCAAGCCCTCGGCCAATTCGCCGCCATCGGGCGGGTCAGCGACCTGTGCACCGATCTCGAGGCGATCGACACGATCACGCGCGAAGCGGTCGGGGCCACCGATGCCGAACTGCGCGTGCAGGTTCGGCACGACTGCAACTCGGCCGATCTGCGCATCGACTCCGCCACCGTCACCGCGCTCGCCCAGGCCGCCGCCGAAGCTGTTCGTAACAGCGTGCGGCATGCCGACGTGCCCGGGCGTACTGTCGCAAGACAATTGCGGATCGAGGCGCGCGCGTCCGGACTCACCGTCGTCGTCGGCGACGACGGTGCCGGATTCGACCCGGCGCTCGTCGCGGCCAATCGGCTCGGGCTCACCGTGAGCATCGTGCAGCGGATGCGCGAAGCCGGTGGTCGCGCCATCATCGAGTCGCAGCCCGGTGCAGGCACGCGGATCATCCTGGAGTGGAATGACCCCGATGACACCTGACAGCAGCGGCGACCTGAGCAGACTGCTCAGCGCGCACCGCTCCACCATGGTGACCATCATCGCCGTGGTGCTGGCCACCGACGCCGCCGTGATGATCCGCTCGGTCCGCCGAGCCGAGCTGCCCATCTCGGTGACCCTGGTCGCCGCCGCGATCGTCATCGTCGCCGCCACCGTCGTCGTCGTGCTGGACACCGGTAAACCGATCCACACCTACGCGGCCGTCTTCGTGGCCTCCGCCGGCGCCGTCGCCACCCTGATCGCCAGCGACCAGGTGACCGCCGAACTCAACGCGAACACCAGCGTCTGGACCGCTTACACCGGCGGCAGCGCGCTCGCCATGCTCGTCCTGCGCGGCCGAAACATCCTGGCCTGGACGGGAACCGCGGCCACCTGGCTCGCCGTCGTGCTCGCTTCGGACGGCAACCCGACCGTCTACGTGCAGGCGATCGTGCCCCTCGTCAACGTCGCCATCGCCGCCGCGTTCGCCGCCATCATGCGCCCCACCCTGCGTTCCCTGCACGAACTCGAAATCGAGTCCACCGCCCGCGCCGCCAAACAAGCCAGGCTCGACGCCCAGAACGCCGAACGCAAACGCCAACTCGACCGCCTGGACCGCCGCGCCCGCCCCATGCTCGAACGCATCGCCGCCGCCGTCCCCTTCCAGCCCGACGAGCGCGAAGAATGCCGCCTGCTCGAGGCCGAACTCCGCGACGAACTCCGCGCCCCCACGCTCTCCACCCCCGAACTCCTCGCCGCCGCCCGCGCCGCCCGCGCCCGCGGTGTCGAAGTCATGCTCCTCGACGACGGCGGACTCGAATCCACCCCCGCCGCCCTCAGCACCCGAGTCCGCGAAGTAG
Source organism: Nocardia ninae NBRC 108245 (assembly GCF_007990755.1). Classification (GTDB taxonomy): domain Bacteria; phylum Actinomycetota; class Actinomycetes; order Mycobacteriales; family Mycobacteriaceae; genus Nocardia; species Nocardia ninae. The sequence goes on along the minus strand of NZ_BJXA01000040.1, from coordinate 47,863 downwards.
CCACCCGCGAACTCGACAACACCACCCACGGACAAGTAACCGTCCGCGTACTTCCCCCAGGTCGCCACAACCTGGCCACCGTCCTGGTGGACGAGAAATGCGGCAACCGCCGCACCGAAATCGACAGCGCCGGAACAGTAACCGTCACCCTCGACCGAGCAGTCCGCTCGGACGAAGCCAATGACCAACCCCCAGTCCGCAAGTCATCCTGACCTGCAATACCGACACCTGGGAAATGCTGCGCCAGGCCGGATCCCGCCATCGACCTGGATCGAGACACCGCTAAGGTGCGACCTGGCTCGACAACCAATCGAATATCGCCGCACACAGGCGCTGGAACTGCGGATCGTGGTCCTGCATCCACTCGGTATGTCCCGCATTAGGCATCCAATAGGTCGTCGCCGGACCGCCGTACGCCGCCACTACCGCTTCGGCTTGCTCCTTCGGATGCAGACCATTGCTCGTGCCATGGGCGATGAACAACGGAAGGGTGGCCGACGCGACGATCGGCATGACGGACCATCTGATGAGCGACTCGGCGAACTCGAAAGAAGTCACCGAGGTGTCGTAACCGGGTATCCCTTCCAGGGATTCGGTCACATACTCCTGGGTCTGCTCGTCCAACGGATAGATCTCGAACGGCGCGACCAGCTCGGCCTGTCCGCTGCGCGCGCGACGCAGACGCTCATTATTGATCCACTGCCGGAAGTTGTGCAGCCCCTGCTGTCCGCGATGCGAGGTATGGAAATCGAGCCCGTCGTACAGGCCGTTGACACAGATGATCCCCTTGACACCGGGCAACTCGCGCACCGCATCCAGCACGAGTCCGGCGCCCATGGCCCAGCCGAGCAGAAACACATTGTCGCGGTCCACATGCCAGGATGCGGAGGACGCGGTCACGGCGCAACGGATATCACGGACCAATTCCTCCAGGAGGACGCGGTTTCGAGTACCACCGCTCTCACCGTGCCCTCGGTAGTCGAAGCCGTAACACGCGAACCCGCGCGTGGTGAGGTATCGGGCGAATCTCTCGGGGTGGATTCGATACAAGCCGAGAAATCCCGAACACGCAATGACCAGAGGAAGGCCGCCCTGACCCGTACGCCCCTGCGGCAGATACAACCGTCCGTCCAATTGCGCTCCGTCGCTGTAGAAACGCAATTCCAGGCTTTCCATACATCTCCTCGGAACTAGAGTCTCGGCCAGTTGGGTGCGCCGAGAAGAATTGCCAACGTGATGCTCAGGTATGCCGCCATGGCGCAGAAGTAGCCGTAGATGGCCTCGCCCGCCTCTGCCGGAGATCCGACGATCGTCCCGCTCTTTTCGCGCTGCTCTGCGCGGCCGCCGAAGCTCGTCCACAGCAGAATAACGGCGAACAAGACCGAGGAGACGATAAGAAACGCGATGACATCCGATGCTCTACCGCTCGGTCGGGCGTAAGTGACGATCACGCACGAGCCGAGCCCGAGTGCGGTGACCGCCAACGATTCTGAGATCGGAAACAGTCGCAGCCGCAAGTGCGCCGACCCGTCACGGTCCGCGCGAAGCGACGCGAGCTCCGCCATGGATATCTGCGAGCTCGCCACCGAACTCTGCATCGAGCTCAGTTCGGCGAATTTACTCCAGCGCAGCCGCATGAGCTCGGCTGCGGTTCGATGACCGTCCAGCCTCGTCGCCAAGAAGCCGTACGTGACGGCGAAGAAGGCGGCCAACGCCTGCACGATCGAGTAATAATCGGCGATCCCACGACCACGTATCGTCAGCACGGCACAGGCGGAGAAGACGATCGTGATCATCAGAATCGCCACATTCCTGGATGGTTCGATCATGAGCATCAGCATTGCGTTGGCGGACAACACGATAGCGCCCCCGATGAAGATGTCCGGCGTGATAGGCGCCCCCTGCGCCATCGCGGCCAACAGGGCGGACAGCAGGGGCGCGAGCATCCAGGGGATCGTGATGAACGGATTCTCCGACCGCATCACACCCATATGGAAGAAGATCCCCGACACCGCCCACAGCGCACCGGCGAGGGTGAGACTCGCCATCGCTTCGGCAGGCAGTTGCAGGTGTGGGGGCGCCACCAGCAACGCAGGCACGAGTAACACGAGCGACGCTATCGTGGCGATGCCGCCGCGCAACGCCTGCCACAGCGGCTGCTGTTCCCATTCGGCGCCGATCGCCTGCAGGAACCGCTGGTGTGTGACGACAACCGCGCCTTGCGCAATTGCTGCGCCACCCGCGTATGCCAGCGAAAGCGCCGAATCCCCGTGTGTATGTGCCGCAAGCACGATCACCATCACGCCCAGCAGCGCCAGCGTCGCCTGCGACAACTGCAAGCCACCGACGACCCGCAGCCTCGGCATGAATCGGACCAGCAGTGTCGTGGCCACGACGGGCCAACTATTCATGATCAGAGTCGCGGCCGCCGGGTTCCCTTGCGACAGCGCGAGCAGGAACAGCAGATTGCTGGCTCCGATGAGAAGACCGTCGAGAACGACCATGCGCCGCAGTCGACGGTCTCGCATCACCACTCGCACCAGGCGCACAGCTTCCCGTATCCGCGGGGACCGAAACGAGAGCACGATCGCGGCAGCGACAAGGCACTTCGCAAGATTCAGAATTGTGTTGGCAGCGATCTGCGACGCCAGATCAGTATCCTTCAATTGGGTCAGCAGCGTCGGTATGAACGCCCACGCGAGCGCCGCTGCCGTGACCAGCCCCAAGCCGGACAGACCCGGGCTGTAGCGCACCCGATATCTGGACAGTGCCCGACCGATCGCGGTTTCGGGGTGCTCGCCACCGCCCATACTCGCCCCCTGCCGTCCCACCACTGGCCTTCGACAACTATGCCATCGTGCGCACTGCCGGGCCGGGAAACGATTGGGTTCAGTGCCGCCGAACAGGCTGCGCACCCAAGACGTCGCGCGTCATTCGGCCGGCTACCGATTACTCAGTGCCGCGGGGGCGGTGGGCTCGGATATCGACGGGTCGTCCGTCGGGATCGCGGGCCGTCATGGTCCATTGGGTGGGTAGGGTCTCGATCTCTCCGACGGACCAACCGGCGGTCAGGATTCGTTCGCGGACTTCGCACAGCAGGTCGTGGGTTCCTACGCGCAGTCCCCATCCTGCTCGGCCCAGGGGGTCGACATCTGGGGTTGCGGGGGTGGGGGTTTCGACGAGCATCAGGTGGTCCGCTCCGCCGACATCGATGACCGCGATGCGTGGATCGTCGGGGGTGGCGGGGCGTTCGAAGGCGAGTCTGGCTCCGAGCATCTCGTAGTAGCTCACGAGCTGGTCGAGGTTGGAGGTGGCGAGGGTCAGGTGGTTGATTCCGAGCAGTTCTTGCATGACGAACCGAGCGTAGTGCGACTGTTGGGCGGGATCTAGCCCTCGCTATTCAGGGCCGCCGCACGAGCACTCAGGGGGTGGCGTTTCGGTTCTCCAGCACCAGTTCTCGGTACTCGGCGGCGAAACGGTGGCAGTCGCCGGGCCAGCGGGCGGAGATGTAGTTGCGGTCGCGAACGGTGAAGCCGCGGTTGGGGTGGGATGCGGTGTCGCGGCGCGGGAGCAGCGGACCGGGTTCGAATTGGCGCGGATCGCGTAGGGCAGCAGTGACTTCCGCTTGGACGGTTCGGGGATAGGTGCGGTAGTAGGTGCCGAGGCGCAGGCGGGTCAGGTTCCAAGCGGAGAGTTCTAAAGTTGCTGTGACAGCGGTGGTTCGGCGGTCGTAGAGCACGGAGCGGCCGGTTTCGGGGTCGGTGGCGCGGGCGGCCAGCAATACGCCGTGGCAGACGGCGGCTACGGGTTTGTCGGCGAGTAGCGCGCGGCCGAAAATACCTTGGGCGGTGGAGGATTCGAGCATCGATTTCATGCCAGGTGCGTGGCCGCCGGGGACGACGACGCCGGAGATTTCGTCATCGATTACGTCGGAGTAAGCGAGGGGTGATTGGAAGTCGGGATCCTCGCGCATCCGGTCGTAGTCGTGTAGCGCGTCCGGCCGGGTCATCAGGAGTGGAGACAGGATCGAGAAGCCCTGTTCGACGAGGCGATCGTCGGCGAGGGCGACTCGACCTTCGGGAGTGGCGAAGCGGACGGGCACGCCTGCGTCTCGCAGGGCCGCCCACGGCACCGCGGATTCGGTGGGGTCGTAGTCGCGGGCGGGCAGGAGAAACAGGATCATCTACGAATGGTAGCGGTGCATTTGCCGGTTAGAGGTTCAATGGCTGACGGCCCGGTCGGGTGCGGCGCCAGGCGACCGCGAGGAAGGCGATGAGGCCGAGCAGAGGCAGGGTGGCGATGGTCCAGCTGAGCGGCAGGGGCGGGCCGGGCTGGTCGAGGACGTGGATGCCGTCGAGGGTCCCTTCACCGTGGCCGAGCGGTCCGTCGAGCAGGAAGGTGATGCGGTAGTCGCCAGGGTCATCGATGGCCATGATGTCCAAGCCCCAGGAATCGCGTTTGCGCGGGTGGCGGACGAATGGGGCGTTGCGTTTCCACGACTGGAACGCGGGGCCTGCCATCCGGAACGCGCCGGTCTTGTCGGCGATACCGCCTTCGGGCATGAAGGTGAAGTCGAGCGACTTCATCGCGCGGATGGGCCAGGTGGAGAAGCCGACGGTCATGGCGTAGGGGCCGACCTGGACTCGCTCGGTGTGCACGATGTCGACGGGGGCGTATGCGGAGGCGGGGGCGATCGCGACCAACGACAGGGTGATCGCGGCGAGCACGGTGAGGGCTAGTTTGCGCAGCGCGATCATCGGGCGACCTCCGTGGCGGGCGCGGGCAGCATGCGGACGAAACGGCCGGCGAGGAAACCGGCGAGCAGGCCGAGCGGTATCGCGACGACCGTGGACAGCACGACGTCGTTGAGGGCGAGGCGGGCGAAGAAATGCGTGAACTGCAACTGCAGCGGGAAGGTCACGCCGACCACGAGCCCGGTCACCAGACCGGCCGCCAGCACGATCTTGTTCGGGTCGAGACCACGGGTGCGGGCCAGCCAGAACAGGCCCTCCACGGCGACGGCCGCGACGATCAGGAACATCGGCATGATGGCGGGCAGGGACGGCGGCCGGGAACCGAGGCCGTCGCGCAGTGGCAGCCCGATCGACGAGGCATAGACCTCCGCGGCCCACGGCGAGAACCACCACAGGGCCGCCTGGATCGCGCCGAGGGCGAGCGCGATGGCGATGGCGGCACCGGGCCGGGCCAGCGCCGCCGCGCCGAGGACGAGCAGCATCGGCCCGAACAACAGGACACCGAGAATGGTCGAGTCGACGGGCAGTTCCAGATTGTCCAGCGCCTGGGTGAGGATGGGCGCGAAGGTGATCATGATCGGGATTGCCAGCACGATGCCGACCTGACCCCAGCGGTGGTCGCGGTGCGACGCGAAGACCATGATGCTGCCGATCATGGTGAGCGTGATCGACAAGAACAGCGCCACGTGCGACGGCGTGTTCAGCACCGCGTCGAAGCCGTAGATCGCATGCCACTGCATGTCGAGCAAACCGTAGAGCAGGAACAACGCGGCGCCCGCCCCGGCAACCATGTACCCCAGCGGGGCCGTGAGGTTACTGCCGAACACTCGGATGGGCGTGCCACCCAGCGCGGGCACCGGCCGTCCGGCCCGTTGGGCGGACGTGGCGATGAAAACCATGGCGAGGCTGGCGAATCCGGAGATCGCGCTGCCGGAATAGAGGAACAGGTGCGGCAGCGTGAAGAAGGTGTCGGGCCCGACGTCGTTGTGCCACTGGATATCCCAGCTCAGGCCGATCAAGGTGACGGCGGTGCCGAGCAGCACGCCCCATGAGCCGACGCGAGCCGCGGTGCTGTTGTCGGACGTGGCGGTGTGCGCCGTGGGCGTGCTCCCGTCTTCGATCGTGTCGGACGGTGCTGAGATATCCATGACGAGCGGTCCCTCCTCGGTGCTCTTGCGATTCGTGCTGATGCGTGCGTCTTTCGGCTCAGCCGCCGACCCACAGGGGCAAGGTGACTTGGTCTATCCCGTGGTGCGCGTCGATGAACAAGCGCAGCTCCCATGGGCCGGTCATCATCAGCGACACCGATGCGGCACGGAAATGCCCGGACCCGGTGGCGGCGGCCGCAACCGGCGCTCCGGCGTGGCCCATCAGCGGCTGGATCGCTTGCACCTGGACCGCCGCATGGTCTATCACCGCCCCGGTGCGATCGGTGACGGTGACGTCCACGGCGGTGTCGCCGAGACGGAGGCTGTCGATGGTGACGGTGACGAGGTGTTGCGGCGTACCGGCTTTCAGCACGACCGGATCGGACGAGCTCGGCCACGCCAGCCATCCGATGGTGGCGATGACGACCACGGCGGCTACTGCCGCGACGATACGAAGCGAACGAGAACCCGTGGACGACGCGCTCATCGACGCGCCCCCGCCGCGACATCGAGCACCACAGGAACGGTGAGCACCGTGTAGTTCCGTTCGACCTGGATCCAGAGCCGGTACCGGCCCGCGACCGGGAATGTGAAGGTGAACGGCACGTCGGGCCCGAACGCGGCGACCGTTTCGTCGGGCGGACTCTCGCCGTTGGCGGGCGGCATGAGCATCACTCCGCGGCCCGCGCCGGGCATTCCCGACATGTCGTGCGCACCGTTCATCCCTGGCATGTCGTGCCCACCACTCATCCCCGGCATATCTTGCATCGACGTCGGCCCCATCGAGTGGGCATGCCCCCAGACGGGCGAGTTCTGCACGGCCGCAGCGATATCCAAGCTGCCCTCCGGCACCGGACCCGCCATGACCAGGTGTCCGACCATGCCGAGCCATGGTTGCAGATCGGAAGTATCACCGACTTCGGCGGTGATGGTCGTGGGTTTCCCGGCCACCGCCTCGGTTGTCCGGACGTTGATGGCACTGCCATCGAGAACCATCGACGCGGACTTGTCCGACCCGCCGAGATGCAACGGAGCGCTGGGCGGCCGGGACGCAACGTCACTCGGCACGACCTCGACTCCAGTTGCCGCACGGGCCATTTGGACGCCCCCACCACGACGAGCCAACTCCGCCGACAATGCATAACGGCCAGGCTCCGACGCGTTCAGATGAACCTGATAGCGACCGGGGCCGGTCCGGATCGGATGTAAGTGCGAGAGTCCACCATTCGGGCCGACCACCAGCAGATGCACGAACGCGCTGTCGTGCACGACGATGTCGTCCGCCAACGCTCCGGTGGCCGCATCGATCAGCACCAGATCGAAGTCGCTCCCTCGCCCGGCTACCGCCGAACCCGCCACCGTGAGCACCACCGGCGGCCGGGAGAAGTCCGAGATCATCGGCTGACCAACCGAATACGGATCGGTGACATTGTCCACGGTGGGGTCGAGCTGACTGCCCGGTTGCGGCGGCAACGGCAACGACACCGACAGCAGGGCGGCCGTCACCGACACGGCAACCCCGGCCACCATCCCACCGGCAGGCAGCAACGCCCACGCAGTGCGCCGCGCCCGCATCGCGACCAACACCGAGACCGGAAGCAGCACACCGGCTACCAGAAACCCTCCGTACACCAGCCGCTCCGGCGGCGAAGTGGCCTGCGCGGGCACGACGAACGGAATCCGCGCCACCCGCACGCCGTCACCGATCGCGAGTTCCCAAGGGCCGGGCCGATCCATGTCCAGGGTCGCCGAATACATGCCCGGCGTGCCGCCGAGTTCGACAACCGCCTCCGCAGTGGGGGCGCCAGGAGCAGGCAGGTCCGGCACGGCGCCCATCGGCGTCGCCGCGAGTGTGAGCTGCCCTGCGGCCGTGCCCGCATGCGTGACGACATCCACCCGCAGCGGCCCCGGCACGCTCGTCACCCGGCGCAGCACGACCGTGAGCTCCCGGTCGCCGAGCGACTGCGCGACCGAGATATCCCCACCTCCGGACGCGGAATCAGCGGATGCGGGCGCCATTCCAGCCGACACGAGCAGAGCCAGCAACCCCGCGACGAGCAAGGCGCGACAGCGAACGGCACGGGCGACAGTCACTCGCGCCATGCTATGGCCGCGAACCGGCGAGATCATCACCTCCTGAGGGGATCCCGCCTCCCCCATCGGGTTGATGCCGTCATGGGGGATGTCCCGGAGAATGCCCCGCGCTACCCGCCGCGCAATCCGACTGGCGCTCTTGACAACCCGACCTCCGTAGAATGCAATATATTGCATGCCGGTTCCGCACAGCGAAGGTCTCGTCGCCAGGTCATTGCTTCGCGAGAACGCCTACCGCGCGATCCGGGACGCGATCGTCGACGGCACCCTCGCGCCCGGCGAGCGCCTCAACGACAACGACCTGGTGAAATGGCTCGGCGTCAGCCGCACACCGGTGCGGGAGGCGCTGATGCGCCTGGAGCAGGCAGGATTGGTGCAGACCAAGCCCGGCCGCTACACCATCGTCAGCCCGCTCGACGTCCGCGCGGTCCGCGCCGCCCAGTCCGTCACCACCGCCATGCACGAACTCGCCGTCCGCGAGGCCCTGCCCAACCTGTCCACCGACGAACTGGGGGCCATGCGCGAGGCCAACGCGCGCTTCGCGGAAGCCCTGCGCCGCAACGACGTCGACGCCGCGATCAGCGCCGACGACGACTTCCATCGCATCCCGGTCACCGCGAGCGCCAACGACGCCATCCGCAGCGTCCTCGAACAGTTCACCCCGGTACTGCGCCGGGTGGAGCGCCTGCGATTCTCCTCACTGAGCGGCCGCAGTTCGGTAGCCCAGCACGACCGCATCATCGCGCTGTGCGAGGCAGGCGATGTCGAAGGCGCGGTGGCAGGCACCCGGGCGAACTGGCAGACGCTGGTACCACTGCTCGAAAACCTCACTGCCGGAACGCAATAAGCAGACCGGCTGCACCCCCTAGGAATCATCGATGTCTCTCGACACCTTCGAGCGCTATCCCCTGCTGTTCGGACCGAGCCCGATCCACCCGCTGGACCGGCTCAGCGATCATCTCGGCGGCGCGCGGATCTGGGCCAAACGCGAGGACTGCAACAGCGGTCTTGCCTTCGGCGGCAACAAGACTCGCAAGCTGGAGTATCTGGTGCACGACGCGCTGAGCAAAGGCGCCGACACCCTGGTCAGCATCGGCGGCGTGCAGTCCAATCACACGCGGCAGGTGGCCGCGGTCGCCGCCAAAGCCGGCTTGAAGGCAGTCCTGGTGCAGGAGAGCTGGGTCGACTGGCCCGACGCGGTCAACGACAAGGTCGGCAATATCCTGCTGTCCCGCATCATGGGTGCCGACGTGCGGCTGGTCCGGGCGGGTTTCGGAATCGGTTTCAAGGACAGCTGGCACCAGGCCCTCGACGACGTCCGGGCCGCGGGCGGCACCCCGTACGCGATTCCGGCGGGCGCGTCCGACCATCCGCTGGGCGGCCTGGGCTTCGCCGAGTGGGCCTACGAGGTGCAGCGGCAAGAGCGTGAACTGGGCGTCTTCTTCGACACGATCGTGGTGTGCAGCGTTACCGGCAGCACCCAGGCGGGCATGATCGCGGGCTTCGCCGGTCAGGACCGGCCCCGGCGCGTGCTCGGCATCGACGCCTCGGCAAAGCTCGCGGAGACGCACGCGCAGGTGGCCAAGATCGCCCGCAGCACAGCCGAACTCATCGGCCTCTGCCGCGAGCTACGCGACGACGAGATCACCGTCCTGGACGGCTGGGCCGGTGACCGCTACGGCATCCCGGTGCAATCCACCCTGGACGCCATCCGGCTCACCGGCAGCCTCGAAGGCATGATCATCGACCCGGTCTACGAGGGCAAGTCGATGGCCGGTCTCCTCGACCTCGTGCAAAACGGTGAAATCCCCAGGGATTCCACCGTCTTGTACGCCCACCTCGGCGGCCAGCCCGCTCTCAACGCCTACAGCGGCGTCTTCTGACCGGACGGGGTCGGTGGCGCGGGCACCGGGCATGCGTCCGCTGCTTCGGCCACCACCTGCGCGGCGTCCGGAACCGGCGGACGGGCCCCGGCGGCATACTCGGCACCCACGAGGGGTGGCGCCGAGTCGAGAGCTTCGTTCTCCGCCGCCGTGAAAGCCCGTGCCCTGCTGAGGAATCGCCAGCCTTCCGGCGCCTCCAGGCTGAAGCCACCGCCCCGTCCGGGCACCACGTCGATGACAAGTTGAGTGTGCTTCCACGTTTCGAACTGCGAGCCGGAGATCCACACCGGCACCGCGTCGAGGTCGGCGGCGGGCAGGCTCGCAGGCACCTCCCCCACCGCCAGCCGCAGATCGAGGAGGCCGACCAGTACGTCGCGATCGCCGACGATGAACTCCCCCAACGGATAACACATCGGCGACGAGCCGTCGCAGCAGCCGCCGGACTGGTGCATCATCAGCGCGCCGTGCACATCGCGGAGGCGGCGCAACAGCGCCGCCGCCCCCACCGTCGCGACCAAACGGGGCGGGGCGGCACTCACCGCGGCGCCCTTTCCCGCGCTGCCCGCTCGCTCGACATCAGAAGAATCCCATGGCTTTCGGCGCGTAGCTGACCAGCAAGTTCTTGGTCTGCTGGTAGTGGTCGAGCATCATCTTGTGGTTCTCCCGGCCGATACCGGACTGCTTGTACCCGCCGAACGCCGCGTGCGCCGGGTACTGGTGGTAGGTGTTGGTCCACACCCGCCCGGCCTGGATGTCGCGGCCCGCCCGGTAGGCGGTGCCACCGTCCCGCGACCACACGCCGACGCCGAGGCCGTACAGGGTGTCGTTGGCGATCGAGATGGCGTCGTCGTAGTCGGTGAACGAGGTCACCGACACCACCGGGCCGAAGATCTCCTCCTGGAAGATCCGCATCGCGTTGCGGCCGGTGAAGATCGTCGGCTGCACGTAGTAGCCGCCGTTCAGGTCGCCGCCGAGCATCGCGCGTTCACCGCCGGTAATCAGCTGTGCGCCTTCACCTTTGCCGATCTCGATGTAGGACAGCACCTTCTCGAGCTGATCGTTGGACGCCTGCGCGCCGATCATCGTCTCGGTATCGAGCGGATCACCTTGGCGCACTGCCTTTGTCCGCAGCGCGGCGAGGTCGAGGAAGCGATCGAAGATGTCGGCCTGGATCAGCGAGCGCGACGGGCACGTACACACCTCGCCCTGGTTGAGCGCGAACATCGTGAAGCCTTCCAGGGCCTTGTCCAGGAAGTCGTCGTCGGCGCTCAGCACGTCGGAGAAGAAGATGTTCGGACTCTTGCCGCCCAGTTCGAGGGTCACCGGGATCAGGTTCTGCGACGCGTACTGCATGATCAGCCTGCCGGTGGTCGTCTCACCGGTGAACGCGATCTTCGCGATCCGGTTGCTCGAGGCGAGCGGCTTGCCCGCTTCGAAGCCGAAGCCGTTCACGATATTGACCACGCCGGGCGGCAGCAGATCGCCGATGATGTCCCACAGGAACAGGATCGAGGCCGGGGTCTGCTCGGCGGGCTTGAGCACCACGGCGTTGCCCGCGGCCAGCGCGGGCGCCAGCTTCCAGGTCGCCATGAGGATCGGGAAGTTCCACGGAATGATCTGCCCGACCACGCCGAGCGGCTCGTGGAAGTGGTAGGCGACGGTCTCGCTGTCGATCTCCGACAGCGAACCTTCTTGGGCGCGAATGGCTCCGGCGAAGTAGCGGAAGTGGTCGACGGCGAGCGGGATGTCGGCGGCCAGCGCCTCCCTGATCGGCTTGCCGTTGTCCCAGGTCTCCGCGATGGCGATCGCGTCGAGGTGCTCCTCGATCCGATCCGCGATCTTGTTCAGGATCACCGCGCGTTCGGCAGGCGAGGTCTTGCCCCAGGCCGGGGCGGCGGCATGCGCGGCGTCGAGCGCGAGCTCGATGTCCTCCGCAGTGGAACGTGCTACCTCGCAGAAGGTTTCACCGGTGATCGGGGTGGGGTTCTCGAAGTACTGTCCCTTGACCGGCGCAACCCACTGGCCGCCGATCCAGTTGTCGTAGCGAGGCTGGAAGCTCACCGGGGACTCCGGCGAACCAGGACGGGCGTATACGGTCATCGAAAACTCCTAGCGTTCACGGCGGTCCCCCTGTGATCCACGACACTAGAGTTCCAACGTTGCATCATCGTTGGGAACGGCCGAGCTCGCGATCCAGCATGGCGAGCTGCGCCGCGACTTGGGCATACAGCGAGGAATCCGGTTCGAGCGAGGCGAGATAGGCCGACCACGCGCCGCGGTCCTCGCGACCGTCGACCGACGAGATCCACCAGCCGAGAATCGCCGGGTCCCTGGAGGTCAGCACGGCGGCCCGCATCCGCGCCCGCAGTGATTCGCGCACCCGGCCGACACCGGGCGCGCGCGAGGCGGGCAGCAGCTGGCCGCGGTAGCGCGCCACGGCCGCGCCGATGTCGCCACGGCGCAGGCTGCGCCGCAGTTCGCCCACGTCCGAATCGAGCTCGGTGAGTAGCCGGTACGGGCGCGAGCCCAGTGCGGTGCCGCCGAGAATCCGGCGCAGGCGCGAGATCTCGGCGCGCACGGTGACCGCGTCGAGATCCCGCTCGTCGAGCAGCACCGCGATGTGCTCGGTGCCGAGGCCCTCCGGATGTTCCATCAGCAGGAGCAAAATCTCCGAATGCCTGCGCGACAACGGGATTCGCTCGTTGCCGAACAGCAGCGCCGGGTTGCTGCCCAGCAGTTCGACCCGCGGTGTCGTGCGGATCGTGATCGGGTGGGCCCGCAGTTCCGATTCCGCGACGGCCACGGTCGCCCTGATCAGCGAAAGCACTTCCGGCGCAGCGACACGCGGGCCGCCGGTGATGTCGATCGCGCCGAGGATCCGGCCGGTCGCCGGGTCATGGACCGGCCCGGCCGCGCAACTCCACGGATGCACCATTCTGCTGTAGTGCTCGGCACCGAAGATCTGCACGCAATGATCAAGAGCCAGAGCCGTTCCCGGAGCATTGGTGCCGACAGCGGCTTCGCTCCAGTCCGCGCCGTCAACGAAGTTCATGTCCGCGGCCCGGTCTCTGGCCGCCGAATCGCCCTCCACCCACAGCAATCGGCCGTGCGCGTCGCTCAGCGCGATCAGCAGCCCGGTATCCCTGGCGTCCTCGACCAGCAAGGTCTGCACGACCGGGCGCACCGACGACATGGGATGGCTGCGCCGGTAGCGCTCCAATTCGGTTCCGGTCAGCGAGGTCCGGCCGATCTGGCGGTCCGGGTCGATGCCGTTGCCGCGGCTGCGCACCCAGGAAGCCTCGACCACCTGCCGCACCGACCCGGGCGCCTCACCCCGCTCGACGAACGACTCGTGCGCCGCCGACACATCCGTGCTCACCTGCTCCGCGTCCTCGTCCGGACGCAACGCCACCCACGGATTCACCCGAATATCCGCACCGCCGGCCACGTACTCCATCCTCCTCGGCAAATCCACCCCGATCAATGCGCCGCCGGGCCCAGCTCGACGCTACCGACCGTGCGATGACTTTCGCAGCGTCGCACCGTCTGTATTCGCATGCGACTCGATAAGAAGAATGCAGTGGTGTACGGAGCGGCGGGCAAGATGGGCGCGGCGGTGGCGCGAGCGTTCGCCCGAGAAGGGGCCCACGTGTTCTTGGCCGGGCGGACGCAGCAGACGCTCGACGCGGTGGCCGAGGAAATTATCGAGCAGGGTGGGCGGGCGACCGTCACTCCGGTTGACGTATTCGATCGAGCTGCGGTCGAGGCGCATGCCGATCGCGTCGTCGAGGAGGGTGGGACGCTCGATATCTCTTTCAATGCGGTGGGGATGGACGCGGTTCAGGACGTCGCGCTTGTCGACCTGGAGCCGGCGGATTTCCTGGCCCCGATCATGGCGTCGGCCCAATCGCATTTCATCACCACGACGGCGGCCGCGCGGCGGATGACGGCGCAGGGCTCGGGCGTCATCGTGCTGCTGTCCGCCACGGCGGCCGGTGAATCCCGGCACCGGATGGGCGGATTCAATATCGCCTGCGCGGGCATCGAAGCACTGAATCGCAGCCTGGCGGGCGAGGTCGGGCCTTACGGAGTACGCGTGGTGTGCATCCGTTCCAACTTCGCACCGGAGACCGTGCCGGGGCTGTCCGACTCCGATGAGGCGATTCAACCCTTGATCCGCGATACCCGGCTCGGTCGGCTGCCCCGGCTGACCGAGGTCGCCGAGACTGCGGTGTATGCCGCCTCCGACGGCGCGGGTGCGATGACCGGCGCGGTGCTCAACCTTTCGTGCGGCGCGCTCGTCGACTGAGCTGCCCGACCGGCTCCGTGACTCGTGCGTCGGCTCAGAGGAACGGGGCCACTTGCTCGGCCGCCTCGACCGGGTGACCTGCTTGGATGGGGGCGCCGAGCGCTCGGAATTTCCAGACGTCGGCTTCTCGCTGGACTTTCGCGACCACCATGCCGGTGTGCTTGCCGCCGACGCGCAGGCTGCCGCCGGTGAGTTCGATGTCGGTGGTGCCGTCGACCAAGCGCCAGAAGGCATTGCGCACTCGCTCGAATGTGTGTCCGGCGTAGGAGGTTACGACGAAAACGACGGTCGAGGCCTCGGGGGAGAGCCGGGTGAGGTCGACGTCGATCATTTCGTTGTCGCCTCTACCGGCGCCGGTGAGATTGTCGCCCTGGTGTCGGACCGATCCGTCCTTCGAGGACAGGTGGCCGTAAAAGGCGGCGTCCAGGAGTTCGCGGCCGGAAAAGACCAATGCCGAGGCGTCGAGATCGATATCGACTTCCCGCAATCCGAATCGTCCCGGCTCACGTACCGGGTCCCAGCCCAATGCCATCTTCACATGGGACAATTCGGCGCCGCCCGGATTGCGTAGCGCCAATTCCTGTGCGGTGGCGAGCGCACTTGCCATTTCCGGATCGGGCAGTGGCCGCATCGGCTTCGGCGTGCGGCCCACCGCGACACCGTGCGCGGACACCAGAGCTGCGAAACCGCTGCGGTAACCGTGCCCGAGGGGACGCAGCCGCCAGGGGTTACCCCGGTCCAAGTCGAAGGCGACAACGGTGGATTCCGCACCCAGTCCATCGATGACGTATTCGCACAGCCGATTGCCCGCGGTGTCATCGATCCGCAGTTCAGGCGCCGGATAAGTGCCCAGGCTGTCCTGCTGATCATCGAGCGCGACGACAACGCGGACATTCTCGATCCCCGGGGGCACCGCGCGCAGATCTAGCGCCAACGCGCCTGGTTGGCCGCCTTCCCCGGGCACCAGCCGCACACCCTCCCCCAGCGGCTGGTTGTAGAAGACGAGATCCGCGTCCGTCCGAACCATGCCGTTCGCGGTGAGCAGCAATGCCGACAGATCGACCGCCGCGCCGTGTCGCACCGAAACAACAATGTGCTCGGCTTCGAGCACATTTACCTGCCCCCGAGCCAGTTGCACGGTCATTCACCACACCCTACAAAAACAATCGTGGAATGCCGGGAACGGCGCGCGCCGATTATGGCGCTCGAGAAAGTCCGCGAAAATGCCCATAACTTTTACCTGCCGCGCAGCACGCGCCAGTATTGTCATGACATCGAATCTCCATGAACCGAAATCCACCGCTCGCGGACCTGGCCGCACCTAGGCTGGTTCCATGTCGATAACACATCAGGTGGAACGAATCTTCGCGGGCCTCAACGCATCTCTGTATCGAGTCAGTGGCGGCAAGCTCGGCGGCCGGCTGGGCAAGGCGCCGATCCTGCTGCTCACCACCGTCGGACGCAAGTCCGGCCAGCGCCGCACCTCACCGCTGCTCTACCGGCAAGAAGGCGACCGCTACCTCATCGCCGGATCCCATCGCGGCACTCCGACCCATCCCGACTGGGTGCTGAACCTGCGCGCGAACCCCGACGCGGAGGTCCAGATCAACAGCAAGACCATCCCCGTCACTGCGACCGAGCTCTCGCCCGCCGAGCGCGACGCCGCATGGCCGGGCCTCGACGCCATGTACCCCAGTTTCGCGGACTACCGCAGCAAAACCGACCGCACCATCCCGATCTTCGCGCTCGTACCGCGTTCGGACGGCAGCGCCGGACCGCGTTAGCCCTCGGCGCACCCCAGCTGCCGAGCCGCTCCCCAGTTGTGACACATAACTAGCGAACGTCACGATCGTGTCATAGTGTGGAGGAAGGCTACACCCGACCGATGGGGATTTCGCATGACCGTCGAGCACAACACCCGCGCACTCGAACACGACATCGTGACCGACTTCAGCTCGCGCCTGAGCTACGGCGGCTACCTCGACCTGAACACCTTGCTCAGCGCCCAGCATCCGGTCAGCAAGCCCGAGCACCACGACGAGTTGCTGTTCATCATCCAGCACCAGACCACCGAGCTGTGGCTCAAACTGGTGCTGCACGAAACCCGCGCCGCGCGTGCGGCTTTCGATGCCGACGACATCGGCGTCGCGCTGAAATGCATTGCGCGCGTGAAACATATACAGAAGACGCTCACCGAGCAATGGTCGGTGCTCGCGACTCTGACGCCCACCGAGTACGCCCAGTTCCGCGACTTTCTCGGCAATTCGTCGGGCTTTCAGTCGTATCAGTACCGGGCCGTGGAGTTCATTCTGGGCAACAAGAACGCCTCGATGCTGAAGGTCTTCGAAGCAGATCCGGTCGCGCACAAGGAGTTACAGACACTGCTGTACGAACCGAGCCTCTACGACGCGTTCTGGCGCCACGCCGCGCGCAGCGGACTCGACGTGCCGCACTCCACGCTGGACCGGGACGTGACGAAGGCCTACGTGCTCGACCCCGAGCTGCTCCCTCTGGTGAAGTCCATTTACGAAGCGCCGGAACAACATTGGTCGGTCTATGAGACCTTCGAGGAGCTGGTCGACCTCGAGGAGAACTTCCAGCTGTGGCGGTTCCGGCACCTGCGCACGGTGCTGCGCACCATCGGCATGAAGCGCGGCACAGGCGGATCCAGCGGGGTCGGCTTCTTGCAGCGCGCGCTCGACCTCACCTTCTTCCCCGAACTGTTCGCTGTACGCACGGAGATCGGACGCTGACCGCATGACCTCGCCCGCACAAGATTTCGCCATGCGCGCGAAAGCTCTCGACGACGCCGATCCGCTGCGCGACTACCCGAGCCGATTCCTCGGCAGCGACAACCCGGAGATCATCGCCTACCTCGACGGCAACTCCCTCGGCCGTCCGCTCCGGGCGACCGCCGACCGCCTCACCTCCTTCGTCACCGACGCGTGGGGCGGACGCCTGATCCGCGGCTGGGACGAACAATGGTTCGACCTGCCACTCACCATCGGCGACCGGATCGGTGCGGCGGTGCTCGGCGCCGCCGCGGGCCAGACCACGATCGGCGACTCGACCACGGTGCTGCTGTACAAGATCGCTCGCGGCGCGCTCGCGTGTCGAGGACAGCGCACCGAGATCGTGCTAGACCGCGACAACTTCCCCACCGACCGCTACCTGCTGGAGGCGATCGCCACCGAGCTCGGCCTGACGCTGCGCTGGATCGAGCCGGAGTTCACCGGCGGCGTCACCGCCCAGCAGGTGGCCGACGCCGTCTCCGACCGCACCGCGCTCGTCGTGCTCAGCCACGTCGCCTACCGGTCCGGCTATCTGCTCGACGCGCCCGCCATCAGTACCGTCGTGCACGACGCCGGCGCCGTGCTGCTGCTCGACCTGTGTCATTCGGCGGGCGCGGTCGAGCTCGAACTCGATTCCTGGGCCGTCGATTACGCGGTCGGCTGCACCTACAAGTATCTGAACGGTGGACCAGGCGCGCCCGCCTTCGGCTACGTCAACGCCGCGCACCTCGACGATTTCACGCAGCCGATCTGGGGCTGGATGGGTCGCGAGAGTCCGTTCGAGATGGCGCAGGGTTACGTTCCCGCGCAGGGCATCCGGCGGGTCATCAGCGGGACCCCCGCGATCGTCGGCATGCTGCCGATCCAGGACACCCTGGACCTGATCGAGGAGGTGGGGATGGCGGCCGTGCGGTCGAAGTCGATTGCCCTCACCGAATTCGCGCTCGAACTGGTGCGGGCCTGGTTGCTACCGCTGGGCGTTGCGGTATCGTCGCCCACCGACCCCGCCCGTCGTGGTGGCCACGTGACGATCGACCACCCACAGTTCAAGGAGCTCACCGCGCGACTCTGGCAACGCGGCGTCATCCCCGATTTCCGTCCGCCGCAGGGCATTCGGATCGGCCTGAGCCCGCTCAGCACCACCTACACCGAGGTTCTCGCCGGGATCTCGGCGATCCGCGATGAACTCACCGCGCGCTGACCTCGCGGGCGCGGTCCTCGACGATATCGATTCGAGGCCGGGCAGCGCGACCTCGCTCGCCCGGACCGTGCTCGGCGCGTACGTCCGCGACCTCGGCGGCTGGCTCGCCATCGCCGACTTCAGCGCGCTGCTGGCCGGACTCGGTGTGCCCGAGCAGAGCACCCGGACCGCCGTCACCCGACTCAAGAGCAAGGGCGTGCTCGACGCCGAGTCACGCGACGGCCGCAGCGGATACCGCATCACCGCCGCGGCCGAGGCGATGTACTCGCGCGGCGATCCGCGCATCTTCGGCTTCCGGCAGATGGCCGACGGCGACGCCTGGCACCTGATCTCGTTCGGCATCCCGGAATCCCAGCGCGCCGCACGACATCAGCTGCGCCGCAGGTTGTCCTCGATCGGCTGCGGCACCGTGTCGGCCGGCCTGTGGATCTGCCCGGAGTATCTGGCGGCCGAGGCGGCCACGATCGTCACGGCATTGGCGCTCGACGACTACGTGACCTCGTTTCGCGCCACCGACCTGACGGTGCCCGGCACGCTGCGCGCCGCGGCCGCGCAATGGTGGGATCTGCCCGCCCTCGCCGAGCGGCACCGCGCGTTCCTCGACCACCACGGCGATATTCTCGCTCTCGACAATCTGACCGACCGTCAAGCCTTCGAATACTTCGTCCCGCTGCTCGACGAATGGCGCATCATCCCCTACCTCGATCCGGGCCTCCCGGCGGCGATGTTGCCCGCCGACTGGCCAGGACCGGCCAGTGTGCGGCTGTTCGCCGAGGCGCAACAGCGCTGCCTTGCACCGAGCCGACGCTGGGTACGGTCGAGCATCGAGGCCAGAAACAAACCCGGAATATTGATCCATTGATTTCCGAAATCACTTGGCACCCAATGCCGTAAAGTGTGGCTCCGCGCCGGGCAAATCGGGCTGAGCACGCGCGCGAACAGGTGTTATTCCATTCGGTGGTGGACCGCAGTGCGGCGTTATACCATCAGGCCCCTTTGTCACTTCGTATGGCGGGACCAGAGCTTGACCAGTGGTATTCAGCGGACCCCCTCGTCCGCTCGTCGTGAACGTTCCCGCCGGAGCTCCTCGACACACTCCCCCACCCTCGCCGCACTGCTCGCCTCGGCCGTGGAACGCAATCCCGACGGTGTCGCGGCGGTGTGCGGCGACAGCTCGATCACCTACCGTCAACTCGACGCCCGCTCCTCGCAGCTGGCGCGGACGCTGCTCGCGCTGGGCGTCGGGCCGGAAACCATGGTGGCGGTGGCGCTGCCCCGATCGATCAACTCGGTCCTCGCGGTGTGGGCGGTCGCGAAGACCGGCGCCGCGTTCGTGCCGATCGATCCAGGCTTGCCGGGCAAGCGCATCCAGTTCCAAGTGGGCGACTGCGGCGCCGACATCGGGCTGACGAACTGCGAAAACGCGCCCGCACTGCCCGCAGGCGTGCGCTGGCTCGCGATCGATGACCCGGAGCTGGTCACGCGGACCGCCGCGGCATCGGCGAATCCTATTTCTTACCTCGATCGCCCTACGCTGCTTCGGGTTTCGAACGTGGCGTACCTGATCTATACCTCCGGCTCGACGGGCCGGCCGAAGGGCGTCGCGGTCACCCACGCCGGTCTCGCGGCGTTCTGCGCCGAGCAGATCACCAGGTACACACTCACTTCGGCCGCGCGCACACTGCATTTCGCGTCACCGAGCTTCGACGCCTCGGTGCTCGAGCTGCTGCTCGCCATCGGCGCCGCCGCCACCATGGTGATCGCGCCGCCGACGGTCTACGGCGGCGCCGAGCTGGCCAGTCTCATCGCGCGCCACGAGGTCAGCCATGCCTTTCTGACCCCGTCGGCGCTGGCCTCGCTCGAACCGACCGGGCTCGACACGCTGCGGGTGGTGATCGTCGGCGGCGAAACCTGCCCCGCACCACTGGTGTACCGCTGGTCGGCGCCCGGACGCCGATTCTTCAACGGCTACGGTCCGACCGAAACCACCATCATGGTGTCGATCAGTGCGGCGCTGGCCCCGGACCTGCCGGTCACCATCGGCTCGGGACTGCCGGGGATCAGCTGCCGGGTGCTCGACAAGCGACTACGCCCGGTCGGTGTCGGTACCGCGGGCGAACTGTATGTCTCCGGGCCCGGCCTGGCCCGCGGGTACCACGATCGATCCGGCCTGACGGCACAGCGTTTCGTGGCCGACCCGCACGGGCTACCCGGCACTCGGATGTACCGCACCGGTGACATCGTCCGCCGCGGCACCGGCGGCGACCTCGAATATCTGGGCCGCAGCGACGATCAGGTCAAGGTCCGCGGCTTCCGCATCGAGCTCGGCGAGATCGAATCGGTACTGGCGAGCAGGCCCGGGGTGCGCGCGGCGGTGACCGTCGATCGCAAGACCGCGGCGGGTGAGACGACGCTGGCGGCCTACGTGCAAGCGGAACCCGGCCATGCGCTCGATGACGCCGAACTGGCGAGCGCATTGGCTCGGCAGTTGCCGCACTACATGCTGCCCACCACGATTGCCGTCGTCGACCGAATTCCCTTGACACCCACCGGAAAAGCGGACCGGGTGGCGTTGCGTGCCCGCGCTGTCGATCAGCTCGCATGCCGCGCACTGTCGGGCCCCGGTGAGGAACTGGTCGCCGAGGTCTTCGCTCGGGTACTGGGCCACGATCAGCTGGGCGCGGACTCGGATTTCTTTGCCTCGGGCGGCAATTCGCTGCTCGCCACCCAGGTCGCCGCACGGCTGAGCGAGATGTGGCAGGCGCGGATCCCGACCCGACTGTTGTTCGACCATCCGACCGTGGCGGCGCTGGCGAAAGCCATTCAGGCGCAGCGGTTCGACGAGAGCCGACCGGCGCTGCTGGCCCGGCCGCGGCCCGAACGGGTGCCGCTGTCCCCGTCGCAGCTGCGGTTCTGGCTGCGTAACCGGTTCGATCCGGAATCGGCCGTGGACAATATCGGCTTCGCCTTCAGCATGTCCGGCGACCTAGATGTCGCGGCCTTGCGCGCCGCGTTCATCGATACTGTTGCGCGCCACGAGATCCTGCGCACGAGGTATCCGGCCGACAGCACCGGGCCGCGTCAGCACGCGCTCGAAGCGGGCAGTGGTGTCGCCGATTTCGCCGTCGAGGAGCTGGCGACGGCGACACCCGACGAGCTGGCCGAACGGGTGCACGCCATTCTGTGGCGCGGCTTCGACGTGTCGATCGAAGTGCCGCTGCGGGTTCGACTGCTCCGGACCGCCGACGAACACGTGCTGGTGTGCGCGGTGCACCATATCTGCGCCGACGGCTCCTCGCTGGCCCCGCTGGCTCGCGATATCGCCGTCGCCTACACCGCGCGCGCCGCGGGCACCGCGCCGGCGTGGCGTCCGCTCGATATCCAATACGCCGACTACGCACTGTGGCAGCAGGAGTTGCTCGGCTCCCGCGACGACCCGGATTCGCTGCTGTCCCGGCAACTTTCCTACTGGACGACCGAACTGGCCGGGCTCCCGGACGAACTCGATCTGCCGAGCGACCGGCCGCGACCGAGCACCGCGTCGTTGCGCGGCGCGGCCACCCAGCGGCCGGTGCCCGCCACCCTGCACAGTGCGTTGCTCGCCGTGGCCCGCGAGCACAAGGCGACTTTGTTCATGGTGATGCGGACGGCCTTGGCCGTGCTGCTGTCGCGGCTGTCCGGCAGCACCGACATCGCCATCGGGGTGCCGATGACCAACCGGGCCGAGGCCGCCCTGGACGATCTCGTCGGCATGTTCGTCAATACGACGGTGTCGCGGACCAGGATCGATCCCGGCGAGAGCTTCGCCGCGCTGCTCGACCGGACCAGGGATCGGGACTTGGCGAACTTCGCCCATTCCGAGGTGCCGTTCGAGCACGTCGTCGACGCGGTCAACCCGGTGCGGTCGCCGGGGCGGCATCCGCTGTATCAGGTCGGTTTCGCGTTCCAGAACTTCGGGAAGGCCAGCCTCGAACTGCCCGGCCTGACCTTCGCCGGGCTCGATGTCGACACGCGCACGGCGAAGACCGATCTGCATATCGCGGTGGTCGACGATCATGGTGCCGACCGCACGCCGGGGCAGATCATCATCCGGTTCGGTTATGCCACCGATCTTTTCGACGAACCGACGGTGCTGCGGTTCCTCGACGCCTATATCCGGGTGCTGCATCAAGTGGCCGCCGATCCGATCGCCGCGGTCGGTGACATCGATATGGTGCATCCGGACGAGCGGCGGCGGATCGAATCGTGGTCGGCCGGTGGTGCTCACGCGGTCGCGCCCGAGACCCTCGGCGCGGCACTGCAACGCAGGGCCGCGGCCACGCCGGATGCCGTCGCCGTGGTGTGCGGTTCGGCGACGCTGACCTATGGGCAATTGCAAACCCGAAGTAATCGGTTGGCGCGGTGGCTGATCGGGCAGGGTGTCGGGCCGGAAGCCGTTGTCGCGGTGGCTATGCGGCGTTCCCTCGATCAGGTTGTCGCACTGTGCGCGATCGCCGAAGCGGGCGGCGCCTGGGTGCCGATCGATCCGGATCATCCCGCCGAGCGGATCGGCTATGTGCTGGATTCCGCTGCGCCGCACTGCGTGTTGACCACCAGCGGGGACGCGTTCACGGTTACGGCGGCGCACGCCGTCGACACCTTGGATCTGACCGGATTGGACTCAACGCCCGTCCGTGACGACGAACGGCGGATGCCGTTGCGTGGTGACCATCCCGCGTATGTCATCTATACCTCCGGCTCGACCGGGCGCCCGAAAGGTGTGGTGGTCAGTCACGAGGCGATCGTCAATCAGCTCGACTGGATGCAGCATCAGTACGAGGTCGACGCCGCCGACACCTATTTGCAGAAGACGCCGGCAACGTTCGACGTGTCGTTGTGGGGGTACTTCCTGCCGCTGCGGGCCGGCGCGCGAATGGTGCTGGCCGGCCCTGACGATCATCGGGATCCGACGGCGCTGTGCGGGCTGATCGCCGCGCACCGGGTCACGCTCACCGATTTCGTGCCGACCATGCTGACGGCGTTCGCCGGACATGCCACCGCCGGCGAAGTGTCTTCGCTGCGTGCGGTTTTCGTTATCGGTGAGGCCTTGGCGCCGGAGACCGCACGAGCGTTCGCGGCGATCAGCAGCGCCGAGGTGCACAACCTGTACGGGCCGACCGAGGCGGCGGTGAGCATCACCCAGCATCACGTCGACGCGGCCGAGCCTGCGGCCACGGTGCCGATCGGTGTGCCGGAGTGGAATTCGCGGGTGTTCGTTCTCGATACGCGGCTGCGGCCGGTGCCGGTCGGCGCGGTCGGTGAACTGTATTTGGCCGGAGTCCAGTTGGCGCGCGGCTATAAAGGTGCGCCTGGACTCACCGCCGGACGCTTCGTCGCGAATCCGGCCGAGCCGGGTGTACGGATGTACCGGACCGGGGATCTCGTGCGCTGGAACTCGCACGGCAACCTGGACTACTTGGGGCGCAGCGACTTCCAGGTGAAGGTCCGCGGGCATCGCATCGAACTCGGCGATATCGAGACCGCGTTGCTCGCCGACCCTGGCGTCGGGCAGGCGGCGGTCGCGGTGAAACCGTCCGGCGGTGGCGTCCGGCTGGTCGGCTATGTCGTCGCGGCAGCCGACTCGGAGGTCGACCCAAATGCATTGCGACAGTCGCTCTCTCGCATGCTTCCTGCCTACATGGTGCCGTCGGCGGTGCTGCTGCTCGATGCGCTGCCGGTAAATACCAGCGGCAAACTCGACCGGGCGGCACTCCCCCTGCCGGTTTTCGCGGCACGCGACGGCGTCGCCCCGTCGACGCCGCTGGAGATCGAGATCGCCGAGGTATTCGCCGAGGTGCTGGCGGTCTCCCCCATCGGGGTGACCGACGACTTCTTCGAGCTCGGCGGTTCCTCGCTGATGGCTTTCACCCTGCATCAACGGCTTTCGGCCCGACTGGCGCGCGACGTGCCAATGTCGGCACTGCTCACTACCCCCACGGTGGGCGGCCTCGCCGCGCACCTCACCGGGACGGCCGCGCAGACTCGGGTGCCGACCCCGACAGAGGACGCCGTACTCGACGACGACATCACCGTCCACGACGATCTCGCCCCGCACACCGGGACACCGCGCGTGGTGTTGCTGACCGGCGCGACCGGCTTCCTGGGAGCGCATCTGCTCCGAGATCTTTTGGAGCACACCGACACACAGGTGTGGTGTCTGGTGCGCGCCGAAACCGCGGGCCAGGGTGCCGATCGAATCCGGCAGGTACTACAGCGCTACCGGCTGTGGGACGAGGCCGCCGAGGACCGAATCGTCGCGGTGCCCGGTGATCTCGCCGCGCCACGATTAGGGCTCTCCGACAGCGAGTACGACCATCTCGCTCAGACCGTCGACGTGATCCTGCACAACGGTGCCCGCGTGAACCACATCGATCCGTACGCACGACTGCGCGCGGCCAACGTCGAGGGCACCCGCGACGTGCTCCGGCTGGCGACGACACACCGGCTCAAACCGGTACATTTCGTCTCCACGCTGGGCACCACTGTCGCCAAGACAGCGACACCCCGCCTCATCGTGGAAACCACCCGACTGCGGGCAGACCGGCTCGCCGAGAACGGCTATGTCCTGTCCAAGTGGGCCGCAGAGGAACTGGTGTGGCAAGCGGGCGACCGCGGGGTACCGATCGGCATCTACCGCCCCGGAACCATCTGCGGCGACCCGCAAGCCGGCCTGAACAGTGCCGATGATTCGTTCTGGAACATGATCCGCGCCGCCGCGATCCTCGGGCAGGCACCGGATGTCAGCGATGCGGCCGTCTCGCTGAGCCCGGCGACCTACGTGTCCCGCGCCATCGTGGAACTCACCACCCACCCTCGCGCAGAGACCGTGTACCACCTGGTCAACAAGACCCCGGTGGCCGTGAAAACCATCTTCGCCCGCCTTCGCCGCCACGGACTACCGGTGACCACCGCCCCACTGGACACGGTGCGGGCCGCCCTCACCGCCGAATCCCACCGGCGCAACGCCGCCGGTGACGATTCACTCGTCCGCGCCGAACTGCTCAGCTCGAACTACCTCGGCCTCGCCCGCCTCGACTGGAGCGATGCCCACACCCGCTCCGCCCTCGACGGCACCGGCATCACCTGTCCACCGATCACCGAGGCCGCCCTCGACGCCTACATCAGCGAGTTCATCGCCTCCGGTTTTTTGCCGTCCGGCGCTGCACAGGGTTTACCCGCACCTGACCCGATTCTCGGTGCCGGTCAGCAGGTGGTCGGCCCGGGGTCGGCGCCCGCGAGGACCGCGGTGAGCCAGAGCAGTGATGGTTCGTAGCCGATGAGTTCGGCCGAGATGTGTTCGGAGGCAGGGACTCTGAAGAAGCGGAGGTTGGCGCCGGCTGCGCAGTAGCGTTGTACGACGGGTTCGATGGCGGCGATGGGGATGATCGGGTCGGTGGTGGAGTGCCACATGGCGATCGGGACGTCGGGGGTGTCGCCGTAGCCGAGACTGTCTCGGTGCAGGACGTTTTGGATGTCGGGGTCCAGGAACGCTTTCGGGTCTTTGAGGTAGTTCTTCAGTGGGCGCCATGCGCCGGTGGCGGCCGCGGTGTAGAGGCAGCGGTGTTCGATGTCGTGGACCATGGTCATGCCGTCGGCGGTGAGGAACTTGTCGAGGGGCAGCAGGTCGGGGAATTCCCTGGACAGTCCGATCAGCCAGATCCAGCCGACGAAATCGGCCTGCCCGGCGATACCGGGCCCTGCGTCCATGGCGAACAGGGTCATGGCGTGTTTGTCGCCGGGCACACCGCCCTGGGCGCTGCCCTTGATCGGCAGTTCGGGGGCGTAGCCGCGGTGCAGTTCGGCCGCCCAGCCGGTGGCGCTGCCGCCGCCGGAGTATCCCCAGAGTCCGATCGGCGAGTCGGCCAAACCAAGGCCAGCGCGCCGGGTCGCGCGGACACCGTCGAGCACCATGTGGCCCTCGCTCGGCGCCAGGGCGGTGCTGGTCTTGCCGTTGAAGTCGGGGATTGTCACCGCCATGCCTTCGCCGAGGAACTGCAGCAACAGCTGGGTTTCCTTCATGGTTCCCGCGCGCACGGTGTGTGAAGGGTTGCACGCCGGGTCCAGACCGTCGATCGCCTCCTGATAGGAGATGACCGGGCGCGGGCTGGGGCCGAGCCAGGGGATCCCCGGGACCATGACGGTGGTGGCGGTGACGATCGGGCGGTCCCGGCTGTCGGTGCTGCGGTAGAGGATCTGTTCGGTGTGCACCGGCGGCCACGGCACGCCGAGCAGATAACTGGTGACCACGCGCTTGCGGATCACGTCACCGTTGGCGTAGCGGTCGAGATCGTCCGGGTCGTCGTACCAGTGATCGTCCGCGGGCATCGGAACGGGGATGAACCGGTAGATGTCGGTTTCACTCGGCAGTGGCGGCAGCTGGTTCTCGTCGGGGCGGACCGGCCAGGTGGCTTGCGGTCCGGTGCTCGGCGAATCCGTTTCGGCGGTTGCCGTCACGGCAACGGCAAGGGAAACAGTGAGCGCGAAACCTACTGCGAATATGGCACGACGAACTTGGATCACAATCGGGGTACCTCTCGGGCGAAGCTGACATCGAAGCCAGAGGCCGCTGCACACAGCGGCCGCCAACCGGGACACCATCGAGCGCCCGACGGACCGAACGAGGTCTCAGTTCACACGACCGCTAGCAGAGGTGTCACTACGCAACCGGCCAGGGTTTGCCGGCTACCCCTGTGCAATCTGCATAAGTCCTGACGATGCGAAGTCAGTCAGGGTGCGCCGGGCGAAATTGCAGCTGTTGCCCTGGTCGCAGCTGTGCGAGCAGGTCGACGTCGGCTGTGATCACGGTTCCGACGACCGGATATCCGCCGGTGATGGGGTGATCGGCGAGGAAGACGACCGGTTCACCGCTCGGTTGCACCTGGATCGCGCCGAGGGGTACTCCTTCGGTCGGCAGCTCCTTGTCGTTGATCCGGGTCAGTGGCGCTCCGTCGCCGACCCTGGCCAGCCGCACACCTACGCGGTCGGCGCGGTCGGTCATCTGCCAGCGGCCGGTGAACAGCGACTGCGGGTCGGTGAACCAGTCGTCCCGCGGGCCGAGCAGCACCCGGACGGTGACCAGGCCGGAGTCGATCGGGGGCACCGGCGCCACCTCGATATTCGGCCACGGGAAGTTCTCCGTCGGACCCACGCTGAGCTGGGCACCCTCGGCCAGCGGCTCGGGGCCGAGTCCGGCAAGCGTGTCTCTACTGCGCGAGCCGAGCACCGGATCGACGGCGATACCGCCGCGCACCGCGACATACACGCGCAACCCGGCGGTGGCCGTGCCGAGCTTCAGTCGCTGCCCGGTGCGCAACGCGAGAACGGACGCGTGCGCCTGGGCGACACCGTCCACGACGATCGGCGCGTCGGCACCGGTAACCGCGAGCAGCACCGGCGCCTCGGCCATGAGTTCCAGTCCGCCGAGCAAGGTTTCGATGCCCGCGGCGTCCTCGGGGTTGCCGACCAGCCGATTCGCCAGCTTCAGCGAACCTCGATCGGCCGCGCCGGATACGCCGACGCCGATGGAGAACCAGCCGGGCCTGCCGAGGTCCTGGATGGTGCTCAGCAAACCTGCATCGAGGATGCGTACCACGGTCATTCGCCGGCCTCCTCGGTGAAACGGACCCGGGTGCCCGGGCGCAGCAGGGACGGCTCGGCCCGGTCGAGGTCCCACATCCGGACGTCGGTGGTGCCGATGAGCTGCCAGCCGCCGGGCGAACGCCGCGGGTAGACGGCGCTGTATCCGTCGGCCAGCGCCACCGAGCCGGCAGGGACCGACGTCCGGGACTCGGACCGGCGCGGTACCGCCAACCCGGACTCGGTGGACTCGAGATAACCGAACCCCGGAGCGAATCCGATGAACGAGCACCGCCACACCGTGCGGGTGTGCGCGGCGATCAGCGCGCGGACCGAGATACCCAGCTGTGCCGCAACGCTTTCCAGGTCCGGCCCGTCATAGCGGACCGGGATGGTGCGCACGTCGTCCGGTAACGCCTCGGCCGAGCCCGCCCCCTGGATACTCCGAAACAGCTGCCGCAGTTGCTCTTCGACGGCCCGGCTGTCCGCCGCATCGGTCATGGTGACCAGGACGGTCTGCGCGGCGGGCAGCACATCGTGCACACCGCCGGGCAATTCGCGGCGGAGCAGGTCGATGAACGCGACCAGATCGGCGTGCTCGTCGGGCGCGACGAGCATCGACCGGTCCCCCGCGGGCAGGATCCGCAGCGGCGCCCTCGGCACGGTGATCGCGGACATCGACCCTCCTTCAGGCTAATTCGCGGCCGCGGGTTTCCGGCAGGCCGAACAGCGCGATGACCGCGAGAACATATCCGAAGGCGCCGAACATCATCGCGCCGGCCAGCCCCAGCGTGGTAGAGGCCAAAAAGCCGACCACGGTGGGGAATACGGCGCCGACACCACGACCGAAGTTGTAGGTGAAGCCCTGCCCGGTACCACGGGACGCGGTCGGGTACAGCTCGGACAGGAACGACCCGAAGCTGGAGAAGATGGCCGCGGTACAGAAGCCCAGCGGGAAGCCGAGGATCAGCACCATGGTGTTCGCCCCCTCCGGCACCTGGATGTAGGAAACCATGAAGGCGACCGACAACACGGCGAAGAGCTGGATGGTGCGTTTGCGGCCGATCCGGTCGGCGAGGATGCCGCCGGTGACATACCCGAGGAACGCACCGCCGATCAGCAGGAACAGATAACCGCCGGTACCAACGACATTCAAGTCGCGGGTCTTCTTCAGGAAGGTCGGCAGCCAGGTGGCGAGGGTGTAGTAACCGCCCTGGACACCGGTGGCCAGCAAGGAGGCGAACAACGTCGTCCGGAGCAGGTCGCGCCGGAAGATCGACACGAACGATCCCGCCCGATTACCCGCCGATTCCCGGCGCTGGGTGACCGTCTCGGAGTCGGTCAGATTGCGGCGCACCCAGATGATCAGCAATGCGGGCAGCGCACCGGTCCAGAACAGCACCCGCCAGGCGAGGTCTTCGCTGACGAACTGGAAGACGAGGGTGTAGACCAGGACCGCCAAGCCCCAGCCGACGGCCCACGCGCTTTGCACGTAGGCCACCGTGCGGCCTCGATACTTGGTCTGCGCGTACTCGGCGACCAGGATCGCGCCCGCGGCCCATTCACCGCCGAAGCCGAGACCCTGGAATGCCCGGAAGACCAGCAGCGTCTCGAAATTGGGTGCGAAACCGCACAGCACGGTGAACAGGGTGTAGGTGGCGACGGTGAGTTGCAGCGTGCGCACTCGCCCGATCTTGTCGGCCAGCACGCCCGCCAGCGCGCCACCGAGCGCGGACACCAGCAGGGTGACCGTGGTCAGCAGGCCCGCCTGGCCCGAGCTGATGACGAAGTACGACGAGATGGCACCGAGCGCCAGCGGCAGCACCTGGAAGTCGTAGGCGTCCAAGCCATATCCGCCGAACGCGCCGAGGAAGGCCTTCTTGCCTTTGGCGCTCAACGTTCGGAACCAGTCGAAGGGTTGTGACTTTTCGGCCGGATCCACCGGGAGGTCTGTGGAAAGGCTCATGGCTGCCTCGCAATGCTCGAGCTCAGGAGAGCGACGTACGTCACAGCAGACTACGGATCGTTGAACGATTCTGCAATCCTAAGGTGGGATCGTCGGCTGGCGGTTCGATCACTGGGTTATGCTCGAACAGCAAAGCCACTGGTCCGCGGAGGTTTGGATGACGACACCGGTAGATCGGCCCGATCCCGTCTACACGGCACTGTCCGAACACAAGGGCCTGCTCGCCCGCTCCAGTCGCAGTTCGCAGACCGCCGACATCGTGCGGGCCAGCATCCTGGACGGGTCGCTGCGGCCGGGCACCCGGCTGTCCGAGCCGGATATCTGTGCGGCACTGGGTGTTTCGCGCAATACGCTGCGTGAGGCGTTCCGCTCGCTGATCGAGGAACGGCTGGTCACCCACGAGCTCAATCGTGGTGCGTTCGTACGCATCCCGACTCCGGCCGATGTCGCGGAGCTCTACCAGTGCCGCCGGGTGATCGAGGGTGCCGCGGTGCACGGTTTCGATCCCGCGGGCTCGCCGCCGACCGACCTCGCCGCCGCGCTCGCCCACGCGGATGCCTGTGCCGCGAAACAGGATTGGACCGGCGTCGGCACGGCCGACATCGACTTCCACAAGGCGATCGCCGCGCTCAACCGCAGCAGGCGGCTGGACGAGATGATGTCCAGCGTGTGGAACGAGCTGCGTCTGGTCTTCCATGTGATGGCCGATCCGCTGACCTTCCACGAGCCCTACCTGGCCCGCAATCACGAGATCTACGAGGCGATGGTCGGCGGTCGAACCGCCGAGGCCGAGCAGATGCTGGCCGATTACCTCAGCGACGCAGAGTCACACATTCGCGCGGCGTACACCCAGATTGTCGCCTGAGCTCCAGAGCATCTGCGGCGGATTCCGATGAGTTCCGCCGCGCCGGTTTCCGGCACCGTGAGCGCAATCCTGGTCACCGGGGCGCCGGCCGAGGACAGTGGGACGACTTGTCCCGTGTGTCTCGTGCCAGGAGAGGTCCTCATGTCCGACAGCAGTGCGCAATTCCGGCCGATCGAATCGCTGCTCGCGCAGACCGCAACCGAGTTGGGGGTGCGGTCGGTGTTGGTAATGCGGTCGACGTCGACACATATGGCGGTGGAGGCGACGGCCGGCGCGGCGGAGGTGCATTACACGGTGGGCGCCGAAGGTAAGAAAGGCTCGGCCTTCCCGGAGGCGCACGAGCTGTACTGCGAGCGAGTGGTCGACAACGACACCGAACTGTTCGTGCGTGATTCGCGCACCGACCCGGACTTCGCGGGGAACGAGGACGAAGTGGAGTTCGGCTTGGTCAACTACCTCGGGTTGGCCGTGCACAACCCGGACGGCAGCGTGTACGGCACCGTGTGCGTGCTCGACGACCAGGTCCGCGACTACACATCCGAGGAACGAGCCCGGCTCGAAGAACTGCGCGCGGCGGCCGAACACGCCCTTGCCACGCGGCCCGCGGCGCTCTGAGCTGCGACGGGACACGCGCAGAAAATCTGCAGTCGCCACTGTAGACATTCCCGCGCCGCTGTTATATGGTTCATCCCGTCAGCAGAGAAGAAAGTCGCATTGGCCGGGTAGAGGATGAACTTCCCGGAATGAGATGAAGTGACTGAATACCCTCCCCTCCGGGTGGCTGACGACAGCGCCACCGGAGGGGAGGGACGTACACCACGAAAGGTAGGGAGCGGTGCCCGGTTCCGACGCGCTCTCAGCGTTCGGACGGCATAGCGCGTATCGCAGCGCAAGCGGGCATCGCGGTTCCATGGATTGGAGGTGGTCGACAGTCCTAACGATGCGATCCCCACACCCCACCCTGCAGCACGGGATGTGGAAAGACGAAGCCGGTCACGATGACCGGCATGGTGAATAAACCCCCTCTGGGCCCCGGCGCTCCACGCGCCGGGGCCCAATTCTTGTTTCGCAGATAGGTATTCATGCAACAGACCCACGCCGACTCGGCAACCGACAACCCCGGCGCCAAACTGGACGACGACGACTATCCCGCCTACAGCATGGGCAGTGCCGCGGACGCCCTCGGCGTCACCCAGGCCTTCCTGCGCGCACTCGACGCCGCCGAACTCCTGACCCCCCAACGCTCCGACGGCGGCCACCGCCGCTACTCCCGCTACCAACTGCGCATCGCCGCCAGGGTCCGCGAATTGGTCGACCAGGGCACCGCGCTCGACGCGGCCTGCCGCATCATCATTCTCGAAGACCAGCTCGCCGAAGCACAGCGCATCAACTCGGAACTGCGCCGGAATAACGGACAGCACGCGGCCGGCACCGGTCGCGATATCGCGCATTAGCCATTGCGCTCAACAGGTTCGAAGAGCTGATGCGCGGACAGGGGCGGTGGTCGACGCCCCCGGTTCATGCCCCGTTCGCGGTCAAGGTGGCGACACCCGGGCCAGTCAGCAGTGCGGCTGCCGCGGCACGGCCTGTCGCTAGCAGGAGCAGCGCGCCTGCGGTTCCCTGGACGAGTTCACCAGTGCCCGTGGACCACTCGATGTCGGTCGCGACGAGGCGATAGCCCGACAGTCGCTCTTCGATGCCGAACCGGTCGGCCGTTTCCCATACCCGATTCAACGCCGACCGGGCTGGTACGGACGGCGTCTCGTGGACGATGCCGAGCGGGATGGCGATATCTTGGGCATGCACGAGCACATCCAGCAGGCGGTCGGCCGGGACTGTGCCGATCGGGACGAAGCGGGACGGTGCGGTGG
Organism: Nocardia ninae NBRC 108245; assembly: GCF_007990755.1. Lineage (GTDB taxonomy): Bacteria > Actinomycetota > Actinomycetes > Mycobacteriales > Mycobacteriaceae > Nocardia > Nocardia ninae. The sequence continues at coordinate 15,365 of NZ_BJXA01000040.1, read as the reverse complement.
CGCGGAGTTCCGCGAGCAACTGACGGGTGCCGACGCGATCGGCGTAGCGAATGGCACTGTCCCGCAAGCCCCGATGCACATTGCCGCGGGCACGGATCAGATTGACCACTATCCAGCCGAGATTCGCGCGTGTCGACAGCACCAGATGTGCGACGACATCGCGAATTCGCCATCCCGCACACAGGGATCCGTGGTCCCAGTCGGATGCGGCGCGGTCGGCGAGCAAGTCGGCCACACGCGCGCGTTCGGCGGCGACGGCGTGCCAGATCTGCTCGGTCGTCATGGATTCGGGGTGGTTCATCGGTCGGTCCCTCTCACTCGAAGTTCCATTACGGTAGGAACTCCACCCGAGGGGAGGTTCAAGTCGATGTGACCGAGGACACCTACCTTGCCGCGATGAGTATCGGCGAGTTGGCGCGCCGCACCGGGGTGCCCGTGCGGACGATCCGGTTCTATTGCGACAGCGGGATTCTGGAGTATCGCCGGACCGGCGGCGGGCATCGGATATTCGACTCCCCCGCCGCAGTGGACCGGCTGCTGCTGGTGCGCCGGTTACGTGCGCTGGATCTGCCACTGCCCGCGATTGTCGGCGTGCTCGACGGTGCCGAATCGCTCGGTGCGGTCGCGGCGGCCGAACGCGTCACCCTCGATGCCGAGCTCGACGCGCTCCGGTGGCGCAGAGCGGCCCTGTTCGCTCTCGAATGCGCGCCGCCCGGCGAACACGCACGTCGACTGGAACTGCTTGCCGCGGTACACGACCGGAGCTCGATCATCGATAGCGCCGTCGCATTCTGGCGGCCCATTCTCGGTCCGCTGCCCCGCGAGCAGTTCGATTCGTTCATCGACATGAATCTGCCGACGCTGCCGAGCGATCCCGCACCGCATCGGTTGGTCGTCTACGCCGAGCTGACCGCGCTCGCCACCGATCCGCGCGTCAAAACGGCGATGACGCAGCAGATCTGGCGATCGGAGCGCGGGAAGATCGATGACCGCAGGCAGTTGGCGACGGCCGTCGCCGACGTCTGCGAGATCGTGGCCCCGCTGGTCGCCAACGGCGAAAGGCCGCGTCCGGGAGCGGAGCTCGACCAGTACGTGCACGCCCACGCGGCAGCTCGCCGTGACCGAGACACTCCCCGGTTCCGGCGTGCACTGCTCACCGGCACAGCAGACTCCGATCCCCGGCTGCACCGCTACTGGCACCTTACCGCCGAGATCACCGGCACGGCGGCGACGGCAGGCGCCATTCACTACTGGCTGTCGGACGCGCTGCGGCAAACGATCTAGCGCTCCAACGGTTTCCTCGGCCGATCAGCGGTCGCGTCCCGCCGCGGGGGTGGACGTCTTGCGGCTGGTGCGGGCGCGGCGCCGGGCGGCCTGGAGTTCGGCGAGCTCCTGTTCGAGGATCTCGGCGATACGGAATTGGCCGGTGTCGTGGATTTCCGGGGTGGGGATGGCGGGCGCGTCTTTGCCGGGCTTGGTATCGGCTGGGGTGGTGAGCTTTTCGTCGGCCGGGGCGGCCGGTCGCTTGACGGCGGCGGTCGGCGCGGTCGCGGACGGGCGTTCCGCCGACTTCACGGTGAGTTTGTCGGGGGTGGCGGCGGGCTTGCTCGGCTTCGCCGGCGTCGCGATGGTCTTCGACGGAGCGGGCTGCTGTGCGGCGGCCTTGGTCGGGGTGGCCGACTTCTGGCTAGGGGCCGCGGCGGCGGGCTTGGTCGCCGTGCTGGAGCCGTTGACCGGGGTGGCGGGCTTGCTGTCGGTGTCGCGCTTTTCGCCGTTCACGGGGGTGGCGGGCTTGCTCTTCGCGGCGGGCTCTTCGGGCGCCGGGGTCGGCACCGTGGGCTTGCGGTCGGAAGTGCTGGGTGCGGAGCCGTTTTCGGACTTCGCCGCAGGGCGGATGTCCTTGGTGTCGGCGAGGTCGCTGCCGAGGGTCGCGGCGGCCACCACCTTTGCCGAGGGCGGCGGGGTGGCGGAACGGAACGCCGAGCGGACGGGAGCGGCGGGCTCGGGTGTTGCCGCGTCGTCCTCGTCGGTGACCACGACGGTTTCGATCTCGGGTTCCACGGCATCACCGGTTGGTCCGGCGCCCAGTTCCGCGAGCGGGTCCGGTTCGGCCTCGACGGTCAGTTCGGCGATGGAGTTGGACGCCATCACCTCCGCCGCCGAGCGGCGCAGCCGGTAGCTGGCGATCGCGGGCAGCGTGCGGCGGATCTGCTCGGCCGGGTCGGGCAGATCCCGGACCTGGTCAGTGGCGCGGTGGATGGCGAGCCCGTAGCGAGCGCTCGCGGCGTCGTGGATGAGCAGCGCGACACCGATCATCACCGGCGCGACGGCGTGCACGGCGGCGTCGTACCAGTGCTCCGCACGCAGATACGGGTAGGTGTTCAGGGTGACGGTCAGCGACAGCAGCGCGACCTCGGCGGCGACGACCTGCTTGCGGTTGTCGACGACACCCCACTCGGCCACCTTGTTGGTGCCGATCATGATGATGATCAGGCAGACGCTGATCATCGCTTCCAGCAGGTAGCTGAACCAGTACAGCGGGTCGCCGGGGCCGCCGGGCGCGATGTTGTGCTGGACGTTCACCGCGGACCACAGCATGCCCGCGCCGACGACACCGGCCAGCGCACGCAGCGACCAGGCCCGATGCCGGTACAGCGAGGCGAGTTTGGCATGCGGGCTCGACTCACGGCGCTGCGCAGCAATTGCCTTGCGGGCCACCAGTAGATCTCGCATGTCGGCCTTCTCGATCGCTTCGGTGGTCTGCCTGGCGCGGTCGGCCGCCGATGCGGCGGCTTGAGCCTCTTTCCAGCGCTGGCCACGGTCTTGCCCGCGAATCTTCTCGGCTAGCTCGCGTTCGGCCAGCAGCTCTTCCTCGGAGAGCGCTTCGGTCAACGCGGGATCGAATTGGTATGCCAGCCGGCCGCGGGCCTTCTCGACCCGCCTCGCCAGCTGTGTGACCTCGTCCTCAATGGGATGCTGGATGGTCATTTCGGCTCCAGGAGGAGATTCGATGGCAGACAAGTGATCACGCGTGGGAAGGCTACATCGCATTCGCCCGCGACGCACCGTTGCCAGCGAAAACCGTCGATTTGCCGGGTGAATGCGGCGTGCCGCCGCGGTGTTTCCCGGATGATCATAGAACAGGCACGACGATTCGCAACCGCTGTGTTGCCGGCGATCGACCAGGTGGCAGCCGTGCGGCGGCGGTCACTGCGCGCCGAGTGTCTTTGCACCGTCGGCGAATACGACGAGATCAGGAAAGGGCCGACTTCACTATGACCGGTTCGTCCGGCTCTCCACAATGAAACTCGCTGCGGTGGTGGCGCTCCCACCGATGTTGAGGGTGGCGAACCGACGGGCATCCGGCACTTGATAGGCTCCTGCCTGCCCGGTGACCTGTTTATAGGCATCGAGCACCATTCGTACACCCGTCGCTCCCACGGGATGGCCACCGCCGATCAATCCGCCACCAGGATTGACCGGTATCCGGCCGTCACGCGTTATATCGCCGCCTGCCACGGCTTTCCAGCTCTCCCCAGGGCCGGTGATGCCGAGGTGGTCTATCGCCATGTACTCGGACATGGAGAAGCAGTCGTGCACCTCCACCCCGTCCACCGCGTCGATATCGGGCAGGCCGGCACGGCCGAGTGCGTCGAGCATTGTCCGGCGCACATGGGGAAAGACGTAGGGGTCGTCGGCGCTGGCTCGTATCTTTTGCGCCAGTGGCAGGCCCGCGGTGCGATGTCCCCAACCACTGATCACTGCGCGACCCTCGGGCCGTAAGTCGCTGCGCCGCGCCAGGAATCGATCCGAGACCAGGACCACGGCGGCCGCACCGTCGGTCATCTGACTGCAATCCTGGCGGCGGAGTCGACCGGCCACCGGCGGGTTCGCGGTGTCGTCGGTGCCGAAGCTGTCCGGGGTGAAGGTCCAATTCCTGGTCTGTGCCAGCGGGTTGGTGCGGGCGTTGGCGATATTGAGTTCGCTGATCGCGCGCAGGTGGGTGTCGTCGAGGCCGTAGCGGCGGTCGTATTCGTCGGCCAGCTCGGCGAACATGGTGGGCCACACGAACTTCGTGTCCTGCGCCTCGTGACCGACCCAGGCGGCGGCACCGAGGTAGCCTGCCGCCACGTCACCGGGCACGGTCTTCTCCAGCTCCGCACCGATCACCAGGGCGCAGTCGTAGCGACCGGATTCGAGGTCGGTCATTGCGGCCAGCAGCGCCATACTGCCGGAGGCGCAGGCTGCTTCGTGCCTGCCCGCCGGTACGCCCCACAGTTCGGGGATGACCGTGGCGGGCATACCGCCGAGCTGCCCCTGGCCGGTGAACAACTGCCCGAACGCGTTACCGACGTGGATCACGCCGATCTCGTCCGGTGCGATGTTCGTGGTCGTGAGGGCTTGGCCGACTACGGTTCCCACCAGTGCGTCGAAGCCCTTGCCGTCGCGGTGCCAGTTGACGGCGAAATCGGTTTGGCTGCCGCCTAGCAGGTGAATGGTGCTGGTGGACATGGGAACTCCTGTATGTCTCGGCTGAACGGTGCTTGTTTGATCTCGTTCAAAGCTGGTCGCCGGTCAATGTCGATCGAAGCTCGCGGCGCAGCAGCTTGCCGACCGGGTTGCGAGGCAAGGTCTCGACGATCTCCAGTCGTTCGGGCAATTTGAAGGAGGCCACCTCGCGGGCGCGTAGGTGCTCGGTCAAAACGTCCAGCGTCACGGTCGCGTCGGGCGCGGGAACTACGAACGCGCAACACTTTTCGCCGAGCACCTGGTCCGGGTAGCCGACCACGGCGACGTCGGCTACGCCGGGCGCGTCGGCAAGGAGGCCCTCGATCTCGGCCGGGGCGATGTTCATGCCGCCGCGGATGATGATCTCCTTGATCCGGTCCACGAAACGCAGGTATCGGCCGTCTGGGCCGCACAGCTCGAATACGTCTCCGCTGCAGAGGAATCCGTCGTCGTCGAACGGTTCGGCCGAGGCGGTGCCGGGCAGGTAGCCGCCGAACACGGCGGGGCCCGCGAGCCGGAGTTCGCCGGTCCCACCGACTTCGGTGACCGTCGCGCCGGTGCCGACGTCGACGAGCTTCACCGCCGTCCGGTCGGCGAGACGGGAAGCCCACTGCACGCCGGGCGCGCCGTAGCGCGGCAGGTACTGCGCGCGGATCTCCGGATCGGGGAAGTCGACGGGCGCGCCGAGCAGGCATACGCCTTCGTTGGAACCGAAGAAGTTGAGCACCTCGATGCCCAGCTCGTCCTGCCAGCCGCGCACCACGCTCGGTGGCAGCGGTGCGCCACCGGACCCGACTCGCCGCAGTGACGACAGGTCGGCCGAGGCACGCAGAGTTTCGTTGTGCAGCAGCATCGTCAACAGTGCGGGCGGCATGCTGGTGTGCGTCACCCGGTGCCGCGCGATCTGTCCGAGGAAGACCGGTAGGTCCAGCGGGTGGTGCTGCACCAGGTGTCCGCCGGTGAGCAGCCACGGCAGGAAGGATGCGGCGAAGCCCGCCATGTTGACCATGGGGAACGGGTTGAGCAGCACCGACTCCGGAGTTAGGTGCAGCCCGTCCTGCACACCCCAGGCCATGGCGAGCCAGTCGCCGTGGCAGCGGGGAATTCCCTTGGGTGCGGCTTCTGTTCCGCTGGTCCAGCAGATGGTTACGCGGTCGTTCACCGAAACCGTCAGTCCGCTGACGTAGCGCCGTAGCCGCTCCCGATCGGCGGTGTCGGCGGGTTCGTCCAGCAGGACCGCACCGTCCGGCACGCCAGGTCCGAAGGCGAAGAGGGCGCCCTCGTTGCCCACCACTTCCATTGCCTCGCAGGCGAGTTCGCGCCCGGACAGCTGACCCGCCGTAATGATCGCCGTCGCGTCGGCGGCGGAAACAATGCCGGACAGTTCATGACGACGATAGGAAGCTGGCATGGGTGTCGCGACCGCGCCGAGCCGCCACAGCGCGAAATAGGTGGCCGTCAACGCGATCGAATTCGGCAACAGAACCGCGACGGTGTCCCCTTGCCGAATGCCGTTGCGGTACAGCACCGCCGCGAGATCGAGGATGTGCTCGTCGAGTTCGCGCCAGGACAGCGTTCGCGGTTCCGCACCGGTCAACGCGGCGAGGTTGGCGGGATCGGTGACGGCAGGTGCGTCCGGTGCCGCCTCGATCCGACGCTGCAAAAGCTCCGGCAGCGTGTCGGGCTGCCACCACCCTCGATCGAGATACTGGCGCACCCGGTCTTCGGGGTGGCAGGTACGGACATTCGCCCTTGCGGCAATGGAACCACCTGCGACAGTGGAGTTTGCGGAGGCAACGGAGCTTGCGGGGGCAATGGAGTTGATCGCAGTGGTGGTGGAGTCGGCGCCAGCGACATCTGCTGCGGGGATGGGTGATTCAGCCATGGGGTGTTCCTTCATTCGAGACGCCGCAGCACCACCGCGGAGCCCAGCCCGAGGGCTGCGGGGATGGTGATCAGCGCGTGTTCGCCGCCCGTGCGCGTCAGTGCGTCGAGGGCTTGGACGATCAGGTTGCCGCCGGTCGCGCCGAGGGGGTGGCCGACGGCGAGTGCGCCACCGGTCGGGTTGACCAGGTCTTCGTCGAGATCGAGCTCTCTGGCGAGCAGAATCGGTGTGACGGCGAAGGATTCGTTGGCCTCCACCACGTCCAGGTCGGCGGCGGTGAGGCCTGCGCGCGCGAGTGCTGTCCGTGCCGCGGCGGCCGGGGCGGTCAGCAGTGGTGAGCGCACGGCGGTCTGTGCGGTGCCGACGATCCTCGCGATCGGCCGCCGACCGAGCAGCCGTGCCGCGCGGACGCTTCCCACGACCACCGCGGACGCACCGTCGGCGAGCTGTGGCGCGGTCGCGATCGTGTGCAGGCCGGCTGCCGGGCGCGGAGAATCGGGCAGGCGGCGGGCTACCCGCTCCCAGGCCGGGTCGTCTCCGAACAGGGCTGGTAGTGCGGCGAAAGCGGCGATGCTCGCGTCCGGCCGAGCACCCTCGTCCGCGTCGAGCAGCACGGTGCCGCCCTTGCGTACCGGCACTATGGACGCGGAAGTCGATGCGGCGGTTGCTTTCTGGTGCGAGCGCACCGCGTAGGCGTCGAGTTCGGCGCGGGTGATGCCGTAGGAGGCGGCGGTGAGGTCGGCGGACACGCCTATGGTCACGAAGCCGGTGCGTTCACCGAGGTCGGTGTCGGTGGCGATGGCCGGACGATCCGACAGCATCGGTACCCGGGACATCGACTCCACCCCGCCCGCGACGATGACGTCCGCATAGCCCGCGGCGACCCGGGCAGCGGCGCTCTCGATGGCGTCGAGTCCGGAACAGCACAGCCGCGAGACGACGCCGCCGGGCACTCGGTCCGGCCAGCCGGCCCACAGGGCCGCGGCACGGGCCAGGTTTCCGCCCTGCTCCCCTACCGTCGTGCTGATTCCCACCAGGATGTCGTCGACGGAATCCACACTGAGCGAGCGACTTTCGAGGGCGCTGAGCAGTTGTCCGAACAGCTCGTACGGCGGAATCTCGGCGAGCGTGCCGCCTGCTTTACGAACTCGCGCCCGGGGCAGCCGGACGGCGTCGTAAATGTAGGAGTCATTCATGGTCGATCCTCGCGAGAGTTTCGAGCGTGTGGTGACCGGCGGGATCCTCGGCCGAAGTGGTAGGCACGACGACGATCTCGTCGGCACCCGCGCGGCGATACGCGTCGAGGCGGCCGCCCAATGCGGCAGCATCGCCGAACATGCCTACGGCAGCGGGCAATTCGTCGGGCACAGCGGCCAGGACATCGCGCGGGTGTGCACCACTGTGCGCCAGCCGTACCACCTCACCGAAGCCCGCCTCCTCGAACATGGCGTCATATCCGGGCGCCCGCAGATAGCCCACGACACCGCGGCGCACGGTGGCGCGCATGTCGGCGGTCGGGTCCGCGGCGGCGGTGACCCACACCGAGATCGCTGGACTCGGTAGGCCCGCGGCGGCGGCGGCCGCTCGCACCAGTTCGGTACAACGCGACACCTGTTCCGGCGTAACCAGATTCAGCACCACACTATCGGCGGTACGGGCGGCGGCAGCCAGCGCACGAGCGCCGAAGGCGGCCACGGCGATCGAGGAGTGCGGCGGCGCGAGCCGGAGCCGGTAGCCCTTGATGCGCTCCACCGCTCCTTCGAATTCGACCTTCTCACCCGCGAGCAACCCGCGCAGGATGCGCGCCGAGTCCTCCAGATGTACTGCGGTACGGCTTCTTTCGCGGCCATGCCAGCCGCTCACGACCACGGTGCTCGAACTTCCTATAGCGACATCGACAGAACGACCGCTGAGCGCGGCCACACTCGCCACACCCATCGCAACCGTGGCAGGACTGCGGACATCGACAGCAAAAGGGCCGAGACACAGGGGGATTCGTGCGGGCGCCATACCGATAGCGGTGGCCAGCGCGAAGGCATCGAAGGTCGCCATCTCCCCGATCCACAGCCGGTGGTAACCGAACTTCTCGGCTGCTTCGGCGACGGCCAGGGCATCCAGCGGATCGCGGTCCTGCCAGTACGGCAGGCTCACGCTCAACCGGTGCCGGTCGGCGCTCACTCGGCCGTTTGCGCGGCGGCGCGCATCCGGTCACCGCTGACCCAGGTGGCGTGGAAACCGAGGGGCACGCGAGTCGGCAAGCCCAGGCGGCACAGTGGACCCACGGCGAGGTCGGCGGCGTCGTAGATCCATACCTCCGACAGCTGGGTGTGGCTGTTGAAGGCGAACATGGTCAGCCAGGCGTCGTCCTCGTCGCGCGCGTCCGGTCGGGGCACCACGGCGAGCTCGCTGCCGAAGATGCCGTCGCCGAACGGCTGGGTCTGCTTGGCGCCGGTGCGCAGGTCGTACTTGATCACCGCGTCGAAGAGCATGGTGCTGTCCACCGACAGCCGCATCTGATACGACCAGCGGCCGCGTTGCCCGGTGCTGCCCTGGTCGATGGCCGGGAACTCGGTGTTGACGTCGTCCATCACCTCTTCGAGGGTGGCGCCGGTGCGTAAGTTGAAGCGGTACTTGTGCAATTTCGCCTCGGGCCGCAGGTAGGCGAGCAGTTGTGCGAGGGGGTTCGCGCGATCGGATACCGGGCTCGGCTTCGAGACCCGGCACACCACCATGACGATCTCGTCGCCGTCCTCCCACGCGTTGACCGTGTGATAGATGTAGCCGGGCGCGGCCTCGAACCAGCGCACCTGCGTGCCGTCGCCGCGGCGGGGCAGCACCGCGAAACGGCTGGGCAGCGTGCGGTCGAAGAACAGCTTGAACCGGCCCGCCGCGGCGGCCCTCGGGTCGTTGTAGAGCGGCAGGTCCATCAGGATCGAGTAGTTCTCGGTGATCGCCATGTCGTGCGGCAGCCGCGGTCCTGGCAGCTCGAGCCCGGTGTAGTGGGTGACCGTGCCGGACGGGTCTGCGACGCCGTAGCGCAGGTACGGCGAGTGGATGCCGTAGTCGAAGAAGATGAACTCCTCGGTGCGCTCGTCGACCTTGGCGTGCGCGGAGACCTCGCCGGGCAGCGTGCCGCCGAAGGTGTCGACGCCGCGGGTCTCCAGGCTGATCGGGTCCAGCGCATAGGGTTTGCCCGCGCGGTACCACAGCGAGAGCAGGTTGCCGTGGTGGAAGACGACGTCGGTGTTGGCGGAGTTGCGCTCCCTGCGGTCGCCCGGCGGGTTGTCGTCCCACGGCTCGATCACCCCGCGCCACAACGCCGTTCCCGCCGCGCGCTCGGCCTCGAACTCGGTGGTGCGGATGTAGCGATTGCGATAGGTGGCCTTGCCGTTCTCGAAGTGCACCGCGTGCAACATGCCGTCGCCGTCGAACCAGTGGTAGCGACCGATGGGTGCGAACTGCGGGTTGGGGCCGTTGCGCACGTAGACGCCGTCGAGGTCGGCGGGGAGTTCGCCGTGCAGGACGGCGAGGTCGGTCGCGGTGATCTCGGCGGCGGTCGGCGCGTACATGCCTTCCAGATACGGATTGGTCAGTGCTTGCGCGGCCGGCGCGATGAGTTCTTCCTTGAGCGTCACGATGCTTTACCCTCCACTACAGTTAATGAAGTGATACGCGTCTCAAAGGAGAGTGTCAAGAGTGCCTGGTGGGCAGGTCAGGCGAGGCGGTCGAGGACGGCCTGCGAGACCGGTTCGAACCGGACGTCGGTGCGTTCGAGCCGGGCGTCGCAGCCGCGGCAGCGCAGCGCGGGCACCAAGTCCGAACCGCACGCGCGGTGCCGGATACGCAAGCCCGGTTCGGGCGCCTCGGGATGCGCCCGCGCCGACCAGGCCAGCAGGAAAGCGAAGATCGGGAACAGTGCGCGCCCACGCGGAGTCAGCCGATATTCGCGGCCCGCGCCTTCGCCGGATCGGTACAGGATCTCGGCTTCGCACAGGCGAGTGAGCCGCTCGGTCAACGTGGTCGGTGACATGTTCATGGCCGTACGGAAGTCGCCGAATCGGCGCATGCCGGCTAACGCCAGACCGGTCACGGTGGCGCTCCATCGATCGCCGATCGCGGCCATGACCTCGTCGAATTGCATATCGCTCCGCGCGGAAACGGGGGCGCGGGCGCGGCGCCTGCCGCTGGAGGTGAAGCGCCCCAACGCATCGTCGCCGAGCTCGACATCGGTGTCGCGCGGCGTCACCGTGCGCCCGCAGGTTCGGCACATCAGCACCGGCGGTCCCCGGTGACCGCACGCGTCGTGCACCAAGTCGGGGTGCAGCGCGCCCTCGGCGGTCCATTCGCGCTGCCAGCCCCAGATGGAGACGAGGATTTCCCAAGTCGCGCGGCCCAGTTCGGTCAGCAGATAGTCGAATCTGTCCGAGGCCCCGACCTGCGGGGTGCGGATGAAAACACCCGCGTCGACGAGGGCCGCGAGCCGCGCGGTGAGTACGGCAGGCGGGGATCCGGTGCGCTCGATCCACTGGTTGAACCGGCTGGTGCGGTTGACGAAGGCGTGGCGCAGGATCGTCAGCGTCAAGCGGTCGCCGAGCAAGTCGAAGGTCGCCGCGACAGGGTGCGGGACGGGTCGCCCGGAGTCGATCGGCTCATCCGCCATTCGCCCCTGCACCTCCACATTTCCGTCGAAAATTCGCACTTCATTAACTGTAGTAGAGCCTATTGCTGGCAGCGAATGCACAAACGAGCGAATCGCGGTGTACCCGCCGGCGAAGCCCCTGCCGAAGGGCGACCCACACGCGCGCCGTCGCCCGGACCGGCCGACCGCTGTCCTGCGCGCCAGTCACGGAGGCGGTTGGTTGGGTGCGTACTGCTTCACGATCCACCGGCAGATCGCTTCCACGACGTAAGCCCGCTCGGCGTCGTCCAGCGCGTGCCCGGCCGGAATACCGTGCCAGCGCGCAAGACAGGTGCGGCAGCACGTCGCGGTGGCGTGCTGGGCGACGAAGACGGGATGTCCGCGATAGGGCGTCTGCCGACCATCGTTGAGCGGTTCGGCCGGGGCCAGCCTGCGGGCGATCAGGTCCTCGGCGTGCTTGCGAACAGTGTTGATCCCACGCAGGTCGACCACCGCGCGGTCCCGTCCGCGCAACCGGAACTTCGCACGAAAATGGTGCTGGCCGATCCGGTCCAGTCGGTCGTCGAGTTCGTCCGTCATAGGTCTGAGATCTTCGAGCGCCGCCCAGAACCGACCAGCGTCGCCCTGATAGTCACGAAACAGACGCTATCAGTCGAGACCACCACCAGCCTGAGGCCATCCGCACCAGAACCGCAGCCCCCTGCTCGACGGTGAGAAGACCGGCACACAGCGCCTCACATTTTCGCTGGCTGCATCGTCGGATTACCGAAAGCACAAGGTCGGCTGCCGGGTGACCGGCTTGCGGCCGGCAATCCCGAACGGAGACACGATGACCTCGAATGAAGCTCAGATCAGGGCGTTCCTGGAGCGCCGCACCGATGCGCAGCGGTCGAGGGACATCGATCTGCTCATATCGTTCTATTCACCCGACATCATCTACTACGACGCCGTAGCACCCTTGCGTTTCACCGGGGCCGATGAGGTGCGTCGCAATTTCTTGCGGTGGTTCGACGGGTACGTCGGCCCCATCGGCTTGGAAACGCACGACCTGACCATAGTCGCCACCGATGACACAGCCTTCGCCAACATGCTTCATCTGGACTCGGGAAAGCGCCGAGGCGGGATCGAGTTGCCGATATGGGTGCGAGAGACGGTCTGTCTGCGACGGTTGAATGGCACCTGGGCCATTACGCACGAACACATCTCGCTTCCGATCAACCCGGCGAACTTTCAAATCTGGTTCGCCTCCGAGAAGGATGCGCCTGCGCGGGGCGGTGGCCGTTCGATATTCGGGCTGGTCGCAAGCAGCTTGCGTACACGTCTCGGCTTGCGGCGTGGGGCGATGAAAAAGCCGGCGTGACACCTCCATCCGCTGCTTCAACACCTCACCCCCGACGCCCTCCGTCGAGCGGCCGTGGTGAAACGCAGTGTGGCCGAACGGGAGCCGGTCGATCGAGAAGAGTCATCGGCCGCGGTTCGGTCTGTCCGCGGCAACGTGCGGTCTTGCTGTAGGAGCCGATTATGCGTTGTCGCGAAACAGCAGGCGGGTGTAGCGTGCTGGGCATGCAGCGCGCTCAATTCACGACGACGCCGGACGACGTCCCGGCGCGCTGAACTACGTTCTGATCAAAGCCCCGGGCGGATGCCCGGGGCTTTTCCGTGCGCTCATCCGCCCTTTCGCAGGAGGAGACCCGCATGCACGACCACCGAAAATTGGGCCGGGAACTCGGCCTGTTCGATACCGACCCGTTGATCGGGGCCGGGCTGCCGTACTGGTTACCCGCCGGCGCGATCGTGCGCCACAGCCTCGAGGAGTACATCCGCACCGTGGAACGACAGGCGGGTTATCAGCATGTGTACTCGCCGGTCCTGGGCAAACGTGAACTGTATGAAATCTCCGGGCACTGGGCGCATTACCGCGACGACATGTACCCGGCAATGGACCTCGGTGGTGAGCAGATGGTGCTACGCCCCAGCCTGTGCCCGCATCACGCGCTGATGTATCGGGCACGCTCGCACAGTTACCGTGAGCTCCCGCTGCGAATGGCTGAGCTCGGCGCGATGTACCGTTCCGAATTATCCGGTGTGCTCGGTGGTTTGACTCGGGTCCGCTGCATCCAGCTCAACGATGCGCACATCTTCTGCACTCTCGATCAGGTTGCCGAGGAGGTCGCCGGCGCGCTGGCGTTGATCGGCTCGGCGTACCGGGCGATGGGGATCAGCACCGAGCGCTACCGACTGTCGCTTCCCGGCGCGAGCGGGAAATATGTTGCGGCGCCGGATATGTGGCAGCAAGCGAGCAAGATCCTGTGCGAGGTACTCGACCGATCCGGCGTGCCCTACGAAGCCGTCGAAGGTGAGGCCGCGTTCTACGGCCCGAAAATAGATGTCCAGGTGAGCGATCACGCCGGTCGCGAATCGACTCTGTCCACCATTCAGGTCGACTTCTACCAGCCCGAGCAGTTCGATCTGAGCTACACCGGCGCCGATGGCGCGAAGCATCGGCCGGTCATGGTGCACCGCAGCATCATCGGCAGTGTCGAGCGTGCCGTTGCCCACCTGATCGAGCAGCATGGCGGCGCCTTTCCCGCCTGGCTTGCCCCACTGCAGGTAGCGGTATTGCCGATACACGAGGCTGAGAGGTCCGCGGCTATCGATCTTCGTGATCGTTGCCTCGCAGCCGGTTTACGCGTGCAACTGATAGACGCGGAAGCAGGAAGCCTGGCCGCCCGGGTGCGCGAAACCCGGCTCGTGCCATACCAGCTCATCCTCGGCCCCGCCGAGACCAGCAACGGCGAAGTGGCCGTCCGGCTGCGAGATGGACGCCGTTTGCCTGCCCAACCGATGCACGCCGCAGTGGCACGTATTCGCGCATTGATCGAAAGCCGCGACACCAGGTTGTGGTCCGAGTAACCCCCCGGGCGCCGGTGGCCGACGAGAACCCACCGGCATCTCGGACTCTTCACCGCGCCAGTTACGTCCGCTGCGGCTCCGCGTGTTCAACGACCTTGTAATGTTCCATGCAGAAACACTTCGTAGGGGGTCGTCATCCATTCGAATACGCTGCGCTGGTGTGCCATTGCGTTGACCACGGTATCGATCGCGGTAGCGGCGAACACCGGCCATGCGACCGCGGCTCCAGAAGCGAAGCCGCTGGTGACGGTCGCGCTGCCCGAGCCCACCGGTGACCTGCCTGTCGGCGTCACCGACGTGCACCTGATCGATCGCGGTCGCCCAGACCCTTGGAACCACGATCGTCCACGGGAACTGATGGTCCAGATTTGGTATCCGGCAATGGATTCCGACCCCATATCCACCGCGCCGTGGACAACGCCTGGTGGTCTGGAACTGCTGACGAGTGATCTCACGGGGCAGGGCATTCCTTCGGGCGACTGGGCCCTCGGGCCGAGCCACAGCCGCGAGGACGCGCCCGTTCGCGCAGCTGACGGCCCGTTCCCGATCCTGCTGTTCTCGCCCGGGATGGACGACCCGGCCGGACTGAACACCGCCCAGGCCGAAGATCTCGCCAGCCACGGCTACATCGTCGCGACGATCAACCACACCTATGAAGCCTTCGCCGTGCAGTTCCCCGACGGGCGCACCGAACGGACCGTCGTACCGCTGGACTCGCCACCGGAGGTACTGAGCGACGTTCTTCTGCCGGTCCGCGTAGCCGACACCCGATTCGTAGTCGACCAGCTTGCCGATATCGCGTCCGGACATTCTGCGAGTGGTGACCACCGCGGAACTGTGGACCTGGCCGGCATTCTCGATCTGTCGAAGATCGGAATGTTCGGCCATTCCCTCGGTGGCGCCACCACCGCCCAAACGATGCACGATGACCCGCGCATCCGCGCAGGGGTGAATTTGGACGGTCCCCTGCTGGGGTCCGTCGTCGCCGACGGCCTGGACCGGCCACTGCTGATGCTTGGCAACGACAACCCGCGCTGGCTCAACCGGGAAAACTGGGAACCCCTGTGGCCCAACAACATCGGCGTAAAGCTTCCACTGCGTCTCTCGGGCACCGAACACATGTCCTTCAACGACGTACAAGTCGTTCTGCCCCAGCTCTGCGCTGCCGGGCTGTTGCCGGCAGCCACCACCGAATCAACCGTCGGTAGCGTCGACCCGGACCGGTCGATCGCGCTCCAACGCACCTACCTGAGCACGTACTTCGATCTGGCATTCGGCCGAACCGACGGCGATATCGCCGAAGCACTCGGACGCCTCGCGCAACCCGGGGTCTATCCGCACCCCTGACCACGCCCGCTGCGCAGGGCGTCCGCGCCCTGCCTCAGCAGGGTGTGCGCATCATGCGTCGGCGTAGACGGG
>NZ_BJXA01000039.1 GCF_007990755.1 Nocardia ninae NBRC 108245 | reverse complement strand
CATTCACGAAAGCCCCCCAGCACAGCTGGGGGGCTTTCGTCGTTTCCAGACCACCCAGCGACCCGGACCACCCCGCTACGGCGGAAAATACGCACACCCTTGGGATCCGCACCCAATGCGGAAGTCCAGAGTCAATGCGCGGATCCCGAGAAGCGGTGCGGATCTCGAAAGACGGTGCGGCTGCACTATCGCAGGCGGGCTGCGCGGCTGCGACTACCGCTTAGGGCCTGCGCGACGGCGGAGCTGCCAGCGCGGTGTACGGGGTTCAGTCCGACGCACCCGGACGGACCGACCCATACGGTCTGGACTTTCGACCGACAGGCCGATCCTCTTGTGCGCAAACAATTTTGCCGAATTCCTTCCATCCAGATGCCCTATGGCGACGAATGCTAGATGACCATTCCGGATGGTAGGTTCTGCCCGCAGTCCAATTCTTCACCAGACTCTCGCAGGATCGTGACAACCCCGGCCCGGCTGAATCGCCGGCCGGTGGCCTGGTTCGTTGGTCTCACAGTCGATGGGAAGGTTTGCGATGGCAATTGAAACGACGAAGGAATCCAGTTCGGCAGATGCGGTCGGCGGTCACCGCAGGATGACCCGGCACGTTGGTCTTGTCGCAGCAGGGCTGATGGCTGTGGCCGCTCTCGGTTACACAGTTGTCGACGCCCCAGGCTCCTCGGCACAAGGCGACGACGCGCAAAAGGAAGCCCCGAACGAGCCTTGTGCCGATGGCAAAGGCTCGGTCACCATCTCCAAGGACGGATCCAGCTTCAAGGCCACCGCCAAGGGCGAATTCCCGGGTGAGTGCGCCGGCAACGGTACCGGTAGTGCAACGGACATCAGCGCTGAGCCCAGTGACGATGGCAAAGCTTGTGTTATCAAGACCTCGAAGCTCAAGGGTAAGGGAAAAGAGGAAGAAGACGATGATGGGAATGGCAAGAAGGACGAGATAGAAATCGAGAACGGGACGGTGACAATTACCCTCCAGTTGGACGGAAAGACCGGAAAATTGGACGCCAAGGTCAAGTCCGGCCCCGAAGGCCCTGATGCCGACGATATTTTCTCGGCGAAAGCCAAGATCAACAATCACGGCGTAACGTCCTGCGACAGCGTCCCGACCGGCGATTTCACAGTGACCGATATCGATACCACTCAGTCCGAGGCGCCGGAGTAGATATACGGTTCCGTCGGCTCGGTAATGATCGTGCTTTTCGCCGCGTCGCGCCGGCAATCGTCGACGCGACGCGGTAAGCGGCGGAAGTCATTCGAAGGGGGTGGCGTGTGTCTGTTGGGCGTGGGGATCCGCTTGCGCGCTTGGCGGTGCTGATGGTCCGGTATCGGTGCAGAGTGTTCGCGGGATGGCTGGTGGCCGCGGTTATCGGCCTCATCGGCCTGCCATACCTGCTGGGATCGGTGTCCTCCCCGACGATCGAGGTCTCCGGCTCCGAGTCACAACGAGCCGGGAGGCTGATCAGTGCGGGCCTGCCATCCTTCGGTAATGACCAGATGATCGCGGTGTTGCATTCACCGATGCACAGCTCGACAGATCCGACGTTCGATGCGGCGATCAACGCCGCGATCGCCGCGTTGGGTCCGATGGACGGCGTCGACGGCATGGTGTTGCTGCCGAGGGTCGGCGATGCCCGTCCGGTACAGGTCCTGACCGAAACACTCGAACCACTGCGCCCGCTGTTCCGCGACGAGCACACGGCGTATCTGCTTGTCGGGATGTCCGGCGACGACCGGCTACGGCAGAACCGAGTACCGGTCCAGCAGGCCGTGATCGACGAGGCAACCCGAGCCGCGTCGGCCGGCGCGGTGCGTGCCTATCTGCTCGGGGGAACGGCATTCGGCCAGGCGGTGCAGGAAGCCGAGATATCCGATCTGATGCGCATCGAGTTGGTCGCGGTGCCCGCCGCGATCCTTGTGCTGCTGGTTGGTCTGCGCGCACCGGTCGCGGCACTGGTGCCGGTGGTGATCGCTGCCGCATCGGTGCTGTCCACCCTGGGCCTGTTCGCGGTGATCCGCGATATTTTCCCGGTCGACGGCATGTTGCTGATCGGGGTGAACGCCATCGGACTCGGCATCGGCATCGATTACGCGTTGTTCGTAATGAACCGCTACCGCGAAGAATTGGCGAAGGGTGCCGACCCGCTGGCGGCCATCAGGGCGGCATCTGCCACCACCGGACGGACGGTGGTCTACTCCGCACTTATCTTGTTGTTTGCCTGCGTGAGCCTGTTTCTGGTCCGTTGGCATATTTTCGCGGTTGCTGCGGTCGGAACCATGGCCGTTATCGCAGCGACAGCAGTGGCCTCGGTTTCATTGCTGCCCGCAGTTCTGGTAGCCCTCACGAAGTGGCTCGAATGGCGGCCCCGGGGGATCCCACGGCTGGGCGGCGAGAATGGCGAGGCGGCAGGACGACTGACCCGCTGGGCCGACCACCTGATGCGCCACCCGTGGCCGTACACGATCGCGGTGACCGCCGGTCTACTGCTGGCGGCAGTGCCGACACCGAACATGACGCTCGGATTCGATTCGGAAGCCCGAGCATTGGCCGATACACCGGTGATCACCGGCTTTGCTATCACCGACCGAGACGTTCCCGGTATTGGTGCAACGGTAACAATCCTGCTGAGTCGACCTGCCGATTCTGCCGAACCGAACGTCGAGCCTCTCCTCGTCGCCCTGCGTGCGGATCCGGAAGTGGCCGCGGTGTCGAAGCTGGACAATGGGGTGGATCTCACTGCGGTGCTCGCGGTCCCGAAGCACCTACCGACTTCGCAGAACGTCGTCGAACTGGTGCGACGGATTCGTACCGATATCGCTCCGACCTATGCCCCGCCCGGTCTCCCGGTGACTGTCGGCGGTCCTAGCGCACTCATCAGCGACATCCTCACCGAGACATCGACCAAGCTGTGGTGGGTGGTCGGTTGGGTGCTGGCTCTGATGTTCGCGGTGCTTGTCGTCGTGCTCCGCAGCGTCATCCTGCCGTTGAAGGCGATCCTGATGAGCTTGCTGGCCACGGGAGCGTCCTTTGGACTCACCGTGCTGGTATTCCAACGTGATGTGAGTGACCAAGCGTCTGGCTTGGCCAATCAAGGCCTGATCTGGCCGCAGGTGCCGTTGATCGTGTTCGTCGTACTGTTCGGGTTGTCGACTGACTACGAGTTGTTCCTCGTTCGCCGGATCCAGGAGGAGTATCGGGCCACCGGCGACAACCGCCGGTCGGTCGCCGTCGGTCTGCAAAGCACCGCCCGGTCGATCACGCTGGCCGCGGTGATTCTCGCTGTCGGGTTCGGCAGCCTGCTGGTGTCGGAGATCAACGGCCTGAAGTCGTTCGGGTTCGCCATCGCTGTCGCTTTGATCATCGACGCCACCTTGATCCGGCTCATTCTGGTGCCCGCGCTGATGCAGATCATGGGCCGTTGGAACTGGTGGTTCCCTTCGTGGCCGGGATCCCACCGGCGCGGCCGGCCGCAGGCCGAGGCGCTCCGCGAACTAGCCGAGCATGTTCCCGCTGCGGCCGTTATCCGTTGAGCGAAACGTGGCATCCCTTATCCCGCAATCCATTACAGGAGACATCATGCGACTCGCGACTCGCCTGCCCGGCGAACGCTGCCTCGCCGAGGACGATGCGGATCGGATCTCGTCGATTCGGGAACAGATAATGCTCGTCGGTGACCGTTGGCGGACAAGGCATCCGTGGATCGGTGGTCACCAGGACGCGATCGGGATGACGATCTTCGTGGCGGCGATTCTGGGAATGGTGGGAGATTCCGCACTGTATGCGGTAGGTGTGCTGCCCTGGTGGGTGACGATTGTGGTGACCGCGTTCTGGCTGTCGCTGCTGCACGAACTCGAGCACGACCTCATCCACTCGATGTACTTCCGCACGAACAAGTGGGTGCACAACGCAATGATCCTGGGGGTGTGGGTGTTTCGGCCGAGCACCATAAACCCGTGGGTCCGGCGGCGTCTGCACCTGCATCACCATGAGGTATCCGGCACCGAGTCCGATCTCGAGGAACGCGGCATCACCAACGGTCAGCGGTGGGGTGGGCATCGTCTGCTCAGTCTGTTGGACACCATGCTGGGGATCTACACCCGGCCGTTTCGTACGCATCGAATAGTCAACGAGTATGTGGCGCGTGCGGCACGCGACGCCGCTGATGCCCGCTTCCTGGCGGTGACGGTTCCGCTGGGCTACTTCCCGCTGGGCGCAGTCCACTACGGGCTGTGGCACATTGCGATCGGGGTGCACGTCTACGAGCTGTTCGGCGGAAACGTCCCGCACAACGCCGCGTATCACGCAATGAACTTCCTGGCGGTTACCCTGTTGGCCCCGAACGCGATTCGAACCTTCTGTCTGCATTTCGTCAGCTCGAACCTGCACTACTACGGCGATGTCGAAGCGCACAACGTTCTGCAGCAGACGCAGGTCTGGACGGCGAAGTGGTTGTGGCCGATGCAGGCACTGTGCTTCAACTTCGGTGGCACGCACGCCATTCACCACTTCTTGGTCCGCGATCCGTTCTATGTGCGCGAGGCGATCAGACGGGAGTGCCAGGTGATCTTGCGCGAACGCGGCGTTCGGTTCAACGACTTCGGCACCTTCCGCCGCGGCAACCGGTTCTCGCTCGGGTCCTTGGCCGGACCGGTCGAGCCGTGACCGGCGACGGCGTGCGAACCACGCCGGGCAGGTCGCCCAACGATATTGCCGCACTGTGGATCTGCGTGACCTGCGGAGCGATCTACGATCCCGCCGAAGGTGATCCGGATGGCGGGATCGCACCGGGCACCCCGTTCGCCGACATCCCCGACGGATGGGTGTGCCCGGTGTGCGGAGCCCGCAAAGAAGACTTCATCCCGTTCGAGGGCTGATACGCCTCAGAACAGGCGGAATTCGGTGCTCTCGGTACCGCGCAGGGCGTCGTAATCGAGGACGAGACAGCGGATTCCGCGGTCTTCGGCGAGGGTGCGGGCCTGCGGTTTGATCTGCTGGGCGGCGAAGACGCCTGCTACCGGGGCGAGCAGGGGGTCGCGGTTGAGGAGTTCGAGGTAGCGGGTGAGCTGTTCGACGCCGTCGATCTCGCCGCGGCGTTTGATCTCGACCGCGACGGTGGCGCCCTCGGCGTCCCGGCAGAGCAGATCGACGGGGCCGATCGCGGTCATGTATTCGCGGCGGATCAGGCTGTAGCCGGGGCCCAGGGTCGTCACGTGCTCGGCGAGGAGGACCTGGAGGTGGGCTTCCACACCGTCTTTCACCAGACCGGGGTCGACGCCGAGTTCGTGCGAGGAGTCGTGCTCGATGTCCTCGATGGTGATGCGGAGTTCCTCGCCGGCCTTGTTGGTGACCACCCACAGAGCCTTCGCGCCCTCGGGGATGTCGGCAGCGCCGCGCTCTTCCAGCCAG
Organism: Nocardia ninae NBRC 108245; assembly: GCF_007990755.1. Lineage (GTDB taxonomy): Bacteria > Actinomycetota > Actinomycetes > Mycobacteriales > Mycobacteriaceae > Nocardia > Nocardia ninae. The sequence continues at coordinate 72,236 of NZ_BJXA01000039.1, read as the reverse complement.
CACGGCGGGCTCATCCAGTTGAGCGGCTTGTACGAGCCGCCGTCGGAATGCACGAGGACCGAGCCGTCGGCTTTCACCAACAGCAGGCGGCGGGCCATCGCGAGATGGGCGGTGAGTCGCCCCACGTAGTCGACCTGACAGCGAGCAATCACTAGGCGCACCCAAGCACTCTAGGTGACCAACCGACGGCCGTGGACGTCAGCCCGCCTCGACTCGCGGCATCGTGTCGCTCAGCCGAAGAGGACGGCGGCGGCCAGAATCACACTGGTGCCGAGCAACGCCCGCTCCACCTTGGTGAACCGCCGAGTGACCGGCGTCTTGGTCCGGATCATGCCGTAGCCGACGCCCGAGCCGATGCAGAACGCCAGCAGGTGTCCGACACTGGTGAAGTTCTGTCCGAGCAGCACGCCGGCCACTGCGGCCGTGAACCACACTGTGGCCCAAGCGATCCGCAGTCTGCTCGGCACGACGAAGACCAGCGCGCCGATCAAAGCCATGGCGCCGTAGCTGATACCGACGTCCTCGCTCCAGCGCACACTGGCGGGCATCCAATCGAACTCGACCGCTACCCAGAGCCCCGCCGCGACGAGCAGCGTCGCGCCGATGTGCCCGGCCAGGAAGACGCGCACCATGTGCAGCGCGCCGAAACGCAGCTCCGCCAAGGCGAGCAGGCAGGCCAGCAGCGGCATGATCAACCACGCGGTGCCGACATCGCCGATCACCAGCGCGCTCGACAGCAGCGTGACGACCCGGCCTTGCAGCAGGTTGTGCAGGTTGGTGCTGGCATGCAGCACCACCTTCGACTGCGCCGAATCGCTCAGCGCAGAGAAGATCGACGTGACGATGACCAGCGCGGACAGATAGCCGACGGTCGCGGGCACCCTCGGTCGCCACCAACGAGAACCGACGACCGGTATGCGGTCGTCCGTGGTCGTCGCGACGGCCATCGATACCTCCGTGTCTGTGCGGTGTCTCTCCATGATTGCGGACGCCGCTGTGTTCGATCCTGGTATTCCCTGTGAGATTGCTGCGAACCTGGTCACCGCGGGTACGGCGGGGGCGTTCCGGCGGTGCCCTACTGTGCCACATCCGGACAGATCGCGGCAGGTCGAGCCCGCCGATCCGTCCGGCATCGCAGCAGGATGGGTAGCGGCCGATCAGAGCCACCTCTGCGCGAGTAATAGGCTGGCAGCATGCCTCGTCGGAAACCGCGCGCAGACGGTCACACGGGCCGCTCGCGGACGGGCGGCGCGCCGCTCGGTGATGTCTTCGGCCGGACCGAGGCGGGGCCGGGCGGGGATGAGACCTATGTTGTTCGCACCATCCCTGGTGCGCGTGCGGTGAAGGTGTACCGCTGCCCCGGGTGTGACCACGAGATCGCGCTGGGGGTTGCGCATATCGTCGCGTGGGCCGCCGATGGTGGTGAGGACGATCGCAGGCATTGGCACCGCGGTTGCTGGAACGGGCGCCAGACGCGGGGGATCACGCGCCGCTGGTCGTGAGCGTCGGCCGCTGATCGGCCGGCGTACGGCGAAAATTCTGAATGTCCTTGTCGCCAAAGGGGATTCTTCGGAATCGCGGCGTTCGTTCCGAATGTCTTTGTCGGAGAAGGCGACAGCTCTGATGCGTGCAGTCGGCGCCCCGATGTTCTTATGGCCGTTCGCCAATGGCGTGATCCCGAAGTCCTAGTGGCCCTGGGAATTAGGAAGGCCGCCCCGGTGAAGGGGCGGCCTTGGATTGAATTCGGTTGGGTTACTGCGTTAGTCGCCGCTTGGCCCGCCGATTTTAGTTGCTGATGTCGGCGTTCTCGCGCTCCTCATCGACGATGTCATCCTCTTCCGAGGCGACCTCGGGGATGGCCTTGCGGCTGGAACCGGAGACCTGCTTGGTGTTGTTGCTGATCGACTTGCGCTGATCCGGAACACCGTCCAGCAGTTCGCTTTCCCGGTTGACCGCGGCGAGCATCGCGGGCACCGAGTCGAGCTGGCCGCGGATGCCGAGCAGCTGGGCGAGCACGCGTCCACGCAGCACGCGCATCTCCTCGGCCAGTTCCTTCGCGTGCGCGATCTTGCGCTCGGAGGTCTGGGTCGCGGAGGTGATGAGGCGGTTGGCCTCGTCGGTCGCGTCCTTGATCCGCTGTGCGGCCTCGGCGCGGCTGGTGGCCTCCAGCTCCTCCATGGCGCGGGTGAGCTTGGTGCGCCGCTCCGCCATGGTGACCTCGAAGTCCTGCTGGGTCGCCTTGCGCTTGGCGTCGGCTTCCTTGCCGAGGCGGTCGGCCTCGGCCTGGGCCGCCTCGATGATCTTGGCGGATTCGGTGCGCGCGTTTGCCAGGGTCTGCTCGAACTCGATCTCGAGCGCCTCGCGCTTTTCCTTGGTTTCGGCCAGCAACGACTCGTACTTGCCACGCATCTCGGTGGCCTGCTGCTCCGCGATCGACACCATCTCCGCAGCCTCGGCCTGGGCCAGGGCCCGAACCTCGGAGGCCTCGTCGGAGGCCAGCCGCAGCATGCGGGAGATGCGGTCGGACATGCCTTCCGCGGTGGTGGGCGGCACCGAGAGTCGGTCGACCTCCTTGCGGAGCTCGTCGATCTCGTCACGCGCATCCTCGAGCTGGCTCGCGAGGTTACGGGCTTGTGCCGCAGCAGCATCCCGGTCGGTAGCGGTGACCCTTAGTTCGGCGTCGAAGCGGTCGAAGTAGTTGCGTACCTCGTCTTGCGCATAACCCTTGCGCACAACGGTGAAGGGCAGTGCAACGAAGCGATTGCGATCGGACTCAGGTGACGACATGGCACACAAACTACAGCCTACAGAGACCTGATGGTGACTCGACCGCGAATGTGATTCCGAAGAGTTTTGCCCGCCCGATCTTGATACTAGTGCGTAACATTCGCGTTCGGCTCGACCAACTCGATCAGCACACCGCCAGCATCCTTCGGATGGATGAAATTGATGCGGGAATCCGCTGTTCCAGGCCTCGGCGCCTCGTACAGCAAACGCAGGCCCCGCGCGCGCAGGTGCGCGGAGACGGCATCGATGTCGGTGACCCGGTAGGCCAGTTGCTGCAGGCCCGCGCCGTTACGGTCGATGAACTTAGCGATGGTCGACTCCCCGTTGAGCGGAGCCAGCAACTGCAGGGCAGTCCCGCGGTCGGGTGCGCCGGGCAGCGAGAGCATCGCCTCGTGCACGCCCTGGGCCTCGTTGACCTCGCGGTGGGTCTCGATCATGCCGAGGTGCTCGGCATACCAGGCAACCGCGACATCCAGGTCGGGCACGGCGACACCGACGTGGTCGATGGCGACGACGTAGTCCGCGGGGATGAAATCGGACGAATCCATAACGTTGCTCACTACTCGAAGGTAGCCGCTACCTGCGTACCGGCAACTCGGGCGTAGCGGTTACCGTGGAGTACGGAACTCTGCGAAACCTAGATAGCGAGGCTCAGTCGTGACTGCTGTCCCTACCCACCCCCTCGGCTCCGCCTCCGACCGTCCCCGGAGCGTGATCGTCTCCGGCGCACGCACCCCGGTCGGTCGCCTGCTCGGCGGCCTCAAGGACTTCAGCGGTTCCGACCTCGGCGGCTTCGCCATCAAGGCCGCGCTGGAAAAGGGCGGCGTCGCGCCGGAGCAGGTCGACTACGTGATCATGGGCCAGGTGCTCACCGCGGGCGCGGGCCAGATCCCGGCCAGGCAGGCGGCCGCGGCGGCCGGCATTCCGATGGACGTGCCCGCGCTCACCGTCAACAAGGTGTGTTTGTCCGGTATCAACGCAATCGCGTTGGCGGACCAGCTGATCCGGGCCGGCGAGTACGAGATCGTGGTCGCGGGCGGCCAGGAGTCGATGAGCCAGGCCCCGCATCTGCTGGAGAAGAGCCGCGAGGGCTTCAAGTACGGCGACGTGACGCTGCGTGACCACATGGCCTACGACGGCCTGCACGACATCTTCACCGATCAGCCGATGGGCGCGCTGACCGAACAGCGCAACGACACCGAGCCGGTCAGCCGGGCAGACCAGGACGCGTTCGCCGCGGCCTCGCACCAGCGCGCCGCCGAGGCGTGGAAGAACGGCGTCTTCGACGACGAGGTGGTCCCGGTGTCGGTGCCGCAGCGCAAGGGCGACCCGCTGCTGGTCGCCGCCGACGAGGGCATCCGCGCCGACACCACCGCGGAGTCGCTGGCCAAGCTGCGCCCCGCGTTCCGCAAGGACGGCACGATCACCGCGGGCACCGCCTCGCAGATCTCCGACGGCGCCGCCGCGGTCGTGGTGATGAGCAAGGCCAAGGCCGAGGAGCTGGGCCTGAGCTGGATCGCCGAGATCGGCGCCGCCGGCGTGGTCGCGGGCCCGGATTCGACGCTGCAGGATCAGCCGGCCAACGCCATCGCGAAGGCCTGTGCGCGCGAGGGCATCTCGCCCGCCGACCTGGATCTGGTGGAGATCAACGAGGCGTTCGCCGCGGTCGGTGTCGCCTCGACCCGCAAGCTGGGCATCGATCCGACGAAGGTGAACGTCAACGGTGGCGCGATCGCGATCGGGCACCCGCTGGGCATGTCCGGTGCGCGCATCCTGCTGCACCTGGTGCTGGAGCTGAAGCGCCGCGGTGGTGGCGTCGGTGCCGCCGCGCTGTGCGGTGGCGGCGGTCAGGGTGATGCCCTGATTGTCCGGGTCTAGTTCTGCCGCAAGCGAGTTCGTCGTCGGCCCCCGCGCAGGTGCGCGGGGGCCGCGTCGTCTGCACGCCCGGACGGCGGGCGGCGGCGATCGAATGTGACCCGTCGCACTACGACACGTCGTAGTGCATCCGGCACAATGGTGCGCATGGGCAATGTCTTCGACCTGAGCACCGTCGCGAAGCGGTTTCGTTTCATCGCGGTGCTCGAGGCGATCTCGTGGGTTTTTCTGATCGTCGGCATGGTGTTCAAGCGCCTCCCCGAGCCGGTGCTGTGGCCGGTGAAGGTGTTCGGCATGACGCACGGCATCATCTTTGTGCTATTCGTGATCCTCGCCATCGTGACCGCGCGTGAGCTCGGCTGGAACGCGAAGACCACCGTGCTCGCGCTGCTGTCCAGCCTCCCGCCGTTCTTCACCGTGCTGTTCGAGATCTGGGCGGTTCGCTCGGGCAAGCTCGGTGAGCTGAGCAACGCGAATTCTGCCGGATCCGGGGCTCCGGCCGCCGCCACGTCGTGACAAACTGGAAACCGTGACTCGACCTGCTGCACGCCGTCCTTCGCCAGCCGCTGTCGCCGCCATGTCCGGGGCAGTTGATCTCTCCGGTTTGAAGCAACCGCCCGCCGGTGCGCCCGGTGCCGCCAACGGCGGCGACTACGCGGTGAACGAGGCGAACTTCGAGACCAAGGTGCTACGCCGCTCGGTGCAGGTGCCGGTGGTCGTCGCGCTGTACTCGCAACGCAGTCCGGGCAGTGTCGAGCTGGTCCGCACGCTGGAGCGGTTGGTCGGCGAGGCGAACGGCGCCTGGGACCTGGCCACCGTCGAGGCCGAGGCGAATATGCGGATCGCGCAGGCGTTCGGTGTCCAGGGCATCCCGACCGTCATCGCGGTCGCGGGCGGCCAGCCGCTGGCCGACTTCCAGGGCGCCCAACCGGAGCCGCAGGTTCGGCAGTGGCTGAGCGCGGTGATCGACGCGGTGGCGGGCAAGCTGCCCGGCGGCGAGGAGCCGCAGGAGGCCCCGGAGGACCCCCGCTTCGTCGCCGCGGAGACGGCGCTGGAGCAGGGCGACCTGGCCGGTGCCGAGGCCGCCTACGAGGCGATCATCGCCGCGGAGCCGGGCAACGAGGAAGCCAAGGGCGCGCTGCGTCAGCTGCGGTTCCTCGGCCGCGCGCAGAACATCCCGGCCTCGGCGATCGCGACCGCCGACGCCGACCCCGGCAATGTGGACGCCGCGCTCGACGCCGCCGACGTGGAGATGCTCGACCAGCAGCCGGAGGCCGCGTTCGACCGTCTCATCGCGGTCGTCAAGCGTTCCGCGGGCGACGACCGCACCAAGGCTCGCACCCGCCTGCTCGAACTCTTCGAATTGTTCGATCAGGCCGAGCCGTTCGTGGTCGCGGCTCGTCGCAAGCTGGCTGCCGCGCTGTACTAGCTCGGCCTGCGTCGCATCCCGGCAACGCAACTCGCCCCGTCATCCCGGACGAACCGGGTGGCGGGGCGCTGTCGTCGCAATCGTTGGGTGAACGGGTCGACCTGACGTGACGGAATGTCAGCTGTCCGGGGCCAGCCAGACGGCGCTGTTGGGGGCCAACGCGATCGTCGCCGAGGCCGGCCGGCCGTGCCAACCCTCGTCAGTGCCCTTGACGGCACCAAGGTTTCCGATGCCCGATCCGCCGTATTCGGCGGCGTCGGTGTTCAGGATCTCGGTCCACTGTCCGGCGAACGGCAGGCCCACTCGGTACGCACCGTGCACCGAACCGGAGAAGTTGTACACGCAGGCGACTACCGACCCGTCCGACCCGTACCGCAGGAACGCCAGCACATTGTTCGCCTGGTCGTTCGCCTCGATCCACGAGTAACCGCCCGGGGTGATGTCCTGGCTCCACAGCGCCGGCCGGGCGCGGTACACCGTGTTGAGGTCCCGCACGGCCGCCGTGATCCCTTGGTGCAGTGGGTTGTCCAGCTCCGCCCAGTCCAGCCCGCGATCGTGCGACCACTCGCGGAACTGGCCGAAATCCTGGCCCATGAACAGCACTTGCTTGCCGGGGTGACCCCACATGTAGGCCAGCAGGGCCCGCACGCCCGCGGCCTTGGCGAAGTCGTCGCCGGGCATTCTGGTCCACAGCGTGCCCTTGCCGTGTACCACCTCGTCGTGGCTGATCGGCAGCACGAAGTTCTCGCTCCACGCGTACACCAGCGAGAAGGTGATCTCGTTGTGGTGCCAGGAGCGGTGGATCGGGTCGCGCTGCAGGAAGCCGAGGGTGTCGTGCATCCAGCCCATGTTCCATTTCATGGTGAAGCCGAGACCGCCGACGTCGGTGCCGCGGGTGACGCCCGGCCAGCTGGTGGACTCCTCGGCGATGGTGACCACGCCGGGGTGATGGCGGTGCACGGTGTTGTTGAGGTCCTGCAGGAAGTCGACGGCCTCCAGGTTCTCCCGGCCGCCGTACACGTTGGGCTCCCAACCCCCTTCGGGGCGTGAGTAATCCAGGTACAGCATGGAGGCGACGGCGTCGACGCGCAGCCCGTCGATGTGGAACTCCTCGATCCAGTAGCGCGCGTTGGCCACCAGGAAGTTGCGCACCTCGTGCCTGCCGAAGTCGAAAACGTAGGTGCCCCAATCGAGTTGCTCACCGCGGCGGGGGTCGGCGTGCTCGTAGAGCGGGGTGCCGTCGAAGCGGGCCAGCGCCCATTCGTCGCGCGGGAAGTGCGCGGGCACCCAGTCGAGCAGCACGCCGATGCCCGCTCGGTGCAGCCGATCGACGAAGGCGCGGAAGTCGTCCGGGGTACCGAAGCGCGCCGTGGGCGCGTAGTACGAGGTGACCTGATAGCCCCAGGAGCCGCCGAAGGGATGTTCGGCGATGGGCAGCAGTTCGATGTGGGTGTATCCGGCGGCCTGCACGTAATCGGCCAGCTGGTCGCCCAATTCGCGATAGCCGAGGCCGGGCCGCCAGGAGCCGAGGTGCACTTCGTAGACGCTCATCGGGGCCTGGTTGGGGTCGGTGCTCGCGCGGGTGTCCAGCCAGGCTTGGTCGTCCCAGACGTAGTGGCTCTCGGTGACCACCGACGCGGTGGCGGGCGGGAGTTCGGTGGCGAACGCCATCGGGTCGGCATGGTCGACCGTGCGGCCGTCCGCGCCGTGCACCCGGAACTTGTACTTCATGCCCGGCCCGACTCCGGGCACGAACACCTCCCACACACCGGACGAACCGAGCGCGCGCATCGGCGCGGTGTTGCCGCTCCAGCCGTCGAAATCACCGATCACGGTGACGCCGCGGGCATTCGGCGCCCACACCGCGAACGAGGTCCCGTCCACCTCGCCGTCGAGGGTGGTGTAGCGGCGCGGGTGTGCGCCGAGCACGTCCCACAGTCGCTCGTGGCGGCCCTCGCCGATCAGGTGCAGGTCCAGTTCCCCGACCGTCGGCAGGAAGCGGTAGCCGTCGGCGGAGAGAATGGTGCGGCCGCCCGGGTAGGTGGTGACGATGCGGTAGTCCATCACCTCGGGGTAGGGGACCACCGCGGCGAAGATGCCGTGCCCCAACGACTTCAGTGCATGGTCGGCGCCGCCGATGCGGGCGGTGACCGACTCCGCGTGCGGCCGCAGCACGCTGATCTCGGTGCCGTCCGGATGCGGGTGCGCGCCGAGCACGGTGTGCGGGTCACCGTGGGTGCCCGCGGCCAGCAGCATCAGGTCCCGGCGTTTCACAGCGTGCTCCGGTAGGCGAGTTCGGTGCGCGCCTGCTGCGCGACCGGCGGCAGGGTGAGGATGTGCGCGACCGAGTTCGCCGGGTCGAGGCGCACGTAATTCGTTTGCGCCCAGTGGTATTCCTCGCCGCTGACCTCGTCGTACACCACCGGGTGGTCGTGCCATTCGCGGCCGATGGCGGGCAGGTCGAGCGAGACCATGCCCCACTCGGCGGCGAACGGGTTCAGGTTCACCACCACGAGCACGGCGTCGCCGCTGCTCGGATCGATCTTGGAGTAGGCGATCAGTGAGTCGTTGTCGACGTGGTGAAAGTGGATGCAGCGCAACTGTTGCAGCGCCGGGTGCGCGCGGCGGATCTCGTTGAGCCGGGTGATCCACGGCTCCAGCGATTCCCCGCGGGCCAGGGCCTCCGCGAACGGGCGCGGCCGCAGCTCGTACTTCTCCGAATCCAGGTACTCCTCGCTGCCCGGTCGCACCGCCTGGTGCTCGAACAGCTCGTAGCCGGAGTACATGCCCCAGCTCGGTGCGAGGGTCGCGGCGAGCACCGCGCGGATGGCGAACATGCCGGGGCCGCCGTGCTGCAGACTTTCGTGCAGGATGTCGGGGGTGTTGACGAACAGGTTGGGTCTGGCCTCGTCCGCCTTGGCGGCCAGTTCGTTGCCGAACTGGGTCAGTTCCCACTTCGCGATGCGCCAGGTGAAGTACGTGTAGGACTGGCTGAATCCGCGCCGCGCGAGACCGTAGAGCCGGGCCGGGCGGGTGAACGCCTCGGAAAGGAAGATGACGTCCGGGTCGGTGCGGCGCACCGTGCTGATCAGCCACTCCCAGAAGTCGGCCGGCTTGGTGTGCGGGTTGTCCACCCGGAAGATCTTGACGCCCAACGCGATCCAATGCCGGACCACGCGCAGCACCTCGGCGTACAGGCCGTCGGGGTCGTTGTCGAAGTTGACCGGGTAGATGTCCTGGTACTTCTTCGGCGGGTTCTCGGCGAAGGCGATGGTGCCGTCGGGCAGGGTGGTGAACCACTCCGGATGCGCGGCGACCCACGGATGGTCCGGTGCGCACTGCAGCGCCAGGTCGAGCGCCACCTCGAGGCCGAGTTGCGCTGCGGTGTCCACGAACTCGGCGAAGTCGGCCTCGGTGCCGAGCAGCGGGTGCACGGCGTCGTGTCCACCGTCCTTGGAGCCGATGGCCCACGGCGATCCGACATCGTCCGATTCGGCGACGAGAGTGTTGTTGCGGCCCTTGCGATTCACCTCGCCGACCGGATGGATCGGCGGCAGATAGACCACGTCGAAACCCATGGCGGCGATGCGCGGCAGTTCCTTCGCGGCGGTGGCGAAGGTGCCGTGGACCGGCTTGCCCGCCGCGTCCCGGCCGCCGGTCGAGCGCGGGAAGAACTCGTACCACGAGCCGTACAGTGCCCGTTGGCGTTCCACCTGCACGGTGTGCTGCGGGCCGCGAGTCACCATGTCGCGCAACGGGGTCGCGCGCAGGATCTCGGCGATCTCCTCGGCGAAGGCCGGCGCCACCCTGGCGGGCAGCTGCTCGTCGCTGCGCAATGCGGCGGCCGCGGCGCGCAACCGCTCGAACTGTTTCTTCGGCACGGCCTGCGCGGCTCGGTCGAAGAGCCTGGCGCCGATCTCGAGATCGTTGGCGAGGTCGGCGGCGGTCTGGCCGACCGCGAGCTTGGCCTCCACTGCCGAGCGCCAGGTGGCGATCGGGTCGCTCCATCCCTCGATGCGGTAGGTCCACGCGCCGGGCAGGTTGGGGGTGAAGGTGGCGTTGAACACGTCCGGTTCGAGATCGGGCGTCATCCGGATCCGGATCGGCCGGGAAGAGTTCGGTGAGCGCACGGTCAATGTGGCGGCGACGGCGTCGTGGCCCTCGCGCCACACCACGGTGCGCACCGGGAAAACCTCCCCGACGACGGCCTTGGCGGGCCGTCCGCCTGCGATGTACGGGGCAGTGTCATCGATTGCGATGCGGCCGGTCACGGACCCAACCTACCGTCAGAGCGCCATTCGTGTGATCAGCGCGGTCGGCTGATCAACGCGCGTCGGCGGCCAGCCCGAGGCCGAGCGCGATCAGGATCGCGCCGAGCGCCCGCTCGATCCGCTGCCGGATACCGGTGCGCCGCAACCAGCTGCCCGCCTGGTCGGCGGCCAGCACGATGCCCACGCACCAGGCCGTGTCGACGACCAGTTGGATCGCCACCAGGATGAAAATGGTCGGCAGCACCGGGCCGCTGGACGGCAGGAATTGCGGCAGGATCGTCAGCCCGAACACCGCCGCCTTCGGGTTCGCGGCGATGGAGACCAGGGAGGCGCGGAAGGCCGAGGCAGGGGTCCGGCCCGAGGGCAGCATCTTCGTCATGGTGCTGCCGAACTCGTCGTCGGTGCGGGCGCCGCGCCAGGCCTGCACGCCGAGCCAGATCAGCACCGCCGCGCCGATGATGTGCATCGCGGTGTTCATGTATCGATTGGCGACCAGCAGCACCGACAGGCCGGCGGCGCCCGCCAGGTTCCAGGCGAGTACGCCGATCTCGTTGCCTGCGACGGCGGCCAGGCCCGCCTTGCGTCCGTCGCGGACCGCGCGCTGCAGGAACAGCGCCGTCGCGGGGCCGGGTAGCGCGGCCAGGATGAGGCAGGCCAGCAGGAATTGGGGGAGAACGGTCACCCAGTGCGGCATGTGTCGATGCTGTCACGTCGATTGGTTGTACCGCCAGCACATTTCGCCTTCCTGATGGGCGGGGTCGCTTGCTGCCGGCCGCATCCCGGACGGCGCGGTCGCCTGCCGTTGGCCGCGCTCCGACTTCCGGCTGTGCTCACCCAGATGTGGTCCGGCAGGTTTCGAGCAGGCGGCGGAGGGCGGCGGTGGTGTCGGCCAGCGCCTGCGGGTCGTCCGAGGTGGCCAACCACAGCGCCGCCTCGTTCATCGCACCGGACAACAGGTGGGTCAGCGGGGCGACGGGCTGGTCGGCCAGCAGTCCCTCGTTGATCAGTGCCGTCAACGCCTCCTCGAGATGGCGGCCCGATGCGGCCGCGTCCAGCGCACGCCATTCGTGCCAGCCGAGGACCGCGGGCCCGTCGATCAGCATGATCCGCGCCAGCTCCGGATCGGTGCAGGTCGCCAGGAACGTCGTGCACCCGGTGACCAGTTGCTCCCATTGATCCTCGACGGCGTCGGCGGCCGCGGCCACCCGTTCGCCCACCTCGCTCTGCACCTGTTCGAGGACCGCCGCGAACAGGTCGGTCTTGCTGTCGAAGTTGTGGTACAGCGCGCCCTTGGTCACGCCCGCCGCTCTGACGATCTCCGACAAGCCCACGGCCCCATAGCCTTTCGCGGCGAATAGACGCCTGCTCTCGCGCAGCAGCGCGTTGCGGGTCTCCTCGCGTTGCTGGGTGCGGATCTTGCTCGGCATCGCCCACCTTCCTGTTGACATACCGATGGTACGTGAACTACTTTAACTCACATACCAACGGTATGCGAAAGGTGAGAACGTGAAACTGAGCAGCTTCTACCCGGTCATCGGTACCTCCGAGGTCGCGGCAGCCCGCGACTTCTACACCGAGTGGCTCGGCTTCGAGATCACCTTCGAGGCGGACTGGTACGTCAGCCTGCGACGGCCGGGGGACGTCGCCTACGAGCTCGCGCTGCTCGACTACACCCATGCGACGGTGCCTGAGGCGTACCGCAAGCCGGTTCAGGGACTGATCCTGAACTTCGAGGTCGCCGATGTGGATGCCGAGTGGGACCGCATGGTGGTCCAGGGTGGGCTGAAGGCGGAACTGGAGATCCGCACCGAGGACTTCGGGCAGCGGCACTTCATCGTCGCCGACCCGAGCGGGGTGCTGATCGACATGATCACCGAGGTGCCGCCCGCGGGTGAGTACGTCGAACAGTTCAGCACCGAGTACACCGCCGAAAAGTTCAGCGGCCAGTAACGACGAGCGCGGCCCCGGCGAAAAGCCGGGGCCGCGTTGCCGATTCGGTCATGGACCCGGCGGATCAGGCGGCGGGGACCTTGTCGAGGAATCCGTAAACCTTGGCGATACGGCCGTTTTCGACGACTGCGACATCGAAGCCGATCACCACCGGTTCGCTGTCGGCCGGGCCGAGACCCCAGGTGAAGCGGACCTGATTGTGGTGCGCGTCAACCGGTCCCGCCAGCTTGAACACCCACCCGGGGAACTTGGTCTGAACGGCGGCGATGCCCCCATCGATCTCCGCGTGACCGGTCACGGCCATCAATGGATCGACGTAGGTCGCCTGCTCGGTGAACACCCGCGCGATGGCCGCCTTCCTGGCGGCGGGATCGGTGGCGTTCCACGCCTCCAGATACTGGGCGACAACAGTATTCATATCGACCTCCGGTGCCGCGGCCTGCGAGCTACCCGAGGGCGGCGCCGGCGCGGGGTCCGCGGTAGCGCATCCGGTCCCCAGCCCCAGCGCCATGATCGCGGCCGTCGCGAGGACGATTGCCTGGCGCGGCGTACGGCGGATAACTCGACTCATGATGTGTCCTTCGCAGTGCTCGTTGCTCGTCTTGCTAACGGGAGCAACGCTATTGCCGCAGGACACGACCCCGAATCTGTCATCCATAAGTACTTTCGGCAGTCGACTACCGGCGGTCGATGTAAGTCATGAAAGCCCCCTTGCGTTTCGGATCAGGCGATCCCGAGGTATCGACCCAGTGCGTCGTCGAGTGCGGCTACGTCGGTGCGGTTCAGCATCTCGACAAACTTTCCGAGGTAGTCCAGATCGATGGTCCGCACCTGGTCGACCAGCAGAAGTGTTTCGCGGCCGTCGATCTCGGTCACTGGCCGGAAGACCGAAGATCGAGCTGACGTCGACGTGGGGACGATCGTCACCACCGAGGAAAGCAGATCTGTCGGCGACACGATGATCCCCAGCCGTCGCCCGCGTTGCTCATGGCCGCGCTTGGCATCGCCGAGATCGACACGGTGGACTGCTCCACGGATCAGGTTCACCATGCGTCGGGCTCCGCGTTCAGGTCCTCATCCCGAAGCGCTGCCGCGTCGATTCGGGCCTGCGCTAGCCACTCTTCGCGATCGAGTAATCGCAGGGCGCGACGGATGACATCGGTGATGTTCTCGTCGTCGTGGCGGGCGCGGTTGATGATCTGCTCGTCGTCAGCGGTTGGGCGAAAGGTAATCGTAGCCATGTGACAAGTGTACGACATAAGTAAGACAGCTGTCGTATCGAATTAGTTGTGAGCTCTACCGCCGAGGCGGCTCGAAGGCGCCTCGTTCGGTAGGGTTCGCCGGGTGAAGGCATTGCGTCGATTCACCGTCCGTGCCCATCTGCCTGAGCGGCTGGCCGCCCTCGGCGAGCTCGCTACGAATCTGCGCTGGTCGTGGCATCCGCCGACGCAGGATCTGTTTGCCGAGATGGATCCGCAGCGGTGGTTGGAGATGGGGCACGACCCGGTGCGGATGCTGGGGGAGGTGCCTGCCGCGCGGGTGGACGAGCTGGCGGCCGATCCCGAATACGTGCGTCGAGTGGATGCCGCAGCGGCGGATCTGCGCGACTACCTGGCGGCGCCGAGCTGGTTCGAGCGGCGGGCGGGGGAGGAAGGGGTGCGCGGGATCGCGTACTTCTCCATGGAGTTCGGCGTGACCGAGGTGCTGCCCAACTACTCCGGTGGCCTCGGCATCCTCGCGGGGGATCACCTGAAGGCGGCCTCCGACCTCGGCCTGCCGCTGATCGGTGTCGGTTTGCTGTATCGCTCCGGCTATTTCCGGCAGACATTGTCGGCGGACGGGTGGCAGACCGAGCACTACCCGGATCTTGATCCGCAGGGTCTGCCGTTACGGTTGCTCACCTCGGACAACGGTGGGGCGGAGACCGCGCCGGTGCTGATTCACGTGGCGATGCCCGATCAGCGGGTGCTGCGGGCACGGGTGTGGATCGCGCAGGTCGGCCGGGTGCCGCTGCTGCTGCTGGACTCCGATATCGCGGAGAACGATCCGGAGCTGCGTGCGGTGACCGACCGGCTCTACGGCGGCGATCAGGAGCATCGGATCCGGCAGGAGATCCTGGCCGGTATCGGCGGGGTGCGGGCGGTGCGCGCCTACACCAATGCGGCCGGGCTGCCCGATCCCGACGTGTTCCATATGAACGAAGGGCACGCGGGGTTCCTCGGCGTCGAGCGCATTCGCGAATTCGTCTCCGCCGGACAGGATTTCGATACGGCGCTGGCTGCGGTGCGGGCCGGCACGGTCTTCACCACGCATACCCCGGTGCCCGCCGGTATCGACCGGTTCCCGATGCCGATGGTGCGCCGCTACTTCGGTGGCGCGCACGGCGAATCCGAATCCGCCATGCTCCCAGGACTTTCCGTGGACCGGATCGTCGCATTGGGTCGCGAGGCGGATCCTTCGGTGTTCAACATGGCGCACATGGGTCTGCGACTTGCCCAGCGCGCCAACGGCGTATCGAAACTGCACGGCGAGGTCAGCCGGGAGATGTTCGCCGCGCTGTGGCCGGGGTTCGACGCGGCCGAGGTGCCGATCGGCTCGGTCACCAACGGCGTGCACGCGCCGACCTGGGCGGCCCGCGAGTGGTTCGACAAGGCGCGCAAGCACATCGGCGCCGAACTCGTCGAGGAGGCGCGCGGCTGGGAGCGGCTGCGGGATGTCGATCTCGGCGAACTGTGGTCCACGCGTAATGCGTTGCGCGCCATCCTGGTTGCCGAGGTGCGGCGCCGGGTGCGCGCGTCCTGGCTGGACCGCGGCGCCGCCGAGGCCGAATTGGGCTGGGTGGACAGCGTTTTCGACCCGGACGTGCTGACCGTCGGCTTCGCCCGCCGCGTGCCGACCTACAAGCGGCTCACGCTGATGCTGCGCGACCCGGAACGGTTGCGCGCCAGGCTGCTCGACCCCGAGCGGTCGATGCAGCTGGTGGTCGCGGGCAAGAGCCACCCCGCCGACGACGGCGGCAAAGCGTTGATCCAGCAGGTGGTGCGCTTCGCCGACGATCCCGAGGTGCGGCACCGCATCGTCTTCCTGCCCGACTACGACATGTCGATGGCCCGCTACCTGTACTGGGGTTGCGATGTCTGGCTGAACAATCCGCTGCGCCCGCTCGAGGCGTGCGGCACCTCCGGCATGAAGTCCGCGCTCAACGGCGGCCTCAACCTGTCCATCCGGGACGGCTGGTGGGACGAGATGTTCGACGGCGAGAACGGCTGGGCCATCCCGACCGCCGACGGCGTCAGCGACGAACACCGCCGCGACGACCTCGAGGCCGCCGCGCTCTACGACCTGTTCGAGCGGACCGTCGCGCCCCGCTTCTACGATCGCGACGCCGCCGGGATGCCGGTGCGCTGGGTCGAGATGGTGCGCCACACCCTGCAGACCCTCGGCCCGAAGGTGCTCGCCTCCCGCATGGTCCGCGACTACGCCGTCGAGTACTACGCCCCGGCCGCCGACGCCTACCAGCGGGCAACCGCGGACGAGTTCGCCGAAGCCCGTGCCATCGCTGACTACCGGCGCCGCGTCGAAGCGGCTTGGCCTGCGGTGAAGGTGATCCAGGTGGACAGCGCGGGCCTGCCCGATACGCCGATCATCGGCGCGCGCCTGTCCCTGACGGCGCGCATCGACCTGGGCGGATTGCAGCCCGGCGATGTGGTGGTGCAGGCGGTGCTCGGGCGAGTGTCCACCTCCGACGACCTCTCCGATGTGAGCACCGTCGCGATGACGCACACCGGATCCGACGCCGGTGTCGAGCTTTTCACCGTGGACACGCCGGTGCCGCTGTCGGGCGCCGTCGGCTACACGGTGCGGGTGCTGCCGCGCAACCAGTTGCTGGCCTGCGATGCGGAGCTCGGATTGGTCGCCGCACCCAACGCTTGAGAGCGGCCGCAGGGGCCACACCAGCCCTTTCGTGACACGGACGGTCCGGCGGGATCGGTCGGGTCGAATTCCGCGATTCGGTGAATCGTCGGCTACCGTGCCTGGGCACGCCCGTACCACTCCCCGACTGGAGACCGCCCATGGCCACCGCCGTACCGACCGAGCCCCGAGGTCGCATCGACGCGTTCTTCGGCATCAGCGCGACTGGGTCGAGCATGAAACGCGAACTCATGGCGGGCACGGTGACGTTCCTGGCCATGTCCTATGTGCTCGCCGTGAACCCGTCGATCCTCGGCGACGAGGGTGCCCTCGGCGACAAGGGCATTCCGATGCAGGCGGTGTTCACCGCGACCGCCGTCGCCGCAGTGTTCGGCACGCTCGTCATGGGGCTGTGGGCCAAGTATCCGATCGCGCTCGCGCCCGGCATGGGGCTCAATGCGTTCTTCGCCTACTCGGTGGTGCTCGGCATGGGCATTCCGTGGGAGGTGGCGCTGTCCGGCACCCTGCTCTCCGGCATCATCTTCTTCCTGCTCGCGGTCACCAAGGTGCGCGAACGCATCCTCAATGCGATTCCCATGCAGATGAAGCTGGCCGTCGGCGCGGGCATCGGGTTGTTCGTGGCGTTCCTCGGCTTGAAGAACGCGGGCATCGTGGTGAACAGCGAAGCCACCCTCGTCACCCTGGGCGACTTCACCAAGGGCACCACGTTGCTCGCGCTGTTCGGGCTCGTGATCACCGTGGTCTTCCTCGTCATCGGCTGGCACGGCGCGGTGCTGTACGGGATCGTGCTCACCGCGGGTGTGGGCATCGTCAGCGGGCTGGTCGATCTGCCCAACGGTGTCGTCGCGGCGCCGAAGGGGCTGGACCAGACCTTCGGTCAGGCGATCATCCATCTGCCCGACGCGTTCACCGGCCAGATGGCCGTCGTGGTGCTGACCATGCTTTTCGTGGACTTCTTCGACGCCTCCGGCACCCTGATCGGTGTCGCCAACCAGGCGGGTCTGCTCGACAAGGACGGCAAACTGCCGCGTGCCGCGAGCGCGCTGGCCGCCGATTCCGTCGGCACCATGGCGGGTGCGGTCATCGGCACCTCCACCACCACCGCCTACGTCGAATCCACCGCGGGTGTGTCCGCGGGCGGGCGCACCGGATTGACCGCCGTCACCACCGCGGGGTGGTTCCTGATCGCCATGTTCTGCTACCCGATTTTCGCGGTCGTCGCGGGATCCGGCGAGGTCACCGCCCCGGCGTTGATCGTGGTCGGTGTGTTGATGTCTCGCGCACTCGGCGAGATCGACTGGAATCGGCTTGAATACTCGGTACCCGCATTCATCACGATCGTGATGATGCCGCTGACGTACTCGATCGCGAATGGCCTGGCCATGGGAATGCTGTTCTACCCGATTGTCATGGTCGCGAAGGGTCGGATCAAAGACGTGCACCCGGCGATGTGGGCACTGCTGGTCGTGTTCCTGGGTTACTTCTTCTTCCTCACGGAGTGAACCGAACCGGGGACGGAAAACGTAGTCAGGAATAAGACCAGGGTCTTGGAAGTTGAGATGGCCCGTGCGAGAATCGGACCGCAGTCCGCTTCAGCGCCGAAGCTATCTTGACCAGCTGTTTGGAATCTGACTTGCAGGGACGAGGACCAACATGACCACGAAATCCGTACTCGAAAGAGCTACCACCAACACCGAACTGGACGGCGTCGCCGCCGACATCGGACTCATGATCATCCGCGTCGCATTCGGCGGGCTCATGGCCGTGCACGGTGCCCAGAAACTGTTCGGCTGGTTCTATGGCTACGGCCTGGAAGCCACCGCCGCAGGCTTCGATGGCATGGGTTACAACCCCGGCAAGGTCTTCGGCACCCTCGCGGGCCTCACGGAACTCGGTGGCGGTCTGCTCCTCGCCCTCGGCCTGCTGACGCCGCTGGCCTCCGCCATCGTGCTGGGCACCATGATCAACGCGATCAACGCACTGTGGCCCATGGGCTTGTTCGGGGAGAACACCTACGAGATGCCGTTGCTGTTCGGCGTCGTAGCCGCGGGATTCGCCTTCACCGGCCCCGGCAAGTTCTCGCTGGATCACGGCCGCCCCTGGGCGCAACGGGGATTCGCGGTCGGCGCGGCGGCGATCGTGCTCGCCGTGATCGCCGCGGTGATCACCCTCATCCTGAAGTGGGTCATCTGACCTACTGGCCACACCTCTCGATCGCGGCGCGGTGACCCATTCGGGTCACCGCGCCGTTGTCATGTCACAGTCCGCGACGCTGCGTCGTCGTCTTCTTGTTCGGAACAGTTGAGAAATAGGAGACGGTGATGGCTATCGAGATCAGCAATCCTGCGGAGCTGCACGATCCGACGGGGTTCGGGTACAGCCATGTGGCGCGGGTCAGTGGGGAGCTGGTGCTCATCGCGGGTCAGTACGACTCGGATGCGGAGGGGCATACTACGAGTGCGGATTTCGGGGTGCAGGTCGACAATGCGTTTGCCAACCTCGGGATCGCTTTGCGCTCAGTGGGATTGGACTTCGCGGACGTTGCGCAACTGCGCACGTTCATTGTCGACCACAACCTCGACAAGCTTGCGGTGATCGGAAAGAAGATCGCGGAGATCTGGGGTGAGCGTCCGCCGGTGCAGACGTTGGCGGGGGTTGCCGCGCTCGCGTTGCCGGGGATGTTGTTCGAGGTGGATGCGGTAGCTGTGCGAGGTTGATCGGGGTCGGCCGCCGAGTTCCGCGGGTAGGGGTTGGCGCGGGATTCGGCGGCCGGACTGGAACGATCCAATTGGATTGCTCTAGTTTGAAGGGGAACCAGGGGGAGATCGTGTGCGTCTTATCCTGTGTCGGGGTGTCCCGGACCTAAGTCAGGAGAGATATGCGAACCGCCATTGTGTCGCCGAAGGTCGCGGTGCGGACGGTGCTCGCCGGGGTGGCGGTGGTCGGGTTGGTGGCGGGGTGCTCGCCGACCAAGGAAGGGACGCCTACGACAGAGGTCAGTGGGAAGCCGACGAATGGTGAGCCCACGGTGCAGTACAACCCGTGTACCGAGTTGTCTGATGACGCGTTGCGCACCATCAAGGTGGACCTTGCCTCGAAGAAGACCGTGACCGACGCCCCGTCGGGGCCGGTTACCTGGCGAATGTGTCAGTGGGCTTCGACCGATGGACCGTACGCGGTGACCGTGGGTGCGAGCTCGCACACCCTCGACGAAGCCCGAAAGAACGACACCGTCACCGGGTTCCGCGACGTAAAGGTCGGCCCGCGGGCAGGCCTGATCTACCAGGACAAGGCCGACGAGAACAAGCTGCGATGCTATGTGAGCATGCCTTCTTCGAAGGGCATGTTCGTTGTGATCATTGGCTGGTTCTATGGCCAGCGCGCCTCTCTCCCGCAGGCGCCACCATGCGACCTCGCTGCTCAGCATGCGGCACAGCTAGAGCCTTACCTGCCGAAATAGACGTCGATGAATCGACTGGCCACTGCCGGTGAATGTCGGGCGGCCTTCGCGGTTGGCAGTAGGTGCGATTGAAAGCGATGGAGGAGAGATGTCAGAGTCGGAGCAAGACACTGAAACTCAGATGCAGGGCATGCTGACGCGTTGGCAAACACTGAAGACGCAGGCCGAAAGCGGCGAACTTCGGTTGGACACCGAGATCGGCACAGCATTGGCTCGACACGCCCAGCGAATGAGTGACCAGCTCAGCCTCATGATGGACAGGGCGAGCAGTCTGGCCTTCTTGTCCGGTTTCGGCACCCTCCAGTCTGCGGACGCGCTGCGCAACAAGTTCGCGCAGAAGGCCAACAACGGCAATGATTCAGCCGTCAAACGACTGCAGCAGAGCATCGACGTCGTCACCCTGATGAAGGAAACCTACGAGCTCGCCATCGGCAAACTCCAGGAATCCGACCAGTCCGCCGCGGACAAGCTCGCCGCCCTGAACATGGGTGGTGCCTAATGCCTTCCTTCAACGACTGGCTCGTCGCGATCGGCGCGGGCCGTCTCACCGGCTCTCCGCACGAGGCGGACAAGAACAAGCAGACCGATCAGCAGCGTGCCGCCGACGAGAAGACGAAGTGGGATCAGGACCGCGGTTTCGTCAACAACGAGTGGTCGAGTTTGCTGTCCGAGTACGGCGGTGGCACGTTCGACGCGCCGGCCATCAAGGCGCAGGATCCGTTCGAGACGATGTCGCATCAGCAGATCTACAACGCACTCGAAGGGGTGCAAGAGGGCGAGATCAACGCCAAGGCCGACGGCTGGCGGAATCTGTCCACCGACGCGCGTAACGCCGTCGAAGAGTTCAAAAAGGGTGTCGAGCAGGACATTACGGAGCACTGGAACGGTAAGTCGGGCACGAGCGCGATCGATGCGACGCGCGAATTCTCGACGTCGTTCGCGAAGCTGGCCGCCACGTTCCAGATGGTCGGACACGGTCTGGACCTGACCCAGGGGCACCTGGCGCAGGCGAAAGCCAGTGTGGGGAAGCCGGATAGCTATACGGTCGGTGATCGATTGATCGACGCTTTGCCCTTGCAGAACGTCATCAAGGGCCCCACTCATCGCGCGCAGGAGGCGGAGAGTGAGGCGCGGTTCGTGATGACCCAGTACTACCGTCCCGGCGTGAACGAGGTCGACAAGATCACCCCGATCCTCCCGGAACCCACCACCACGGTGGACAAGAACAACCCGGGTGGCCCGATCAGCAACCCGAGCTCGAACCCGACCGGCAACCCGACCAGCGCCGATCCGACCGGCTCGCCGAATGCGACGGATCCGAAATCTGCGGACGATCCGAAAAAACCGGACACCACCACCCCGCAGTCGACGCAACCGGCCGGCACGAACCAGAACCCCACCTCGGACAAGCCGACCAGCACAACGCCGGCCTCGACCACCCCGGCGACCCCGAGCAACACCGACGATCCGACGAAATCACGCACCCCGTCGACCCCGTCCAGCACGCCGTCCACGACCTTCCCCGGCACCCCATCGCGCACCCCCGGCACCCCGAGTTCCACCCCGTCCCCGGGAAAAAGCGTGCCGGGCAAGGCAGCCACGCCCACCACCACGGCCGCATCGACCGCCGCCCGCGCGGCGTCGACGGGCAAGGCGGGCGCGGCAGGCATGCCGGGCATGGGCGCGCCCGGCGCGCGCGGCAAAGGCGACGAGGACGGCGAGCACAAAACCCCGGATTACCTGATCTACGACCGTGGTTCGGAATTGCTCGGCACGCAGCCGCCTGCACTGCCGCCGGGCGGGGTCATCGGCGGATGAGCGAATCCCGCTGGCGCCTGGACGGTTTGATGTTCGAGCTGGCGCTGGAGGCGCTCGGGCGGGACCGGCTGCCATATCCGTTGCGCTACACCGTCGATGGCGTGGAGGCCTACGAGGACTATCAGCGGCTGCGCGAGAATGCCGCGCGGCAGCTGTCGGGGTTCGCGACTCCCGACTTGTTCAATGCCTTGAATGTGTTGCTGGAACCGCAGGTTCGGGTCGAGGTGCACGGATTCTTCGGGCGCGACTTCAAACAGGTGGTGCGGGTGCACGCGGGTATGACGGCGCGCGCCGCGACCGTCGCGGTCCAATTACCCGGTCCCACGCAGGAATACGGCCGCGATATTCTGCTGAGCCGTTGTCCGCCCCAGGCTTTGCCCGGGCAGATCGCCGCGCAGTTCCCGAATTGTGTCGGCGGCAAATATCCGCCGATCAGTGGGCGCCGCTCGGATGTGCACCGGGTGGAGTACGCCAAGCACCCCACGCGCCTTTCACACACCGAGCAACTCAATCGCATCGTGCGCCGCCCACGCTCCGGGCTCGGCGAAGTCGGCGTGTTCGCGGGCGGCGCGATCGACAGCAGGCCGACCACCGACGGTCGCGGTTTCCACTGGATGGATTACCTGCCCGCCGACGGCCGCTACCTGCTGCACAACCACGGCGACGACGAGTTCACATTGACGCCGGGGCCGACCGAGGAGCTCCAGCGACAGCTGCACCGGCTCATCGAGACCACCTACCGCGCGGTGGCACACAGCTGGTGATCAGGGGTGTAAGACGAGCATCGTGTGCGCCCCGTGGTGGAATTCGTAGCCGGTTTCTCGCAGGCTGGTTCGGATGCCTTTGTCTTCGAGTTCCTTTCGGACGTGCGCGACCAGATCGTCCTGTTGGTTACCGAGGTGGTCGACCAGCGGATAGGCGCGGACCTCGCCGGTGCCGACCCTGGCCAGCTCGAGCAGGGCGGTGCGGTGGAAGTCGGCGTTGAGCCGATCGGCGTAGGTGAACAGCAGGTGGGAGCTGAGGACCAGGTCGAAGCTGTTATCGGGGAAGGGCAGCGACGGCAGTTCGGCGGCGACGTACCGATCGGGGCGGACGGTCTGATCGGCACCGAACAGCAGGGCGGCGGCGTGGCGCATCTCGCGGTGCTGCTGCGGGCCGCCGTACCAGTCCCACCGGTATCTGGCCGAATGTGCCGTGGCCCAACTGCTTCCGCGATCGGTTTCGGCGACCGCGAGAATCCGTAGCTCCTCGGCGGAGCGGGCGTAGACCGGATCGGCGGCGGTGACGTGGGCGCCGAGTGCACTCGCCTCGGCCGTGAAACTCGCTGCGCCGCCGGGGCAGTCGAGAATTCGGCCGTGCAAATCGGCGTCGGAGAGCATGAATATTGCGCGATACTCGGCCAATGATCTTGCACTGACCAGAAATTCGCCTAGGACATCGCTGTCTGCGGGGTGCTTCATCTGGAAACGGTCTCATGTGCGGACCGCGCGCGAGGGAGGATTTGTGGTGTCCCCGCGCCGCGTGCAGGGCTTGGCGCGGGGACCGCCGATACATTCGGTGTGGGAATTGGGGTTCACCGAAGTACCACCCTTAATTTACTTCTGTTCGGAAGTATGCGCGAGTATCGGCGCGGCGATGTGCGCGGTATCACACCGCGTTTTCGGTGAGTCGCTTCAGCGCCTTCACCACGACCTCGGGGTCGGCGGTCTCCCAGTACGGCGGCAGCGAGGCGCGCAGGTAGCCGCCGTAGCGGGCGGTGGCCAGCCGGGAGTCGAGGATCGCGACCACGCCCCGGTCGTCGACGCTGCGCAGCAGCCGGCCGGTGCCCTGCGCGAGCAGCAGCGCCGCGTGGTTGGCCGCGATCGCCATGAACCCGTTGCCGCCGCGCGATTCGACCGCGCGCTGGCGCGCGGTGAGCAGCGGATCGTCGGGGCGCGGGAACGGAATTCGATCCAGGATGACCAGGCTCAGTGACGGGCCGGGCACGTCGACGCCCTGCCACAGCGACAGCGTGCCGAACAGCGAGGTCTCCGGGTCGTCGGCGAACTTGCGGACCAGCGCGCCGGTAGAGTCGTCGCCCTGGCACAGCACGGGTGTGTCCAGCCGCTCGCGCAACGCCTCGGTCGCCGCCTTGGCCGCGCGCATCGAGGAGAACAGGCCGAGGGTGCGGCCGCCCGCGGCCTTGATGAGCCGCTCGATCTCGTCCAGGTAGGCGGGCGCGAGGCCGTCGCGCCCGGGCGGGGGCAGGTGCTTGGCGACGTAGAGGATGCCGGACTTGGCGTGGTCGAACGGCGAGCCGACATCGAGCGAACTCCAGCGCACCTTGTCGGCGTCGGCGGGTGCCTCGGCCCCGTTGGCCATGCCGGGATCGGACTGGCTCGACGATTGCGCGGGCAACCCCCAAGTGATCGCGAGTCCGTCGAACGAGCCGCCGATCTGCAGCGTCGCCGAGGTGAGGACCACGGTCGCGGTGCCGAACAGCCTGCTGCGCAACAGCCCGCCCACCGAGAGCGGCGCCATCCGCAGCGAGCGCCGGGTGACCCCGCGCATCTCGTCGGCGGACAGCCAGATGACGTCGTGCCGTTTCGCCGGATCTGGTTCGTCGAAGGCGGTGAGCGCGCGGACCGCGCTGTCGTGGATCTCATCGATCGCGGCGAGCGCCTGGGTGCGGGCCGCGGCGGTCTCGACGTCGCCCTGCTGGGTGGTGCCGCCCTGCGGGGCCAGCGCGGTGCGGGCGTTCCACGCGGCATCGCGGATCAGCGCGAGCACCGGGGCGACGCCGTCGGGAATCCGTTCCCAGCGGGCGGCGGGCAACTCGTCGAGCACGTCGTGCCACGCCTCAGCGGCGCCTTCGAGGCGGTCCACCTCTTTCTCGTCGATCAGCTTGGCGCAGCGCCGCGCGGCCGCGCTGATCGCCGTCGAGGCCAGCTCGGCGGTGGCCACGCCGGTGACGCGGTCGACCAGTTCATGGGCCTCGTCGATGACCACCACGTCGTGTTCGGGCAGCACCTGGATGCCGCTGATCGCGTCGATGGCCAGCAGCGCGTGGTTGGTCACCACCACGTCGGCCTGCGCGGACTCCGCCCGTGCACGCTCGGCGAAGCAGTCCTGACCGAACGGGCAGCGTGACTTGCCGAGGCATTCGCGCGAGGAGACGCTCACCTGTTTCCAGGCGCGGTCGGTCACGCCGGGCACCAGTTCGTCCCGGTCGCCGGTCTCGGTGTCGGAGGCCCACTCGTTGAGCCGCTGCACCTCGCGGCCTAGCCGGGAGATGGCGAACGCGTCGAACAGCTCGGCCTCGGGCTCGTCCGGGATCACGCTGTTGATCTTGTTCAGGCACAGATAGTTGTTGCGGCCCTTGAGAATCGCGAACTTCGCCGCGCGCCCGAGCGGCTTGCTCAGCGCCTCGGACAGCCGGGGCAGATCGCGATCCACCAGTTGGCGCTGCAGCGCGATCGTCGCGGTCGACACCACCACCGTGCGCCCGGTGCGCACCGCGTGCCGCAGACTGGGCACCAGGTAGGCCAGCGACTTGCCGGTGCCCGTTCCGGCCTGCACCGCAAGGTGCTCCTTGGTGTCGATCGCGTGGTCCACAGCGGTCGCCATCGTCACCTGCCCGACGCGCTCTTTCCCGCCGAGCGCCTGCACGGCAGTGGCCAAAAGGTCGGGGACGGCGGGGAGTTCGGGCACGCGAGCAGCCTACTGCCCGGGACCGACAGCGCAGGCGGCCGTCACGGTGATCGGTTAGCCGGAAACGCTTCCTTCGAGGTCGACGCCCGCGGCGCGCATATGACCCAGCGCGGCGTCGGTCGTGTCGCGGGAAACCCCGGCCGTCAGGTCGAGCAGCACACGGGTGTCGAAGCCCTCGATGCGCGCGTCGAGCGCGGTGGCGCGGACGCAGTGGTCGGTGGCGATGCCGACGATGTCGACCGACTCGATGCCGCGCGCGCGCAACCAATCGGCCAGGGTGGTGCCGTCCTCGGCGGTGCCCTCGAAACCGGAGTAGGCCGCGGAATACTCGCCCTTGGAGAAGACCTGCTGGACCGCCGAGGTGTTCAGATTCGGGTGGAAATCCGCGCCCGGGGTACCCGCGCGACAGTGCGGCGGCCAGGAGTCGACGTAATCGGGCTGCGCGGAGAAGTGGTCGCCGGGGTCGATGTGATGGTCCCGGGTCGCGACCACCGCGGTGTAGTGGGTGGCCGCGAGCAGGTCACTGATGCGCGCGGCGACCGCGGCGCCGCCCGCGACGGCGAGCGACCCGCCCTCACAGAAATCGTTCTGTACATCGACGATGATCAGGGCTCGGGTCATGCTGACCTCCCGCGGTGTGAACTGAGTACCCGTATTGCATTGTGCCGCTTCGCGAGACTGCCGACCCGGGCGGATCGGCAGGGCGGTGGTCAGCTCACGAAGGTCGTCGGCACGGCGGGCTCGCCCGCGGACAGCTTCAGTCCCTCCCACGGCAGGCTGATCAGCCCGTTCGCCACGTGATCGCGGCTGTCGGACAGCGTCGGCAGATCGTCGACGAGCTTGCCCTCGCGCACCAGCGGGACCAGCAGTTCGCGCGCCTCGAACCCGTTCGCCTCGGGCATCGGACCGGCCGCCGGGTAGACGATCTCCTCGACGATCGTGCCGGTCTCCCTGGACAGCCGGATCGCCTTCTTCGTGCCGCCGCGCGACTCCTTGTGACTGCTGCGCTTGGCGACCGGCACGCCCTCCACCTCGACCAGCTTGTAGACCATGCCCGCGGTCGGCGCGCCGGAGCCGGTCACCAGCGAGGTGCCGACGCCGTACACATCCACCGGCTCCGCCCGCAACGCGGCGATGGCGTATTCGTCGAGATCACCGGACACCACGATGCGGGTCTTGGTCGCGCCGAGCCCGTCCAGCTGATCGCGGACCTGTCTGGCCAGCACGCCGAGGTCGCCGGAGTCGATCCGCACCCCGCCCAGCTCCGGCCCGGCTACCTCGATCGCGGTCGCCACACCGCGGGTGATGTCGTAGGTGTCCACCAGCAGCGTGGTGCCGATGCCGAGCGCCTCGACCTGGCTGCGGAAGGCGGCCGCCTCACTCTCGGCCGCCCCGACACCGGCGCCTGCCGCCCCCGCGTGCAGCAGCGTGAACGCGTGCGCGCTGGTGCCCGCGCCGGGCACGCCGTAGCGACGCACCGCCGCCAGATTCGAGGTCGCGTCGAAGCCGGCCAGATAGGCGGCGCGCGAGCTGTCCGGCGCGGCGAGTTCATGGGTGCGCCGCGACCCCATCTCGATCATCCGGCGCCCGCCCGCCGCGCTCACCATCCTGGCCGCCGCGGACGCGATCGCGCTGTCGTGATTGAGGATCGACAGGACTAGCGTCTCCAGCACGACGCACTCGGCGAAGCTGCCGCGCACCGAGAGGATGGGGGAGCCGGGGAAGTACAGCTCGCCCTCGGCGTAGCCGTCGATATCGCCGGTGAACCGGTAGTCGCGCAGCCAATCGACCGTCTTGGCCGGCAGGAACGGCGCGATCACGGCCAGCTCCGGTTCGCCGAACCGGAAGTGCTCCAGCGCGTCGAGGACCCGGCCGGTACCGGCGACCACACCGTAGCGGCGGCCGTGCGGCAGGCGACGCGCGAACACCTCGAAGGTGCAGCGGCGATGGGCCGTATCGTCGGCCAGCGCGGCGGCCAGCATGGTCAGTTCGTACTGGTCCGTCAGCAGAGCGGTGCTGCCGACGCCGTCGCGGATGTCCACGCAGCCACTGTAGACAGACCGGTCCGGTATAGAGCGCTTGCGAGTGCGATACATGATAGGTGGGCGCTCGCTCGGTGACTTGTGAAATGCTCGAATCAGGTCCGATCGGGGTGTTGCTCATCCGGAGTCGAGTCGTACCCTTGACGTTATGGCCTTGTGCAACATAGTCGGAGGCGGCGTCGGGGTAGGCGCCGTGGACGCGACACTGTCAGCGGCACAGGCGACCCCCGAGGCGGTCGAATACACCGAGATCTTGGAGGCAGAAGATCGCCCGTGGGTCACTGTGGTCTGGGACGACCCGGTCAACCTCATGCACTACGTCGCCTACATCTTCCAAAAGCTCTTCGGCTACAGCAAAGCGAAGGCGACCGAGCTGATGCTCTGTGTGCACAACGAGGGTAAAGCGGTCGTCTCGTCGGGTTCGCGGGACAAGATGGAACACGACGTCCAGCGGCTGCACGCCGCCGGACTCTGGGCGACCATGCAGCGAGACGACTGACCAGGACGACTACCCTGACGCCGTGCGGAAGTGGAGCAGAAAGAACTCGCTGAGCGGTCTCAAACTGCGATCCGAGATGGACGCACGCGAGGCCAATGTGCTGCGCTCGCTGGTCGGTGCGGTCTCCGGGCTGCTCAGCGAGCGCGCCGAAGCCGCGCCCGAGGACGACCTCGCCGCGCTGACCGGGCTGCGTACCGGCAACACCGCAGCGCCGGACGATCCGCGGCTGCGCCGACTGCTGCCGGACTTCCATCGCAGTGAACCCGGTTCGCCCGACGCGGACCGGGCCGACCTCAACAGCGCGCTGCGCGGTCTGCACGAGCCGGAGATCATCGACGCCAAACTGGCGGCGGGCAGCGTCATCCTGAACACCGTGCCGACCTCGGGCGGCAAGATCGTGCTCACGCCCGAGCAGGCCGACGCCTGGCTGACCGCCCTCACCGACGTGCGCCTCGCGCTGGGCACGGTGCTCGGTATCGACGCCGACACCCCGGACCAGCTGAGCCCGGACGATCCGCGCGCGCCGCACCTGGACGTGTACCACTGGCTCACCTGGATGCAGGACTCGTTGCTGCAAGCCCTGGCTCCCTGAGGCGCGCGCACCGCCCCGCGCGAACCGGACCGGACAGGTAGAACAGAACCTGGATACGGGCGCAGTCGCGCCGCGACCGAGAGTCAGGAGCAACTGTGCAGGTGCAAGCGGGGCAACGTAATTCGCTCACCGACGTATCCGGTCTGCTGGTCGGGCACCACTACGCACTCGACCCGGACGCGACGCTCGGCTCCGGCGCGGCGACGGGCTCCACCGTCGTCTTCGCCCCCGGCGGCGCGACCGCCGCGGTCGACGTGCGCGGCGGCGGGCCGGGTACCCGGGAAACCGACGTGCTCGACCTGGCCACCACCGTGCGCCAGGTGAACGCGCTGCTGTTCACCGGTGGCAGCGCGTACGGGCTCGCGGCGGCCGACGGGGTGATGCGCTGGCTCGAAGAGCGCCGCGAAGGCGTCCCGATGGACGCGACCGACCCGAGCCGGGTGGTGCCGATCGTGCCCGCCGCGGTGGTCTACGACCTGCCGCTGGGCGCGTGGGACATTCGGCCCACCGCTGACTTCGGCTACCGGGCCGCGGACGCCGCGGCGCTCGACTTCGAACGTGGCGTGGTCGGCGCGGGCGTCGGTGCGCGGGCCGGTGCGCTCAAGGGCGGCATCGGGTCCGCGAGCGTGGTGATCGGTGAGGGTGTGGCGGCGGGCGCCACGGTCTCCGCGCTGGTGGTGGCGAACTCCGCGGGCTCGGCCTTCGATCCGCGCACCGGCCTGCCGTGGGGCGTCGGCACCGATGGGCCCGATCATTTCGGGCTGCGACCGCCGACCGCCGAGCAACTGGCCCACGCCAACACGTTGCCTGCGAAAGGTATGCGGCTCAATACGACCATCGGCGTGGTGGCCACCGACGCGCCGCTGAACCCGACGGGTTGTCAGCGCCTCGCGACCGCCGCGCACGACGGTCTGGCCCGCGCGATCCGCCCCGCGCACGCCCCGTTCGACGGCGACACCTTCTTCGCGCTGGCGACCGGTAACTGGGAGCCACCAGAGAGTTTCCCGCTGCCGCCGGCGTTCCCGCCGGACGTGTTCCTGGTCGACGTGCTGTGCACCGCCGCGGCCCTCTGTGTGGAACGCGCGATCGTCGACGCAATCTTGTCCGCGCATTCGGTCGGCGAAGTCCCCGCGTACAGCGCCTTATTTCCCCGCTAGTCACGGAGAATCCGGGACCGGGCGACGGACCCCGGGGAATAGCCGAATATTCTCACTCGTTGTCGACTGCGACAGGGTCGGCATTGCGAAAGGGTTCGACTAGTGCTGGTGATCAGGGCCGACCTCGTGGCGGCGATGGTGGCGCACGCGCGCGCCGATCATCCCGACGAGGCGTGCGGCATCATCGCCGGACCGGAGGGTTCCGATCGCCCGGAACGCTTTGTCGCCATGGTCAACGCCGAGCGTTCACCCACCTTCTACCGGTTCGACTCCGGTGAGCAGCTGAAGGTGTGGCGGGCCATGGACGACGCCGACGAGACGCCGGTGGTGATCTACCACTCGCACACCGCCACCGAGGCGTACCCGAGCCGCACCGATGTGTCCTACGCGTCCGAGCCGTTCGCGCACTACGTGCTGATCTCCACCCGCGACCCGGAGCAGCACGAACTGCGCAGCTACCGGATCGTCGGCGGCGAGGTCACCGAGGAACCGGTGCGGATCGTCGACGCGTACGAAACCGACTGAAACCGATGCTTGTTCGTGCAACCGAGGAGTCCCCATGCCGGTAACCGTGTCCATCCCGACGATCATGCGTTCGCTCACCAAAGGCGAGAAGCGTGTGCAGGCGCAGGGCGCCACGCTGAGCGCGCTGATCGATGACCTCGACGCGAACCACCCCGGCCTCGCCGAGCGACTGCTCAAGGACGGCAAGCTGAACCGCTACGTCAACATCTACGTCGACGACGAGGACGTGCGTTTCTCCGGCGGCCTCGACGCCGAGGTCCCCGCCGACGCGAGCGTGACCATCCTGCCTGCCGTCGCCGGAGGCTGACCGAACCGTGGCGCGTTATGAATCGCTGATCGCGACCCTCGGCAACACCCCGCTGGTCGGTCTGCGCACCCTGTCCCCGCAGTGGGACGGCGACAACCACGTGCGGCTGTGGGCCAAGCTGGAGGACCGCAACCCGACCGGCTCGATCAAGGATCGGCCCGCGCTGCGGATGATCGAGCAGGCCGAGGCCGACGGCCGGCTGACGCCTGGCTGCACCATCCTGGAACCCACCAGCGGCAACACCGGCATCTCGCTGGCCATGGCCGCCAAGCTCAAGGGTTACCAGCTGGTGTGTGTGATGCCGGAGAACACCTCGGTGGAGCGGCGGCAGCTGCTCACCATGTTCGGCGCGCAGATCATCGATTCCCCGGCCGCGGGCGGCTCCAATCAGGCCGTCGCGCTGGCCAAGCAGATCGCCGCCGAGCACCCGGACTGGGTGATGCTGTATCAGTACGGCAACCCCGCGAACGCGCTGGCGCACTACGAGACCACCGGCCCGGAGATCCTGGCCGACCTGCCGGAGATCACGCACTTCGTCGCGGGTCTCGGCACCACCGGAACGCTCATGGGTACCGGGCGCTTTCTGCGCGAGAAGGTGCCGGGCATCGAGATCGTCGCGGCCGAACCCCGCTACGGCGAGCTGGTCTACGGACTGCGCAACATCGATGAAGGTTTCATCCCCGAGCTCTACGACGAGTCGGTGCTGACCACCCGTTTCTCGGTGGGCCCGTTCGACGCGGTGAAACGCACCCGTGAGCTGGTCGGCGAGGAGGGCATCTTCGCCGGTATCTCGACCGGTGCCATCCTGCACGCCGCGCTCGGCGTCGCCCGCAAGGTGGCCAAGGCGGGCAAGCGCGCCGACATCGCGTTCGTGGTCGCCGACGGCGGGTGGAAGTACCTGTCGACCGGTGCCTACGACGGCACCTTGGAAGAGGCCGAGGAACGTCTCGACGGGCAGCTCTGGGCATAACTGCCCGCGGGCGGTCGCGCCGGTACCCTCGTCAATAGCGGGACGACGGTCGGTAGCCGCATCGTCGTGCTCCTGCTCGACGAGGAGGCTGCGATGACCGGTGGTTCGGGAATCGGTTCGTCATTCGACCCTGATCGGATCGCGGCGATCCGTGCGCAGTTGGGGAAGCCCGGCGCGCCGTTGCCGCGGACTACAACGCCCCCGGTGCAGTCGAACAACTTTTCTGCCGTCCGACAATTGTGGTTGCGCGCGGGCGTGCTCATCGCGGGATTCGTCGCGCTGCTGTACGGCATCGAAGGCGTGGACACCCTCGATAACAACGGACTCGATAACGCGGGCATCGAGCCCCGGCAGGCCGACGGGCTGTGGGGCATTCTGTTCGCCCCGGTTCTGCACCACGGCTGGCCGCATTTGATCGGCAACACCCTCCCCGTTCTGGTGCTCGGCTTTCTCGCGCTGGCCGCGGGCATCGGCCGTGGCCTGGCGGCGACCGCGATCATCTGGATCGTCGCAGGCCTGGGCACCTGGCTGACCGGTGCCACCGGCAGCGTGCACCTCGGCGCGTCGGCCCTGGTGTTCGGCTGGTTGACGTTCCTGATCTCGCGTGGGTGGTTCGCCCGTAATGTCGGGCAAATCGTGCTCGGACTCGTGGTGCTGGCGCTCTACGGGTCGTTGCTGTGGGGTGTATTGCCGGGACAAGCTGGAATCTCTTGGCAGGGGCACCTTTTCGGGGCGATGGGTGGACTGCTCGCCGGCTGGGTACTCTCTGGTGATGCACGCCGGAATCGTCGCGGGAATCAGGCCGGAGTCATTGCGTCGCCACGGTGATTCAGCGGCTCGTCGAGAAATGTGGGGGATAGTTTCTTGATGGAGAATTCGTCGTGGGAGCATGGGGGAATGCGCCTAACCGTCCTCGGGTGCTCGGGCAGCGTGTCCGGCCCGGACTCCCCAGCGTCGGGCTATTTGCTGACCGGGCCGGATATGACGCCCGTGGTGATCGATTTCGGGCCCGGCGTGCTCGGCGCGTTGCAACGGTATGCCGACCCCGGTGAGGTCGACATCTTCCTCACCCACCTGCACGCCGACCACTGCCTCGATCTGCCCGGCCTGCTGGTCTGGCGGCGCTACCACCCGACACCGCCGGTCGGCCGGGCCATCGTGCGCGGCCCGTCGGACAGCGCGCTGCGTATCGGCAACGCCTCGGCCGAGGTCGGCGGCGAATGCGACGACTGGTCCGACGTGATCGACCTGCGTCCGTGGAACGCCGGCGAGGAGATCGAGTTCGGGCCGGGCCATATCGTGTCGGCGAGCCGGATGTTCCATCCGCCGGAGTCGTACGGTCTGCGGATCGTGACGGCTGCCGGGCGCACCTTCGTCTATACCGGTGACACCGCGATGTGCGACTCGGTCAACGAACTCGCCCGGGGTGCCGACATTCTGATGGCCGAGGCATCGTGGACCCACGACCCCGCGAATCGGCCACCCGGCATTCATCTTTCGGGCACCGAGGCGGGCATGATCGCCGCCGAAGCGGGCGTCAAGGAACTGCTGCTCACCCACATTCCGCCGTGGACCTCCCGCGAAGACGTCATCGCCGAAGCCAAGGCGCAGTTCTCCGGACCCGTGCACGCCGTCGCACCGGGTGAGACGTTCGATCTCTGACCGGCTACCCGACTGACCGGCCGGTGTGACTAGGCTGTGGCGCGTGTCTAGACGAGCCGATGGCAGGGCGGACGACGAACTCCGCGAGGTAAGGATCACCCGTGGATTCACCACGCATCCAGCGGGTTCGGTGCTGGTCGAGTTCGGTCAGACCCGGGTGATGTGCACCGCGAGCGTCACCGAGGGCGTGCCCCCGTGGCGCCGCGACTCCGGCCTCGGCTGGGTCACCGCCGAGTACGCGATGCTGCCCGCGGCCACGCACACCCGCAGCGGACGCGAGTCGGTGAAGGGCAAGGTCGGCGGCCGTACCCAGGAGATCAGCCGCCTGATCGGCCGTTCCCTGCGCGCCTGCATCGACCTGGCCGCCATCGGTGAGAACACCATCGCGATCGACTGCGACGTGCTGCAGGCCGACGGCGGCACCAGGACCGCCGCCATCACCGGCGCTTACGTCGCGCTCGTCGACGCGGTCACCTACCTGGCCGCCAAGGGCGTGCTGGCCGACCCACAGCCGATCTCCTGCGCGATCGCCGCGGTGAGCGTCGGCGTGGTCGACGGCCGGGTGCGGCTGGACCTGCCCTACGAAGAGGATTCGCGCGCCGAGGTCGACATGAACGTGGTCGCCACCGACACCGGCACCCTGGTCGAGATCCAGGGCACCGGCGAGGGCGCCACCTTCCCGCGCTCCACCCTGGACAAGATGCTGGACTCCGCGCTGGTCGGCTGCGAACAGATCTTCGGCATCCAGAAGGAGGCGCTGGCGCTGCCGTATCCCGGCGTGCTGCCGGAGCCGTCCGAGCCGAAGAAGAAGTAGTCATGGCGCGTCGGGTACTGGTGGCCAGCCGCAATGCCAAGAAACTGAACGAGCTGCGGCGCATTCTCGCGGACGCGGGGATCGCGGGCATCGAGATCGTCGGGCTGGACGACGTGCCCGCCTACGACGAGGCGCCGGAGACCGGCGCGACGTTCGAGGAGAACGCGCTCGCCAAGGCGCGTGACGGTGCTGTTGCTACCGGATTAGCCTGTGTCGCAGACGATTCCGGCATCGAGGTGGACGCGCTCAACGGCATGCCGGGGGTGCTCTCGGCGCGCTGGGCCGGGCGGCACGGTGACGACGCGGCCAACAACGCGCTGCTGCTCGCGCAACTCGGCGATGTGCCCGACGAGCGGCGCGGTGCGCGGTTCGTGTCCACCTGCGCGCTGGTCGTCCCGGACGGCGCGGAGATCGTGGTGCGCGGCGAATGGCCGGGCTCGGTCGGCCGGAAACCGCTGGGCGACGGCGGGTTCGGTTACGACCCACTGTTCATTCCGGAGGGTGGCGACACTTCCGCCGCGCAGCTGACTCCCGCTGAAAAGGACGCGGTCTCGCACCGAGGCCGCGCGCTCACCCAGCTGTTGCCCGCGTTGTCCGAGCTCGCCGAAGACTGACTCGTTTGCCGAAGCCCGGCACTCGCCAACGGCGACCATTCGCCAGAGGCTGGCCGACCGGCTGCCCCGCCTGCCGAATGCTGAACCGCACACCGTTTTTGTAAGTCGCACACCTCGTATAGAGCGTGTGCGGCTCACGAAAAGGGTGTGCGGCTACAAAGCGGGTGGGGCGGTTAGATGTCGAACTCTTCTTTGACCTTTTTCGCGTTGATGTGCTCGACGACGAAGGACAGCAGGGGGATGGTGCCTGCGAGGAGGGTGCCGACGGTGCGCAGGACCGGCCAGCGCACCTTGACCGCGAGGTCGGCGGTGACCAGCAGGTAGACGAAGTACACCCAGCCGTGCACGACGGCGATCCAGCTGGGGGTGTGCACGTCGAAGCCGTACTTGGCGATCATCTCACCGGTGAGCAGCAGCAGCCAGAGGCCGGTGATCCAGGCCAGGGTGCGGTACCGCAGCAGTGCGGACTTGATCTTGGCGGCGCCGGTGCGCGCCGGTGCCAGGGTGCGCTCGGTGGCCGCGGTGCTCTCGGTGGAATTCTCGCTGGCGGTCAACCGGCGCTCCTCTCGGTGTCGCGGGTATGCAGGTCCGCCTCGCGGACCTGATCATCGATGTCTTGGGCGTGCAGTGCGGCCAGATACCTGTTGTATTCGGCGAGCACCGGGTCGTCGTCGCGGACCGCTTTCGGCCGTTCCGGCAGCAGTCCCGCCGGAATCTCGCGCGGCGCAACGGCTTTCGGGCTGGTCGTCGGCTTGTCGCCGGGGTTCTCGCTCTCCTCGGCTTCGCGTTCCAGCCGGACGAACCGGAAGTAGGCGAACACCGCGAACGCCGCGAACAACGGCCACTGCAGCGCGTACCCCAGATTCTGGCCGGTGCCGCTGGTCGATTCGAACCGCTGCCACTGCCACCACGCCAGCGCCAAGCAGCCGAGGGCAGCGACGATCACCAGCGCGATGAGGGCCGGGCGATTGTGTGCCGAGCGGCGGGGTGAAGCGGACACGGCTACTACGGTACCCGTCTACTACGCGGTCCGTAGGAGCAGGTAGGCGGTCGGAACCCGTTGCGACCCGCGCCGTGCCGTGCGGCACTCGGCACTGCGAACTGTGCGGGGGCAGGTGAGTCTCGACGGTGGCACGCTCACCGCAAGGGTGGTCGCGCCACCGCAGCGCATGCGACGACCCGCCCCCGGGTGGAGACGGGTCGCGCTTGACTCAGAACTTGTAGGTGACGCCGGTCAGTCGCTCGGATTCTTCCCAGAGCCGCTTCCAGAGTTCCTTGTTCTTGGACAGCCGGCTCGACGGCGACGCCTCCACCGGACCCTGGGTCTGGAAGAACCGACGCGGACCCCAGTAGACCTCGGGATCGGCATCCGGCATGGTGGCGGCGAACAGCGAGGAGTGCGCGGCCTTTTTCGGCGGGTGCCCGATGAGCGCGACGAACGGTTTGATGATCCGGTCGACCGGGGTCTCGGTCCTGGCGAACAGGTCGGTGGCCGAGACACCGGGGTGCACCGCGTAAGACCGCTTGGCGGAGCCGGATTCGGCGAGCCTGCGCTGCAGTTCCCTGGCGAACATCAGGTTGGACAGCTTGGCCTGCGCGTAGGCGAGATTGCGCTGGTAGCGACGGTTCTCGTAGTTGAGGTCGTCGATCCACAGCTTCGGGGTCTGCTTGTGCGCGATGCTGGCCAGCGTCACCACCCGGTCGCGGATGCGGTCCAGCAGCAGGCCGGTGAGCGCGAAGTGGGCGAGGTGGTCGACGCCCCATTGGGTTTCGAAGCCGTCCTTGGTGCGCGAGAACGGCACGTTCATCAGGCCCGCGTTGTTGATCAGCACGTCGATGTCGCCCGATTCGTCGGCGAATTTGCGCACCGACGCCAGGTCGGACAGGTCGAGCTCGGCGACGCGGACGTCGCCGGTGATGCCGTCGGCGACCGCCTTGGCCTTGGCCGCGTTGCGGCAGGCCATGATGACGGTCGCGCCGTTGGCCGCGAGGACATCGGTGGTCACGGCGCCCAACCCGCCGTTCGCGCCGGTGATCACGAAGGTGCGTCCGGTCTGATCCGGGATTTCAGTAGGTTTCCACGCCATGAAACAACCTTACTCTGGAGTAAGTTTCCGGGGAAGGGTTTCACCCCGGTTTGATGACGAGTGTCTCAGACGGAGGTGATACCTGTCACTCGGCCGCGTGAGGGAAACCGCCGCGAGAGATCACAGTCGCAAGCGATCACAGCAGCGCACCCGGCGGAACGCACGACCTTCGTCGAAGATCACATTCCGCGCACGTGAAGTTCACTCAGCGTCCGCTGCCGATTGGTTGCTGGAACACCGCCGTCAGTGTGGTGCCGACCGTCTCGTTCCACACCTGCCAGGTCGCCGGGTCGAGCATCATCGAGCCGACATCGGTGGTCGTCACCCCGGGTGCGACGGGTTTGCCGGCGAAGCGGTCGCGCAGCCACAGCAGGGCGCGCGGCGCGCCGATCGGGTCGAGCGTCAGGTGCTCGCTGAAGTGGTCGCGGACGTATTCGACGCGGGCGTTGGGGTCCTGCGCGTAAAAGGCGACGAGGTCGTTGACCGGGCCGACCGGGATCAGCCAGTCCGGGTTCGCCTGGAACATGAACATCGGCATGTCCGGCACCGCCTTGCCCATCTTGGTCTTGTCCAGCACCGCGGTGACCGTGGGATCGGTGAACGGATTCTTGGCCAGCATGCCGATGTTGTCGGCGAACGGGAAGAAGATGGACTGGTAGCTCGCGCAGAGCTGTTCCTTCGCCGCCATCATCAGCTTGCCGAGGCCGTTCATGTTGGTGTCGAGGAAGTTTCGCAGCTCCGGGTATTCGCGCGAAACGCCGAGCGCACCCGCGAAGATCAGTCCGGCGGAGAGATTGCCGTTGGCCATCTTCAGCGCGGCCGACAGGTCGGCGGGGATGCCGCCCTCGGCGACGCCGACGACATTCAGCTCCGGCGCGTAACTGCGCTTCAGCTCGGCGGCATGGCCGGTGGCGATGGCGCCGCCGGAGTAGCCCATCAGCCCGACCCGGGTCGCGTTCCCGGACAACTCCATCGGATCGAAGTTGGTCGCGGCCCGGATGCCGTCCAGGGTGATCCGGCCCGCCAACGGCCCTGCGGCGTAGGCGGAATCGGGTCCTTGATGATCGGGTACGACCACCGCCCAGCCCTGCGCCAGCGCCGCCTGCACCTCCAGGAACTGCGCGGCCACCAGGATCGAGCCGGTGAGCGTGGCCGGGATCGAGCCCATTTGCAGCTGGTAGGACGGCATGCAGTAGTTGCCGGTCGAGTCCTCGGCGATCTGATAGGAGAACAGTGGCCGATCGGCGACGTGACCGCGCGGCTTCAGCACCGTGGCCACCGCGGCGATCGGCTCGCCGCGGGTGTTGGTCGACCGATACGACAGCTGCCAGGAGTCGACGTTGACCGGGATCAGCGACAGATTCGCCACGTGCACCTGGCGGGCCGCGATGAGCTGGCCGGGCGCGAGATCCGTGTAGGTGTCCGGCGCCGGGCGATAGAACGCCGGATCGAAGCCGGGCGGCATCGGCGGAATCGGGAATTGCAGTGCGGGCTGGACCGGCGGCGTATCGGGCTCCGCGACGGCCGGCCCGGCGAGGACGAAGGGCAGCCCGGCCGCCAGCACGGCGAGGGCCGCGAGCAGCTTCGATGCGTGCTTGCGCGGTGTAACCACAGATCAACCTCTTTGTTACCCGGGCGCACATGTGAGCCCAATCGGTTTCAGACTGTGGTCGAGTATGCATCGCCATGACGTGAATCACAAACATGTGCTGTCGAGACCTGCCTCGCAGCAGGGGTTCATACCGCCGGAAACCGGAGCGAATGCGCAGGTACGCATGGGTCGCGCCCCGGCTCGGATACGGTGGGTGCGTGACCATGGTTGGCAGGCAGTATGGCGGACGCGCCGTCACGGAGCGCAAGGCCGAACGCCGCGAGCGCTTCCTCGACGCGGCGACCCGGATCTTCGCCGAACGCGGCTACGCGAACTGCTCGCTGGCCGACGTCTGCGCCGCCGCGTCGCTGTCCAAGCGGCAGTTCTACGAGGAGTTCCAGACCAGGGAAGACGTGCTGGTCGCCGCCTACGACCGGATCCAGGACGAGGCGGCCGCCGTGCTGCTCACGGCGCTGACCGACCTCGATCCGCGCTTCGACATGACCGCGGCGATGACCGCGATGGTCTCGGCCTATCTGGGGTCGATCGGGTCGGACCCGTATCGCGCCAAGGTCGCCTTCATCGAGGTGGTCGGCGTCAGTGACCGGATGGAGCGGCATCGGCGTGAACGGCGGCACGCGTGGGCGCAGCTGCTGGACACCAGACTGGTGCCCACGGTGGCGCCCGGCGCGCGGATTCGCGGCGGAAGTGCCTGGGGCGCAAGCGCACTGATCGGCGCGATCAACGGCCTGGCCCATGAATGGGTGCTGGCCGACCCGCGTCCCTCGGTGGGGGAGCTGGTGGACCTGCTGGTGCCGATCGCGCTGTCGCTGCTGGAAGTTGCGGATCAGCGCACGGCGTAAGCGGCCAGTGACGGTGCCAGCGCGTCGAACGCGATGGTGATGTAATCGGTGAGGGCCGCGGCGATTTCGTCGTTCGACTGGCCGTCGAGCGTGCGGCGCATGGTCTCGTCGAACAGCACCCGGTGCACCCCGCCCAGTTGAGCCGCCGCCACCCGCGGCGTGATATCCGTTGCCGCCGTATCGGTTTCGGCGGCGAGCGTCGCGGCGAGGGCTCGCTCGCGTTCGTCGTGGAATTCGCGCAGCCGCGCCGTCAGCGCGGGACTGTCGTCGATCATCTTGGCGAACTCCGGCCCGGAGAAGCCGGCCACCGGATCCTGTTCGGCCGCGGCCGTCAGGTAGGCGCCGCGCAGCGCCGCTAACGCGGACTCGCCGGGTTGGCGCTCGCGAACGGTGCGCGCGAGCTGGTCGACGAACACATCCGCCAAGTCGAGGGCCAGGTCCTCTTTGCGCGGGAAGTAGTTGGTCACGGTCATCTTGGCGACCTGTGCGGCGGCCGCGACGTCGGCAATCGTCACCTTGTCGAACCCGTGCTCGAGGAACAGCATGGTCGCGTGATGGGAGATGTTCTCCCTGGTCTGCAGCTTTTTTCGGTCCCGGAGGCCCAACGTCTCGGTGCTCATGGCACCACCATAGCTGATACCGACCAAAATTTATGCTTGACATATTTTTAGGTCTGTTCTAAGTTTGTGCTCGTAGCCAGAACGAAGGAGCAGCACCTCGATGAACCACGGACTTGTCGAAGCAACCCCGGCCCGCACCAGCTCCACCACCGACCGAAAGGGACCAGCCACCATGGCCGACAAGACCACCGCACAGACCACCATCGACGCCGTGCTCGAGCGCTTCGCGCCGACCGAAGCCGCGACCAAGCGAAAGAAGCCGCGCGCCAACGCTTTCCCCGGCACGCAGCGACTCGACCGCAAGGTCCTCTCGCCCAACCGGACCGCCTTCCGGGCAGCCCCGCAGCGCCCGCTGCGCATCCCCGGTCGCGGCTGACCAGCCGAGCACTTTCCCTGCCGGTCGTCGGCGCAGCCCCGCGCCGACGACCGGTTCGCTCCCTTCGGAAGGACTCACCCGTGACCAAGCTCTGCACCGCCCGCCCGACTCGCGTGTCCGGCACCGTCAGCGAAGACCCGGTCAACGACTACCTGCGGCTCATCGCGCGCACCCCCCTGCTCACCGCGACCGAAGAGGTCGAGCTCGCCCAGCGCATCGAGGCGGGGGTGCTGGCCGGCCAACGACTCGCCGACGAGGCCGAGCTCGACCCCGCGGAGCGCCGTGCACTGCGCCGCCGCGTCGCCGACGGTCAGCGCGCCAAGGACCACATGGTCGAGGCCAACCTGCGGCTGGTCGTCTCGATCGCCAAGCGCTACCCGACCCCCGTCGGCATGTCGCTGCTGGACCTGGTGCAGGAAGGCACGGTCGGCATGATGCGCGCGGTGGAGAAGTTCGATCACCACCGCGGGCTGAAGTTCTCCACCTACGCCACCTGGTGGATCAAGCAGGGCATCGGCCGCGCGCTGGCCGATCAGGGCCGCACCATTCGCATCCCGGTTCATGTTGTCGAGGTGCTGAATCGGGTGGTTCGTACCCAGCGGGCGCTCACTCAGCAGTTCGGCCGCGCTGTGAGCCCGGCCGAGCTGGCCGTCGAACTCGACATGACGCCGGAGAAGGTGCGCGAGGTGCTCGACCATGCGCGCGAACCCATTTCGCTGCACACGCCGGTCGGCGAGGACGACACCGCCGAGCTGGGTCAGCTCATCGCCGACACCGCACCGGACCCGTCCGCCGCGGCCCTGGCTGCGGCGGTGCGCGGCCAGCTCGATCAGGTCCTTGCCGCACTGACCGAGCGCGAAGCCGAGGTGATCGCCCTGCGCTACGGCCTGCACGGCGCCGAGCCGAAGACGCTCGACGAGATCGGCAAGACCTACGGGGTGTCGCGCGAACGCGCCCGCCAGATCGAGGCCAAAGGCATGGCCAAGCTGCGGCAACCGGCTCGTGCCAAGGTGCTCGAAGGCCTGCTCGGCTGAGCCCGGCCGCCGCCGCTGCTCGAGTCGCTGCCGTGTCGCTGGACGGACAGGACGGCGGATCAAGACCATACTGAGTCGATGACCGGTGCAGTCGCTGTCGCCGAGAAAGCCCCCGAGCCGATGAGCCGGGCGAAGACCAACATTGTGTTCGCCACGATTGTGCTGGGCATGCTGCTGGCCGCGCTCGATCAGACCATCGTGTCCACCGCGCTGCCGACGATCGTCGCCGACCTCGGCGAGGCGGGGCACATGGCCTGGGTGGTCACGGCCTACCTGCTCGCCGAGGCGGTGGCGACCGCGCTGGCGGGCAAGCTAGGCGATCTGTTCGGCCGCAAGCTGATCTTCCAGGTCAGCGCGTTGATCTTCATCATCGGTTCGATGATCGCCGGCCTGGCGAACGGGATGATGATGCTGATCATCGCCCGCGGCATCCAGGGCTTCGGCGGCGGTGGCCTGATGGTCACGGCAATGGCGCTCATCGCCGACACCATCCCGCTGCGCCAGCGCGGCAAGTATCAAGGTGCGCTTGGTGCGGTTTTCGGTGTCACCACGGTGATCGGGCCGACGCTCGGCGGCCTGTTCACCGACCACGCGAGCTGGCGCTGGTGCTTCTACGTCAACGTGCCGATCGCGATCCTCATGATCGTGATGTCGGCCCGCACCATTCCCCGGGTGCGCGCGGTCATCAAGCCGATC
Organism: Nocardia ninae NBRC 108245; assembly: GCF_007990755.1. Classification (GTDB taxonomy): domain Bacteria; phylum Actinomycetota; class Actinomycetes; order Mycobacteriales; family Mycobacteriaceae; genus Nocardia; species Nocardia ninae. The sequence goes on along the minus strand of NZ_BJXA01000039.1, from coordinate 30,574 downwards.
ATCGACTACGCGGGCATCGGGCTTGTCGCCGTGGCGGTTTCGACGCTCATCCTCGGGCTCGAATGGGGTGGGCAGGAGTACCCGTGGGGCTCATCGATGATCCTCGGGCTGTTCGCGGCCTCGGTGGTGCTGTTCGCGGCGTTCGTGGTGATCGAACTGCGGGCCAAGGAACCCATGCTGCCGATGGGGCTGTTCCGCAGCCGGGTGTTCACGGTGTGCTCGATCCTGAGCTTCATCTGCGGCTTCGCGATGCTCGGCTCGATCACCTATCTGCCCGCGTATCTGCAGTACGTGGACGGGGTTTCGGCAACCATGTCCGGTGTGCGCTCGCTACCGCTGGTGGTGGGTCTGCTGGTCACCTCGATCCTGTCCGGCCAGGTGGTCGGCAAGACCGGCCACTACCGGTACTTCCCGATCGTCGGCACGCTGGTGATGGCACTGGGCTTGTACCTCATGTCGACCATGGGCCGCGACACCGGCTTCTGGGAAGAATCGTTGTACATGATGGTGCTCGGTTTGGGCATCGGCCTCACCATGCAGGTGCTCACCATCGTCGTGCAGAACACCGTGCCCTACGCGCAGCTCGGCACCGCGACCTCTGGCGTCACCTTCTTCCGCACCCTCGGAAGTACCTTCGGCACCGCGATTTTCGGCACCCTGTACAGCAACGAGATCGGCCCGAACCTGCGCGAGGGGCTGGCGCAGGCGAAGGTGGTGCCGCCGGAGGTCGCGGCGAATCCGCAGGCGCTGCAGGCGGTGCCCGACGACGTGGCGGCGCCCATCATCGACGCCTACGCGAAGACCATCGACCACGTCTTCGTCTGGGTGGTTCCGGTGGCGTTGGTCGGCTTCGTGGTCGCCTGGTTCCTGAAGGAAGTGCCGCTGCGCGACAGTGCACGCACCGGCGCGGGCGATGTCGGCGGCGGATTCTCGGTGCCCGACTCTGCGGACCGGATGGTGCAGCTGGAGCGGGCCATCGCGGGAACCCTGCGCAAATCGCACGCCGAGGGACCGATCGGGCCGCGCATCCTCGCCGACGCGGGCAGCACGCTGAGCCGCGGCGAGGCATGGGCGCTCGGCCAGGTCTACCTGCGCGACCGCGTCAAGGGCGGGGCCACGATCGACTCGGTCGCGCGGGCGCACAAGCTGCCCGACGACGTGCTCGAGCCGATCTATCGGCGGGTAGCCGCCAAGGGATATCTCATCGATGACGGCCGGGAACTGCGGCTCACCGACCAGGGCCAGGCCGAGCTGGACCGGGTGAAGGCCGCGTGGCGCCGGTGGCTCGACAGCACGCTCGACGACTGGAACAACGACGATCCGGCCGATCGCGCGCTGTTCGACCAGGCCCTGGACAACGTCGCCGCCAAGCTGCTCGAGGAAGAGACCGGCGAGCACGAGCCCGCCCGCGCCTGAAACAAGCCCCATTTTCGAACGCGCTACCACCTTGCATCGCAAATACTCGTGCACGTATATTCGTAGACGAGTAAGGAGGTGCGATGGCCAAGAAGCGCAAGGTGAACAACCTGCTCGCGCTGGCGGTGCTCTCCGTGATGATCGATCGGCCCAAGCACCGCTACGAGATCGCCCAGACGCTGCGCGACCGCGGCAAAGACCAGGACATGGACATCAAGTGGGGTTCGCTCTACACCGTCGTGCAGAACCTGGCGAAGGTCGGTTTCCTGGAGATCGTCGGCAGCGAGCGTGACGGTGCCCGGCCGGAGCGGGTGATCTACCGGATCACCGACGCGGGGCGCGCCGAACTCACCGACTGGACACGGGAATTGCTCGCCGAGCCGGAACCGGAACAGAACCGGTTCGTCGCGGGGCTTTCCGTGCTCGCGGTGCTGCCTCCCGACGAGGTCGTCGAGTTGCTCGGCCGACGCATCGAGGCGCTCGGCCGGCTCATCGGCTCGGGGCGCCAGGAACTCGACCAAGCTCTGGCCGGCAAACTGCCTCGCCTGTTCATCATCGAATCCGAATACGGGCTCGCCATGCTGAAAGCCGAAGCCGCCTGGGCCCGTTCGCTGCGCGACGAACTCGTCGACGGCACGTTCCCCGAGGTGGACTGGTGGCGGCAGGTGCACGCCGAGGACATCCCGGTGGCGGAAGTCATCGCGTCCGTAGAGAGGGGGATGACCGAACAGGAATCGTCCTGATCACGAGACCAGGCCCGGCGGGGTGCGGCAACACCGCCGCCGAGCCCGATTGAACAGTCTCGAACCGCGCCCGCGTACGCGCACCCGGCTACAAGGCTGGCAACCACAGGATAACTGGGTGCGTTGCGCACGGGCCGGTTCGGGGATTCGAAAAATCCGCAGTACCCGAACCTGGAGACAACCATGTCTGAAACTCGAACCGCACTGGTGATCGGCGGCGGCATCGCCGGACCGGTCGCCGCGACCGCCCTGTTGAAGGCGGGCATCGACGCCCGCGTCTACGAGGCCTATCCCGGATCGTCCGACAACATCGGCAGCGGGCTCGCGCTCGCACCCAATGGCATTGCCGCCCTGGACATCATCGGCGCGGGTGACGCCGTGCGCGGCATCGCCGTGCCGGTGCCGAAGATGGGCCTGTCCGTCAACGACAAGGACATGAACATGCCCGGCCTGTCCGGCCTGCCGCCACTACAACTGGTCGATCGCGGCGAACTGCATCAGACGCTGCACGATCACGCGGTCGCCGCCGGCGTGCCCTTCGAATACAACAAGCGCCTGGTCGATGTCGCCGAGACGGAGTCGGGCATCACCGCCCGGTTCACCGACGGCAGCACGGCCACCGGTGACGTGCTGATCGGCGCCGACGGCATCCGATCCACGGTGCGCGGCTTGATCGACCCGCAGGCGCCGGGGCCGGAGTACCTCGGCATGCTCGGCTTCGGTGCGCTGGTCGACTACGACGGCGAGATCCCGGCGGGCACCATGACCTTCGCGTTCGGCAAGAAGGCGTACTACCTGTACGGGCCGGGCGGCGACGGCCGGGTGATGTGGGGCGCGAACCTGCCGCACAAGGAGTACCTGTCGCTCACCGCGGCCCGGGCGATCCCGAAATCGCACTGGCTCGGCATCCTGCGCGAGACCTACGCCGAGGACACCCCCGGCGGCGAGCTGGCCAGGCGCACCACCGAGGAGCAACTGGAAGTCATCGGCGCACTGCACATCATGCCGTCGGTGCCGCACTGGTTCCGCGGCCGGATGGTGCTGGTGGGCGACGCGGTGCACGCGCCGTCCAACAGCTCCGGCCAGGGTGCCTCGCTGGCCATCGAGAGCGCCGTCCAGATCGCTCGCTGTCTGCGTGACCTGCCGGTACCCGCGGCCTTCGCCACCTATGAGCAGCTGCGCCGCGGCCGGGTGGAGGCCGTCGCGGCCCGTGCGGCGAAGGCCAATCACAGCAAGACCCTCGGTCCGGTCGGACGCAAGATGATGCAGCTGCTCGCTCCGCTGTTCATCAAGATGATGAACCCGGAGAAGACCATGGGACCCGAGCAGCGCTACCGGATCGACTGGGATGCGCCCGCACAAAGGGAATTGGCCGTAGTGGCCTGATTCGCCCGAACCGGGCGGGCTGGTGGTCCGTACTCTGTGGAGCACATCAAGTCGAGCGGACTCCGGGGGAACGATGCAACCTGACCACCAGCCTGCCCTGCACCTGACGGGCCTGTGTAAACGCTTCGGCGGTCCATGGGTCGTCGACAACGTGAGCCTGGCGGTCCCGCCGGGCTCCTTCTTCGGCCTGGTCGGCCCCAACGGGGCGGGCAAGACGACGACACTGTCGATGGCCTGCGGACTGCTGCGGCCCGACAGCGGCCGCGCCGAGATCTTCGGCGCCGACGTGTGGGCCGATCCGGTGCGCGCGAAAACCCTGGCGGGCGTGCTGCCGGACGGGCTCGCGCTGCCGGAACGGCTCACCGGACGGGAATTGCTCACCTACACCGGGCTTTTGCGCGGCATGCCGGAGCGCACGGTGGCCGAGCGCGCCGACGAACTGCTCGGGGTGTTCGAATTGACCGGCGCCGAAGGCACTTTGGTGGTCGACTACTCCGCGGGCATGCGCAAGAAGATCGGCCTCGCGACCGCGCTGCTGCACGCGCCGAAGCTGCTGGTCCTCGACGAGCCGTTCGAAGCGGTGGATCCGGTGTCGGCCAGCACGATTCGCACCATTCTGCAGCGCTTCGTCGCCGCGGGCGGCGCGGTGGTGCTGTCGAGCCATGTGATGGCGTTGGTGGAGAACCTGTGCGACCAGGTCGCGGTGATCACCGGCGGCCGGGTGGTCGCGGCGGGCACGCTGGAGCAGGTGCGCGGCGGAACCACATTGGAGGAGGCGTTCGTTCGCCTCGTCGGTGGCCGTGTCGGCGGCGAGGACGGACTGTCGTGGCTGGCATCCTGATCCGCATGCGGCTGCTGCTCACCAGGCGGTCGCTGACCAACGGCTGGCAGGGCTTCACCTTCGTGACCGGCATCCTGGCCGGTGCCGTCGTCGCGGTCGTCACGGCGGCGGTGATCGGTTTCGCGGCGCGCGACGGCGACGTGGCCCATGGAACGACGATCGCGGCAACGCTTTTCGGGATATGGACGCTCGGCTGGCTGTGCGGTCCGGTGCTGACCGGCAGCAGCGACGAGACCGTGCAGCCGGAGCATCTGCGGCTGCTGCCGATCAGCCATCGCGGGCTGGCGGCCGGGCTGCTGGCCGCGGCGTTCGCCGGCCCCGCGCCGGTGATCAACCTGATCGCGTTCAGCGGGTTGATCGTGCTTGCGGCGCAATGGGGTTGGGCCGCAACGCTGGTCGCGCTGATCGGTGTGCTGCTGCACCTGGTGTTCGTGGTGCTGCTGTCGCGGGTGGTGCTGGCCTGGGTCGGCGCGGCCATGCGGTCGCGGCGCGGCAAAGATCTCGGCGTACTGCTGGCCGGGCTGGTCGGCCTCGCCTACTACCCGTTGAGCTGGCTGCTGGGGCACGTGAGCGAGCTGCGCGACGTGCCGTCCGGTGTCGCGACGGCGCTGCGCTGGTCGCCGTCCGGTTGGGCGCCTGCCGCCGTAGAAGCTGCGGCACAAGGGGATTGGCTGATCGCGCTGCTGGCGTTGGGCGCGCTGGCCGTGGCGTCGCTCGGGCTGTGGCAAGCGTGGTCGGCGCTGCTGGCCCGGCGCCTGGCCGCGCCGATGAACTCGGTGGCAGGCAGCAGCGGCGGCGGTCTGCTCGGCCGGGTGCGCCAGGGCGGGCCGGTCGGCGCAGTGCTGGTCAAGGAGCTGCGTGCCTGGTGGCGGGACAGCAGGCGCCGGGCCACGCTGCTGCCGGTGCTGGTGGTCGGCATCCTGATGCCGGTATTCCCGGCAATTCAGGGCGGCAGCGCCGGTGGTGTGCCGTTCGCGGGTGTCACCGCGGCCTTGTTCGCCGTGCTGGCCGCCGCCAATCTTTACGGTTACGACGGCACCGCTCTGTGGCAAACCCTGGTCACCCCGGGTGCGGCCCGCGCGGACGTGCGCGGCCGCCTGCTGGCCTTGCTGCTGGTGGTCGGGGTGCCCACGCTGCCGCTCAGCCTGATTCTGCCTGGGGCGCTCGGCCGGTGGGAGATGTATCCGTGGGTGCTCTCGCTGTATGCGGTCGCGCTGGGTGTCGGGGCCTGCTCGGCGCTGGTGCTGTCGGTCATCGCGCCGTATCCGTTGCCGCCGCGCACCGGTAATCCGTTCTCCGGTTCGGGTAATCCGGGGTGCGCGAAGATGCTGATCCAGTTCGTCATGATCCTCGGGCAGATGTTCTCGGTGCTGCCGGTCGTGGCCATCCTGCTGGTCGGTCGTGCGACAGATCTGAAAGCGATCGAATGGCTGGCGGTCCCTGCCGGTCTCGGTCTCGGGATCGCGGCGGCCCTGCTCGGTGCTGGTATCGCCGAGCGGCGGCTGGCCACGGGTGGGCCGGAGCTGCTCGCCGCCGTCCGCCCGAAGTGAGGCACGGCAACATCGGTGAGGCAATAGACTGGATAAGTGAGCGATAGAGATTCCGATGGCAGTCTGGATCTGAATCAGTTGCGCACGTTTCTGGCCGTGCATCGGGCGGGGTCGATCACCGCGGGGGCCCGGCTGGTCGGGTTGTCGCAGCCGACGGTGACCGCGCAACTACAGGCGCTGGAGAAGCGGCTCGAGCAACGCCTGTTCGAGCGGCTGCCGCGCGGTGTCGCGCCGACCGCGGCCGCTGCGGAGTTGGCGGCGCGGATCGCCGAACCATTGGACGCGTTGAACGCGGTCGCCGGACGGAATGTCGCGGCGGAGTTCGAAGCTCAGCCACCGGTCCGGTTGGCAGGTCCGGCGGAAATGCTTGCGGTGCAGGCGCTTCCGGCGTTGGCACCGCTGGTCGCGGATGGTGTCCGACTCACCGTGACGGCCGGGCTGTCGGAAGATCTGCTGGCCGGGCTGCGCGCCGGCCACCACGACATAGTGGTGTCCACCGTGCGCCCGCGGGGCCGGACGGTGGTCGCCGAGGCGTTGTCGGACGAGGAATTCGTCCTGGTCGCCGCGCCCGTTGTCGCGGCACGGATCGACCTCGCACAGTTGAGCGCCGAGGGCCCAGCGGGGTTGACCACGATCCCGCTCGTCAGCTACGCCGCCGATCTACCGATCCTGCGCCGGTACTGGCGGCATGTCTTCGGCATCCGGCTGACCGGCGAGGCCGCGGTGATCGTCTCGGATCTGCGTGCGGTCGCCGCCGCGGTCGCCGCAGGCGCGGGGATCAGCGTGCTACCGCGTTATCTGTGTGCGGCCCAACTGGATTCGGGCGCATTGGTCACCCTGCTCGACCCGCCGGACCCGCCGATAAACACCGGCTTCCTGGTCCGCCGCCCCGGCACCATCGCCCGCCCGCACGTCGACCTGGTGCACGCACGCCTGCGCGCCGCCGCCCGCACCTGGTAGCCGCTAGGCGCGGGCCGCGCGGGTGCGGAGGATGTCGGCGGTCTGCGCGTCGGCGGGGAGGAACGCTTCCAGGTGTAGTTCGGCGAGGGTGATGTCGGTGGCCGTGGCGAACGAGGTGAGGGTGGTGATCAGCCGCAGCTCCCCGTCGTCGCTGCGCAGCCGCAGCGGCACCGCGAAGCCGAGATGGTCCGGGCCCGGTTCGGCCTGCGGCAGATAGCTTTCCAGCTCTTCGATCAGTTCGTCGAGGGCCGAGTCGGGGCTGCGGGAGACCCGGCCGCGCAGCGCCTCGATGACGTGCCTGCCCCACTCGGGCAGGTTCGCCACGCGTTTGGCGAGCCCATCCGGATGTAAAGCGAGGCGCAGCACATTGATCGGCGGCTCCAGCAGTTCTGGAGCGGCACCCTCGGTGAGTACTTCGAAGGCCGCGTTGGCGGCGAGCAGGATGCCGCGCGGGCGCACCACCAGCGCGGGGTAGGGCTGGTGGCCGTCCAGGATCGTCTTCAGCGCCTCCCGCACCGGACCCAATTCCGGTGTGTCCAGGTCGGATTCGGGAAAGGCGGGCGCGTATCCCGCGGCGAGCAGCAGGCTGTTGCGTTCCCGCAGCGACAGTTCCAGCGACTCCGCCAGCCGCACCACCATGGTGCGCCCCGGCCGCGATCGCCCCTGCTCCAGGAAGCTCAGATGCCGCTGGGTGGTGTCCGCCCGGATCGCGAGGTCGAGCTGACTGACCCGGCGCAGGGTCCGCCAGTGCTTCAGTTCGCGGGCGAATCCCGGTGCTGCTATCGCCGTTGTCATGTCCACAGTCTTATCCGATGTGGGTTCGCCGCGATTCCGCGGAGGGTATGAGCAGCAGCTCCCACCCGATACGGCTATTCCCTGCGGGGAATCGCGCGGTATCGCTGCGATCGCAAAGCTATGTCCCATGAGCAAGCAATTGAACGACAACGAACTGGCCTGCTTCGCCGAGCAGTACGCCGCGCAGTGGAACGAATCCGACCCGGCGGCTCGGCGTAAGCAGATTCAGGAACTGTGGGCGCCCACCGGTGCGCAGACCCTGGTCGACCCGCCGGTGGAGATGCGGGAAGAGGCTGAGCGACTGCAATTTCCGATGCCCGCACTGGAGGTGCGCGGCCACGATGCCATGGACCGCAGGGTGACTCGGGCCTACGAGATGTTCATCGCGTCGGGCGAGTACGAGTTCGCCGTGGCGGCACCGGCATTCCGGCTGCCCGCCGGACTCATCGGGGTGAGCTGGACCATGGTGGCCAAGGCCGACGGTGCGGTCGCCGCCGGCGGCTTCGAGGTCATCGGCCTCGACGACGAGGGCCGGATCCTGTCCGACCACCAGTACATCGAGGGCGTGCGATGAACGGCCTTGCCTATCACCTGGATCCACTGCGCGGCCTCGACGGCCTGACCACGGCGGCGCAGGACCTGCCCGAGCCCGGCCCGAACCAAGTCGTGATCGAGCTGCTGGCGGCCTCGCTCAACCGGCGCGACCTGATGCTGATGGACGGCGACTACCCGCTGCCCGCCACGCCGGGCATCATCCCGCTCTCCGACGGAGTCGGGAAGGTGATCGCGGCGGTCCAGGAACTGACCGGCGGCGACGGTGTCGAACACGTCGTGGACACCGTCGGACTGCCGACACTGTCGAAATCCGTTCGCTCTGGCGGATACAACGCGCAGATCACGATGATCGGCGCGATGCCGACGTCGGTGGCGGAGCCGGTCAGCGAGGTGTTCGGCACACAGTATGTGTCGATCCGCCGCATCGCCGTCGGCAGCCGCACCGACTTCGAGGCGATGAACCGGGCGATCAGCGAACATCGCACCCGGCCGGTCATCGATCGGGTGTTCCCGCTCGACGATGCGGTGCAGGCATACCGCTACTTCCGGGACGACGACCCGTTCGGCAAGGTTGTCGTGCGAATGTCCTGAGCGACGCTATCAGGGGCAGGTGCTGAGTTCCCGTGTCATGGCGTCTTTCTCGGCCTGGGTGACCCAGAGCTGGTAGGCCGCTTTGACCTGAATCTGCCTGGTCAGGTAGGCGCAGCGGTAGCCCTTGCTCGGCGGCAGCCAGCTGGCGGCGTCGGAGTCGCTCTTGGACTGGTTGGTCGGGCCGTCGACGGCCTGCAGGTTCAGCGGGTCGTTGGCCAGGTCACGGCGGCGCGCCTCGGAAAGCTGTTGCGCGCCTTTCTGCCAGGCGTCCGACAGCGCGATGACGTGGTCGATCTGCACGTCGTCGGAGGTCTTCGGGCCGCGGACGAACTTGATGGTCTTGCCGGTGTACGGATCGTTCAGGGTGCCGGTGGCGACCACGCAGCGGCTGTTGTCCTTGAAGGTGATCTCGGTGAGATCCCGCTGCAGGATGTCGTTGCGGGTGTCGCACTTGTTGTGGCCACCGGGGACGGACACGTCATCGGTCCAGGCGGGGCCGAATTGTTCACGGGTGTAACCGGTTTTGGGGGCGCGGCCGGCCACCCGGATCGTCTCCAGCAGGGCGAGGGTGTCGCGGCCGGGCATGCTGGCGGGCGCGTCGGCGCAGAGGGTGGAGCCGCACTGCGCGCTGGCTCTGGGAGATTCGACTCGGTTCACGTAGTAGTAGGACACTCCGATGAATGTCGCGATGGCCAGCCCGATGAGAGCGAGCCGCTGCACTGTGAACTTCATCGAGCTTCCTAACGCCAACCACCTGAACTATATCGGGCGCCAACGTATCCGGCGGCCGAGGTCGTGGAAGTGATTGGGGGGTATGACGTTCCGCACAGCCAAGGGGGCTGGATACAACACCACCCTCGAGTCGCCGTGCCGGCGCCGACTCGAGGGTGGCTGATCACGAGGGAGATCGACCGTCGCGCGGGGGTGCGAATGGGTGTCCAGTCCATGTTCCGCACCCACCGACACCGCGGGTCCGATGAGGGAGGACCCGAGCTGTCGAACCGCGCCGGGCGAGCTCGCTCGTGATGATCGTGAGTAGCTGGTTGCTACGTATTGAGACAGTAGATATCGGGACCTGATCTTGGCAAGCCGAATGCTCTGATTCGGGATTATTCTCAGGTTCATTTCAGACTGATTGTTAGTTCTACTGGATTCGTACGGATATGACGGTCGGTTGCGGGCCGCGTCGACGGCGCGGAACTCCCATGCGGCCGTGACGAGCGTCACCTCGGTGGCGGTCACAGCCGAGTGGATTCGCGTGTCCAAACCGAGTGAAGGCAAGAATGCCGGACCTTTGGAAGGACTGATCATGGCAACCGTCGACGTTCTCGACTCGTTCATCAACTACCGCGACACGGGGGCCGGTGCGGTGCCGGTGGTGTTCCTGCACGGCAACCCCACCTCCTCGCACCTGTGGCGCAACGTGATTCCGCACGTCAGCGACCAAACCCGGGCGCTGGCACCTGATCTCATCGGCATGGGGGCCTCCGGCAAGCCCGACATCGGCTACCGGTTCGTCGATCACGCCCGCTACCTGGACGCCTGGTTCGACGCGCTCGACCTGGACCAGGTGGTGCTGGTCGGCCACGACTGGGGCGGCGCGCTCGGCCTGGACTGGGCCGCGCGCCATCCGGGTCGCGTCCGCGGCATCGCGCTGATCGAGACCTTCCTGCGACCGATGCGCTGGGCCGATATGCCGCCGCTCGGCGCCGAACTGTTCCGGAAATTCCGCAGCGCCGAGGGGGAGCGAATGGTGTTGGCGGAGAATATGTTCATCGAGTTCAACCTGCCCAAGGGTGTCGCGGACCTGTCGTCGGAGGATCACGACGTCTACCGCGCGCCCTACCCGACGCCGGAATCCCGTAAGCCGCTGCTGGTCTGGCCGCGGGAGTTCCCGCTGGACGGCGAGCCCGCGGATGTGGTGGCGATCGTGCGCAACTACGGGGAGTGGGCGGCGCGCACGCCCGAGGTGCCGAAGCTGGTGATGGGGCTGGCGAACGGGGTCGGATTAGGCGCGCCCGAGGCGATCCAGTGGGCCGCAACCACCTTCGCCGGCGCCGAGGTCGCGTCGATCGGCCCGGCCGGGCATCACGCGCCCGAGGATCGGCCGGACGAGATCGGTGCGGCGGTGGCCGGGTGGCTCCGGCGGCACGCGCTGGTCGGTACGACTGCCGAGATCTCCTGATCGGAGCGGTTCCCCCTTAGCCGCGCGGTGCCGCCGAGGCGGCGAACCCATCGAGGAGGTGCCGCAGGCCGAATTCGAAGAGCCGGTCGATGTCGAACTGGAAGTCATTGCGCTCGTTGAGTCTCGCGAGCGTGGGAAACTGTCCGCTGGCCAGGAACTGTTCGAACTCCGGCTCGCGGACATCCCACGGTTCGACCGGTGCGCCTGCCCGGCGTACCCCGGCTTCCAGTTCCAGGTTCACGGCGATGCCGCGGACATAGCTGTACAGCGCGACGTGGGCGTAGATCACGGCGTCCGGACCGAGGCCGAGGTCGTCGAAGGCGCGCACCGCCCATTCGGTATGCGCCAGCAACTTCGGCGTCGGGTCCGGCTGATTCACCCAGATCGCCGCGACCACCCACGGATGCCGGTGGTACATCGCCCATTGCAGGCGGGCGAGCACCTCCAGGCGTTCGCGCCAGCCCACGGGTGCCGGGTCCGGGAATTCGGCTTCACCGAACGCCGCGTCCGCCATCAGCAGCACCAGTCGATCCTTGCTGCCCACATGGCGATACAGCGACATGGTCGGCACGCCGAGTTCGGTGGCCACGCGGCGCATCGACAGTGCCGCAAGACCTTCGGCGTCGGCGATGGCCATGCCCGCGCGCACCACCAGCTCCGCGGTGAGTTCGGTATCGCGGCTGTGCTCGCGCGCGGGTGCGGCGTGCGGGGTGTCCACCACGGTGCCGACGCCCGGCACCACTCGCACCACTCCGTCCTGGCGCAGCACGGCAAGCACCTTGGTCGCGGTGGCGATGGCGACGCCCCACTCCTTGGTGATCTGCCGTGCGGAGGGCACCCGGTCGCCGGCCCGCAGCTCGCCGGAGGTGATCCGCTGCCGGATCTCCGCCGCGATGCGCAGGTAGGGCGGAGGGGCATCCGCGGCGTCAGCTGTACTAGTACGCATGGCACGAATACTAGCCACTTCACCAGTGCAAGGCTTGCTAGAACACTATGTACAACGTACGGACTGTCATGTACGTTGTACTCCGACAGCTCGAAGCGCGGCAGAAGTGAGAACGCCATGACGAACACGAACATCCTGATTTCCGGTGCCGGAGTCGCAGGCCCGGCGCTGGCGTACTGGCTGCGCAGGCACGGCTACACCCCGACGGTGGTGGAGCGGGCGGCGGCGCCGCGCCCCGGCGGGTACGCGGTCGACTTCCGCGGCGCGGCGCTGACGGTGCTCGAACGGATGGGGATCCTCGACGAGGTGCGCAAGTACAGCACCACGATTCGCGACAGCGAGGTGGTGGACAGCGACGGGCGCCACGTCGTCACCATGCCGGCGGCGATCTTCGCCGGTGAACTCGAGGTGCTCAAGAGCGATCTGACGGACATCCTCTACGCGCTGACCAAGGACGAGACCGAGTACCTCTTCGACAACTCGATCACCGCGCTCGACGAGGACGCCGACGGTGTGCTGGTGCATTTCGAACGAGGCGAGCCGCGCCGCTTCGATCTGGTGGTCGGTGCGGACGGGATGTATTCGAAGGTGCGGGCCCTCGCCTTCGGCGACCACGCGGACTACATCCACCATCTAGGCGTCTACAACGCCATCTTCGCCACCGACAACTTCCTGAACCTCGACTACGAGGGCCGCGCCTGCCAGCTCGGCGGCGGCAGGTCGGCGAATGTGTTCAGCGCCAGGGATAACACCGAGGCCCGCGCCGCGCTGTACTTCGCCGCGGAACTGCTCGACTACGACCGACGTGACCTCGACGCCCAGAAGCGGCTCCTGGCGGAACGTTTCGCCGGGGACGGCTGGGAGATGCCGCGCCTGCTGGAGTATCTGGCCGCGTCGTCGGACCTATACCTGACGCCGGTCAGCCAGGTCCGGATGGACACCTGGTCGAAGGGCCGGATCGTGCTGCTCGGCGACGCCTGCGCCTGCGCGTCACCGCTGTCCGGTCGCGGCACCTCACAGGCGCTCATCGGTGCCTACCTCCTGGCGGGTGAATTGGCGACTGCCGCAGGTGATTACGCGGCCGCGTTCGCTAGTTACGAGAACCAGCTGCGTGACTACGTGAAAACCAACCAGGCAGGCGCTGAGGAAGTGGTCGGCATGATGTTCGCCGAACCGCCGCCGCAGGAGGTGTTCGACGCGATGGCCGCCAACCCGCCGGAGGCCGACCCCGAACTCGTCACGTTGAAGGACTACTGACCCGCGCCGGGCGGCGCTACGGCTCCAGTGGACATCGCCCGGGCGGTACGACGGTCCCGGTAAACATCGCTTGCGCCACAGCCGGGTTCGCCGAAGGATGGCTGGATGAGCACGCAGGCGCAGGACGACGAGCTGGTCGCGGCCGAGGAGCGGGCGCTGGTCGAGCGCGCTGTCGCCGGTGACCGCGACGCGCTCGCCGAGGTGGTGCGCCTGCTGCAAGATCCGCTGTACCGGCTCGCGCTGCGGATGGTGTGGCGGCCCGCGGAGGCCGAGGACGCGACGCAGGAGATCCTGTTGCGGGTGCTCGCCCATCTCGGCACCTGGCGCGCCGAGGCCAAGCTCCTCACCTGGGCCTACCGGATCGGCGTCAACTATCTGCTGAACCTGAAAAGACAGACACCGCAGGAAGCCGCGCAGCTGAGCCTGGATGCTTTTCGGGACGGCTTGGCCGACGGGCTGGCCGAGGCGGACTATCGCGGACCGGAAGCAACGCTGCTGGCCGACGAGGTCCGGCTGACGTGCAGCCAGGCCATGCTGCAATGCCTGGCCCGCGACGAGCGGGTCGCCTTCGTGCTCGGTGACGTCTTCGAACTCAACTCCACCGACGCCGCCTGGGTACTCGACGTCACCCCGGCCGCCTACCGAAAGCGCTTGCAGCGGGCCAAGAAACGTCTCGGCTCGTTTCTGACCGCCACCTGCGGCCTGGTCAACCCCGAGGCCTTCTGCCGCTGCTCGCGCCGGGTGGACAAGGCCGTCGCGCTGGGCCGGATCGACCCGCGCAAGCCAGGCCTCGCCCGCCATCCGGTCAGCCCGGGCGGCCGCACCGTCGCCCAGGCCGAACAGCAGATGATCCGGTTGCACGACGCGGCCGCCGTCCTGCGCGCGCACCCGGATTACGCAGCGCCGCAGGCGAAGATGGACGCGATCACCGGGCTCCTGGACTCCGGCCGCTTCCCGCTGCTGAGCTGACGGTCGGCCGCGGCGCATCGGTCAACTGGTCGCAGGGGCGGGCCGAAGCAGCGCGCCGTTCAGTACGCCGCGAGCAGTGCGCACCGCCACCGCCGACCACGCGGCGACCAGCACGACATACAGGATCATCGCAATGGCCGCGAAAAAGTCAGCGCCGGTGTGGGTATAGAGCACGGTGCTTCCGGTGACACAGGTGCCGAGCGGGAAGGTGAAGCCCCACCAGGTCAGGTTGAAGGTCAATTCGCCTGCACGATAGGTCTTTACGGTGACCGCACACGCCAGTGCCAGCCACAGCATGGCGAAGCCCCAGGTGGCGAGGCCGAAGATGACCGAGAAGACCAGGAGGCCCTTCGCATAGAGGTCGGGCATGGCCGCGGGCGCCACATTGGCGAGCAGACCTGCGGCGGTGACGGATTGACCGAGCGGCCCGAGCACGATCCACAAGGTAGGCACCATGCTTGCGGCCGGGGTGCCGTGATGCACCAGCCGCGACCAGATCATGGTGATGGTGATCAGGGCGGCGATCAGACTGAGACCGAACATCGCGACACAGAGCAGCATCATGGTCATCCGCGGCTGACCCGCGGGGGTGTGCGGGATGAGCAGGGCGCCCATCGCGGCGGACACCATCGGCGGAACCACCGGCATCAACCAGCCACCGAACGCGGCATCGGCGTCGATGCGGTGCCTGGTGAACATCCGGTAGGGGACGGCGAAGGCGGTCAGCAGGCCGAGCACGGTGCCCGCGGTCCACAGCACCCAGTCGATCGCCACCGCGGCGGGCATTCCGATCACGTCCGAACCGAGCAGCAGGGTGCCGCCGCCGACGGTGAGCAGCGCCATCGGTGGGGCGCCGAAGAACTGCGACATCACCGGATGGTTGCGATGGTCGCGGGCGGTGTCGGGGAAACGCACCCAGTGGGCGACCCACGCGACGCTCAAAGCAACCAGCAGTGCGGCGGCCAGCGCCCACACGACAGTCGCGGCGCCGCGCAATCCGGGGAACTGCCACGGCAGGGTGGCCGCGGCAGTGGCGACGATGCCCGTGCCCATCACCGCGGCGAACCAGTTGGGGCCGAGTTGGCGCAGCGAGCCGGACCGGTGCGGACGGCGGTCGAGCTCGCCGACCAGACGCCGTGGTGCGGGGCGGAAGGTCACGGTGGCGGTCATGTCTCCAGCGTCGCCGGAGGTCGCCGGGTCGGGTAGCGGGCATGTTCCTATGTATGCATAGACTCGTTCTATGCCCCTGTCGCCGCGAGTCCCCGACCTGGCCGCGCTCGACCTGCTGCTTTCGGTCATCGAGCTTGGCAGTCTCGGCCGGGCGGCGGCGGCACATGGCATCAGTCAGCCCTCCGCGTCCTCGCGCATCCGGTACCTGGAGAAGCTCGTCGGCGTGCCGGTGCTGGAGCGCACCACGCTCGGCTCCCGGGCAACCCCCGCCGGTTCGCTGATCGCGGAGTGGGCCCGCGGGGTGATCCGCGCGGCCGAGCAACTCGACGCCGGAATCGACACCCTGCGCGCCGAACGCGACTCGCACCTGCGGGTCGCGGCCAGCCAGACGATCGCCGAATACCTCTTTCCCGCCTGGCTGATGAAGCTGCGGGCCACCGCGCCGGGTACCGCGATCGCCTTGGAATCCGGCAACTCCGTCGAGGTCGCCGAGCAGGTCCTGGACAACAAGGCGGCCATCGGTTTCATCGAAAGCCCGCAGAGCTTCCGCGGTCTGGAGTCCCATGTCGTCGCGCACGACCGCTTGGTCGTCGTGGTGGCCCCCGCACACCGCTGGGCGCGGCGCGGCTCGGTCGGCCGCGCCGAACTCGCCGAAACCCCGCTGATCCAACGGGAATCCGGCTCCGGCACCCGAAACTGGTTCGAGCACGCGATGTCTCGGGAAATCCCCGGCTGGCGACCCGAGGTCGCGCTGGAGCTGTCCTCCACCACCGCCATCAAGACGGCGGTCGCCTCGGGCGCGGGCCCGGCCGTGCTGAGCTCCCTGGCCGTGGCAGCCGAAGTCACCGCAGGCGCCCTGGTCTCCCCGAAGGTCACCGACTTGGCATTGGAGCGCACCTTGCGCGCCGTGTGGCCGACCGGACAGCGGCCGACCGGTCCGGCCCGCGACCTCTACACGATCGCCCGCGCCACCGCCCGGTAGCGCCTACGCACTGTCGGCGGGCTGGGCGGTCGGGGGAACTCCGGTGTCCAGGAAGCGGATCAGGCGATCGATGCGGGCGGTGTGGTCGACGCAGCGCTCGAGGTGGTTGGCGAGCAGGGCGATGGTGATGGCGGTGGTGGTCGACTGCTCCGCTTCGGGGGCGGCGAGGGCCGAATGTAGTTGCTTGTGCAGCAGTTCCATCGCGTGCAGGCCGGGATCCTGCTCGGCGGGCGGTTCTTGGTGACCGGTCGCGACGGCCTGACCGCTGAGCGCGGTGCGGGTCGCGGCGAGTGTGCCCATCGCGGCCAGGATGTCGAGGATCGGTTGCGGCGCAACATGTCCCGGATGGCTTTGATAAACCTGGTCGGCGACCCGGCTGAACAGCGCGCCGATCCGCGACAACTCGGTAGCGATCTGGATGGCGGTGACCACGTGACGTAGGTCGCGGGCGACCGGCGCCTGCAACGCGAGCAGCACCACCGTCCGCGCCTCGCACGCGCCGTACATCGTCTGTAGTCGCTCATCGAGTGCGAAAACCTCATACGTGGCGGTGAGGTCGGCACCGACCAATGCGTCGGTCACCCGCTCGGCCGCGTCATGGGTAAGCCTGCACATCAACGTCAAATCATTGGTCAACGCGACTAGCTCGCGAGTGAACTGGGTGCGCACGGGCAAATTCTCGCCCATAACCGCGCGGCCGGTCGCATTAATCCCCACCTGGCCATGAATTGACGGTGCAGATGATGCCAACTCGCCGTTATCTGGTCGAGAATAGGCAGGGCACTTGACCGCGACGGACAGGATTGTGGTGTGAAGCGCGATGTCTCAGCTCAGCTCGAGGTGGCGATCACCGCGCCGACCACCCTCGAATTCCAGATCGCCGTCGCCCGCCAGCCGAACCTGGACCTGACCGAGTCGCTGGTGTTCGAACTGGACGGCTGGGCCATCACGCCCTGGGAAATACTCGGCCCGCACGGCACCCGAATCCACAAATTCTCGGTCGGCCCAGGCACTTTGCGGGCGCACTACCACGCGACCGTGCTCGGTCACGCCACCCCGGAGACCACCACCGACTACGACCGCGCGCTGTACCTGCGCCCCAGCCGATTCGCCGAGTCGGACAAACTGCTCGGCTTCGCCGCCACCGAATTCGGTTCCGGCACACCGGATGCCCAGCTCGCGGTGCTGGTGTCGCAGTGGGTCGGCCGCCGGATCCGTTACGTCGCGGGCAGCAGCGACCCGATCGACGGCGCGGTGGAGACGCTGCTGTCCGGGGCAGGCGTGTGCCGCGACTTCGCGCACCTGGTCGTGGCGCTGCTGCGCGCGGTGAAGGTGCCCGCGCGGGTGGCGTCGGTGTACGCGCCGGGCTGCGCGCCGATGGACTTCCACGCCGTCGCCGAGGCCTACATCGACGGCGCCTGGCGCGCCCTCGACGCCACCGGCCTGGCGCCGCGCTCGACCCTGGTCCGGATCGCCACCGGCCGGGACGCCTCCGATATCGCGTTCCTGGACAACCACGGCGGTGAGATGAAGGTGCGCAGCTTGCAGATTCACGCCACGGTAGACGGCCTGCTGCCTTTCGACGACAACCTCACCCCGACCGCGGTCTGCTGAGCGCGATCAGGAGATGTTCTTCAGGAACGACACCGCGTTCGCGCTACCCGCCACCACGATGTCGAGCTTGCCGTCACCGTCGAAGTCGGCAACGACCGGCGTCTGCGGCTGTGCTGTTACGCTGAAATCTCCTGTCTTGCTGATGGTTCCGCCGTTGCCGGTGAAGATCACCATCTTGGAGTTCAGCACCGCCGACATCGCGGCGTCCAGCTTGCCATCCCGATTGAAGTCGCCGGCGGCGATGCTGGTCGGCCCGAGGCCGGAGATGTTCACCCGGTCGGTCTTCTTGAAGTCCCCCTGACCGTCCGACAGCAGCAGCGTGGTGCTGAAGGAGAACGAGTCGGCGGTGATCACGTCGTCGATGCCGTCGTTGTCGAAATCGCCCGCGCGCACATCCTCGGTGATCAAGCCGCTGGTGCTCGCGCCGCGCCGGGTGAAGCTGCCGTCGCCGTTACCGGTGAACACATGCACCTGTTGCAGCACGTCATTGTTGATCGCGATATCGATCTTGTTGTCCGAGTTGAACTTTCCAACGGTGAACGCCGCGGCGACGCCCGGGATCAGGCTGGTCGACCCGTCTTCGAGGGTGCCGTCGCCCTTGCCGAGCCAGGTCTTCACCCCGGCGGGCACCAGGCTGAGCACATCGGCCTTGCCGTCGCCGTTGGCGTCCGCGACGATCACCTCCTGTTGTGCGCCTTCGAGTGTCAGGTACTTTTCGGCCGGCTTGAAAGTGCCGTTGCCGTTGTTCAGGAAGGTCGCGACCGTCGTCCAAGCCTGCGCGACGACGTCGGGCTTGCCGTCGCCGTTGAGGTCGCCTACCCCTACCGCGCCGAATCCGTTGCCCGCGTCGCCAACTCTGGTGCCGGTGTTGAACCGGCCGTCGCCCCGGCCGGTCATCAGAATCGGCCCTGCCCCTTGGAAATCGGCCGAGACGATATCGGCCTTGCCGTCGCCGTTGAAGTCGGCGGTGACGGTGCCGATCGCGGACGGACCGGGGCCCCACGACGGAAATTGGCCACCGGAGGGCGAATCCACCTTAGGCGCGAAATTGATCGCTCCCGCGGCATGCGCGGGAGCGGGGGTGGTCAGGACGGAGCCGAGTAGGCCGAACGTCGCGGCGGCCGCGGCGAGAATCACGCCGCGCGGGCGAGGGGAGAGAGCGTACATGAATTGTCCTGGTGTGCGCAGTGATAAAGCGGGGGACCCGGACTTTATGATGTGTGTCACAGTGGAACAGCGGTTATTCCGATAATTCGTCGGATTGCCCACCGCGATGGTATTCGGCTGTGGCACTGTGCCAACGGTTTCGGTGCTCGCGGGTCGCGCCCCGGTGCTACCGTCGCCGCATGCCGAGCAAGCGCGATATTCAACATCGAGTGGTCACCACGTTGCAGCGCCGCGTCGTCAATCCGTTGCAGCGCAGGGTGCCCGCCCAGCAGCTGCTGGAGACCGTCGGCCGGGTGAGCGGACAGCCGCGCGTCACCCCGATCGGCGGCCGCAAGGTGGGCAACGAATTCTGGCTGGTCTCCGAGTTCGGCGACCGCTCCCAGTACATCCGGAACATCAAGGCGAACAACCGCGTTCGGGTACGCCTGCACGGCCGCTGGCACACCGGCACCGCGCACCTGCTGCCCGAGGACGACGCGCGCGCCCGGCTGCGCGAGCTGCCCCGCGGCAACAGCGCGGTGGTCCAGCTGGTCGGCACGGACCTGCTCACCGTCCGCGTCGACCTGGACGACTAAGCGCGCGCTACTCTTTCGCGCACTTCGACCAGAACTGGAACGGCCCCGCGAGATCGAAGGCGTTCTGTCCCCTGGCCGCCGCTTTGTCCTGCGCTTCGGTGATGGTGCCGCCCCAGTCGGAGGCCCAGCCACCGTTCCTGCCGAAGGCGAACGCGACACAGTTGTCCTTCGACCAGACGGGTTCCAGACAGGAAGCGCCACAGGCGATTTGCGCCTGGCCGACCGCGGCGTCCTGGCTGATCGAGCTCCTGGCCCAGTGCACCTCCTCGGTCGCCTCGTTGTAGGCCGCCGCGATCCACACGTTGGCCACCTTCGGCGTGGTCGGCGGTGCCGTGCTGATCGGGGGGAGCTTGGCAGTCGTCCGGGTGGTCGGCGCCCCTGCGGTACTGGTGGCGACGGCGAAGCTGGTGGTGTCGGCGCCGCTCGCGTCGACCCGGTCGTTCTTGGCCGAGTTCTTCAGCACCTTCAGCCCGATGACCCCGCCGATCACCAGCAGGGTGAGCAGGACCGAACCGATCACCGCGAGCACCTTGCCGCCGCCACCACCGCCCGAGCCGGGCCCGCCGGGTCCGTACGGCGGCGGGAACCCCTGCCCGGGCGGACCGGGCGGGAAGCTGCCCTGCTGCGGCGGATACTGCTGCGGCGCTTGCTGATACATCGGCGCTTGCTGATATGGCGCTTGCTGGTATTGCGGTGCCTGCTGGTATTGCGGGACCGGATACTGCGGAACCGACGGGTACGGCTGCCCTTGCGGATCGTAGGGCTGACCTTGTTGGTACGCCGGATCCTGCTGACTCAGCGGGTTCAGCAATGTCGGATCCGCGGGCGGCACCGGTTGGTAGGCCTGGTTCGGTTGACTCAGCGGGTTCAGCATCGTCGGATCGGCGGGCGGTACCTGCTGATACCCCGGATCCGGCCGGCCGAGCGGATTGAGCATCGTCGGGTCCGCGCGTGGATGCGGCGACTGCGCCCCGCCGTCGGCGGCGCTCGGCTGGTTCAGCATGGTCGGATCGGCGCGCGAGTAGCCAGGAGCCTGCTGTTCGTCCTTCGCTGCGCTCTGCTGCGCGTGTGGATCGTATGGCTGCCCGGGGTAGGGGCCGGGTGGGTTTGACATGCGTCCCCGCTGCTGGTCGTCTCGATCAAGGCCGAGCCAGGGTATCGACTCGGCGCTCGGTTATCTGCCCCTGCCAGTGGGGGCATTGTCCGATTCGGTGCCATTTCCGGGGCGGCACACCGCGCTGACCTGTGTGCGGAGGGTTAGCTGCAACGATGGATCTCATGATCCGTGTGTTGACCGACCGCTGGACCGTGTTCGTACCAATCATCGCCGCCCTCGCGCTGGCCGTCACCTGGGGGCGAAGTCTCTCCGGAGCGGCGGTGGTCGTGGTGGCCGCCGCGCTGATCGGGGCGGTGCTCGCGGCGGTCTATCACGCGGAGGTGGTCGCGCACCGGGTCGGTGAGCCGTTCGGGTCGCTGGTGCTCGCGGTCGCGGTGACCGTCATCGAGGTGGCGCTCATCGTCACGCTGATGATCTCCGGCGGCGACAAGGCCGCGTCGCTGGCCCGCGATACCGTCTTCGCCGCGGTCATGATCACCTGCAACGGCATCTTCGGGCTGTCCCTGCTGGTCGGCGCGCTGCGCAGACGGGTGGCGGTGTTCAATGCGGAGGGCACCGGCGCGGCACTGGCCACGGTCGCGACGCTGGCCACGCTCAGCCTGGTGCTGCCGACCTTCACCACCAGCCAGGCCGGGCCGGAGTTCTCCGCCGGCCAGCTCGCCTTCGCCGCGGTCGCCTCGCTCGCGCTCTACGGGCTGTTCGTCATGGTCCAGACGGTGCGGCACCCGGACGACTTCCTGCCCGTCGAGGGCAACGGCGTGGTCACCGACGAGGACGTGCACAGTGAGTCGCCCACCGCCAAGGCCGCGCTGCTCAGCCTGGTGATGCTGTTCGTCGCGCTGGTCTGCGTGGTCGGGCTGGCGAAGGTGGTGTCACCGTCGATCGAGTCGGCCGTCGCCGACGCCGGGCTGCCGCCGTCCGCGGTCGGCGTGGTGATCGCCTTGCTCGTGCTGCTGCCGGAGACCCTCGCCGCGGTGCGGGCCGCGCGCCGCGATCAGGTGCAGATCAGCCTCAATCTCGCGCTCGGCTCGGCCATGGCGAGCATCGGCCTGACCATCCCGGCGATCGCCGTGGCCACCATCTGGCTGGACGGGCCGCTGGTGCTCGGGCTCGGCGCCACGCAGATGGTGTTGCTCGCGCTGACGATCGTGGTCGGTGTGCTGACGGTGGTGCCCGGCCGGGCGACGCTGCTGCAAGGCGGCGTCCACTTGGCCTTGTTCTCCGCATTCGTCTTCCTCGCGGTGAGTCCATAGATCGTGATTCGACGCACACGACGCGGTCGAGGCCGAGCCATGTGGGCGGTGTGCTGACTATTGGCCCAGCTCCGGCCCTTTAGCCGGTGTGCGGCCGCCCCGCTTGTCCCATTTGCCGATTACGCCCTTTCGTAATCGGTCCGTGATCTTGCTGGCGGTTAGCTAAATCACATGATGCACGTCACAGTTATGCGAAAACGTGCTGATAACCCGTACCAGAACGGCCATTTACTTCCATCTCGTGCTGTTGACCGGGCAACGAAGCTAGTCGCCGGCAAGCGTTGAGGAGGCGATGGTCACACCGTGATCGGCTTTACTGTTACCGGTTGTCACCGATAGCTTCATGGTGGCAGTGACGCCCATCATGGAGAGAACGACTGTGAAACCTGAGACACACCGGCCCGGCTCGGGCCCCGAGTGGCGTCTATGACCCGGGCGCGCTCGAGTGCCACCGCCGTCCGCGTCGTCCGCAAGAACTTCTCCGACACTGTCGTTTCGTCGTTGCGGACCTTCGGTCGCGCCGTGGACATCGCACGGGAATCGGTGACCGGCACGGTCACCGGGATCGCGCGCGGCCAGTTCGAGTGGCGCGAGGCGACCACGCAGGCCTGGCGGTTGGTCACCGTCACGGCCATCCCGGCGATCCTGATCGCCATCCCGTTCGGCGTCATCGTCTCGATCCAGGTCGGCAACCTCATCCACACGCTCGGCGCGGACTCGCTGCTCGGCGCGACCGGCGGCCTCGGCGTCATCAAGCAGGGCGCCCCGCTGGCCACCGGATTCCTGCTCGGCGGTGCGGGCGCCGCCGCCATCGCCGCCGACCTGGGCGCGCGCACGATCCGCGAGGAGATCGACGCGCTGAACACCATGGGCATCAGTCCGATTCCCCGCCTGGTCATTCCGCGATTGGTCGCGATGATCCTGGTGGCGCCGCTGCTGAACATCCTCATCATCTTCGTCGGCATCGTCGCCGGTTACGCGGTTGCGGTGGGCGGCCAGAACGTCACGCCCGGCAGCTACTGGGCCACCTTCGGTTCCTTCACCACCGTCGCCGATGTCTGGGTCTCGCTGCTCAAGGCGGCCCTGTTCGGCTTCCTGGTGGTGGTGATCGCCTGCCAGCGCGGGCTGGAGGCCAAGGGCGGACCGCGCGGGGTGGCCGACGCGGTGAACGCGGCGGTGGTGCTGTCGGTGGTGTCGATCGCCGTCGTCAACCTCGGCGTCACACAGGTGGTCGAGATGTTCCTGCCGACAAGGCTGGTCTGACATGTCCGCATCGACCTATGTGCCCAAGGGTTTGGGCTGGCTCAGCCGCTTCTACCAGCGCCGCGGCCTGCTGCTCGCCCGGTTCGAGGCGCTCGGCTTCGTGCTGGCCTTCGTCTGGCAGGTGCTCTCCTCGATCCCGTCGACGATCAAGCACTACCGCGACGAGACGCTGCGCATCATCTCCGACATGACCTGGGGCCGCGGCTCGGTCATCGTCGGCGGCGGCACCGTGCCGATGATGATCGTGCTCGGCCTCGTCATGGGCGCCTCGGTGGCCGTCGAGTCGTTCACCATGCTGAACATGCTCGGCATGGGCCCGGTCACCGGCATCGTCTCGGCCTACGCGACCACCCGCGAACTCGCGCCGATCGCCGCGGCCATCGGCTTCGCCGCGCAGGCGGGCTGCCGCATCACCGCCGAGATCGGCTCCATGCGCATCTCCGAGGAGATCGACGCGCTGGAGGCGATGGGCCTGCGCTCGGTGCCCTTCGTCGTGACCACCCGGGTGATCGCGGGCGCCATCTCGATCGTGCCGACCTTCCTGATCGGGCTGATCCTGGCGTACCTGTCCTGCCGTGGCCTGATCACGTTGGTGCACGGGCAGTCCGCGGGCGTGTACGACCACTACTTCTTCCAGTTCGTGGCCGGGTTCGACGTGATCGCCGCGGTGATCAAGGTGGCCATCTTCGCCACGGTGGTCATCCTCATCCACAGCTACTACGGCTTCTTCGCCACCGGCGGACCCGAGGGCGTCGGTATCGCCTCCGGCCGCGCGGTGCGCGCCTCCTCGGTGGCGATCGTGGCCATCGACATGGTGCTCACCATCGTGCTGTGGGGTTTCAACGCGACGATCAGTTTCACGGGGTAATGGCGATGCCGAAGTATGGATTGCCCGGAGTGGCGGTCGACAAGCAGCGGTCCCGGCTCGTCGGCCTGGTCGCGGTCGCAGTGATCGTGGCGGTGGTCGCGGTCCTTGCGCTGCAACGCGAGCTGCGCACCGACGACGGGATGCATATCTCGCTGCACACCGAACAGGTCGGCGACGGCATCCTGGCGGGCACCCCGGTGCGGGTGGACGGCGTGCAGGTCGGCACGGTCACCGGGGTCGACCCGGCCGAGCGCGGCACCCAGCGCATCGGGTTGCGGCTGGATCGTTCGCAACTGCACGGCATCGACGACAGCATGCGGGTCGACTACGCGCCCGCAAACCTGTTCGGCATCAGCGAGATCGAGCTGCGCCGCGGTGCGGGCGGATCCGCGCTGCGCGACGACAGCGTGCTCGACCTGACCGGCGCCAATTCCGCCGCGATCTTCGACGCCACCATGGGCAGCATGCTGCGCAGCCTGTCGGCGTCCGGTGACTCGGTGCTCACCCCGCAGATGGCGACCGTGATCAGCCAGGTCTCGCACGACATGAAGGCGTTCACGCCGCTGGCGCAGGCGATCATCCAGGCGGCCCAGATCGTCACCGACAACCAGCGGATGCCGTTCTCCGAGCTGGCCGCCGCGCTGGGCCCCGCGTTCTACGGCGCGGGCAACTTCGCCGGCGCCAACGAGGTGATGGTGGACATGATCCGCAATATCCCTCGGCTGCAATCGAATCGGGAATCCTTCGATGCCGGCGTGCGGATGCACACCGACACGTTGCTGCCCGGTATCGCCAACCTCGGCACCGCACTGGGCAACGATCTGTCCGGCGTCACCGACATGCTCGCCCCGGTGCTGACGCTGCTCGCGCAGATGGTGCCGCAGCCGCGGCAGTCGGGGGCCGACCTCACCGAGTTGCTGCGCAGGTTGCGTGCGGCCATGCCCGACACCCCGAACGGTCCGGTGCTGAACGCCGAGATCGATCTGAGTGGCATGCCCGTCCTGGCACCGCTATTGGGAGGTGCCCGATGAAAGTACGTTCCGCCGCTTGGCGGCTCGGCCTGTTCGCGGCGGTGATGATCGGCGTGCTGATCATCGTCTGCACGGCGATCAAGCGGCCGGTATCGGGGCCGACCGAGGACCACAGCGCGTTGTTCACCGATGCCAACGGCTTGAAAGTGGGCGACGACGTGCGCATGTACGGCGTGCAGGTCGGCAAGGTGAACGGGATCGAGCTCGACGGCGTGCAGGCGCGAGTTCGGTTGTCGCTCAAGACCGATGCGTCCATCTACGACAACTCGAAGCTGGCTATCCGCTACCAGAACCTCACCGGTCAGCGCTATATCGACCTGCAGCAGCAGCCGCAGCCCGGTAAGCGCATCCCGGGCGGCGCGACGGTCGGCACCGATCACACCGTGGCCTCGTTCGATGTGACCAGCATGTTCAACGGCCTGAAGCCGGTGCTGGCCACCATCTCCCCGGAGGAGATCAACCAGTTCAGCGCGAGCATGGTCGCGCTGATCGAGGGCGACGGCAACGGCATCGGCCCCGCGCTGGCGGCGATCGACAAACTCGCGGCGCACGTCAAAGACCGGCAGGTGGTGATCGACAAGGTGCTGCAGAACCTGTCCGACCTGCAGGAAACGGCCGGCGGGAAGGTCCACTACATGGTGCCGCTGCTGGCCAGGCTGGCCGACATCTTCTCCGGCCTGGAGTCCAATATGGCCGGGCTGGCCCAGTTCGCCGCGGCCGCGCCGTCGGTGCTCGGCCCGCTGGACAACCTGTTCAACGCCCTCGGGCTACAGAGCCCCGACGATGTGGACGCGTTGATCCACCAGATCTTCCCCGACCCGCAGCAGGCCCTCGAGATATTCGACAAGCTGCCCGGGCTGCTGGCCGGCTTCGACGCGGCGATCCCCAAGTCGGCGGTCGCGGGCTGGAAGCCGCAGTGCACCAAGGGCGCGGCGGACGTGCCGCAGGTATTCGGCGTACTGATCGCGGGACAGCAGGTGGCGGTATGCGCTGGGTGAGCGGCATGTTCGCCGATCGTCGTGTGATCGGCGAGCAGGAGACCAAGCGGCGCGAGATCCGGCTCGGCATCATCGGCGTGGTCCTGGTGGCGATCGTGGCGGTCGCGGCCGGCGTGCTCTACGTGGTGCCGATCGGCAAGAAGACCTACACCGCCGATCTCGCGGAGGCGCAGTCGGTGAAGGCCGGTGACGACATCCGCGTGGCCGGGATCAGCGTCGGCACGGTGAAATCGCTGGAGCTGAAGCCGGATCGGGTGGTCATGCGCTTCACCGTGGACTCCGGGTTGTTCGTCGGCGATCAGTCCACGCTGGATGTCCGCATGCTCACCGTGGTCGGTGGCAACTATGTGGCGCTGTTCCCCTCGGGCACAACACCGTTGGGCGACAAGCACATTCCGATGGATCGGGTGCGGCTGCCGTACAGCCTGGTGCAGACCTTCCAGGATGCGGCCGAGCCGGTCAGCAAGATCGACGGAGATACCTTGCGGCGCAACCTCGCCGCGCTCGGCACCTCCGTCGCGGAGGCGCCGGACACGTTGCGCACCACCCTCGACAGCCTCAGCAGCTTCGTCGACGACCTCAACCGCCAGCACGAGATGATCTCCAAGGCGATCGCCAATGCCGATGAGTACGTGACCATGTACGACGGCGCCAAGGGCTCGCTCGGCAGGCTGGTGCAGGCCACCAACCGGATGGAAGACCTGGTCCTCGGCAAGCGGGCCGAGTTGCAGGAGGGTCTGCGGTTGCTGAACGCCGTCATCAGCAAGGCCGCGGCGATCGCGCCGACCTACGCCGAGCTGAAGCCGAAACTCCAGCCGCTGTTCGACGCCGTGCCCCGGATGTCGGAGCTGCTGAACAAGCTGGATCCCGTCATCGGTTCGGTGCAGGACATGCAGCAGAAGCTGTCGGCGCTGGCCGGGCCCGACGGCGGCGTGACGATCGACCAGTCCGGGCAGACCATCACCGCGCCCGCGGGCGCGCTCGCGCGGGTCTGCGTGCCGTTGCCGGGGAGGGACTGCTGATGCTGCACAAGGTGCTCGGCTCGCGGGCGTTCATGTCGGTCTCGGGTGCGCTCGTCGCGGTCGTGCTCGTCGTCGTGGGGTACTTCATCGCCTTCGACCCGATGAAGAAGACCGAGAGTTACTGCGCGATCATGCCCGACAGCGTCGGGTTGTACGTCGGCAACCAGGTGACCATGCGCGGCATCCCGGTGGGCACGGTGACTTCGATTGCGCCGCAGGGTAAGTCGGTGAAGGTCGAGTTCGACGTCGAGGCCGACAAGCCGGTCTACGCCGACGCGGGCGCCACCACGCTCGCCGACAGCATCGTCGCGGCCCGTCAGCTCGCCGTGGTGACCTCCGGCCAGAACACCGCGCGCTGGAATGCCGGTCAGTGCATCACCAAAACGCTGACGCCCAAGAGCATTTCCGAGACGTTGAACGCGGTGGCGCAGCTCTCCGCGCAGATCTCCGGACCGGACAACAAGACCCCCGACGCACTCGCCCAGGGGTTGTCGCAGCTGAACGCGGCGACCGCGGGGACCGGGCCGCAGGTCAACGACATCATCAAGAAGCTGAGCGGGGCTATGGCCTCGCCCGACGCCGATATCGGCCATCTGGTCGGGGTTTTCGACGCCTTCGCCTCGGTGGGCAAGAAGGTCGAGGAGCACTGGGGCGACATCGAATCGATGTTCCGCCGGTTGGCGCCGACGCTGAACGCGGCGCGCACCGACCTCCTGGAACCCGGTGCCCAGGTGATCGACGGACTCGGGCAGCTGCTGCCGATCCTCAACGACCTCACCACGGCCTTCGGCGATCCGATCATGAAGTCGCTCGATGTCACCGTGCCGCTGGTGAAGTTCCTGCGCGCCCGGGTCGGCTCGCTGGCCCAGATCGTGTCGATGATGCCGGTGCTGACCGACGCCTTCCGGTCGTTCGGGCAGTCCGGGATCACTTATACCCCACCGAAGGTCGCGATTCCGCAGCAGCAGGCCGATCAGGTCTGCGCGGTGGTGAACGCGATGGCGCCGGGTCGCTGCGACGCCGCGGGCGGCATGGCGAAGGTCGATATGGCAGCACTGCTGTTCGGAATGGCGGGTGCACGATGAACATCCATCGGGACGAGACCGGGCGACCGGTCGTCACACTTGCCCGTCGGGAAAAGGGCAGCGGCGGTAGTCGTTTCGTCGCCGGACTGGCGTTGGTGCTGGCGGCCGCGCTGCCCGCCGCGGGCTGCGCGTTCGATCCGTCGTCGGTGCCGGTGCCCGGCTCCGAGGTCTCCGGCGCCACCTACGACGTGCACATCCAGTTCGCCAATGTGCTGAATCTGCCCGCGCGGGCCAAGATCATGGCCAACGGCGCCCAGGTCGGCACGGTTTCCGGTGTGTCCGTGGTGGATTCGGCCAAGGCGGGCGGCCGCGGCGGTTACGTGGTTGTCGACGCCCGGATCTCGAAGTCGGCGCGGTTGCCCGCGGCCACCCTGGCCGAACTGCGGCAGAACACGGTGCTCGGCGACATCCATCTCGCGCTGATCACCCCGTCGAACGGCTTCGACAAGCTGCTGCCGGAGGGCGGCACGATCCCGCTGTCGCAGACGAAACCGCCGGTGCAGCTGGAGGACACGATGGCCGCGCTGGCCACCTTCACCCAGGGTGGCGCGGTGCAGCAGGTGCAGGACACCATCGAGCAGCTCAACGATGTGCTGCCCGCGGACCCCGCCCGGACCAAGCAGATCGGCAAGACCCTGGCCGACGACGCGGTGGACCTGGGCAACCACCTGGACGACCTCGACTCGCTGCTCGACGGGATCGACAACAACACCAATGTGCTGCACGGCATCCGGCCGGTGCTCGCCGACCTGCTCACCCAGGAGTCGGTGGACCAGATGAACGGCATCGCCCCGTCGATCGTCGGGGTGACCAAGATCTTCAACCAGCTCGGCCCGATCGGCACCTCGCTCACCTGGCTCGGCCCGCTGCTGAACAGCGCCGACGGTACCGTGCAGGCCTTCCTGCCGCTGCTGGCCTCGGCCCGCCCGCTGGACCTGAGTCAGCCGTCGAATCTGCAGGCGCTGGTCTCGCTGGTGCGCGAGAAGATCATTCCGTTCGCCGAGCACGGGCCCAAGGTGAACATCACCGGCGTGAAAACCGATGCGCCGGTGCCGATTCAGGACCAGACGGATCGGATCATCCAGACCCTACGCATGATCGGAGTCGTCCGATGAAGCTCGGGCCGATCGCCTCGCTCGGCGGCATCGCCGCCATCACCGTGCTCGGCGCGGGCTACCTGACGTTCAACGTGGTGCAGGCCGACCCGCTGGCCGAGTACACCGATGCCAGCATGGTGCTGACCAATTCGGGCGGGCTCGCCGTCGGGTCGCCGATCCTGCTCACCGGGATCGAGGTGGGCCGGGTCAGCTCGGTGCGCAAGAGCGCGGACGGTGTCGAGGTCGGTCTGAAGCTCGCCGCGGACCGCCGGGTACCCACCGACAGCACGGTCACCATCGAGCACCTGTCCGCGCTCGGCGAGCCATATGTCGAGTTCCGGCCGAACGGCGACGGCGGACCGTACCTGCGCGACGGGCAACAGCTGACGACCTCGAATGTGCGGATGCCGCTGTCGATTCCGGAGGTCGCTCGGCTCGCCACCAAGACGCTGAACCAGCTCGACCCGACGGTGGTCGGCTCGCTGGTGAGCACCGCGGAGCAGTCCCTGGCCGGCACCGACGGCGCGATCCCGAATCTCGCCCGCTCCGGCGATCTGCTCGCGGCCGCCATCATGAGCCGCAACCCGCAGATCGCCTCGCTGCTCAACAGTTTCCAGAACACGGCCACCAACATGGATTGGGTAGGACCGTCGTTCAGTGCCGCCGCGCCCGAGTGGGTCCAGTTCACCCAGGCGCTCAGCGATCTCGTCGCCCACGTCGGCCGGATGGTCGACAGCCAGCCGATCGACCAGTACACGACGGGAAACGGGATCGCCCCGTTCACCGCCAAGACGGTCGACGCGTTGCGTGAGCTCGAGCCGGAGCTGAGTTCACTGGCGCCGGTGCTGCGCCCGCTCGTCGATGCGCTGGTCGCGGCCGCGCCGCGCATCGATATATCCGACCTGATCTCCCAGGCCCTCGCCGAGGTCGACGCCGATGGCGCCGTCAAGGTGCGGGTGGCCGTCAAATAGGAAAGGAGGACGCGATGTCGAACGACGTTGTGACCGAACCGAAGCAGGACGTCGACAC
This sequence comes from Nocardia ninae NBRC 108245, assembly GCF_007990755.1. Lineage (GTDB taxonomy): Bacteria > Actinomycetota > Actinomycetes > Mycobacteriales > Mycobacteriaceae > Nocardia > Nocardia ninae. The sequence continues at coordinate 109 of NZ_BJXA01000039.1, read as the reverse complement.
CGAGGCCACGCCCGCCCCGGCCCGCGACCCGAAGACCGTCTCGATTCGCCTGTCGACCGTCGCGGTCGCCGCGGCGCTGGTGGCGCTGACCGCCGCGACCGTGGTGTTC
>NZ_BJXA01000038.1 GCF_007990755.1 Nocardia ninae NBRC 108245 | reverse complement strand
GGCTCGGGCTGCGGTGCGGGCGCGGCCACCTCGGGCTCGGCGGGCAGGATCGTCGCGAGACCGCGTAGCGCTCGGCCGAAGTCGGGATCGATCAGATCGGAGGCGGGGTCGTCGAGCGGGGAGACCGAGCCGCCGTGCGCGTCGGGCTGGTAGCGCCAGTGCGCGGCGATTTCGGAACGCCCGTTCTGCCACTGCAATTGGGCGACCCAGAAGCCTTTTTCGTCTTTCCAGGCGTCCCATTCGGCGCCTTCGATGTTGTGGCCGCGCTCGGTGAAGGCGGCGGTGACGACATCGATGAGGGTTTCCACGGCGGGGCCGTCGGGGCGGACGGGATGCGCCTTCTGCGCGAGTTCGGCAGCGCGGGCACGCTCCAGCAACACCGGGTAGGCGAACCGCTCGACGCGGCTGGCCGGCATGCCGGATTCTTCGGTGACCTGGTCGACGGAGGCACCGGCCCGGATTCGAGCCTGGATATCGCGAGGACGCATAGTTGCTTCCATTTCGATCTCTATCTGGCCGAATCGGGCAAGGTCTCCGCGTGCTGCGGCTCGTAGCTTGTCGTCGGCGGGAAGCCGGTACTTCGCTCCGGACTCGGTGTCGATACACACGATGTGCGTGGAGTCGGGCGTCACCCCGATCACTCGAAGTTCACGCACCGTTACCTCCTTACCGCGTCGACTCGCGACACCGCCCACTTTCCGAAACAGTAGTGCACTTCTGGGATCCGTGGGGCGAGACACGCGGGGCGGAAATCTCTGTGCAGACTCCCGCACCCCGCTAATCTGCTCTGTTCGACTTGGCGCACCACCGGAAGCGGCGTGTCGATTGTGGCGTGTCGCGCTCGGATTCGGCTGTTGTCAGCCCAGATTCTGCACGACCCAGTCGATGCTGCGGGTCAACTGGCTGATGTCTTCCGGGTCGATGGCCGGGAACATGCCCACGCGCAACTGGTTACGGCCCAGCTTGCGGTACGGCTCGGTGTCCACGATTCCATTGGCCCGCAGCACCTTCGCCACCGCGGCCGCGTCGACCGAGTCGGCGAAGTCGATGGTGCCGACCACCTGCGAGCGGTGCGCCGGGTCGGTGACGTACGGCGTGGCGTACTCGCTCGACTCGGCCCAGTTGTACAGGCGCGACGACGAATCCAGCGTCCGCTTGACCGCCCAGTCCAGGCCGCCGTTGCCGTTGAGCCACTCGATCTGGTCGGCGAACAGCAGCAGGGTGGCCAGCGCCGGGGTGTTGTAGGTCTGCTCCTTGGTGCTGTTGTCGATCGCGATCGGCAGCGACAGGAACTCCGGGGTCCACCGGCCGCTCGCCTTGATCTCGTCGACCCTGGCCAGCGCGGCCGGGCTCATCAGCGCGACCCACAGGCCACCGTCGGCGGCGAAGCACTTCTGCGGCGCGAAGTAGTAAACGTCGGCGTCGGTGATGTTCACCGGCAGACCGCCCGCGCCCGAGGTGGCGTCGATGGCGATCAGCGCGTTCTCCGAGCCCGCCGGGCGCTGCACCGGAATGGCGACACCGGTGGAGGTTTCGTTGTGCGCCCAGCCGATCAGGTCGGCCGAGGGGTCCGACACCGGCTCCGGCGCGCTGCCCGGCTCGGCCGAGATGACGATCGGGTCGCCGATGAACGGGTTGCCCTTGGCCACGGCGGCGAACTTGGAGCTGAACTCACCGTTGGTCAGGTGCAGCGAACGCTCGCGGATCAGGCCGAAGGCCGCGGCATCCCAGAACGCCGTCGTGCCACCGTTACCGAGCACCACCTCGTAACCGTCGGGCAGGCCGAACAGTTCGCGTAGGCCCGAGCGCACCCGCGCGACCACATCTTTCACCGGCTTCTGCCGATGACTTGTTCCGAACACCGAGGCGCCGACGGTCACCAGAGACTGCAACTGCTCCGGTCGCACCTTGGAGGGGCCACAGCCGAACCGTCCGTCGGCGGGCTTGAGGTCGTCGGGAATCGTCGGGAACGCAGTGGTCATGCCGAACAGGGTAAAGCGTGTCGGACCAGCTCGGTTCGTGCGGGTCGGCAGCTGTGCCCTCCGCCACCGGCGCTCGCGCGGGCGCCCGGTGCCGGAATTGTCACGGTCCACTCCGGTTGCGGTGGTATTGCTGTGTCGCGCACCACACTCCAGCTAACCTTTGCGCCCATGAACATGGCGCCGGCTAACTCGGGGTGGCGATTGCTCGGTCGACGACCACGGACCTTCGGGCTGCGCATCGGCGCGATGTCCGACAGCGCGCGCCGGGAGTTGCTGCTACACGGCACCCTCGGTTCGGCAACAATTCTCGGCGTGCGGCCGAGCAACAAAGCGGTCGCGGGCGAGCACGACGCGGACGGCTCGTCGCCGTGCCAGGTGTTCTGGGTACGGGTCGAGGTCGACGGGGTGGCGCCGTACGAGGCCAGGGTGCGGCAGCGGGTATCGGCGGCGAACCTGGAGTGGATGCAGCCGGGCGATGTCGTGTGCTGCCGGGTCGACCCGGGCGACCGGGATCGGCTGGTGCTGTACGTGCCGGAGTTCGCGGAGACCGGCCGGGTCAGCGTCTCGAAGATCCTCGCCGACGGCCGCCGCGCCGACGCGACGGTGCTCGCCGCGGCCCCGGTCGCTGCGGACTACGTCGGCCGCGACGATCCGGTGCTGCGCCTCGACCTGGAGCTGCGCGCCTGGGACGAGCCGACCCCGTGGCTGGTCCGGCTCGTCCAACCGGTTCCGCTGCCCGCGATCGGCCTGGTCGATCTGGGCCAGCACCTGGAGGTCGCCTTCTTCACCGTCGACCACGGCGAATCGGTGGCCGTCGACTGGGCCGCCTCCCTCGGCGAGGACTGACCGGCCTCACAGGTGGACGAAGGTGAAACCCGTCTCGCGCAGGGCCGGCAGGACGGCGATCATGCCCGCGCCGGTGCCGGACTGCGGGCGGTGCATGTGGGCGAGCGAAATCGCCCCCGGCGCAGCCGCATTCATCGCGGAGCGGACCTTGGCCGCGCTCGCGGTCGCACCGTAGTCGGCGTTGATGCTGAAACCGACCGGGGTTTCGCCCAATTCGTGCACGATGGCGACCGCGACGTCGTCGTAGTGCGCGGTGCCCGCACGGAAGAAGCGGGGTGGCTTGCCGACCAGTCCGGTCAGCCGCTCGTGGTTGGCCCAGACCTCGTCGGCCGCCTCCTGCGCCGAACCGGTGCCCGCGATGCCGTAGGCGGCGCGGCCGTTCACCGAGAGCGGCTTGTGTGCGACACCGTGATTGGCCAGCTCGAACAGCGGGTTCACCGCCAGCTGACCGGCTCGCACCGGGTTCGCGTCGATCCAGCGTTTGTTCAGGAACAGCGTGGCCGGAATCTGCTGGGTGACAAGGAAGTTGATGAGCGAGTCGTCGATGTCGTTGTTGCCCGGCCCGCCGCAGGCGTCGAAGGTCAGGGCCAGCTGCTTGCCGGTGGCCGCGAATGTGCTTGTGATGCCCGGCATCTGCACGCCCCACTGCTGCGGCTGGTCAGCGGCGTGCCTGGCGGCCACGGCTGCGGGCGAGTTGTCCGGTGGTGGCGCGGTCCTCGAGGCCACGGCGGCGTCGCCGATCGAGGTTCGGGCACGGCTCGAAGTCGGTGCTGCGGTCGCGATATCACTGCGCGCGGTCCCGCATCCGGTGGCGGCGAACCCGGCGGCCAGCGTGGCGGCGACGCCGAACATCCGCCGCCGCGACATTCCTCGTTCCTGCACCCCGGCCCTCCTTCGTCCGTCCGGACCCGGATGCTACGCGAGCCGAATGTCCTGTTGGTGCAGGACATTCGGCTCGCGGTGATGCATTCTGGCTATTGCTAGGCGTGCTGGATGCTCGCCCAGCCCGCGACGTCGGCGGGCTGACGCGGCGCCGGTCCGGTGTAGATGGCCGCCGGGCGCACCAGCTTGCCGAGCTGCTTCTGCTCGAGGATGTGCGCACACCAGCCCGCGGTCCGGCCACAGGTGAACATGGCGGGCATCATGTGCGCGGGCACCTCGGCGAAGTCGAGGATCACCGCGGCCCAGAACTCCACGTTGGTCTCGATCGCCCGGTCCGGGCGACGCTCGCGCAGCTCGGCCAGTGCGGCCTGCTCCAGCGCGGCGGCCACCTCGTAGCGCGGCGCGGCGAGCCGCTTCGCGGTGGCGCGCAACACGCGGGCGCGCGGGTCCTCGGCCCGGTAAACCCGGTGCCCGAAGCCCATCAGCTTTTCCTTGCGGTCCAGGATGCCCTTGACCAGTGCCCGTGCGTCGCCGGTCCGCTCGACCTCTTCGATCATCGGCAGCACGCGCGCGGGCGCGCCACCGTGCAGCGGGCCCGACATCGCGCCGATCGCGCCGGACAGCGAGGCCGCGACATCGGCGCCGGTGGAGGCGATCACGCGCGCGGTAAAGGTGGAGGCGTTCATGCCGTGCTCGGCGGCCGACACCCAGTAGGCGTCGATCGCCTCGGTGTGCTTGGGGTCCGGGTCACCCTTCCAGCGGGTCATGAACCGCTCGGTGACCGTGTTGCACTCGTCGATCTTCTTCTGCGGGACCGCAGGCTGGTAGATGCCGCGCGCGGACTGCGCGACGTAGGACAGCGCCATCACCGAGGCGCGGGCCAGGTTGTCGCGCGCGGTTTCGTCGTCGATGTCCAGCAGCGGCTGGTAACCCCAGATCGGGGCGAGCATGGCCAGGCCGGCCTGCACGTCGACGCGCACATCACCGGTGTGCACGGGCAGCGGGAAGGGTTCGGCGGGCGGCAGGCCGCGACCGAACTCGCCGTCCACCAGCAGGGCCCACACGTCGCCGAAGGTCACCTGGCCCTCGACCAGGTTCTCGATGTCGACGCCGCGGTAGCGCAGCGCGCCGCCGTCCTTGTCGGGCTCGGCGATGTCGGTGGTGAACGCCACCACACCCTCGAGGCCGCTGACGAAATCGCTGGGTACGGCGGTCTGCCCGGTAGGCACCGCGGGGCTGGTAGTCATGTCGGGACTTCTCCTTGCACTTCGGGACGCGCTCCGTAGCGACTGCTCGCAGCTCGCTAGAACAGGCCTGATCCTCGGCGATGAGGGGTATAACGAGGCTCGCCGAGCACATGCCGATCAACAACACCTTAGATCCTTGCTACCCCGGAGTAACGTCTGGCCCATGCGTGACCTGGACAATTCACCCGGCGGCCAGGAGACGGCCGATACCCTGCCGAGCACCGATTTAGCCGGCATGCGCGCCGAGTACGGGGGCGCCCCGTTCGGCAGCGGCGAAGACGTCGATCTGGACGAAACATGGCTGGCCGGCGGCTGGGAGCCGTTGCTGCGCCACTGGATCGAGCAAGCGACCGCGGTCGGCGTCGCGGAGCCGAACGCCATGGTGCTGGCCACCGTTTCGCTGGCCGACGGCACGCCGCGACCGGTCGCCAGAACCGTCCTGTGTAAAGGGCTCTCGCCCGAGGGTGTGACTTTTTACACGAACTACGACTCGGCCAAGGGCAGCCAGCTCGCGGCCGTCCCGTTCGCCGCCGCCACCTTCGTCTGGCCCGCGCTCGGCAGGCAGGTGCATGTGCGCGGCGCGATCGAGCGGGTGCCCGCCGAGACGACCGAGGTCTACTGGCGCTCCCGGCCGCGCGACTCGCAACTGGGCGCGTGGGCCTCGCGGCAGTCGAAGCCGATCGGGTCGCGCGCCGAGTTGGACCGCACCATGGCCGAGACTATCGCGCGCTTCGAGAATGTCGACGAGATTCCGGTGCCGCCGCACTGGGGTGGCTTTCTGCTGCGCCCGGACGAGGTGGAGTTCTGGCAAGGCCGACGCGGCAGGCTGCACAACCGGATTCGGGTGCTCGTCGAGAACGGCGCCATGAAGGTGGAGCGACTACAACCCTGAACTATTCCCGGTCGGCCGGTGAGAAATCTCGTATCGAGCCGGTCGGGTTGCAGTCGCTACGCTCCCGCCGGTGAGATTGCTGGCCGATACCGCCCCGCTGCGACACCCCGACTTCCGGCGTCTGTGGACCTCGGGCATCGTCACCATGATCGGCGCGCAGCTGTCCATCGTCGCGGTGCCGCAGCAGATCTTCCAGATCACCGGCAGCTCAGGGTATGTCGGCCTGGCCGGGCTGTTCGGCCTGGTGCCGCTGATCGTGTTCGGGCTGTGGGGCGGCGCGCTCGCGGATGTGATGGACCGGCGCAAGCTGATGCTCATCACCAACGCCGGCACCGGGCTCACCGCGGTGGCGTTCTGGGCGCAGGCCGCGTCGGGCATCGACAACGTCTGGGTCGTGCTCGGCCTGTTCGCGGTGCAGCAGGCGTTCTACGCGGTGAACCAGCCGACGCGCAGCGCGGCCATTCCGCGCCTGCTGCCGGAAGACCAACTGGCCGCGGCCAATTCGCTCAGCATGACGGTGATGCAGTTCGGCGCCATCGCCGGACCGGTGCTGGCGGGCGCGCTGATCCCGGTGATCGGGCTGTCCACCCTGTACTTGATCGACTCCATCGCCCTGCTCGCCACGATCTGGGCGGTGTGGAAGTTGCCCGCGCTGCCGCCGACCGGAACCGCGCGCAAGGCCGGATTCCGCACGGTGCTGGACGGTTTCGGCTATCTGGCTACGCAGCGGATTTTGCTCGCCTCGTTCGCGGTGGACGTGATCGCCATGGTGTTCGGCATGCCGCGCGCGCTGTTCCCGCAGATCGCGCACGAGACCTTCGGCGATCCGACCACCGGCGGGGTCGCGCTCGGCCTGCTGTTCGCGTCCATGTCGGTGGGCGCGGTGCTGGGCGGGGTGTTCTCCGGTTGGATACCGCGCATTCAGCGCCAAGGCATGGCCGTCCTCGTCTGCATCGTGCTGTGGGGCCTGGCCATGGTCGGCTTCGGCGCGGCCGTCGGATTCACCGGGCACGGACTCGGCCTTGGCCTCGGGCTCTCGCTCGCGCTGCTCTGCTCGGCCTTCGGCGGCGCGGTGGACATGGTCTCGGCCGCGCTGCGGGTCACCATGCTGCAGCAGGTCGCGACCGACGAGATGCGCGGACGGCTGCAAGGCGTGTTCATCGTGGTTGTCGCAGGTGGGCCACGAATCGGTGATGTTGCCCACGGTTTTGCGGCGGCCAGTCTGGGTACCGCTGTCGCGGCGGCCGGTGGCGGTGTTCTCGTGGTGATCGGCGTGGTGATCGCCGCGATCGCGTTCCCGGCATTCGTGCGATACCGGGTAGGGCGCGCACATGCGGAAATAGTGGCACCATGAGCCTGCGAATATCCAGCAATCGCTGTTCGGCGCGTACTTCGGACCTCACACCGCCACGAGATGTTTGTGAGGTCGCACAGGACTACCCTCCTGGTTGTCCGCGTCGGTGAACGTCTAGCGTTGAGACAAGTGCATCGTGCGCCGACCGCGACGATGCCTACGGTTCTAGCCTGAGAGGGATCCTTCCGTGCCCGCTGAGAACATCATCAACGTCGACGAAGACGCCAAGCCGGTGCTTACCTACCCCGGCGGGGAGTTCCCGATGACGGTCGCCAAGGCCGCCGAAGGCAACGACGGAATCGAGCTGGGAAAGCTGCTGGCCAGCACGGGTTACGTCACCTACGACCCGGGCTTCATGAACACCGCCCCGACCAAGTCGGCGATCACCTACATCGACGGTGAGGCAGGCATCCTGCGCTACCGCGGTTACCCGATCGACCAGCTCGCGGGCTCCTCCACCTTCATCGAGGTCAGCTACCTGCTGATCTACGGCGAGCTGCCCTCGCAGGCCCAGCTGGAAGACTTCACCGACCGGATCCGCAGGCACACCCTGCTGCACGAGGACCTCAAGCGCTTCTTCGACGGCTTCCCGCGCAACGCGCACCCGATGCCGGTGCTCTCCTCCGCGGTGAACGCGCTGTCGGCCTACTACCAGGACTCGCTGGACCCGCGCGACCCCGAACAGGTCGAGCTGTCCACCATCCGGTTGCTGGCCAAGCTGCCTACCATCGCGGCCTACTCGTACAAGAAGTCGGTCGGCCAGCCGTTCCTCTACCCGGACAACTCGCTGAGCCTGGTGGAGAACTTCCTGCGGATGACCTTCGGCTTCCCGGCCGAGCCGTACGAGGTCGACCCCGAGGTCGCCGCGGCGCTGGACATGCTGCTCATTCTGCACGCCGACCACGAGCAGAACTGCTCCACCTCGACGGTCCGGCTCGTCGGCTCCTCCGACGCCAACCTGTTCACCTCGGTGTCCGGCGGCATCAACGCACTGTGGGGCCCGCTGCACGGCGGCGCCAACCAGGCGGTGCTGGAGATGCTCGACGGCATCAAGTCCGACGGCGGCGACGTCAAGGAATTCATCCGCAAGGTCAAGAACAAGGAAGACGGCGTGAAGCTCATGGGCTTCGGGCACCGCGTCTACCGCAACTACGACCCGCGCGCCGCCATCGCCAAGAAGCACGCCGACGCGATCCTCAACAAGCTCGGCAACGACGAGCTGTTCGAGATCGCCCAGGCGCTGGAAGAGGCCGCGCTCACCGACGACTACTTCGTCGAGCGGCGCCTGTACCCGAACGTCGACTTCTACACCGGCGTCATCTACAAGGCCATGGGCTTCCCCACCCGTATGTTCACCGTGCTGTTCGCGATGGGCCGACTGCCGGGCTGGATCGCGCACTGGCGCGAAATGCACAGCGAGCCACTGAAGATCGGCCGCCCGCGGCAGATCTACACCGGCTACGGCGCCCGCGACTACCGCGAGATCACCAACCGTTAGTTCCACCGTCACCACCATCACCCACCGAAGGGGAAATGCCGAATGACCAAGCCGGAGATCGAGTTCCAGGGTGGGCCCGCGCCCGCCGAGCTGGTGATCAAGGACATCATCGAGGGCGAAGGCAAAGAAGCCGTGCCCGGCGGCAACGTCGAGGTGCACTACGTCGGCGTTGAGTTCGACACCGGCGAAGAATTCGACTCCTCCTGGAACCGCGGCGAATCCATCAACTTCCCGCTGCGCGGCCTGATCCAGGGCTGGCAGGACGGCATCCCCGGCATGAAGGTCGGCGGCCGTCGCCAGCTCACCATCCCGCCGGAGCTGGCCTACGGCCCGACCGGTGCGGGACACCCGCTGGCAGGCAAGACGCTGGTCTTCATCATCGACCTGCTGGACGCGAGCTAACCCGAAACGCGTACCGCGGCCCGTGTTCCACTCGGTGGAGCGCGGGCCGCTGTCGTGCTACTCGCGGACGATCTCGACCGGGTCGGTGAGGGCCAGGGCAAGCGCGGACTGCTGGGCTGAGCTGCGCTGGGGGAGGGTAGCTACCGCCTTGTCGGTCTGGGTGCTCAGGTTGTTGACGATGGTCTGCAGCTGGGTGACGCCGCCGGTGAGTTGGCTGATGGCGCTGACCAATTGGGCACCGCCCTCGTCGGCGAGCTTGGGCAGGCCCTCGGCCAGCTTCGCTCCCTCGTTCAATTGCGCACTGGCACTGGTCAATCGGTCGACCACGGTGCGAAGCAGCGTGCCGAGGTCGGTGTTCGGGTCGACCGCGCCGCCGACCAGCGAGCCGAGGCCGGTGAGCTGGGAGCCGGCCTGACCCGAAATGCCCTGGAGCGCTTCGAGTTTCTTGATGATGTCGGCCAGCGCCGGATCATTGGCGAAGGGCAGGGCGCGCAGCAGCGGGAGGATCTGGTCCAGGCCGGAGTTCACCGTGTTCGCCGTCTGCTCCACCTGGGCGATGGTGATGCCGGTCGAATCCAGCGCGGAGGCAAGCTCGTTCGCCTGCTTGGCGGCGCCGTCGACGGTCGAGTTCAGCAGCGCGATGGCCGAAGTCAGCTGTGCGGAGCCCTCTTTGGCGAAACTCAGGAAGCCGAGCAGCTGGTCGGCCCCCGCGCTGAACTGCTCGGTGCCCGAAGCGGCCGTGTTCACTCCGGCTTTGAGCAACTGTGCAGTGAACTGCACCTGCGACATCTGACTGCGGGCCTGCCCGACCGCGGCGAGCGCTGCGTCGACTCCCGCCGCGCCGACCCGGTGCGTCACCTCGGACACCGCGCCGTTCACCAGGTCGGTGTCCGCATCCTTGTGGGTGGCGACGGTGACCTTGGCCCGGCGCGGCTGGGTACCGGCCAGGGTGCCCATGGATTCGGTGAGGTCGGCGGGCAGGGTGATCACCGCGGCATAGTCGTCGGTGCTCGCCTCACCCGGCTTTGCGGCGGTCCATTCGTATCCGCCCGCTTCCGTCAGCGCCTTGACGACCCGCGCGCCCGTTGGCCCGCTATCGGCGTTCACCAGGGCGATGCCGGTGGGGCCGTCGTCCGATCGGCTGCACGCGGTGAGGCCGGCACCGAGCGCGCCAGCGCTGACGAGAGCAACGGCGAGAAGAGCCCAGCGGGCGCGTTTTCCGATCACAGCCAGACGATAGAGCGGTCCCTTAACTCAACCGCTGGCGTTTCTATGAGAGTTCGCTAAGGAGCGCCCCGCACGAATCCGCCAGCGATTCGCGCGGGTCGAGAGTTCTGCGTGGCGGTTAGACGATGGTTGGGTCGGGCAGGTCGAGGACGAGGCGGATGCCGCCGAGCGTTCCGTCGTCGAAATAGGCGCGGCCACCGTGCAATTGGGCTTGCTGGGCGACCAAGGCCAGGCCGAGCCCGGAGCCGCCCTTGCTCGCCTGACTACCGCGGAAGAACCGATCGAACACGGCCTGCCGCTCGTGCACCGGGATGCCGCGACCGTTGTCGTCGATGCTGATCACGATGTGCCCGTTCGGCGCTCGGTGCGCGGACACCAGCGCCTCGGTGGCCCGCCCGTGTTTGACCGAGTTGGCCAGCGCGTTGTCCACCGCGAGCCGTAAACCCGCGGGCAGCCCACGGGTGACGAGCTCGGTGTCGCTGTCGATGCGGACCTTCAAGCCGGGAAAGTGCCGCATGGCGTCGTGCGCGGCCTGGTCGCACAGGTCGCCGACATCGGTGGCGACGTGGTCGCGTTCGTTGGTGAGGTCGCCGGTGGCGAGACGCTCCAGCGCGGCCAGCGTGGTCTCCACCCGGCCCTGACTGCGTTGCAGGTCGGCGAGGATCTCGGTGCGCTGTGCCTCGTCCAGGTCCAGGGTGCGCAACACCTCGAGGTCGGTGCGCATGGCGGTGAGCGGCGTGCGCAACTCGTGCGCGGAGACGGCGGCGAAATCGCGCGCGGTCTCCAATGCCGCCGCGGTAGCGGACTGTGCCTGATCCACCCGTTGCAGCATCGTATTCACCGCGTCCGCCAGCTTTTCCGCCTCCCGCACGCCCGACCCGTCCACCGGTGTCTGCGGATTATGCGGATCCGGCAGGCCGCTGCGGGCGCCGACCTGGCGGGTGAGCCGCACGATCGGGCGCACCGCGCGTCCGGCCAGCAGCCAGCCGAGCGCCGCCGCGGCGGCGATGGCGAACAGCGCGCCGCCGAGTACCCAGCGCTGCTGGTCGGCGGTGGCCGCGGCCGCCGAGGCGGCGGGGATGCCGATCGAAACCACCCGTCCCGCAGGCTGGTTCTCGGTCGTCGACAGGATGCGATAGGGCGTGCCACCGACCGGGACGGTGCGCGAACCCGGTGCCAGATCGGGCAATTGGGTCGGTGTGCTCGCGGTGACCGTGCCGTGGTCGCGGACCGTGACGGCCATGTCGTTGTTCAGACCCGTCAAGCTGACGAACCGGACCGCGATGACCGGTTCGATCAGCACGATGCGCGCGGCGATCGCGAGCTGCTGATCGGATTGCTGCACATTGTTGCGTTCGATCGCGTGAATACTGATCACGCTGATCACCGAGACGATCACGATGGCACCGGCCGCTGCCGCGCCCGCGACCCTGGTGCGTAGCGAAAAGGCCCGGCGCCGACGGGATTTCGGCGCGGTGACCTGCGTCATTTGGGTGCCCGCAGCACGAACCCGACGCCGCGGATCGTGTGCAGCAGCCGCGGTGCGCCATCCACCTCCAGCTTGCGCCGCAGGTAGCCGACGAAAACGTCCACCACATTGGTGTCGGCCGCGAAGTCGTAGCCCCACACCAGTTCCAGCAGCCGTTCCCGGCTCAGCACCACGCCGACATTGCGCGCCAGCGTGGAGAGCAGCTCGAATTCCCGCTTGGTGAGCTCGATTTCATCGCCGTGCAGCAGCGCGCGATACCCGGCGACATCGACTTCGAGCGGGCCGACGGTGATCGCGCCCGGCGTCGCCGGTGACTGGGTGTCGGTCCGCCTGCGCAGCAACGCCCGGATCCGGGCGACCAACTCGGCGAGCACGAACGGCTTGACCAGGTAATCGTCGGCGCCGGACTCCAGCCCGGAGATGCGATCGTCCACCGATGCGCGCGCACTGAGCACGCAGATCGGCACCTCGTTGCCCATCGCGCGCAACGCGGTGACCACCCCCGCGCCGTCGAGCACCGGCATGTTCATATCGAGCACGATCGCGTCCGGCGCGTGCTCGTTCACGCTGCGCAGCGCCTGCGCCCCGTCCCTGGCGACCAGCACATGGAACCCGGACAGCCGCAGCCCCCGCTCGACCGAGGCGAGCACGTCCTCGTCGTCATCGACGACGAGGACGGTCGGGGTTGAAGTAGGCGTCACATCTGTCATTGTGCCGTCACCGATCGGCCCAGCCGGTCAGGTAGGCCGTGCACGCCGATTAGTAGTTGTGGCAAGAATCGGCGACCGTGCGGATGGTGTCGCGCAGCTGGGCGTAGCGCGGGTCGTTCTGGGCTTCCTGGACCGCGCCCGGGTTCTGGTCGATGGCCCGCTGGAGTTCGGCGCGGCGCTGCTCGACCGGCTGATCGAACTTGCGCTGCAGCTCGGCCTTCTGCTTCGGGTTCGCGTCGAGCATGGCGGCGAGCTGCGGGGCCTTGTCGTGCAGGGCGGCGTCGACCTGGGCGAACGAACAGTCGGAAGTGAGCAGCGGACCGGCGAGCTCCATCGGGTCGGCGGAGGCGATGGCGGGGCTGAGGAACATGGCGACAGTGGCCAGCCCGCCTGCGGCGAATGCGGCGACAGCGGGACGGCCAACGGAACGCTTCATGGGTAACTCCAAATATCGAGGGGTACTAGCGCCCTCGACGCTAGGCCGCCGCACTGGCACGCGTGTGAACGCTTCCTAAGGAATCTCTGAGCAGTCGACGCTGCCGAGTCCGGGTCCACAACGGAATATCCAGCAGGACAACTGATCTCATCGGCACCCGGGTACCGGCTGAGCTGGCCTTACTCGCCGCCGGGCGCCGAGGTCACCGGTGTGGCAGCCGAGTCCGGCCCGAATTCGCTCAGCGGCGGGAGATCGCGTGCCGCGCGGATCTGTTCCTCCAGCGCCTCGAGCACCGCGGGATCCTCGATGGTGGACGGCACCTCGTACGGATCGCCGGAGGTGATCTGCCGGATCGTCTTGCGCAGGATCTTGCCGGACCTGGTCTTCGGCAGCGCGGTGACGATCACGGCGTCGTGCAGCGTGGCGATCGCGCCGATCTGGCTGCGCACCCGCTCGATCAGCTCGTCCCGCAGCTGCGCCGGGTCCACCTCGACCCCCGACTTGAGCACCACATAGGCCAGCGGCCGGTGCCCCTTGAGTTCATCGGGCAGTCCGATCACCGCGCACTCGGCGACCGCCTCGTGCCCGGAGATGGCCGCCTCGATGCTGCCGGCCGACAACCGGTGCCCGGCCATATTGATCACATCGTCGCTGCGGCCGAGCACGTAGAGGTAGCCGTCCTCGTCGAAGTACCCGGAGTCGCCGGTGAGGTAGTGGCCGGGGTAGGCGGACAGGTACGAACGCTTGTAGCGCTCGTCGTCGTGCCACAGCCCGGTCAGCGTGCCGGGCGGCAGCGGCAGCCCGATCACGATGTTGCCCTCGGTATTCGGCGGCACCGGGTTGCCCTCGGAGTCGAGCACCCGCAGGCGATACCCCGGCACCGGCACCGACGCCGAACCCGCCTTGATCGGAAGTTGTTGCAGACCGAGCGGGTTCGCGCAGATCGGCCAGCCGGTCTCGGTCTGCCACCAGTGGTCGACGACGGGGCAGTCCGTGCGGTCGGCGAGCAGGATCTCGTCGGCCCATGCATAGGTGGCCGGATCTAGTCGCTCGCCCGCGCAGAACAGTGCGCGCAGCGAGGAGAGGTCGTGGCCGTGCGCGAGCGCGGCGTCCGGGTCGGCCTTGCGGATGGCGCGCAGCGCGGTCGGCGCCGTGAACAGCACGCGAACATTGTGTTCGGCGATCACTCGCCAGTACGCGCCCGCATCCGGGGTGCCGATCGGCTTGCCTTCGTAGAGCAGCGTGGTCGCGCCGACCAGCAGCGGCGCGTAGACGATGTAGGAGTGCCCGACGACCCAGCCGACATCGGAGGCCGTCCACATCACCTGGCCGGGGCCTACGTCGTAGATATTGCGCATGGACCAGGCGAGGGCAACCGCGTGTCCGCCGTTGTCCCGCACCACGCCTTTGGGTTTCCCGGTGGTACCCGAGGTGTAGAGGATGTAGAGCGGGTCGGTCGCGGCCACCGGGACCGGCTCGGCCAGTGGCGCACCTCGGACAGCGTCGTCCCAATCGAGCCATTGCGCCGCGATGGTCTGTGACGAACTCGGCAGTGATTCGGTCGCCGCCTGCGGCGCGGGGAAGTGGATCGTCGGGAACTGCGGCCGCTGCTTCACGATCACGGTGCGCGGCGCGGTGGTCTCGGCGAGATCCAAGGCCTGCAACACAATCGGCGGGTATTCGAGCTGTTTGCCCGGTTCCAGGCCGCCGGATGCTGTGATGATCAACACTGGCTTCGCGTCGTCGATGCGCGCGGCGAGCTCCGGTGCGGCGAAGCCGCCGAACACCACCGAGTGCACCGCGCCGATCCGCGCGCAGGCCAGCATGGCGATGACGGCTTCGGGAATCATCGGCAGGTAGATGACGACGCGATCGCCCGCGACGACGCCGAGTCGGCTCATCGCGCCTGCGAACCTGGCTACCTTTTCCAGCAGCTCCGCGTAGGTGAAAACGCCTCTGGTGCCGGTCATAGCGGAGTCGTATATTAAGGCGGGCTGATTCGCTAGGCCCCCCTCCGCCGCGGCGCCACCGTGCACATGCCGGTCGAGGGCGTTGAAGGAGGTGTTGAGGCGAGCGTCGGTGAACCACCTGGCCACCGGACGAGCGGCCGGGTCCACGATCTGGGTTGGCGGTACCTCCCAATCGATCGCTTCAGCCGCCCCGGCCCAGAACTCGGCGGGGTCGACCAAGCTGGTCTGATAGACCGGTCGGTACTCGTGCCGCACGTTCAAACCCGTGACTCCCTAGCCTCGCCTCGATGCCCGCCTCGATAGATCTGGTTGATTGTGGCAGACTTCACGCGACGCCCGGGTGGGTGTTGTGACCATTGGTTTTGCCTGGAACGGGCAGGTCAAGGATCGCATGCTTACTCGGAGTCACCCAAGAAGTTATTGATCCGTTAGAATCTGATGTCACTTATTTGGGCCGTCGTAGACGCAATTTCTCGGCCAGCCGCAGTTCTCGGCCAGCTCCGCCTGTCGAGCCAGTATGCGTGTGGAGGTTCGCTGATGGCGCGTGGTTGGGGCCAGTTTGGAAAGTGAGTGGGAGATGCGTGAGGCCGCTAGGTCCGGCAGAAGGCGCTGGGCGCTCGGCAACTGGGACCTGCGCTGGAAGGTGACGGCGGTGCTGGCCGTCCCGCTGGCGGTCGCGGTAGGCCTTGGCGTGTCCAGGATTTCGTCGGAGTTCACCAACTCGGGTCGGCTCGCCGACGTCGCCGAGAACGTGGGGGCCATCCCCGCGGTCACGGCGCTGAGCGCGCAGACGGCAACGACCGTCGGTTCGCAGATGATCGCCGTCGCGCCGAACGTGTCCGTGGTGACGGATCAGAACCTCGCCGATCTCGACAAGGCGATCGCCAACGCGGAGAAGGCAGCCGACAAGCTCAGTGGTGTCGCCGGTGCCCGTGCGGCGCTGGACAGCATGCTCAACCAGGCAAAAGCCGTTCGCCAGCAAGGCAAAGCGGTGAACACCGGGTCGAGTGAGGACGCCATCGGTCTGATCGACCGGGTGCGCAACGACAGTGTGCGGATCGTCGAGACGACGGTCGGCCAGGTCAGCGACACCGCGGTGGATACGGCCAAGCTGCGCCTGGTCGATTCGCTCAACACCCGAGCCACGCTGGTCGGTGAGGTCGCGGCGTTCCCAGGCGTATTGAAGGACCCGAAGGCAGGCACACCAGGCTTCCTGACCGCGGCCAACACCGAGCGCTCGCTGCTCGGCGTGTTGTCGCACCGGTTCTCCGACGGTGACACCTCGATCGCCGATCTCCGTGCGGGCATCGATACTCGTGTGACGCTGCTGAACAGCCCGGAGGCACAGGCCGGTCGGATTCCGGTGGGCGAGCTGAAGAAGTCGCTGACCGACAGTCTCGCGGTCTACGAACTCGTGGTGACCAGGGCGACCAAGGACATCGACAGCGCGATGAACGCGCTGGTGTCCACCGCTCAGCGCGACGCGTGGACCTACACCGGCGTCGTCGTCGCGACCATCCTCGCCGCGCTGCTGCTCGCCGTGTTCGTCGCGCGCTCGATGATCGTGCCGCTGCACCGGCTGCGCCTCGCCGCCCTGCGCGTCGCCGAGAGTGACCTGCCGCACGAGGTGGCCCAGCTCCGCAACGGCGCCTCGCCGGAAGAGGTGCCGCTGGAACCGATGCCGGTGCGCAGCACCGAGGAGATCGGCCAGCTGGCCCGTGCCGTAGACGACATCCACGGCCAGGCCCTTCGCCTGGCGAGCGACCAGGCGCAGATGCGTTCTCAGGTCAACGACATGTTCGAGACGCTGGCCCGGCGGTCCAAGTCCCTGGTCGACCATCAGCTCAGCCTGATCGAGGCGATGGAGTACGACGAGAAGGACCCGCGTCTGCTGGAAAACCTGTTCCGGCTGGACCATCTCGCCGCTCGCATGCGCCGTAACGGCGACAACCTGCTCATCCTCGCCGGCACCAGGCAGCGCCGCGCAAAGTCTGCCCCGGTCGAGATCGCCGACGTGCTGCGCGCCGCGATCTCCGAGGTCGAGGACTACGAGCGGGTGAAACTGGGTGCCACACCGCGTGGTTCGCTGGTCGAGCCCGCCGCCTCCGACATGGCGCACCTGTTCGCCGAGCTGCTGGACAACGCGCTGCGCGCCTCTCCGCCGGAGACCGACGTGAAGTTCACCTTCGCGCAGGCGCACGACCAGGGCATGCTCATCGAGGTGGCCGACCGAGGCATCGGTATGCCGCCCAGTGAGATGGCCGACATCAACCGGCGGCTGGAACAGACCGCCGAGCCCGGCCCCGACACCGCCCGGCACATGGGTCTGTTCGTGGTCGGCAGGCTGGCCGAGCGGCACGGTCTCACCGTGCGGCTGCGCCCCACCTTCGACACCGCGCGTGATCCCGGCGTCACGGTGACCGTGCACGTGCCCGGCAATCTGATCGTGGCGGGCAAGCCGATCACGGCCCAGCCGGTCACCCCGTCCCCGCAGGCACCCGAGCGGCAGCGGCCGTCCGCCCCGTCCTCGATGCAGATGCGGGCGATCACCCGGACCCCCGGCGGCAACGTCATGGTCACCGTCGATCCGGGTGTCAGCGGGCCGATTCCGATCACCAACCCCAATGCGAATCCGAGCGGGCCGGTTCCGGCCGGCGGCGGCTTGCCGCAGCGGCAGCCGGGCAACACCATGGCGTCCGGCCTGCAATCGAACGCACAGCAGGCGAGCCCGACTCTGCGACCCGCACCGGGCCAGCAGTCGAGCGGACCGCAGCGCGGCAAGCTCGCGGCGGCGAACCTACCCAAGCGCAACCTCGCTCCCGGCGGTCCGCCGCCGCGGCAGCCGGGTGCCCCGGCCGAGCCGACCGTCACGGGTCTGCCGCCGCGCGACGCGAACTCGGGTGAACTGCCGAAGCGGCAGCCGGGCAACAACGGCGTGCCGCAGCCGAGCATCAGCGGCCTCGCCCAGCCGCCCAGCGGCCTGCCGCAGCGTCAGCGTGGCGAGAACGGGATGCCGCAGCGGGATCCCAACGCCGGTGGTCTGCCGCAACGCGATCCGAGTGCCGGTGGCTTGCCGCAGCGGGATCCCAGCGCGGGTGGTCTGCCGCAACGTGATCCGGGTGCCGGTGGTCTGCCGCAGCGTCAGCGTGGCGAGAACGGTCTGCCGCAGCGGGAGTCCGCGTCCGGTGGGTTGCCGCAACGCGACCCGACCGCGGGTGGCTTGCCGCAACGCGACCCCAATGCGGGTGGTCTGCCGCAACGGGAGCCGAACGCGAGCGGTCTGCCGCAGCGGGATCCGACCGCGGGTGGCTTGCCGCAGCGTGATCCCAGCGCCGGTGGTCTGCCGCAGCGTCAGCGTGGCGAGAACGGTCTACCGCAGCGGGAGTCCGCGTCCGGTGGGTTGCCGCAACGCGACCCGACCGCAGGTGGTCTGCCGCAACGCGATCCGAGTGCGGGTGGCTTGCCGCAGCGAGATTCGATGCTGCCGCAACGTGATCCGAGCGCCGGTGGGCTCCCGCAGCGGGACACCGCTTCCGGTGGTCTGCCGCAGCGTGATCCGGGTGCCAGTAGTTTGCCGCAGCGGGATTCGAGTCTGCCCCAGCGTGATCCCAACGCCGGTGGTCTGCCCCAGCGCCACGCGGCGGCGCCGAGTCTGCCGCAGCGCGACGCGACGCCGACCGGGCTGCCACAGCGGCAGCCGGGCAGCCAGGTGCCGCCGAATCTGCCGCAGCGGGAACCGGGTGACGGTCTGCCCCAGCGGGATTCCACGCCGGGACTTGGTCTTTCGCAGCGGGGACGCGGTACGCTGCCCGGCAGCGACGAGCAGCCGAAGGACACCGAAGCCGCCGGCGCCGACCCGGGTAGGCACAGCTACCGGGCCAACCCGTCCAGGACGGCGTCGTTCTTCCAGACCAGGCTCCAGCCCGCGGTCGAAACCGGCGACTCCGTCATGGGCGGAACACCGATTTTCGCGGAAATGATGTCGGCGTGGCTCTCAGACCCGAATATGGACAGGTCCCAAGTGGCCGCGTCCTTCGAGTCACCGGGTGACGAGGGTTGGCAGGCGGCTCGCCGGGCCAGCGAGGCACAATCCGAGACGAGGACGGCGGCTGGGTTGCCGCAACGCAATCCGGGCGGAAGGCTGGTCCCGGGCGCCGTCAACGGTGCGGTGGAACGGGCACCGAGCCGTGATCCAGAAACGATCAGGTCCAGCTTGAGTCGTCATCAGCAGGGCGTCCGGGATGGCCGCGCAATGAGAGCAATGAACTTAACCGGAGATAAAGGAGACCGATGAACCCCGATCTAGGTGGTACGAATCGTCAGCTGGATTGGCTGGTTTCGAACTTCGCCAACGAGGTTCCTGGCGTAGCCCATGCCGTCCTGGTCTCGGCTGACGGCCTACTCATGGCCGCGAGCGCTCAGCTGCCCGTCGACCGTGCCGAGCAGCTCTCGGCCGTCACCGCCGGACTGGCCAGCCTCTCGGTCGGTGTCTCGAACCTGTTCGAGGGCGGCACCGTGCTGCAGTCCGTCGTCGAGATGGAGCACGGCTACCTGCTACTCATGGCGGTCGGCGACGGCTCGTACCTTGCCGTGCTGACCAACACGTCGTGCGACATCGGTCAGGTCGGTTACGAGATGGCGTTGTTGGTCGAGCGGGTTGGCCAGACAGTTCAGGCCACGCCACGCGTCACGATGGGTTCCTGATGGTGGGATGGACATAGAAGATCACCGCTTGGGGAGCGCCGAGCCCAGTCTCGTCCGCCCATACTCGTTGACCGCAGGCCGAACGAGGCCCGCGGTCGAGTTGGCGTTGGAGGCTCTCGTCGCATCGCATCCGGTCGCCCTGGAGCGGCAGTTCGAACTGACCAACATCGAGACGTCAATCGTGGAGTTGTGCAGAGAATCGCCGTCCGTTGCCGAGGTAGCAGCCCGACTTGGTATCCCCATCGGGGTGGCACGCGTGCTGGTAGCCGACCTGATCGAGGCCGGGCATGTACGCGTTTCGGCGACTTTGAAAGACGATTCCAGCGACGATGAACGTCGCGAGCTGATCGAAAGGGTTCTCAGTGGACTCCGGCGTATTTGATTCGACGGCGCAGGTCGACACCCGCACCAGCAAGCCGACGTCGGCGAAGATCGTCGTCGCGGGTGGCTTCGGTGTCGGAAAGACCACGATGGTCGGTGCTGTCTCGGAGATCGTTCCGCTGCGCACCGAGGCATTGGTGACCAATGCCAGTACCGGAATCGACAACTTGACCGGCATTCCGATGAAGTCGACCACCACGGTGGCGATGGACTTCGGCCGGATCAGCCTCGCCGACGATCTGGTGCTGTACCTCTTCGGTACGCCGGGCCAGTACCGATTCTGGTTCATGTGGGACGACCTGATCCGCGGCGCCATCGGCGCCGTGGTGCTCGTCGACACCCGCAGACTGGAGGACAGCTTCGCGGCTGTCGACTACTTCGAAGCGCGCGGCCTACCATTCCTGGTGGCGCTCAACGAATTCGACGACGCGCCGCGGTATCCGATCGAGGACATCCGGCAGGCGCTCGCGGTGCCCGCGGACGTGCCGATCCTGTCCATCGACGCTCGGCGTCGCGAGCCGGCCAAGCAGGCATTGGTCGCGCTCACCGAGTACGCCCTGCGCAAGGTGATGCAGGGCTACTGACCGTTCGCGCACCGCGCGACTGCTGGTAGGTCGCTCGGAATGGCCTCCGTAGCGACTGCTTGCAGGTCGCTCGAAATGGTCAGCGTCCCGCCCGCCGGTTGCCGAGTGGATAAGCTCCCTCGGTGAAGATTTCGGCGCGCGAGCTGCTCGGACAACTGCTCGACACCGACTCGTATGTCAGCTGGGACCGGTCACCGATCACGGTGGCCGCGACCCCGCGGTACCGCGAGACGTTACGCACGGCGGCGGTCGCGGCGGGCACCGATGAATCGGTGCTCACCGGCGAGGGACTGCTGCGCGGCCGCAGAGTGGCCGTAATCGCCTGCGAGTTCGGCTTTTTGGCGGGCTCGATCGGCGTCGCCGCGGCGGAACGGATCGTCTCGGCGGTCGAGCGCGCCACCGACCTCGGGCTGCCCCTGGTCGCTTCGCCGACCTCCGGCGGCACCCGGATGCAGGAGGGCACCGTCGCCTTCGTGCAGATGGTGAAGATCGCCGGTGCCGTCGCCGCGCACAAGAGCGCGGGCCATCCCTATCTGGTCTACCTGCGCAACCCGACCATGGGCGGCGTCTTCGCGTCGTGGGGTTCGTTGGGGCACATGACTTTTGCCGAACCCGGCGCATTGATCGGCTTCCTCGGCCCGCGCGTCTACCAGGCCCTGTACGGCGAGCCCTTTCCCGAGGGCGTGCAGACCGCCGAAAACCTGTACCGCCGCGGTGTTATCGACGGTGCCGTCACGGTCCCCCTCTTTCGCCGCATCGCACACCGAGCGCTCAGCGTCTTCAGCGGCGTTCCGGTGCCGGATTCCACTGTGGGTGAACAAGATCCGATCGATGAGCGACGCACGGCCGCCGAGCCGGTCTCGGCGTGGGAATCCGTGGAGATCTCCCGACGTCCGGATCGGCCCGGCATTCGTGACTTGCTACGTCATGTGACGCAACGGGTTCCGCTCAGCGGAACCGGGCAAGGTGAGTCCGACCGAACCGTGGTGCACGCGCTGGCGCGCTTCCGCGGCCAGCCGTGCGTGGTGTTCGGCCATGACCGATCCGGGCAGCAGGACGGATACCCCATGGGACCCGCCGCGCTGCGCGAGGCACGCCGCAGCATGGCGCTTGCTGAGGAGTTGCGGCTACCGCTGGTTCTGGTCATCGACACGGTGGGTGCCGCGCTGTCGAAGGAGGCCGAGGAACGCGGATTGGCCCCCGAAATCGCCCGCTGCATCGCGGATTTGGTGACATTGAACACGCCGACCATCTCGGTGCTGCTCGGTCAGGGTACCGGCGGCGGCGCGCTGGCCCTATTGCCCGCCGACCGCGTCCTGGCCGCCACCCACGCCTGGCTGGCCCCGCTGCCGCCAGAAGGCGCGAGCGCCATCGTCTACCGCGACACCGAGCACGCCGCTGAACTCGCGCAGTCCCAACGCATCCGCGCCGCCGAGCTACTGGCCGACGGTGTCGTCGACCGCATCGTCCCCGAATTTCCCGACGCCGCCGACGAATCGGTCGACTTCGCCCGCCGCATGGTCGCCGCCGTCGCCGGCGAGCTCGCCCGGCTGCGCAACAAACCCGCCGCCGAACTTCGCGCGCTCCGCAAGCAGCGTTACCGCAGGCTCGGCCTGCCGGGCACAGTCGACCACCAGGCGGACGGCTAGATCCGCGCCGGCAGCGGCCATCGAGTCATCACCATCACTGTCGGACGGCAAGAAAGCGCAGGTCGAGCGGTAAACCGGGGGCCAACACGCCACGGGGCAGCGTTGACGGCTCGCCGCCACACTTCTACCGTCGCAGGGTGACCTTCAGAAGCGAGACCTCCGCCGTCCCCTCGATCGTCCTCAACGACGGGAACGTGATCCCGCAACTCGGCTTCGGTGTGTTCCAGGTGCCCGAGGAGGATGTGACCTCGGTTGTCACCACCGCGCTGGAGGTCGGCTACCGCAGTATCGACACCGCGGCGGTCTACGGCAACGAAGAGGGGACCGGTCGCGCGATCCGCGATTTCGGGCTGCCGCGCGACGAAATCTACGTCACCACCAAGGTCTGGAACTCCGAGCAGGGCTTCGACTCCACGCTGCGCGCGTTCGACGCCAGCATGCAGCGGCTGGGCCTGGACTACCTCGACCTGTACCTGATCCACTGGCCGGTGCCCAAGGCCGACCGCTACGTGGACACCTTCCGCGCGTTGCAGGCGCTCAAGTCCCAGGGCCGGGTCAAGTCGATCGGCGTCTCCAACTTCAACCCCGCGCACCTGGAAAGGGTCATCGGCGAGACCGGTGAGATTCCCGCGGTGAACCAGATCGAGCTACATCCGCGGCTCGCGCAGCGCGAGCTACGCGAGTTCCACGCCGGTCATGCGATCGCCACCGAGGCGTGGAGCCCGCTCGGCCAGGGCACCCTGCTCGACGATCAGACCATCACCTCGGTCGCCGCCGCTGTCGGCCGCACGCCGGCCCAGGTGATCATCCGCTGGCACCTGCAGCTCGGCAATATCGTCATCCCGAAGTCGGTCACCCCGTCCCGGATCGCGGAGAACTTCGACGTGTTCAGCTTCGAACTGTCCCGCGATCAGATGGACGCGATCAACGCGCTGGACACCGGCTCCCGCACCGGCGGCGACCCGGAGACGTTCGCCGCGGGCCTGGACGACTGAGGGTTACTGCGCGTTCAGATATCGGGTGAGCTCCGTGGCCGCCGCGCGCCCAGCGCGATTCGCGCCGATCGTGCTCGCGGACGGTCCGTAACCGATCAGGTGGATCCGCGGATCCGCCGCCACTTGGGTGGCGAGTCGCCCGGTCATGGTGATGCCGCCGCCGGGCCCGCGTAGTCGCAGCGGCGCCAAATGATCCAGTGCGCTGCGGAATCCGGTGGCCCACAGGATCACCTGCGCGGGCTGGAACGAGCCGTCGGCCCAGCGCACCCCGTCCGGTTCGATGTGGTCGAACATCGGCAGCCGGCGCAGCGCGCCGCGTTCCCTGGCGGCTCGCAGGCGATCGTCGAGCCGCAATCCGGTCACCGAGACCACCGACCCGGGCGGCAAACCCCGGCGCACCCGGTCTTCCACCTGGGCCACCGCCGCGCGTCCGTCCTCGGGTCCGAAGGAGTCGTCGCGGAAGATCGGTTCGGTTCTCGTCACCCAGGTGGTCGAGGTGACCTGGGAGATCTCGTCGAGCAACTGCACCGCCGAGACACCGCCGCCGACCACCACCACATGCTTGCCCGCGAACTCCGCGGCGGTGCGGTAGTCGTGGGTGTGCAGCTGCCGTCCGGCGAAGGTCTCCGCGCCGCGATAGCGGGGGATGAAGGGGTGTTCCCAGGTGCCGGTGCCGTTGATCAGGCCGCGCACCCGGATCGTGCCCGCCGAATCGGTCTCGGCGTTGAGGATCGGCCCGTGTTCGGCGGGGCTACCGTCCTCGGTCCGGTCGCAGACCACGGTGACCGACACCTGTCTGCGCACCCGCAGCTCGAAGCGCTTCTCGTAGAGCTCGTAGTAGTGCGGCACCGCGGTGGCCGCAGGCGCCGATTCCGAGCCCGGCGGCAATGTTTCCGCGAACGACATGCCCGGGAGGTCGTGCACCCGATTGACCGTGGTCAGGGTGAGCGAGGGCCAGCGGAACTGCCAGGCCCCGCCGGGGCCGGGTGCATGGTCCACGATGAGAAAGTCCTGTTCGGGGCGCAGCCCGAGGCGCTGGAGGTGATAACCGGCCGACAGTCCGGCCTGACCAGCGCCGATCACCAGGATTTCGAAGTCTGTCGGCACAGCCGGAGATCGTATCCGCTTGAGCGGTCCGCGCCGTCGGCTGTGGCAAAGTGAATGTAACCAGACGGAGCGCTCAGTTGGGGAGGTCGCATGCTCGGAGTTAGCCGAGACGGTGACGTAGTGACCATCGAACTTCAGCGGGAGGAGCGGCGCAACGCGCTCAACCTCGAGCTCATCACGCTGCTGCGCGAAGCCGTCATCGCCGCCGTCGCGGACGGCGCACGGGTGATCGTGGTAACCGGCCGCGGCCCCATCTTCTGTGCGGGCGCGGATCTGTCCGGGGTCTACTCCGAGGAGTTCCTGGCCGGCCTGATGGAGATGCTGCACACCGTCGAGTCGGTGCCGGTGCCGGTGATCTCGGCGATCAACGGCGGTGCGCTCGGCGCGGGCGTGCAGCTGGCCATCGCCTCGGATCTGCGGGTGATCGGGCCGGACGCCTACATCGCGATTCCCGCTGCCAAGCTCGGCATCTCGGTCGACCGGTGGACGATGCGCAGGCTGGTCTCGCTGATCGGCGGCGGCCCGGCCAGGACCATCCTGATCGGCGCGGAGCAGGTGACGGCGGCCGACGCCTACACCTTCGGCTTCGCCAACCGGCTCGGCACGCTGGCCGACGCACAGGCCTGGGCCAAGCAGATCGCCGAGCTCGCCCCGCTGTCGCTGCGGCACATGAAGCTGGTGCTCAACGACGACGGCACCCGCGAGCCGGAGACCGCGCAGCAGCGCGACGCGCTCGAGGCGGCGTGGTCCAGCGCCGACGCGCAGGAGGGCAGGCTGGCCAGACAAGAGAAGCGCGCCGCGAAATTCGTGGGGCGATGATGAACATTCGAAGCATCGCCGGTGCCGCGGCGGGCGCGCTCGGCCTCACCTGGGTGGTCCGGGCGGCGTGGGGCATCCCGTCCGCGATGGGTGCCTCGATCTCGGCCATCCAGCCGTACGCGGCGGGCGCGACCACCTACCGCGACCGCCAGTTCCACAACACCGAGCCGAGCAGTCAGCTGGCCGCGGGATCGGCGCCGTCGCTGCTGGTTTCGGCGTTCACCAAGCGCAATGTGGGCCGTCCGACGGGGGTGATCCCGCTGCAGACGCCGCAGCTGCCGGAGTCGGCCGCCGACCTGGCCGTCACCTGGTACGGCCACGCCACCGCGCTCATCGAGATCGACGGCTACCGGGTGCTCACCGATCCGGTGTGGAGCGAACGGGTTTCGCCGTCCGCGCTGGTCGGGCCGACCCGGATGCATCCGGTGCCGACGCCGCTGGCGGAGCTGCCCGCGGTCGACGCGGTGCTCATCTCGCACGACCACTACGACCATCTGGACAAGGACACCGTCCGCGAGCTCGTGCTGCGCCAGACCGCGCCGTTCCTGGTGCCGATCGGCATCGGCGCACACCTGCGGCACTGGGGTGTGCCGGAGCACCGGATCATCGAATTGGATTGGGGCGGTTCGGTTTCGCTGTCCGCGCTGGGCCGGGCCCACGAGGGCTCCGATCTGGTGCTCACCTGTACCGAGGCGCGGCACTTCTCCGGTCGCGGACTGATCCGCAACACCACCCTGTGGGCGTCCTGGTCGATCGTCGGGCCGACCAAGCGGGCGTACTTCGGCGGCGACACCGGCTACACCAAAGCGTTCGCGGAAGCCGGTGCGGCCCTTGGCCCGTTCGATCTGACGCTGCTGCCGATCGGCGCCTACGACGAGCGGTGGCGCGACGTACACATGAATCCGGAGGAGGCGGTGCGCGCACACGCCGACCTGTGCGCGGGCGACGCAGGACATGGCCTGCTGGTGCCGATCCACTGGGCCACCTTCAATCTGGCCTTCCACGGGTGGTCCGAGCCGGTGCGGCGGATGGTGACGGCGGCCGAGGCGGCCGGCACGGCGATCGCGATTCCGATGCCCGGCCAGCGGGTCGACCCCGGTGGTGTACCACTGCGGGATTCATGGTGGGAAGATGTGGGTTGACATCCTGCTAGTGGGCTAGAGGAAGGATCGGAAAGCTATGAGCTTCGCAGATACTTTGAAGGGCCTCGTCGGCAAGGGCAAGGACGCGGCGGCCAAGAACGCGGACAAGATCAACGACGCCATCGACAAGGGCGGCGACTTCATCGACCAGAAGACCCAGGGCAAGTACTCGGACAAGATCGCGAAGGGCAAGGAGGCCGCCAAGAAGGTGGTTCCGCCGGAGGATCAGCCGGGTGCGCCGGGTCAGCCGGGCGGTGCGGGCGCGCCGGGCACCACCCCGGATCAGCCCGGCACCCCGGATCAGCCGGGCACACAGGTCTGACGAGCGGCGGGGGCCCGCTTTTTGTCGGTCCCCGCCTCTAAAATCGTTGTCATGGCGTCCCGCCGGCGGTTCGGGAATATCGAGGTTGAACTCAGCAACCTCGACAAAGTGCTGTATCCGGCCACCGGCACCACCAAAGGCGAAGTCATCGCCTACTATTCGGCGATCGCGCCCGCGATGCTGCCGCATATCGCCGGTCGCCCGGTCACCAGGAAGCGCTGGCCCAACGGGGTCGATGAGCCTTCCTTCTTCGAGAAGAACCTCCCCGCGCACGCCCCGTCGTGGATCGAACGGCACACCATCCAGCATTCCGACCGCAAGGTCACCTATCCGCTGATCGACTCCGAAGCGGGGCTGGCCTGGCTCGGGCAGCAGGCGGCGCTGGAATTGCATGTGCAGCAATGGCGTTTCGACGGCGACTCGGTCGGGCCGGCCACCCGCATCGTCTTCGATCTCGATCCGGGTCCCGACATGCAGCTGGCGGATTGCGCTCGGGTGGCGCTCGCGGTGCGCGACATGATCGAGGACATCGGCCTGCGCGCGTTCCCGGTCACCAGTGGTAGCAAGGGAATTCACATCTACGTCCCACTGGATCGCGAGGTGAGTTCGAGCGGCGCGTCCACGGTGGCCAAACAGGTGGCCACGAATCTCGAACGGCTGCACCCGGATCTGGTCACCGCGACGATGGCGAAGGCGGCCCGCGGCGGCAAGATCTTCCTCGACTGGAGCCAGAACAACGCCGCCAAGACCACGATCGCGCCCTACTCCATGCGCGGTCGCGCGGAGCCCACCGCGGCGGCCCCGCGCACCTGGAAGGAGATCGAGAACCGGAAGAAGCTGCGGCACTTGCGCTTCGACGAGGTCCTCGCCCGCTGGCAGGCCGATGGTGACCTGCTTGCCGAGCTCGATCCGCCACTGCCGCAGGGCAATACCGCGTCGCCGGAGTCCGGTGCCGACGCGCTGGCCAAGTACCGGTCGATGCGCGACCCGGCGCGGACACCCGAGCCGGTGCCCGCCGAGCGGCCGGAACCGGGCGAGAACAATCGCTACGTCGTGCAGGAACATCATGCGCGGCGGCTGCATTGGGATGTGCGGCTCGAACGCGGCGGCGTGCTGGTGTCCTGGGCGGTGCCGAAGGGCCCGCCGACCACCTCGGATCAGAACCGGCTTGCCGTGCACACCGAGGACCATCCGCTGGAGTACCTGGACTTCCACGGCGCCATCCCGAAGGGGCAGTACGGCGCAGGCGAGATGACGATCTGGGATTCCGGCACCTACGACACCGAGAAGTGGCGCGACGACGAGGTGATCGTCCGATTCCACGGTGAGCGGCTCAACGGGCGCTACGCGCTGATCCAGACCAACGGCAACCAGTGGCTGATGCATCTGATGCGCGAGCAGCATCCCGATGGTGCTGATCCGAGCGACAGGGCCGCGAGCGGCCTCGGCGAAGAGCCCGCCAAGCCGGCAGGCCGCATCATCCGGGTGTCGAGCGGGCCGTCGCCCTTCCCCAGGGGGCTGGCGCCGATGCTCGCGACCCCCGGTGACGTCGCCGATCTCATCGCCGACGAGTGGTGCTTCGAGACCAAGTGGGACGGCTTCCGGCTGATCGCTGAAATCGATTCCGGCACAGTCACGTTGCGCAGTCGGCACGGCATCGTGGTGAACAACCGCTACCCGGGGATGGCGGTGCTCGGCGACGAGCTGTCCGGGCACAGTGTGGTCCTGGACGGCGAGGCGGTGGTCTTCGACGACCACGGGGTGGCGAATCTCGGTCTGCTCCAAGCGGATGCGGCGCGGGCCGTGTTCGTCGGCTTCGACGTGCTGTATCTGGACGGCACTTCGCTTGTCCGCAAACGGTATTCGGATCGGCGCCGGGTGCTGGAGGCGCTCGCCGGTACCGCGCCCTCGCTGCTGGTGCCGCCGCGACTGGACGGCTCCGGGGCCGACGCGGTGCGCTACAGCCAGGACCAGGGCATGGAGGGCGTGGTCGCCAAGCGTAAGGATTCGGTGTACCTGCCCGGCAAGCGCGGCCACTCCTGGGTGAAGCAGCGCAATTGGCGCACCCAGGAGGTGGTCATCGGCGGCTGGCGGCGCAGCGATGCGCGGGACTTCAAGTCGCTGCTCGTCGGCATCCCGTACGAGGGCAGGCTGATCTACGTCGGCCGGGTCGGCACCGGATTCAACGACACCGACATGCGGGAGCTGGCCAAACGCCTGAGCCCGTCGGAGCGGAAGACCAGCCCGTTCGACAACGACCTGACCGCCGAGGAGCGCAAGGAAGCGGTCTGGGTGACCCCGAAAATCCATGGCACGGTGCGCTTCATGAACTGGACCGAGACCGGCCGCCTGTGGCATCCGGCGTGGCTGGGCGCCACGGACTGAGGTGTACCGGCGCGTACTCCCGTTCGGCCGCGCCCATTACAGTGATCCGCTGGTGGACCCATCTCGAACGAGGAGTGCGTAGTGGACTTCAAGAACCTGGCGAACAAGGCTGTCGACCTGGCCCAGCAGCACGCGGACAAGGTGGAGACCGTCATCGACAAGGCCGGCGACCTGGTCGACCAGAAGACCGGCGGCAAGTACGCGGGCCAGGTCGACTCCGCCCAGGAAGCCGCCAAGAAGGCCCTGCGCGAGCAGAAGTGACCCGGCTCGCCTGCGCCTGAGGCACTTTCGACACGCAGGACCGGGCCGCGCCGGACATTCGCGGCGGTGGGTCTGACCATGGGTTGACCGTTGCCGGGGGTCCGGAACGGTCAGTACCGTGAATGGCCTCGAGGCCCGAGTGCGTCGGCGCGGACCCGTATCCGGCGCACGGCGTCGTGGCCGCACCGGACAGGGGAGGTCCCCATGCGCAGCAGCCACGAACCGGCCGGAGCCGGTGTGCCCGCGCTATCGATACTGGTCGGCCGAGTATTTCGTTCCGGCAACAAGTTAGGGGTGTCGGGGAAACGTCGCGCGAGTGCCGAACGGTTCGGCCACGCGCAAGGTAGGTTGCCTGCCATGGCGACTCCGCATGGAATCGGTAGGGGGACTTCACTCCTCAGCCCAACGGCCTTCGGGCCACCGGGTCGGGGCCTCGGCAGGAGAGTGGCTCGGGTCGGCTCATCGGCAGTCATTCTGTCGGTGCTGGCGCTGGCTTCGACCTTGATCATGGCGCCGGGCAGCGCGCGAGCACAGGTGCCGCCGCCCGACGCGGACCCGTTCTACGCTGCGCCCGCCGACCTTGCCGCCTACCCCGCGGGCGCGATCGTGGAGTCGCGCCAGAGTGCGTTGTTCGGTCTGCCGTTACCGATCTCGACGTGGCAGGTGAAATACCGGAGCACCGACGCGGGCGGCAATCCGGTGGCCGACGTGGCCACCGTCATGGTGCCGATGCTGCCGTGGCTCGGCCCCGGTCCCCGCCCGCTGCTGTCCTATCAGATCGCCGAAGACAGCCTCGGCACCCGATGCGCGCCCTCCTACGCGCTGCGCGGCGGCGGCGACCCCGGCGGTGCGCAGGCGTTGATCGACACCCCGTTCATGGCAACCGCACTTAGCCGCGGTTGGGCCGTGGTGACCAGCGACTACCAGGGCCCGCAGTCCCGGTTCCTCGACGGCGTCAACTCCGGGCGCGGTGTGCTGGACGGTATTCGGGCCGCCCGCGCCCTGCCCACCGCGGGGCTCGGACCGGCGACTCCCGTTACCGCGTGGGGCTATTCGGGCGGCGCGTTCGCGACCTTGTGGGCCGCCCAGATGCAGCCGAGCTATGCGCCGGACGTGCGATTCGCCGGTATCGCCGCGGGTGGCGTCCCGTCGAATTGGCCCGCCATCGCCCAGCACGTGGACGGCACCATGCAGGCGGGTCTGGCCATGCTCATCGTGATCGCGGCGGTCCGGGACAATCCGAACGCGGGCCTGATGGAGCTGCTCAACGACCGAGGCCGCGCGATGATCGCCGCCGACGGTGCCGCGTGCGGCCCCGACCTGGTGGCGAAGTACATGAACGCGCGCGTCGACGACTACGCCGCGGTGCCGAACCTGCTGGCGCACCCCGCTTTCCGCGCGGCGACCGACCCGCACGAACTCGGCAACCCCGCGCCCACCGTCCCGATGTACCTGTACCACAGCACCACTGACGATGTGGTCCCCGTGGCAGGCTTCACCGACATCCTCGGCCGCTACTGCGCCCAGGGCGCGACGGTCACCTCCGTGCATTCCGCGTTGCCCGGCCACAACCCGGCCGCGGTCGGCGAGGCGCTCGGCGCGATGTCCTATCTCGCGGACCGGGTGGCGGGTGCGCCGGTCGCGCCCGGCTGCCGCGCGAGGTAGCGCACAGACCGGTCACAACCCTTGTCGCGCAGACAATGACGCGGCCCGCACCGAATCGTCGAGGATTCGGTGCGGGCCGCGTTCGGTCGATACGGTTCCTACCGCGACCGGGGGTCGTCCATCCACTTCGTGGTCCCCGGCGGCGCGGCGAGGGTGTTGATCAGGTCGATCCCCGCGACGATCAGTGTGGGACCGCCCGCCACGATCGTGCCGATGACCCCGCCGACGGCCGCGCCCGCCAGCACGCTGGCGATCACCGTCGGCCCGCCGATGATGCCGGTCAGCCCGACCACCGCGCCGATCACGGTGCCGATGAAACCGCCGACCGCGGTGGCGATGCCGAACTGGGTCAGGAAGGCGTCCTGGGCGCGCTGGTTCTCGAACGGCGAGGCGATCGGGGTCGCCGCCGGGCGCGCCTGGGTGAGGTCCTTGACCACGGTCAGTTCCAGCACGCGGCCCGCGTCGCGCACCGCGTGCGGGAGCGGGAATTCCAGACCGTCCTGCCGGAACGCCAGCGGCATGGTTACCACGGTGTTCCCGGCCTCGTCCTTGATGTCGACGACATTGCCCGCCAGCTCGAACGATCCGCCGGTGAGCGTGGTGATGATGGTGTTGCCCACCAGCTGTGCCGAGTAACCGATCTCAGGCGTCGGCGCGGCGGTGGGCTGCGCATGGGCGGTGCCCGCGCCGACCGCGACCGCGGCGACGAGAGGCACTGCGGCCGCAGTGATCTTGCGGAAAATCATTCGGGTGTTCCATTCTTCATCAGGTTTTCAAGCATCGGAGAAACGGCGCGCACGTCCGATTTCCTTTCCCCCACTGCGGTGCGCGGCCACGTGATTTAGCGGACAGCTACTCCGCAGATAACTCTACTGCCTCGACGGTGCTACAGCCCATGAAATAGGGGGCAACAATCCTTTTAAATACCGTGAAACAGATTATAGCCGTTGGCTATTCATGTTCTTCTGTGCAGGACCATGATCGACGCGCACGATGAGCCGTGCGCCTCTCGTTGTCTCGTTCCGCTCGACCCGCACAGGGTCGGCACCCGTCATCGAACACCCAAAGCAGCGCCGCAAACCGGAGCAGCAACCATTCAGATTCGGTTAAGAATCCATCCGGCAACGCCACGACTGTCAGGGCCGCACCGTGCCTCGGCCCGGTCCTGGAAGCGTCGGCCTCCGGCTACAGGAGCGCGATACCGAGCGCGAAGGCGCCCGCGCACACTGCGACGACGACGATCAATGCGACGGCGTCGCGGCGACCGGGGGAGCTGGGGTAGGCCGCGAGTTCGCCGGTGCCACCGCGCGCGGTGATCGCCTCACCGAGTTCGCCTGCGCGCCGGGTGGATACGGCCATGGCGGCGGTGAGGATGTCGATCAGCGGGTTCTCCGTGGCGAGGGCGACCAGGGTGTTCTTGGGGCGGAGTTTGCGGGCGGCGCGCAGCACCCGGATCTCCTCCATCAGCAGCGGCAATCCACGCAGGGTGAGTGCGACGACCACGGCCCATTCATCCACGGGCAGCTTGAGTTTGCGCAGTGGCGCACCGAGTTTCGCCAGCGCGGGGGCGATATCGCTCATCGGCGTCGTCCAAGCGACCAGGAACGACGTGGCGACCAGCAGCAGGCCGAGCACCACCGTCTGCGCGTAGCGCAGCACCGCTTGGCCGTCCACCGCGGCGTTGACCAGCCCGCCGATCCCGAGCAACCCCCAGAACCACCAGGGCAGGCGCGGCAGCGTGCCGAGCGGAATTCGCGCCAGCACACCGATGAACACCAGAAACGCGACCATCACGCCGAGCACCGGCCAGGTCGGCAGGAACATGAGCAGACTGATCAGGAACGCGCCGATCATCTTGGTGCCGGCCCACAGGTCGTGCACCGGGCTCTGCACCGGAACCCGGCGGAACAGAACAACACTCATGCCTGCACCTCGCTGGCGCTCGGTTCCGGCATGTGCGTTGCACGCTGTAACACGCTTCGCTCGCTTCGCTCACTCATGCCTGCACCTCGCTGACGCCCGGTTCCGGCATGTGCGTTGCACGCTGTGACATGACTCGCTCACTCATGATTGGCCTCCGTGCTCGATCCGCCATGCGGGCTCGCCCGACCGGGGCGGCGGCGCTGCAGTGCGGGAATCACGCTCGGGCGCAGGGTTATCGGTCGCGGGCGCAGTGTCGGGCACCGCATCGTCCGCCAGTATCCGCCCGGACCGCAGGTGCACCGTCCGATCGCACACCGTGGACATGTCCTCCACATCGTGCGAGATGACGATCAACGTCAAACCGGAATCCCGCAGCCGCGCAAGCAGTTCCACGATGTCCGCCCGTCCTTCGGGGTCGAGCCCGGCCAGCGGCTCGTCGAGCACGACCACTTGTGGATGGCTGGCCACGATCGCGGCGAGCACCACTCGTTTCGCCTGTCCGCCACTGAGTTCCTCGATCGACCGCGCGGCCAGCGACCGATCCAGTCCCACCGCGTCCAGCGCCCGGCCGACGGCCCCGGACCCGGTGGCCCGCCCGCCCCAGTCCGCGATCTCGGTGCCGACCGTCTGCTTCTGTAGTTGCAACCGGGAATGCTGGAACGCCAACCCGACCCGGCCGATCTGCTGGGTGACCGCCTTGCCGTCGAGTTCGCAACGGCCCGAGGTCGGTTCGACCAGTCCGGCGATGATCCAGGCCAGCGTCGACTTGCCCGAGCCGTTGCCGCCGACGATGAGCAGCGCCTCACCGCGGCGCACCGAAAGGTCGACCGAGTGCAGGGCCGCCGCTTCCCACGGTGTGCCGCGGTTGTAGGTGTATCGGACGTCGCGCAGTTCGAGCAGCGGCTCACCCATCGGCCTGCGCCGCACGTCCCGGACCGGGCGCGGCCAGGCGGCCAATCGCTCGACCGCGCGGCCCTGCGCCAGGTGCACCACCCGGTCCGCGGCGGCCGCGTCGGCCTCGTGGTGGGTGACCAGCACCACCGCCATCCCGTGGCGTTTCGGCAGTGCCGCAAGCAGTTCGACGAGTTCGCGGCGCCCCTGCGGGTCGATCATCGAGGTGGCCTCGTCGGCGATGAGCAGCGCGGGTTTCCGGGCGAGGGCCGCGGCGACCGCGAGCCGCTGCTGCTGCCCGCCCGAGAGGGTGGCGGTTTCCTTGTCACCCATGCCGTCCAGGCCGACCTCGCGCAGCAGTCCGGTGACGTCGACGTCCGCGGCGAGTTCCGTGGGCAGTCCCCACACCACGTCGTCGGCGACGAGCACGCCGAGGGTCTGGCTCTCCGGCCGTTGCAACACCAGCGCGGTGCCGCCGAGGTGCCCGAGTCCAGCGGAACCGGGTCGCTGCACGGTTCCGGTGGTGGGCGGTAGCCCGGCGAGCAGCCGGGTGAGCGTCGACTTGCCGGAGCCGTTGTGCCCGACGACCGCGACGAACTCGCCGACGTCCACGGTGAGGTCGATATCGCGCAGCGCGTCGCGCACCGCGCCCGGATAGCGGAATCCCGCACCGCGCAGGGTGACCGGCAGCGGTGCGATCGCGCGATCGTCCGGCGGCGCGTCGAGCCGGTCGTGACCGGGCAACCAGGCCAGCCGATCCAGCACCGAACCGAGCACGAACCAGGAGAAGAGCGCGGTCGTCACCATGCCCGTGACCACGCCGCCGCCGACCCAGATCCACCACCAGCGCAGCACGGAATCGGTGACGTCGACGGCCACGCGCCCGAGCGGCGCCAGTTGTTCCTGGCGGTCCGCGAGTTCCTGGATGCCGCGCGAGGTGTTGCGGACGGTGTCGAACAGCAGGTTCCTGGTGGCGGAGAGCAGTTGCAGCATGCCGACCGCGAAGCCGGCCCAGACCAGACCGGCGAGGGTAGAGAGCCCGAGCACCGCGGCGATTCCGCCGCCACGCCGTTTCGCCGTGCCGATGATGCCCGCGATGGTGGCCGTCGCCATCAGCCCGGTGGTGGCCAGCAGGCCGGTGGCGACGAAGGCGACCACGGTAGCCGCGACGGCGGCGGTGACCAGCGCGCGCAGCCGGTAACGCTGCGCGAGCAACCCCATCGGCACCGCGGCGACCAGGTTCAGCGCGGCCGCCAACGGGATCACCGAGCCGACGGTGACCAATCCGACGGTGGCACCGCCCAGCACGGCGCCGAACGCCAGCTCGATCGGTCGCAGCGGCCCGTGTTCGGCCGTGCCGTCAGCTATCGGGCGTCCAGTCACGGCACAAGTCTGCCAGTGCGGGCGGGCGGTCAGTGTGCGGGCGCGTCCCGGCGGCACCCCATTCGGTGGCAGTCATGCGGCCGGAGTGAGGGTGTAATCGGCGGGGTCGAGCTTGCGTAGCCTGCGGCGATAGCTGGTTTGCGAGCCGGGCCAGTTGTTGGTGATGCGGCCCGCGGTGTTGCGGTACCAACTGGCACAGAAGTTCCACGGGGTGCGGGCGAGGCGTTGCTGCAGGGCCTCGTTGAACCGTGCCTCCTGATCGGCGCGAACCTCCAGCGAGTGCCCTGGGTGCCGACCGAGCAGCTCGACCGCCTGGCGGATATAGCGGGCCTGCGATTCGATCATGTAGATGATCGAGCCGACACCGAGATTGGTGTTCGGCCCGTAGACGAGGAACAGATTCGGAAACTCTGGCACCGTGACGCCGTTGTAGGCGTGTGCTCCGTCGGCCCAGACGTCGGACAGCTTGCGCCCCGCGCGGCCGTAGATGTGCATCGGCCAGAGGAACTCGGTGCCCTTGAAGCCGGTGCCGTAGATGATCACGTCGACCTCGTGCACGGTGCCGTCGGCGGTGCGCACGCCCTGCGGCACCACCTCGGTGATCGCGGTGGTCTCCACTCGCACGTTCGGCTGCGTCAGCGCGGGGTAGTAGTCGTTGGAGAACAGGCCGCGCTTGCAGCCGATCGGATAGTCCGGGGTGAGCTTGGCCCGCAGCTCCGGGTCGGCCACCTGCTTGCGCAGATGCCGCTCGGCGAGCGTCGCCACCAGCCTGGCGATGGCCGGGAACTCGACCAGGCCGAGCGAGACGAACTCGGCGATCGACCACCAGCCGAAGCGCTCGACCAGCAGCGCGCCGGGCAGCCGGGCGAACAACCGGTGCTGAATGGGCGAGTAGTCGGTGTCGAACTTCGGGATCACCCATGCGGGGGTGCGCTGGAATAGGGTGAGCTGGTCCACCTTCGGTTGGATCTCCGGGATGTACTGGATAGCGCTGGCACCGGTGCCGATGCAGGCCACGCGCTTGCCGCGCAGTTCGACCTCGTGGTCCCACCCGGCGGAATGGAACGCCGCACCCGCGAAGGTGTCGAGGCCCGCGATACTCGGCAGTGCGGGCCGCGACAGCTGGCCGACCGCCGAGATCAAGACGTCGGCCGTCCTGGCGGTACCGTCGGCGGTGCGGACGGTCCAGCGGCCGGTGGCGTCGTCGAATTCGGCATCGGTGACCTCGGCGCCGAACCGTATCGTGTCGAACACGCCGTTGCGCTCCGCGACGCCGCGCAGATAGGCATGGATCGATTCGCGCCCGGAGTAGCGCTGCGGCCAGTCCGGTTTCGGCTCGAACGAGAACGAGTACAGCGGGGACGGCACGTCGCAGGCGGCGCCGGGATAGGTGTTCTCCCGCCACACGCCGCCGAGGTCGGCGGCCCGCTCCAGGATGGTGATGTCGTCGAAACCGTTGCGGCGCAGCTCGATCGCCATCCCGATGCCGCCGAAGCCCGCGCCGATGATGAGGACCGATGGCCGGTTGCCCGCTGTCATGTGACACTCCTCACAACACCGAAGATAGTTCCACTGTAGGGGGCGCACGGATAGCCGATCGAGAAATTCGGCCAAGCAGGCCGCATACTGTCCGCTGTGGAGCGGGTGCAGGATCCGGGGATCCGTGACTGGAACTTTCCGCGCGGGATAGCCAGCGTGGCGCTGATGGTCGGCTATGCCGCCGAGCACGGTGTGTCCGCCGGGCGCATGCTCGCCGGAACGGGGTTGTCCGAGTCATTGCTGCGCGACCCGGACGGGCAGATCGACGCGCACATCGAACTGGTCGTGGTCCGCAATCTGGTGCGCGAACTCGCCGACCGGCCCGCGCTCGGCGTGGAGGTCGGCCGCCGCTATCGGATCACCACCTTCGGCATCTTCGGCTTCGCCTGCGTCAGCAGCCCGACGCTCGGCGAGGCGATCTCGTTCGCGCTGCGCTACCTGGAGCTGAGTTTCACCTTCTGCTTGCCCGCCGCGGAGTGGCGGGCGGGGGAGTTCGTGGCCTGGGTGCACGACGAGCTGATTCCGGCCGATGTCCGGCAGTTCCTGGTCGAACGGGACGTCACCGCCATGCATCAGGTGATGAGCGACCTGCTGGGCAGGCAGCTGCCGCTCGCCAGGGCCGAGTTCCGTTTCGCGGAACCGGCATACGCCGACCGGCTCGAAGAGGTCACCGGTGTGCGCCCGCGCTTCGGGCAGCCACGCAACCTGTTCGCGATCGAGCCCGCGGTGCTGGATCAGCCACTGCCGCAGGCCAACGAGCAGACCTGGGCGATGTGCCTGGCCCAGTGCCGGGAGCTGGTCGATCGCCGCCGGGCCCGCACCGGTATCGCCGCCGAAGTACGCGAACGCCTGGTCCCCGGCGGCGCCGACGGGTTCACCGTGCCGCCCGGAATCGACTCCGTCGCACGCGATCTCAATATGAGCACGCGCACGCTGCGCCGCCACCTCGACGCCGCGGGCACCAGCTACCGCGCGCTGCTCGACGAGGTGCGCCGCGCGCTGGCCGAGGAGATGCTCACCGCGACACCACTTTCGGTGAGCGACGTCGCGATCCGGCTCGGCTACGCGGAATCGTCGACGTTCATCTACGCGTTCAAACGCTGGACCGGTGCGACGCCCGCCGCCTATCGCCGCGAACAGGCCGTGCGGCGCTGATCGGTTACGCGCCTTCGCCGCGACCGGTTCGGCTGCCGGAGTAGGCGAATTCCCTTACCTTGCCGACGATCTTGGGCAACAGCTCCACGCCGTCCGGGTGATTGAGCATCGGGTCGAAGTAGTCCGTCCGATGGTCTGCGGCTTCCGAGAGCCGCAGCGTCAGCTCGGCGAGGCGCAGGGTCGCACCGGTCACCCCGCTCGCCAGCAGCGTGAACGAGATCGGCTGCTCGCGCAGGTGCTCGGTCATCTCCGCCAGCGACGCGGAGGTGGGCTGGCCGGTGTCCGGTTCGGCGAAGAACCACAGCGGCGCGGTCTTGCCGACCCGATACGGCATCAGGCTGCCGTACCTTGCGCGGACCCAACCACGAGCGGGTGTGATCAGGAACTTGCCCAGTGGTCCGCCGCCGGTGGTCGCCAGCGCGAAATCCCACGGCTCGTCGTGGCGATCCAGCACCCGGAACGCCAAGCCGAGCACATCCGGCAGGCTGCCCGGTGTGCCCGCGCCCTTCGACAGGCGCGCGATCACGGCACGCTCACCCGTGCCGAACAGGTGCTCGTACTCGCTTTCCGCGTGCAGCCGCCCGGACAGGTGCAGGCCGTCGGGGTGAAAGACCCTGGCATGGCGCAGCTTGGCTCCCACGGCGAAGGTGCTGCGCACTACTGAAGCGGCGAGATCGGTCATCGGAGTTCCTTCGAATCGAGGGGAACTGTCATCCCTCGACTGCCCGGACCCCGGGCGGCTAAACGGCCGCGCCCGCCTCAGTTCGGCGCGACACCGAGCCAGCCGCCCATTGGGATGCTGCGGAAATGCGTTGTCAGACTGTGCTTTTCATCGATCATGTGCAGCGCGACGGCGGGGTCGGGCGCGTAGTCCATCACGTGGTCGGGCAGGTCCAGTTCCCAGATGCCACCGAGCACCGACGCGGTACTCGGCGCCACCAGCAGCGGACGCCCCGCGAATGTCGTTGTCGCCGCGGAGTGTGCGTGCCCGGTGAGCACCGCGACGATGCGCTTGTCACCGGCGACCAGTTCGGCGAACTTCTCCGGCTCCTGGAGCGAGATCTCGTCGACGATCGGGCTGAACAGGTAAGCGGGCGGGTGATGCAGGGCGAGCAGCACCGGTTTGTCGGCCGGGGCGGTCGCGAGCACGTCGTGCAGCCAGGTGTAGGTCTCGTCGGCGAGCCGGCCGCTCGGCTCACCCGGAATGCTCGAATCCAGCAGTGCGACGGTCAGATCCCCGATCCGGTGCGCGTGGTTGATCGGCGCGGTCGAGGCCGGTTCGCCGAGCAGCGTGCCGCGAAAGGCGGAGCGATCGTCGTGGTTACCGGGGATGGCGTACACCGGGATGTCGATGTCGAATGCGAGTCTGGCCTGGGCGTACTGGTCGGGCTTGCCCCCGTCGGTGATGTCGCCGGTCACCAGGATCGCGTCCGGCCTGCGGCGCAGGCCGCTCAGAAAGGCCATGACCTGCTCGGCCCGTTCGGCGTTGCGGGCGCCGAGATCGAAATGTGTGTCGCTGACCTGAGCCACCAGGATCATCGGCGTTCGCTTTCTCTGGGGGATCGCTCCGTTGCGTCAGAGTGTGCCCGCCTCCCGTGCGCGGCACGTAATAAGGCTAGTTGACCTGCGTGTTACGCGTCGCCATGAGGCTCACCACCAGCGGAAACCTGCGCGGTGGTCTGTGTTTGCGCTCACGATGACTGCTCTTCGACGTGCGTCGCCAAGGTCTGTAGCGAGCGCAGGAAGACGCGCCGATCCGCGGCGGGTAACTCCGATAGCAGGCGATTCTCCACCTCCTGGATCTCGGTCTGGACCCGGTCGCGCAGACTGCGCCCGGCCGGAGTGATCGACACGAGATTGACGCGCCGGTCCGCCGGATCGGGTTCACGCCGGATCAACCCGCCCTTTTGCAGTTCGTCGAGCACCGGGATGATGCGGGTCTTGTCGGCGTTGATCGACTTGGCCAGCGCGGCCTGGGTGTACACGGGCTCCTTGCCGAGCCCGAGCAGCACCGCGTAGCCCCACATGGACAGTTCATGTCGTTCGAGCACAGGCAGTTCCGCCGCCATGAGCGCCCGCATGAGTGGGGCCATCATCGCGGCGAGATCGGGACGATGAGCGTGCGACATGGGTAGAAAATACTGCTTGGCAGATGATAAGCATAAGCATACGATAGGCGCGTACTTATTATTTGGACTAGTAGAGAGCAGCCATAGATGGCGACCGATTCGGATACCAGCGCGGAACTGCGCACCCTCGACGCGCTGATGAGCACCGTCGATCTCATCGCGTTGAACGAGCGGGCGGTGCGGACGAGCATCGACCTGGTCGAGCAACTGACGAGTGCGGACCTGGACAAGCCGACGCCGTGCGCCGATTGGACGTTGCACGGCCTGTTGACGCACATGATCGCCCAGCACTACGGATTCGCCGCCGCATCCCGTGGCGACGCCGATCCGGTCCAGTGGAAGCTACGTCCGCTCGGTGCGGATCCGGTGACGAGCTATCGCACCGCCGCCGAGCATGTCATCGCGGCGTTCGCCGAACCCGGCGTGCTCGACCGGAAGGTTCCGCTGGTGGAGTTCAGTACCGACTTCGAGTTCTCCGGAGCTCAGGCGGTGAGTTTCCACTTCATCGACTACGTCGTGCATTCCTGGGATGTGGCAAAGGCTTTGGGGTTGCCGGTGCAGTTCGACGACGAACTGCTCGATGCCGCGTGCCCGGTGGCCGAGGCGGTTCCCGGCGGCGAGATCCGGCTGGCGCCCGGTGCCGCATTCGGCCCGGTGGTGCCGTCATCGAGTGCGGATCGGCTGGACCGGATCGTCGCGATGCTCGGTCGGTCGCCGGAATGGCCGCACTGACCTAAGCGCCGCGCAGCAACTCGCCCGCGCGGCGTAGCAGGTCGGCGGGTTCGTTCGACTCGGCCTGGATCGGCCGCCAGAAGTCCGCGTCGGGTGTCGCCGCCAGCGCGAGTTCCGGCGGGGTACGCCAGTCCGCCGTCAGGCCGAGCCGCCACGAATGCAGGTAGGTCCGCTCGTGTGCGCCCGACTTGTCGAACAGCGGGTCGCCGACGATGGGGTGGCCGATCCACGCCAGCTGCACCCGAATCTGGTGGCGGCGACCCGTGATCGGGCGCAGCACGAGCACTGCGTGGTCGTCCCGGCGCAGCACCGTGGCGAACTCGGTGCGCGACGGATAGTTCTTGGTATTAAGCAGATCGGCGTCGGCGACGAACCAGCGGTCCGCGTCGCGGCGAATGCTCTCCCGCGGCGCTGCGATGCGGACCCGGTTCTTGCGTCCGACGCTCAACGGCAGGTCGATCGTCCCGGTGTCGGGCAGCTCGCCCGGCGCCACGATGGCGAGGTAGGCCTTCTGGGCGGTCTGCTTGTTGAACTGCCGGGTCAACTGGCCGTGCGCGCCGAGTTCCTTGGCCAGCAGCACCAGTCCGGAGGTCACCTTGTCGATGCGGTGCACCGGATAGAGCGTTTCGCCCGCCGCCGCGGCCATCTCGACGAGGTCGGTGTCGTGCCGCTCGCCGGTGACGGAGATGCCCGCGGGCTTGTGCAAAGCCAGGATCGCCGCGTCTTCTTCGACGAGGAATCGCGCGCGCAGCTCGGACCAGTCCATCTCCACTGGAACGAGCTTAGGTCGCGGCAGGCACCGCGCTCGAAGCGGTGCTCAGTGGTTCTTCTCGTTGCGCCGCAGGATGTGCGGGCGCAGCCGATTGAAGCCGCGGACGCGGACGCTGCGCAGGTTCTTGATCAGGAACTCGGGCTCGCCGTCCAGCGCCGCGGCGGCCTCGTCATCGATGAGCACCGTGCCGGGCCGGGCGACGCCGGTGAGCCGGGACGCGATGTTCACGACCGAGCCGTACAGATCGCCGAACCGCTGCAGCACCGCGCCGTAGGCCACCGCGACGCGCAGCTCCGGGGTGCCGCCGACCATCATGGTGGACTCCTGGATGGCCAGCGCGATGCGGGCCGCGTTGGCCGCGCTGTTCGCGGCGAACATCACCTCGTCGCCGACGTTCTTGACCACCCAGCCGCCGTTCTCGGTGATCGCGGCGGTCGTGGTGGACTCGAACGACTCCAGCAGCAGCGAGAGCTCGTCGGGGTGCAGGTGCCTGGTCAAACGGGTGTAGCCGACCATGTCCGCGAAGCCGACCGCCAGCTCGCGCACGGTGTCCCCGGCGGAGGTGCCCGGATCGAGCGACCGCGAGAGCGCGGCGGCGAGGTGGCGGCGCCAGGCGTAGGTGTTGAGCTGTTCGAGGGTCGCGATGGTGCCCTCGGTGGCGGTACGCACCGTTTCCTCGGGATCGGCGCCGGGGTCGGCCGCGGCGATGCGCTCGCCGATCTCGGCGAGCACCAGGTCGACCTGCCACTCCGCGAGCCGCGCCATGCCCTGACCGAGGGTGCGCGCGGTCGCCGCCTGCTGCCGGGAGTCCGCGGAGGCCAGCACGTTCAGGTCGCGGAAGTTGCGCAAGGCCGCGATGTCGGCGTCGGTGTAGTCGACGGCGTCGTCGTCCAGCCCGGCCGGGAAGCCGAGAGCGGTCCACAGCCGCTTGGTCAGCGCCGTGGTGGTGCCTGCCTGGCCGGCGACGTCGGTGCGGCTGTACTGCCTGGCCCCGTCCAGCAGATACGACTCGACGATCGACTGCACCAACTCGGACTTCTCGGTGGGCACCATGCCGGTACCTTACGACGACCATGGCGCTACTCGCCGCAAACACCGCCACCATTGGGCCACCTCACAGCGGGCGGCCCGGTCGGCGTGTCCCTGGAACGGGTAGTCGCGTGTCAGCCGAGGCGCAGCCAGCGGCCGAGCGAGGGCACCCCGCCGGTGTCGACGGCGAAGATCAGGTACCAGCCCGGTGGCGCGAGTGCGGGATTGTCCGGCAGTGTGATGGTCACCGAATCCGGTGCCGTGCTGGTGAATTCGAGGTCGACCAGGCGTTGTTCGTTGTCGCAGGAGTGGGTGCACGCGCAGGGGCGGGCGAGGTTGATCTCCCGCAGCGGCGCGGCGCTGGTCGCGGTCACGGTCGCACCGTAGGCCGCCGACTCGGCGCCGAGCTGGAGCTCGGGCTGGTCACCCTGGAACAGGTAGGGCGGCCAATACATTTCGATCCGCAGCTCCTCGGTCTTGCGGGCCGGATTGGAGCCTGCGGTGATCACCTTGCCGTCCGCGGTGAGCAGGGCGACGGAGTGGTAGAGCCGGGGGACGCGGCACTTCGCGGTGTGCATCCAGCGGTTCGTGGCCGGGTCGAAGATCTCGGCGTGCGGCGGCGCGGCGTGCGCCATCTCCTCCATGCCCGAGCCGCCCGTGGCCAGCACGGTCCGGTCCGGCAGGATGACCGCACTCAGATGCATGCGGGCGTGGTCCATCGGCGGGCCCGGCTGGTAGCTGGGGTGGGGGCCGGAGCAGTCGACTATCCGTGTGTCGGCCAAAGCCGGTGCGGGACTATGCATATCGAATCCGCCGCCGCCGAGGATCATCACCCGCTGCTGTTGCGCGGGTGGCAGCAGCACGCTGGCGGATTGGTTGCGCGAGCCCGGGTCGGCGAGGCCGGGTACCTCGGTGGTCGCGCCGGTCGCCGGATCCCAGATCGACGGCCGCATACCGTTGTTGCCGCCGTACTGGCCGCCGGTGTAGAACAGGCGGCCGTCGGCGAGCAGCACCAGGTGGCCGTACATCGGGATGGGGCCGGGAACCGGCAGCTGCGACCAGGTCTGGGTCGCGGTGTCGAAGAGTTCGGGCACCACCGAGAGGAAGTTGTCGGCGCCGAGACCCGACACCGAGACCACGTTGCCGTCCGGCATGGTGACGAGCGAGGGGTACCAGCGGCCGAAAGCCATGTCCGGCATGCGGTTCCAGGACAGCGCGGCGGGGTCGAAGATCAGCGCGTCGGGCAGGCCGTAGAACGGGTCGTAGCGTTCGGTGCCGCCCGCCGCGAGCAGCCGGCCGTCCGGCAGCATGGCCTGGCCGACGCAGAACAGGTCGATCGGCGTATCCACCGAGTCCAGGCCGGGATTCGGGTAATGCCATACGCGCGTGCGGAAGTCGTGTGCGTGGTGGCGATCGGGGTCATTGCCCGAGCCCGCGAAGAACAACACGTCGCCGGTGTGCAGCAGCGCGGCGTGCACCGGATTGATCTCGGTGCCGAAATCCAGGATCCGCCACACACCCATATGCGCGGCGTGCATCAGGTCGGTCTCGAGCTCGACCACCCGCAGGTAACCCGCGTTCTGGCCGGGCAGCGCGTCGATCGTGAAGACGACCAGCTCCGGCGGCGCACCCGGGTGAGTGAGCAAAGCCGTTGCGGCACCTTGGTTTTCGGTGAACCCCCAGTCGGGCACCGTGGACCACGTGCTCCAGCCGTCGACCGCGTGGCCGGAACCGTCCAGCCCCCAGCCGATGGTGTACACCCCGACATTGCCCTCGACCGGATTGTCCACCGCGAACACGATCAGCTCGGGCCTGCCGTCACCGTCCAGATCCGCGACGGCTAGGCCCGCGCCCTGGTTCTCCCACCCGTACCAGTCGGGCACCGCCAGCCACGGTGTCCACTCTGCCACCGACCCGTCCGCCCCCAGACCCTTCGCCAGCCGGAACTGACCGCTGTTCTGACCCGGCGGGTTGTCGACGGTGAGCAGGACCAGCACCGGTTGTCCGTCGAGCACGGTGAGGCAGATATCGGCGCCCTGGTTTTCCCAGCCGAACCAGTCGGGCACCGGCAACCACGGCGTCCAGCCGCCGGTCACCGTGCCGTCGGCGGCCAGGTCACGGCCGATCCGGTAGTAGCCCTGATTCTGGCCCGGCGGGTTGTCGACCAGGAAGATGACCAAATCCAGCTGCCCGTTGCCGGAGAGATCGGCGAGGGCGATCCCCGCACCCTGGTTCTCCCAGCCGAACCACTCCGGCACCTCCAGCCACGGCCCCCACGCGGGCACCGTGCCGTCGGCCGCGAACCCCGAGCCGA
The DNA here is from genome assembly GCF_007990755.1 of Nocardia ninae NBRC 108245. GTDB lineage: Bacteria > Actinomycetota > Actinomycetes > Mycobacteriales > Mycobacteriaceae > Nocardia > Nocardia ninae. The sequence goes on along the minus strand of NZ_BJXA01000038.1, from coordinate 35,924 downwards.
CCCGGTAGAAACCCGCGTTCTGGCCCTCCGGGTTGTCCACCATGAACACCACGACATCGGTGTTTCCGTCGCCGTCGATATCCGCGACCGCGACGCCGCAATCCTGGTTTTCCCAGGCGAACCACCCCGGGACGGGAACAAACTGTCCTGCCACATTCCTATCGTCGTCCGTCCCGGCCGATCCGGCGAGACCATCCTTTCGTGGTTACCGAAAAACGGGGGCGTAGCCCGGAGTGTGCTGTGCTGGGCCGTGGGTACTCGACCATCGTGGATCACTCGAAGGCACCGCTTGTAGACGCACTCGCCGAGTACCACCGACTCGGCCGTTACGGCTTCACGCCGCCGGGACACCGGCAGGGACGAGGCACTGACCAGCGCGTTCTCGACGCGCTCGGCGCGGACGCGTTCCGCTCCGACGTGCTGGCCACCCCCGGGGTCGATGATCGCCTGTCGCGTGGCGGGTATCTGAAGGATGCTGAAAAATTGATGGCCGACGCCGTCGGCGCGGAGACCGCGTTCTTCTCGACCTGCGGCAGCTCGCTGTCGGTGAAAGCCGCCATGATGTCGGTCGCCGGCGGCAGCAAGGGCGGCTTGCTCGTCGCCAGGGACAGCCACAAATCGATCGTCGCAGGCCTGATCTTCTCCGGCGTGCAGCCGCATTGGATAACGCCGCGATGGGATGCCGAGCGGCACTTCTCGCATCCGCCGTCGCCGGAACAGGTGCGTAAGGCGTGGGACGAGCATCCGGATGCGGCGGGTGCGCTGATCGTGAGCCCCAGCGCGTACGGCACCTGCGCGGACCTCGCCGGGATCGCCGAGGTGTGCCACGAGCGCGGCAAGCCGCTGATCGTCGACGAAGCCTGGGGCGCGCATCTGCCCTTCCACCCCGACCTGCCGACCTGGGCGATGGATGTCGGTGCGGATGTCTGTGTAGTCAGCGTGCACAAGATGGGCGCAGGCTTCGAGCAGGGCTCGGTGTTTCACCACCAGGGTGACCTCATCGACTCGAAACACCTCAGCTCTTGCGCGGACCTGCTGATGACGACGAGCCCGAATGTGTTGCTGTACTCGGCGATCGACGGCTGGCGCAGGCAGATGGTCGAGCGGGGCCACGAATTGCTCGACACCGCACTGCAACTCGCCGAACGTGCGCGCACCGACCTGGCCGCCATCCCGGACATCGAGGTGATGGACGAGGCGCTGTGCGGTGTCGAGGCCTCCCACGACCTCGACCGCATGCAGGTCCTGATGGACGTATCCGCGACCGGCGCAACCGGTTACCAGGTCGCGGACTGGCTCCGCGAGCACCGGCGTATCGATATGGGCCTGTGCGATCACCGCCGGATCCAGGCCACGTTGTCCATCTCCGACGACAAGTCGACGATCGACACCCTGGTCGATGCGCTCGGTGCTTGGCGTGCGCAACACGAGGTGCAGCCGGGCCCGCGCCTGCGGTTGCCGTCGCCAGAGGAGTTGCAGCTCGAGTCCGTAATGCTGCCCCGCGACGCCTTTTTCGCGTCGATCGATACGGTGCCGTTCGCGGAGTCCGCCGGTCGGATAGCCGCGGAGCAGGTCACCCCGTACCCCCCGGGCATACCGGTGATCGTGCCCGGCGAACAGATCGACCAGGCGGTGATCGAGTACTTGCGCTCCGGTGTCGACGCGGGAATGAACGTCCCCGATCCGGCGGACCCCGAACTGAAGACGATCCGCGTGGTCGCGCGCTGACCGATCGGCGCCGGATCAGGCGGCGACCGGTACGGAACCCGTGTTCCGCCAGACGGTTCCGCGACGTTCGTAGGCGATCAGTTGCTCCACGGCGTGTGCGACCTGCGGACCGAGTTCGCGTTCCAGCAGATACAGGCCGACGTCCAGACCCGAGGTGACGCCCGCACCGCAGATCAGGTCACCGTCATCGATGACGCGGGCGTCCACCACCCGTGCCCCCGTTCGCGCCAGTGCCGTCATGCCTAGTGGGTGTGTGGTCGCTGGACGACCGGTGAGCAACCCGGCGAACCCGAGCAACAGCGAGCCGCCACAGACGCTCGCGACGGTGAGCCCGGGCCGAGCCATGGCTTCCTTCAGCAGGGCGGACAGTTCGGTGCCGAGGGCTCGGACGAGGACGGTCAGCACGCTGTCGTCCCGGTGATCCTCCGCGTCCGTGGGCATCCGGCCCATCGCGCCGGGCACGATGACCAGGTCCGCGCGTTCCGGATCCAGCCGCCCGGTGGCCCGCAACGACACCGGATCTACGCCGCTGGGTACCTCCCGCGCGCCCTCCGCGGCGACCAGTTCGACCTCGAGCGATCCACCGGTGACCGTGCCGCCCGCGCCGAGCACCTCGTAGGGCGCGATCACGTCCAGCGGATCGAATCCGTCGAACAGTACGAACTGTGCGAGCATCGAAAGTCTCCTTCTCGTCGGTGCTTACGACGCTATGTGCGGCGCCCGTCCGCGAGAAGTGGCTTGATCGTCAGGTTCCAACGGATTCTCGCCAGGTAGTCCTATTACCTGACGCGAGTCAGGAAAGCGTCGATGGCGGACCACATTTGGGGATTGAGCTGGGTATGCGTGCCGGTGCCCGTGACGGTCTGGAAGTCGACGTCGTTGGCGGCGAACTGAGCGGCCAGCGCCGCGTGCAGCGGGGACGGGACCGTGGTATCGGTGACGTTGAGCAGCAACAGGATCGGGGCGTCGTAGCCGCTGGTCGGCACGGTCAGGTAGGACTCGTAGGCAGCCCGGACACGGCTGTCGGACAACGGCTTCGACAGCAGCTCACCGATGCCGACGCCGTCCACCCGCGCCTCGATCTCCGGCTTGCACATGGTGCCGATCTCATCGAGCAGCGTCCGCCCGGCCGGGCTCAAGTACTGATCGAAGTCGATGTCGGGTCGCGCGGCTCGGAAGCCGGCGAAAATGCTCGTCAAGAAGCCCAATGTTTCCGACGTTCCCGGCACGGTCGGAATAGCGGGACCCGCTATGGGCAGTGCCTTTTCGACATCGGACTCCGGATCGATCGCGATGGTGCCGCGGTAGTCGAGGTCGGGGGCGTAACTCGACTGGAGGTGTCCGGTGCCCAGTGCCGCCTGGCCGCCCTGTGAGGGGCCCATCGCGGCCCAGGTGCGCGACAGTTCGGGGTGCGCGGAGCGGGCGGCGCGCAGCAGATCGATGGTGGCCGTCGCCTCGGTCTTCAGCTCGAGGTACGGGTGCGGGCCGGTGTCGAAAAGGCCGAGCCCGAGGTAGTCGGGAGCCACCACCGCGAAGCCTTGGTCGATCAGGCGCAGCATGATGTCGTCTTCCTCGGTATGCCAATGCGAGTGCGGCGCCGTGCTCGGATCGGATTCGCCACCGCACCCGCGCCCGAGGCCCGTGGTCCCGTGATCGAACGCGATGACCGGCCACCCGCCCGACGGCGGCGTGCCCGTCGGCACGAACAGGGCCCCGCTGGCCTGCTGCGGCGTGCCGTCCGACCCGGCCATCCAGTAGGTGATGACCGACCCGTTCGGCATCGGCCGCCAGCCGTCGGCCTGCGGGATCGAGTCGATCAGCATCCCCGGAGCTTCCGCTGTGGCCGGTGCGGCCTGGAGACCGAGCAGGACGCTCGCCGAGGCGGTGGCCAGGGCTACCGCACTCTTCCAACCACGAATAACGCGCATCGAAGACTTCTCCTTGTGCTGGGCCGGCGACCAGGTGAAGAGCAGCTCAGGACGGTTACGCAGGTACTGCGGCGAGCGAAAGCAAACTGCAAGCAAATCCACGGTACTCCGCGCTGAGTCGGGTCGTCGTGCACCGTGGGGTCGAGTCGCTGTGGGTGGTCAGCGGGGTATGTCCAGCTCGATCGCGGCGACCCGGAGCGCTTCGGCGGTCCGGGTCGCCGCGTCGCCGAGTGGGGACGGAAGGTGCGCCAGCAACAAGCGCCGCTGTTCCTGTGGGCCGCCGCGGACCGGCAGGATGCGCACGCCGGGTGGTGCGGCGGGAGCAAGGATGGCGGGGAGGGTGGTGAGTCCGCAACCCGCGGCGACCAATTGGAGCTTGGCCAGCCAATCGCGTGCGGTGTGCGTGATCTCGGGGCGCTCGTCCAGTCCGGGCCAGACGCCCATCAGCCGGTCGTCCGTGGTGTTCGGCCCGGCGATCCACTGCTGGCCGTGCAGGTCGGCGACGTCGATGTAGTCGCCGCGCGCGAGTGCGTGCGTGGCGGGTACGGCCACGCACAGGCTGCGCTCGGTGAGGGTTTGCAGGATGAGGGCGGGAGACTCGGTATCCGGCGGCCGAAACGGTGGCTCGGAGCCGAGGAGAGCGAGGTCCACGCTGCCCGCGCGCAAGGCGCGGACCAGTGCCGGTGTGCTGCCTTCCCGGCCCAGTACGGTGATGCCGGGATGGGTTCGGCGCAGTGCCGCAATGGCTTTCGGTAACAGAGCGGCGCCAGCACTGGGGAACCAGCCCACCCGCACCGTCGCTGTTTGGGCGGGCAGTCCGGACAGTTCGCGGGCGGTCGCGTCGATCTGCTCTAACACTGTGGTGGCTCGGCGCAACACGAGATGCCCTGCCGCCGTGAGTTTTACGCCGTCACGGCGACGCTCGAGCAGTTCCGTGCCCGCCATACGCTCAACCGACGCGATCTGCCGGGAGACCGCGGACTGGGTGTAACCGAGTGAGCCCGCCGCCGCGGTGAAGGTGCCCTGCTCGGCGACGGCGCGGAAGACGCGCAGCGCGGTGAGCGAGACGTCGGTGAAGTCCATGAGTTTTACGCATACCAGGCATGCCTGACTTTCGTTGGACTCATGGCTGGGGCGTTCCTAGTTTGGAGTCATGAATGTCGCACGTATTGCCCTGGTGACCGGGGCGAATCAAGGTTTGGGGCGGGCGCTAGCCGAAGGGCTGGCGGCTCGGATGGACCCGGCTGATCTGGTGTTGCTCACCGGACGCAATGCGCGGCGAGTTGCGGATGCCGCAGCCGAGGTTGCGGCGGCATCCGGCACCCGGAGCCAGGTGCAGGGCCGGGTGCTCGATGTTGCCGATACTGCGGGCATCGCTGATTTCGCCGCGGAGCTGCGGGACAGCTACGGCGGTGTGGACATTGTGTTCTCCAACGCCATTACTCGGCTCACCCCCGACCGGTCGCAATCGGCGATGGCCGATGAATTCATCGATGTCTCCAACACCGCGACGCATGCCATCCTGCGCAGCTTCGGCCCGATCCTGCGGCCCGGTGGGCGATTGCTCGTGGTGGCAAGCACATTGGGTGCGCTGGGGCACTTGCCTGAGCGACTGCGGCCACTGTTCGACGGTGCCACTCTCGACCAGGTCGAGGAGGCTGTCGAAACTTGGCGCGGTGCAATACATTCGAAGACCGCGCAGGAGGCAGGGTGGCCGCGCTGGCTGAACGTGCCGTCGAAGGTGGCTCAGGTTGCCGCTGTGCGCGCGGTGGCCGCTGAGCGTCGCGACAGTGACTTGGCCAGTGGCACTTTGGTCGCCGCGGTGTGTCCCGGCATGGTCGACACCGCGACGTCGCGGCCGTGGTTCAGCGATTTCAGCCACGCGCAGACACCGGCCGAGGCGGCCCGCGCTGTGCTCGATCTGGCGTTGACGCCGGGCATTGATCCAGCGCTGTATGGAGAACTGATTCGTTTTGGTCAGGTCGTGCCTTGGTATTCCGGGAAGCCGCCTGTTGAACAGGACCTGCTGCTTACTCCGTGAAGTGCTCGGCATCAGTCGAGCAAGGTGGTTGAGCTCCTGCGGTTCTCGGTCATCGAGATGAGTCGTGTGCGTTGAGTATGTGGCGACTATTCGACGGTGCTCACTGCTTTGCTGAGGAGCTCAGTGGCGCGGCGACGGCCGCGATGAGATGGGTCGAGTCGGCTCGGCGGGCCAGGGTGAGGGCTTGCCGCCGGTGCGTTGCGGCGGCTTCCGGATTGCCGAGAGCGGTGGCCATTTCGGCGAGGTAGTAGGCGACAGGTTCGAGGGTGATCAGGCCGCTGCCCGCGCCGGCGAGTTCGGTTGCGGCCGGGAGGAGTTGGTCGTAGCAGCGCTGCATGGTCGATGTGTCGCCGAGGGCGTGGGCGGCGCGGGCTACGAGGGAGGTGCGTAGTTCGAGCAGCAGGTCGCGTGGGGAATGGGGGACTTCTTGCAGGGCGGCGGCAGCTTCGTCACGAAGGCCTTTGTCCAACAAGATGATCGGGCGGGCCCATGGTTCGTATGGACCCCAGGCCGCTGTGTCGTCGCCGGGCGGCAGTCGGTGTTGGAGTCGCAGGCACAGCAGTGCGAGCGGGAGGAGGCCCTGTTCGACGCCGGGCATGCCGCTGCCGGTGAGCATCCTGGCGGCGGTGCGGTAAGCGGTCTCGGCGGCGTGGTGGGTGCCGGTGAGTGCGGTGCGCAGCGCGGCGTACCAATGGGTGAAGACGCTGACCATCGGTAGCTCGTATTCGGTGGACAGCTGGTCGGCTGCGGCCGCATGTGCGTCTGCTGATGCGAGATCGGCGATAGCGCAGTCTGATTGGAGGCTGATCAGGCTGCCGAGCACCTCGAAGGTGACCAGCCGGTGCTGTCGTGCGACAGCGGTGAGTTCGTCGCTGATGTGAGCGCGTTCCGCACTCAGGCCGGTGCTCTGGAAGGTATGCATGAAACGGCCGTTGAGGGCGAAGGCCAGCAGGGCGGGTTCGTCGAGCTCCCTGGCGATTGCCTCGGCTTCCTCGGCGGCGCGTAGACCACGGTCGTCGTCTGCGCCGCGCAGTTCGAGGGCAACCGTCGTGCACAGCCTGGCGCGCAGCTCACGCTGTTCGGCGGGCAGGATCGCGAGGATGCGTTCGGCCGCGGCGACGATGTCGCGTGCGAGGGCGGGGTCGTCGTTGGTGGTCCAGATAGCGGGAACGTCGAAAGCGCTGATCACTCGCGCGGCCTGTACTGGATCGGCCCACTGTCCGGCCTGTGTGATGGCCAGCCCGCGGTAATGCCTCGCCTCGGCCAGGTTGCCGGTGACTGCGAGCGCCCGAGCGAGTCCGGTGACCGCGTCGAGTCGCGCGGCCGGATCGGGCCGGGGCATCCGGTCGAAGGCTTCGAGGGCCGCGCGCCATTGCCGCACCGCCTCGGCGAGTGCGAAGCCTCGTTCCGCCGCCACCGCCGCGGCGCCCGCGTACCGGGCTGCGCTCGCCGCGGTGGCCCGGCTGTTCGCGCGGACGAAATGATGTGCCAAGACGGAAACGTCTGCGATGCCGACCTTTTCGAGTAGCTCGCCGATCTCGCCATGCCACCTGGCCCGGCGCGGACCGCTGATGTCGCGGTACACGGTGTCGCGTACCAGCGCGTGGGTGAATCGCAGTGATCCCTCGGGCGATTCGGTGAACAGCCCTGCAGTCAGCGAAAACTCGAGGTCGTCGAGGGCACGGGCCGCGTCGCCTGCGAGCTCGATGAGGATCTCGCGGTCGACCTCCTCGCCGAGTACGGCGGCCTGCTGGACGAGGGTCTGCGCGGACTGCGGCAGCATCGCCATGCGATGCCGGATGACCTCGCGCACGCCCGCCGGGATGGTGTCGAGTGCGTCGGACCCCTCGTCGCGAAGCAACCGGGCCAGCTCGCGAACGAAGAACGGATTTCCATTGCCGCGCCGGTGAATTCGGCGGCCGTCGCGCTCGGCGATATCCGGTCCGGCGATTGCGCGTACCAGGGCAACGGTGTCGTTTTCGGGCAAGCCGCTGAGGTACACGCGAACCGGCTCGGCGGGAGCCATCTTCGCCAGCGCGGCAGTGAGTTCGGTGGTGATGTCGGTGCTGCGGTACGTCGCCAGTATCAGCACCGGGGCCGCGATACCGCCGGTGACGAGCACGGAGAGCAGGTCCAGGGTTTCCGAACCGGCGTTGTGTATGTCATCGAATACCAGCAGGACCGGCGTGCGTTGCGCCACCGACGCGAGATAGTCGGCCGCGGCACGATGGAACACGAAGCGCGCCTCGATCGGATCTGTGGGTGCGCCTTCGTTGTTCGGTCGTTCGTCGCTATTCGCTGGAGGACGCTCGTGTGCTGCCCCTGCGGAGGTCAGCGCCGCGAGGATCCTGGTCCAGGCCCAGCCGGGTGGAACGCCGAGGTCGGCCGGACTCTCGCCGCGCGCGACGATCCAGCCATCGTCGGTCAACGCCGACGAAACTTCTTCGGCAAGAGCGCTTTTACCGGCTCCCGCCTCGCCCGCCAGTAGCACCAGCCGGGTGCGGCCGTGTCGGGCTACTTCGTTCGCAACGTGCTGTATGGCGGCGAACTCCTGCCGGCGCCCGACGAAATCCTTTCCGGGCGGCAATGTTCGGGCGGGTACGGCCGAGGAAAGCAGGTGCGGCGCGTGCGCCAGGATGTCCGCCTCCACCCGCTGGAGTTCAGGCCCGGGATCGGTGCCCAACTCGCTACGCAGCAGGTGCCGGATGCGGCGCAAGGCGGCAAGCGCGTCGCTCTGCCTGCCGGATCGATAAAGCGCGACAGCGAGCAGCTGCCAAGCGTGTTCGCGCAAAGGATGGTCGGCGAGCAGCGCATTCAGCGCCGATTCGGCCTCGGCGGGCCGTGCGAGCTCGATCAGCGCGGCAGCCCGATGTTCGACCGCCAGCAGTCGCAGCCCGTCGAGCCGGTCGACTTCGGCACGCGCCCAACCCTGTTCGGCGAATTCCGCGTAGGCGGGTCCACGCCACAGTGCCGCCGCCACGTCGGCCATCGTCAATGCCCGCTCGAAGTACTTCGCGGCGAGTAGTTCTGCTGTCCGCGCGACGGCGGCCTCGAATCGGTCCGCATCCACCGCATCCGGCTCGGTGCGCAACGCGTATCCCGGCGCGACGGTCACCAGCACCTGTGCCGGTGTACGTGGTGCGCGGTCGGGTTCCAGCACCCGCCGCAGCTCGGCGACGAACGTCTGGATCGCGCCCACCGCACCGCTCGGCGGCCGTTCCCACAGGTCGTCGATCAACTGATCCACCGTGACCATGCGCCCCCGCGCGACGAGCAACCGTGCGAGCACCGCGCGATGCTTCGACCCCTTCAGCGGCAGTGGCGTCCCGGCGCGCTCGGCGCCGATGGGCCCGAGAACACCGAAGTTCAGCTGCGCCACGCGCCCGCCGACGCCGTACTCAGTCGCTGCTGATCAGTTGCTGAGTGCGCGGGAAAAGACTGTCCAACGTCACCAACGAACATCGGAAGGACACCTCATGGCACCGAAGATTACCGGATTCGACTACCAGCGGATCGCCGTCGCCGACCAGGTCGAACTCAATGTCGCGGTCGGCGGCTCGGGCAGCCCCATCGTGCTGCTGCACGGCTTCCCGCAAACCCACCTCATGTGGCGCCACGTCGCCGCCGACCTCGCCGCCGACCACACCGTCATCTGCCCCGACCTGCGCGGTTACGGCGACAGCGACAAGCCCGCCGACGTCGACGGCACCACCTACTCCAAGCGCACCATGGCCGCCGACATCGTCACCGTCGCCCGCACCCTCGGCCACGCTCGCTTCGCCCTCGCCGGCCACGACCGCGGCGCCCTCGTCGCCATCCGCGCCGGCCTAGACCACCCCGACACCATCACCCACCTGGCCTCACTCGACGTCCTCCCCACCCTCGACATGTGGGACGTCATGCACGGCGTAACCGCCGCCGTCGGCTTCCACCTCTACCTCATGGCCCAACCCCCCGGTCTCCCCGAAAAAATGATCGCCGCCACCCCCGACCTCTTCTTCTCCCACTTCCTAGACACCTGGACCAACGACCCCGCCGCCATCCCACCCGAGATCCGCGCCGCCTACCTCACCGCCTCCGCCGCCGCCATCCCCAGCATCGTCGCCGACTACCGAGCCTCCGCCACCATCGACCTCGACCACGACCGCACCGACCGCACCACCGGCAACCACCTCCGCATGCCGGTAACCGTCCTCCAGCAAGACTGGGGCGCCGCCCTAGGCTTCGACGCCCCCGCCCTCTGGAAACCCTGGGCCCCCAACCTCACCCACACCACCGTCACCTCCGGCCACTTCATGGCCGAAGAATCCCCCGCCACCGTCACCCAAGCCATCCGCACCCTGTTGACCCGCTGATGGCCGCAGACCGATACGGGCAGCACGCCAGCGCTGCCCGTGATCGGTGAAGGGGATGCCCAATGCCTATCTCAGGCGAGCTGTTTCGATGTGCCCTCGGCGGGACTCCCAATAGATCGAAACCGTACCGAGAGGTGTCTTCTCGCCGGTCAACTGCTCTCGAAGCTGTTTTCGCCCAGCGGGCAGCAGCGCAAAAGTCTAGGTGAGCAGCAGTGATGCCGATGAGCGAACCCGACCCGGTACTATGCATTTAGTTGGGTTAAAGCCAACTATTTGCATACTCTTCGGGAGGTGGCGGAACATCGCGGCATCGTCCTGCCCAGCGAGCTCTGGCGAACACCGCTTCGAACCCTGCGGCCGCAGGACTTGGCTGGCATCTACGCCCAACCGCGGCCCGAGGTCGCGCGGCTCGTCGATCGAGGCGTGCTGCACCGCGTTGCTCATGGCTACTACATCATCGTCCCGCCGGACTATGTCGGTCGGACCTGGCTGCCCGAACTCGAGCCAGCCGCCGCAGGTATTGCCTCATCGATTTACGGGCCGGATCACACCATTGTCATGGGAATCAGCGCAGCCCGCGTGCTGGGAGCGGTACCTCGTGCGCTGGCGACCGCGGTTGTCGCGGTTCCGAGTCAGCACCGGTCGATCGCGCTGACCGACCGCTCGGCACATGTCCGGTTCGTCCGCCGCGATACCGAAGCACTGGACGCGGAGCGTATCGAGACGCCGCTAGGCCAAGTGCTGGTCACGACGCCGGAGCAGACCGTGCTCGATCTTGCCCGGCGTCCGGAACTGGGCAATGCCGAGATGGAGGTCCGTCCGGCAATCGAGACGCTCTACCGTCGTAGCGATTTGGGGAGACTTGCACAGCTCGCAAGAGACCAGCGACGGGGTGCGGTCCTTCGGCGTGCGGAAAGTTGGGTGGGACATGAGCATCGATGAACATGACGGTGTCGCAATTCAATTCGGCGTGCCCCCAGAGCAGATCGAGCGGGACCATCTGATCTCCCATTTGCTGGCGGCAATCAGCCGCGAGTTCGGCGACCGACTGTATTTCATCGGCGGAACTGCTCTTGCTCGTACACATCTCGTGAACGGCAGGCTCAGTGAAGACATTGATCTGGTTGCGCTGGACAACCGAAAGGTACTGGCAGCCGAACTCGACACTGCATTGTTTCAGCAGCGAGGCAGTGGGCTTCGATGCGGGCGACCGTGGAGTCATAGGCCGACTCACCCACCGGCTACAACGTATACCGCCGGAATACTGCGGCGGTAGCACTTCGGTTGTGGCATCAGTAGTGTCCCACGATTTGGTGAGCGGGCACCGTCAACACCGCCGTCGCCGGTGCCACCCGCCGGTCGTGCATGTGCAGATGTCACCTGCGGATAGCACCCCGCATCCGCGACAGGAGGTGTTGACAGTTTGCAGGGGTGATTGTGGCGACTTAGAGTCAACTATATGAGACAAACAGCCAGGCAGGCTGGGATATTCGTCCGTGTGGTGAAGCCTGAGGTTCCGTGTGGATCTGAAACTGATTGTCTGCGCATGGCAATGCGCACTTTGCGGTGAGGGTCGGACTGCATAGCGTGGTGCCAGCACAAGCGAGACCATCTCTCGCCCAGGTGATACGGAGGAGTTCGATGTCCCGGTCTGTCCGAGTCCTGCTGATGCTGGTGGCCACCCTGTTCGGTGTGATCGCTGGCATCGTCGCGGGAATCCTCACAGTCGTCGATGGTGGCTCGCTAGCAGCCGCAGCCGCTTTCGGTGCGGCGGGGTGCGCCACAGCGACCCTCGTAGCCCTGAAAATGATCCGTTTCGTGTTCGAAGTCCGGCCATGAGAACGAACCGCTTGGTGTCGCGGCGGGAGATCGCCGCACTGGCTGGGATCGACAAGTCGCTGTTGTCGACATGGAAGCGCCGGCACGCCAGCTTCCCTCGTCCACGATCGTCAGAGGAGGGCGACCTCTTCGCCCTCGCCGAAATGATCGAGTGGATGAAGGACCGCCCGATCCCCGACGGCCAGCTGTTGGCGACCGAGAGAAAAGGCTGCACCTATGCCGAGCGGGTCGTCCGGAACTCCCGTCAGCGAGACGCTGGCAGCTATGACCGGTCGGGCGGCGGCGATGGTTCTGCTCGGCAGGGTTCGGATCGGGCCGATGCTCTAGCCGAGCTGTACGGGCCATTGGCCAAACGGGTATGTGGCAGCGGACCGCAGATTGACTACTTGCAGCTGCTGCTCTGCCTGGTCTTCGTCCGTGTCGTCGCTCCCAAGCAGTGGGCGCGCATCACCGACCTCGTCAACGAGGCTGGCAAGGATCTACGCAGCCCGGCGCAACTGCTCGACGCGCTCGGGGTAATCGTTGATACCGTCCTGCGTGAGCACGGCGTGCTGCCGGGCATCCGAACGGTTTTCGCTCGACTGCAGCCCTCCTCGGTCGAGGACATCGCCCAGGTCCATCGGACATGTCATGATCTTGGCCGCGACTCGTTCCAAGAGATCCTCGATCGTTTCGCGGACTGGGGTCAACGCGACAGCAGCGAATTCTTTACACCATCCAGCATTGTTCGGCTGGCGACCGAGATCCTGCTCGGTGAGGTCACCGGCCCGGTCCGGTGCCATGACCCATACCTACGTTTCGGTGAATTCATCTCTGCGGCCGCGTCTGCGGTGGCCGGTGTCGAAACATCAGGATTCGGGCGCCACCCCGAGCAGCTGCGGCTAGCGGCGATGAACATCGCCATCCACGGTGCGGGGGTCACGGACCTTCTATCTGGCGATGCCCTGACATCAGGTGAGGCTGCGAGTCCGTCACCGACATTCGATTTTGTCCTGACCAATCCGCCCTTCAACCAGAAGAACTCTGCCGAATGGCCTGTGCCAGAAGAAGGTTGGCCGTTCGCGGCACCCCCGGCGAAGAACGGCAACTTCGCCTGGCTCCAGCAGGTGTATGCGTCGCTCAAGCGCGGGGGACGCGCATGCGTGGTCATGCCGAACCAAGCAGCTGTATCGGACAACAAGACCGAGATAGCAATTCGCCAGGCCATGGTCAAGAAGGGCGTCGTAGAATGTGTCGTTGCTCTACCGCCCGGACTCTTCGCGACGACCCCTGTGCCGGTGAGTGTTTGGTTCCTCATTAAGCCAGCGAAGACCCCAGATTCTGTTGTTCTGACCGACGCGGACGCCGCAGGCGAGACGAAGGCCCGAGATTCCGTTCTCCTGATCGACGCGCGCGCGGCGGGCGAGAAGAAGGCCGGCCGTCGACATCTGACCGAACAGGACATGCGATCAATGGTTGATTGCTATCGCGAATGGCGTTCGGGCGCTGGGAAATTCCGTCCGAAGGATCTTGGTCGCGGTGGTATCGCTGTTGCTGCCGACGTCACCGAAATCGAGCGTCGTGAATTCTCGCTCAGCCCTGCCGACTACCGGCCGATTCCTGGCACAAACGCCGATGAAAACGCCCAACCGCTCAGTGTCTTGTGCGAGATCCAAGCGGGGCCCTCGAACGCCCTCATCAAGGACCTGGAGTTCGTGGACGACGGAGTCGCGATGATCGCGCCCTCACAGCTACGACATCGCGGCATCAGGGATGAACATGCGAAGCGAGTGCGCCCAGAGGACGCCCGTCGGCTTGCAAAGTTCGAGCTAGCAGATGGCGACATCCTGTGTGCCAGAACGGGAACGCTGGGTCCCTGTGCCATTGCTGACCAGAGTGCGGAGGGGCTGCTCTTCGGTACGGGCTTGCTCCGGTTGCGCGCAAGGGACCTCGCCGTGGTCGACCCGCGGTACCTCATCGCGTTCCTGTCGCTGCCGTCGACGGTGACCTGGATCGAGAACAAGGCAGCTGGCACGACGATCCCGTCCATCAGCTCTGCCAACCTCGGCAAGCTGCTCGTCCCCTTGCCTGCGCTGGACGTGCAGAAACGCATCGGTGCCGAGGTGGCTGCCGCCGACGCGGGCATCGCTGCGCTGCACGAACGGATGCAGACGGCGGAAGTGGAACGAACCAGCTTTGTGATCGCTCTCTTCGAGAAGCCACCAGCGTGGGGTGCGAGGCGACCAAAATCGACAAGACCGTGACCGACTTCGCGACCGAGGTCGAATTGGTGCTCGCCGAAGCGCTCACCGCCCTCACGATCAGCGCCGGGCCGACGCCTCTGACTGTGGTCAACACCGACGTCGCCTGAGCATCCCCTTCCCCGATTCCGCCCGGTCAACGCGCGGCAGCCACCCATCTGGGCGGACGGAACCAGCGCGTCAATCGCGACGCGCCGGTCCCGTTCGAGTCTTCAGTGTGTGCCCTCGGCAGGATTCGAACCTGCGACACCCGCTTTAGGAGAGCGGTGCTCTATCCCCTGAGCTACGAGGGCTTGCCCGGTTGCCACCGGGACGTCGGGGAGTCTACCGGCTCGGGGGCGTTTGGACCGAAACGGATTCAAGGGGCCTTGGTGCCTACAGCGATGATGTAGTCGGCCCAGGGGCCCCAGAGGGCGAGGGCGGGGTGGCTGAAGGCTAGGCGGAGGGCTGGGTTTACGCGGCGCATGTCGGGGTCGCGGAGGCGTTTGGTGAGGTAGGCGGCGAGGGGGGTGTAGACGTGGCGGCGGATGGAGTAGGCGCGGATGTTGCTGAAGCCTGCGGCGGTCAGGGCTCGGCGGTAGTGGTGGATGTCGAAGACGTTGGTTTTGGGTAGGGGGCTGGGGCGGTCGGTCAGGCGGAGGAGGGTGCGGGTGGTGGGGGTTGTGCGGGGGACTATGTCGGCGGTGACGAGTTTGCCGCCGGGGCGGAGGACGCGGTGGGCCTCGGCGAAAAACTTTGGGTATGAGGGGAAGTGGAAGGCTGACTCGAGGGCGGTCACCTTGGTGCAGGACTCGTCTGCGCAGGGGAGGTCGACTGCTGAGCCGTACTGGTAGCGGATGCGGTGGGCCAGGCCGAGTTCGGCGGCGCGGCGGGTGGCGATCTCGATTTGTTCGACGGCGATGTTGACGCCGATGATCTGCTCGGGCTCGAATTCCTGGGCCCAGAGGAAGTCCTGGTCGCCGTAGCCGAAGCCGACGTCGAGTTGGATGTCGCCCGGACCGAGTTCGGCCTCGCGGGCGACCAGGCGCGCCAGGTCCCGGCTCGCCTCGTCGAGGGTGGCCGGGTTGTCGCGCCAGTAGCCGAGATTGATGAATAGGGAGTCCTCGCCGAACAGGTTTCGCGGGCCGACTACGTCGTAGACTCGGCCGACTCGCTCGCCCGAGGGCAGGAACGGGACTCGGGACCACTCGTAGCATTCCTTGGCCCAGCGCAGGGATCGCGTCCGGAAGTCCTCGACTGGGATGTCGGCGGTGGTCAGCGTCATGAGCTCTCCCGATGCTCGCTCGACCAGTTGCCGCCAGCCGATTCGGATTCCCGATGCTGACAGTCTCAGACAGTTTGCTCGAACCGTCAAGAGCCGCTGGTCAGCCAGCTGATCGCGCGATCGAAGGCGGAGTCCCGGTTCAGGGTGAACTCCTCGTCGGTGAAGACCGGCTCGGTCAGTTCGGGTGGGATGCCGGTGCCGTCGAAGGTGCGGTCGTCGGAGGTCAGGAATTCCTCGTTCGGGACGCCGAACCACCAGTCTTCGTGGCCGGCGCCGGGCAGCTTGCGCTGCATGACATCGGAGAACACGCCCTGCGTGGGTTGCCCGATTCGTGTTGTGCGCGAAGGGCGTTCGAGCATCGCCTGGGTGAAGGTCTCGCCGGCGCTGACGGTGGAGCCACCGGTCAGGATCGCGACGGGGCCCGCGTACGCGCCGTGCGCGGGTTCGACGTGCTGCGGGTGGGGTCCGAGGGTGCGGGTCTTCTTGGCGTAGGCGAAATATGGACGGTCGGTGAGCCGGGCGGCCAGTTGCAGGCCGAGACTGTCCGAGCCACCGCCGTTGATCCGCAGGTCCAGGATCAGTCCTTGCAGCCGGATGCGCCGGTCCTCGGTGAAGATCGCGTCCAGGGCGCGGTCGAGTTCTGCGCTGTCGGCGGCGAAGGTCCGTTCGGTGGTGTAGCCGCTGAACGCGGAGAGCCGCAGGTAGCCGTAGTTCTGGCCGGGCACGTCGGCGTAGCCGATGCGGCCGTTGGCGTATTCGGTGAGTGGCTGCTGCTGGAGGTCGCGACGCTGAACGTGCTCCTTGACCTGTTGATCGAGTTGCGGACTCGGGATGGTTGTCCCTGGTCTGACTGTGCCGAAGAACCCGCCGTCGCCTGCCGACACGACCACGTGTGCGTCGTGCAGTGGCGCGACCATGTCCCGCAGCGCAGTGAAGAGCGCATCATCATCGCCGCGCTGCTCGGCCCGGGCGGCGCGTTCGTGGAAGGTATCCCGAACCTGCTGCCAGTCAACGCCTTTCGCCGCGAAGAAAGGGTAGTGCTCCTGAAAGGTCTGCCAGAAGACGTCGAAGGCGGCGGGTACGACCGAGCTGGTGCACGAGAGTGGTAAGGCGGAAAGACGGCGTAGCGTGCGATCTCCGGGTGACCCGCCGATGTGCAGTGTGGCCTGGTCCGGACTGCCGCCGGGGCGCAGGGTGAGCACGTCTTTGCCTTCGGTGACGTAACGGCCCTGACTTCCGGAACGTACTGCGGTGTCGTCCTTCAGGCAGCTGAGCGCGGTCAGCTGGTAGGACTCGAGCGTGTCGGCGTGCACGGAAAGCACGCTGCCGTAATCGTTTACCTGCCAGAAGCCGGACGGAAAGTCAGCGGCGGGCGGTGTGTCCGCGGAGTTCCCGCAGCCCGTGATCGTGCCGACCGCCACCAGTGCTACGGCGATGACTGCGGTTCGCTTGCGCTGCATGGTCATTCGTCCACGGTTCACCATGGCTCGGCGCGGTGGCAACCGGGGAGGCAGGTCGACCGAGGGTGGGGTTAACCGTACTACTCGGCTCGCACAGTGAATTTGCCGTCAGTTCGCCAACGGGTCTCAGAAGCTCCCGCCGTCGAACCCGCCACCGCCGTCGAATCCACTACTGCCATCGAACCCGCCACTGCTATCGAACCCGCCGCTGTCCCAACCCCCATCGAATCCGCCTGTGTCACCGCCGGACTCGTACCCACCGGAGTCGACCGCGCCGCTGTCGCCACCCGCCTCGAACCCACTGTCCCCGGCTGCCAACCCGTCCTGATACCCGTCCCCGTACCCACTCTCGAACCCTTGCGCGTCGTACCCGACCCCGGACATCCCGGAGAACAGCGAAGAGAACAGCAGCGCCGACCCGATCCCCCAGGCCCCGCCGATCAGCGCGGGCTTCCACCACGGCTCGGAGTACCAGCCCGCGGGCACCGGCCGCCCAGCCACCCGACCACCCGGGTAGTAGTTCGGTGTCGCCGACGAGGGATTCGGCGAGGCCGCGATCTCCCGCCCCTCGTGCTCGATAACCCGCTGCTCAGTGACCTTGCCCGCGGCGTCCTGCCCGTCGAGAGCGGGCACATCGGGCCCGGGATCCATGCCCATCGCACTACGCGCGGCCCGGATGTAATACAACCCTTCCACCGCGGTCTGCTTGGCCAACCGTGCCTGCGTGGGCGTGCGCGCCTGATCCAGCTGCGACCCGGCGGCGAGATGCCGTTCGGAGGCGTCGACCAACGCCTGCTTCGCCGCCTCGGTGCTACCGCTCAGGTTGTAGATCTGACCGCCGAGCCGCTCGTTGACCTGGCGGGCGTCGGCCAGCGCGTCAGCGAGCGCGTCGGCCGTGCGCTGCTTGCTCTGCCGGGCCAGCACGAGGACGAAGGCGCCCACCGCCACGATCACCACGACGACCAGTAGCCACAACACCGCGCACCTCTTCCGTTGCCGGGATCCGAACTGGTGTCCAGTTTACTGGGCGCTTGCTGAGACCTGGCTGAAAAACGGAGGCGCGGGTCAGCGCACGTCTGCCTGCGCTTCGTCGAAGTCGGCCAGGTCGAAAGTCTTTGTCTTCCAACGGTAGAGCACGGTGGCCCCCGGCCAGTTGTTGGTGATTCGGCCCGCCGCGTTGCGATACCAGCTGGAACAGAAGTTCCACGGCGTATCTTTCAGCCGCCGCTGCAGCCAGTCGTCCCACTGCTGTTCGGCGTTCGCGCGGGCGGCGAGGTAACGGCCGGGCCGGTCGGTGAGGTACTGCACCACCTGACGGATGTAGCGCGCCTGCGATTCCAGCATGTAGATGATCGAGCCGGAGCCCACATTGGTGTTCGGGCCGTACATCATGAACAGATTCGGGAAGTTCGGCACCGACAGGCCGAGGAAGGCCCGCGCGCCTTCCGCACCCCAGACGTCGGTCAGCTTGCGGCCGCCGATGCCGTAGATGTTCATCGGCGCGAGGAACTCGGTGCCCTTGAACCCGGTGCCGTAGACGATCACGTCGACCTCGTGCTCGACGCCGTCGGCGGTCCGGATACCGGTCGGCGTGATCGCCTCGATGGCGGTGGTCTCCACGGTGACGTTCGGCTGGGCCAGCGCCGGGAAGTACTCGTTGGAGAACAGGCCACGCTTGCAACCCGCCGCGTAATCGGGTGTCAGTTTCGCGCGCAGGTCGGCGTCGGGGACCTGCTTGGCCCGGTGCCGGTCGGCCAGCGCGATCACCGGCGTCTTCATCGCCGGGATATCGGTCAGGGCCAGTGCGAGCACCTCGAACACTGACCAGATGGCGAACCGCTCGGCGAGCCGGGTCGGCGGCAGGTATTTGAACACCGCCTTGTGCGTGGTGCTGTATTCGGTGTCGAACTTGGGCAGCACCCACGCCGCCGAACGCTGGAACAGCGTGAGGTGCGCGGCCGCGGGTTGGATGCGCGGAATGTATTGGATCGCACTGGCTCCGGTGCCGATGCAGGCGATCCGCTTGCCGCTCAGCTCGACGTCGTGATCCCACTCGGCGGAGTGGAAGGCGGGGCCGGCGAAGGTGTCGATGCCGGGGATGTTCGGCATGGCGGGCCGGGACAGCTGGCCGACCGCGGGCACGAGAATATCGGCGGTGAGCTGGGCACCGTCCGCGGTGGTGACCGTCCATCGGCCGGTCTGTTCGTCGAACTCGGCATCGGTCACCTCGGTGCCGAACCGGATGAACCGCGCCAGGTCGTGCTTGCCTGCGACACCACGCATGTATTCGTGGATGTCGCGCTGCTCCGAAAAACGCCGTGGCCAATCGGATTTGGGCTCGAACGACCAGGAGTACAGCGGCGAAGGCACGTCGCACGCGGCGCCGGGATAGGTGTTCTCCCGCCACACCCCGCCCAGATCCGCGGCACGCTCCAGGATGGTGAACGTCTCCACCCCGGCCCGCCGCAGCTCGAGCGCCACTCCGAGCCCCGCGAATCCGGCTCCGATAATGATGATGGACGGCGTTGTCATGATCCGAGCCTAAGGTGCGAACCCGCAGGTCCGAAGAGATCCGCGGTCAATGAATCGGCATTTTCGGCCATATCTGCCGCGGAAGTCCGCACGCTTTCGGGTCCGCGGACCCCGCCGCCGGTGCGATGCCGACGACGGGTGCGGCGGTCAGTTGCCCGCGAGCTGGCGGGCGATGACCAGGCGTTGGATCTGATTGGTGCCCTCGAAGATCTGCATCACCTTGGCCTCGCGCATGTAGCGCTCGACCGGGAAGTCCTGGGTGTAGCCGTAACCGCCGAAGACCTGGACGGCATCGGTGGTCACCTTCATCGCGGCGTCGGTGGCGATGAGTTTCGCGACGCTGGCCTGGCGCGAGTAGGGGAGTCCGGCGTCGCGACGGCGCGCGGCGTCGAGGTAGGTGGCGCGGGCCGAGTCGACGGCGGCGGCCATGTCGGCCAGCACGAAACCGAGGCCCTGGTGGTCGATGATGTGGCGGCCGAAGGCTTCTCGCTCCTTGGCGTAGGCGACCGCGTCGTCGAGTGCGCGCTGCGCCAAACCCGTTGCCACGGCGGAGATGCCGAGCCGACCGGAATCCAGGGCGCTGAAGGCGATCGAAAGCCCCTGTCCCTCTTCGCCGATCAGCCGCTCGACGGGCAGGAACGCATCGTCATAGGCGGCGGTGGTGGTCGGTACGGCGCGCAGGCCCATCTTCTCCTCGGGCTTGCCGAAGCTCAGACCCTCGGTGTCGCGCGGCACCAGGAAACACGAAATGCCGCGGGAGCCTTCGCCGGTCCGCGCGAAGAGCGTGTAGAAATCGGCGCGGCCACCGTTGGTGATCCAGGCCTTCGCGCCGCTGATCCGGTATCCGCCGTCGACCTTCGTCGCCCGGCAGCGCAGCGCGGCCGCGTCGGAACCGGCGTGCGGCTCGGAAAGGCTGTACGCGCCGATGGTCTCGCCGGAGAGCATGTCCGCGAGCCAGCGCTGCTGCTGCTCTTCGGTGCCGAAGGTGAACAGCGGATGGCAGGACAGGCTGTGCACGCTGACCGCCACCGCGACCGCCGCCCAGCGCGCCGCGAGCTCCTCGAGCACCTGCAGGTACACCTCGTAGGGCTGGGCGCCGCCGCCGAATTCCTCGGGATACGGCAGGCTCAGCAGGCCGGCCGCGCCGAGGGCCGGGAAGACCCCGTCGGGAAAGGTCCCGGTCTTCTCGCACTCGACCACCCGCGGCTCGAGCACCTTGTCGGCGATATCGCGGGTCAGCTCGAGCAGGTCCCGAGCCTCGGACGTCGGCAGCATTCGATCCACTGGCATGCCCCTACGCTAGCGAGTCCGCCGCCGTCCGGGGCGCCAGGTCGTCCCATCGATCGGGTAACCGGCACGGCAGGTCGTGCCGGGGTTGCCGAAGCTCATTCGGACTACGCGGAATCCACTGTGCCCGTTTATTATCCGGCGGTCGGTACATTCGACCGTGACCCTCACTGGAAGGAATTCGGTGGTGCGCGGTACTTCTCGTCGCAGCAGGCTCATCGTCGTGCTCGCCCTGGCGGCGCTGAGCTTGCAGTTCCTGCTGGCCGCGCCGTCCTCGGCGCAGGCCGCGGTGGTCGAGCGCGGCTTTGCCAATGCGGCGGGCACCCGCGACTACTACCTGCACATCCCGCCCGGCGACCCGGCGGGCAAGCCGCTGATGATCTACCTGCACGGCTGCACCGACCCGTGGCGCCAGCTCGCCGACACCGGATTCTCGCTGACCAGGATCGCCGACGAACTCGGATTCGTACTCGCCTATCCGATCCAGACCGAAGAGGCCAACGACCGGTACTGCTGGAACTGGTTCGATCCGGCGAATCAAGCACGGGGGCAAGGTGAGTCGTCGATCATCGCCGACCTCACCACCGCGTTGATCGAGGAGTTCGGGCTGGACCGGTCGCGGGTCTACGTGGGCGGATACTCCGCGGGCGGCGCGATGTCCACGGTGCTGGCCGCGACCTACCCGGATCTATACGCGGCCATCGCGCCTATGGCAGGCGGGCCGTACCGACTGGATCCGCAAACGTTCCGTGCCGACCTGAGCGGCGCGTCGATCGTGGCGGCGATGGGGGAGCGGGCCAGGCCGGTGCCCGGGTTCTTCCTGCAGGACTTGGCCGATCAGACGAGCCTGTATCCGATCGGCCGCACGAACCTGGTGCAGTGGCTCGGCGCGTACCGTCTCGCAAGCGATCTCGCGGTGCCCACGGTGCCCAGTGTGGTCACGTCGAGCGCGAATCCGGTGCCGACGACCATCGAGCGATACGACGCGGGCGGTTGTGTTCTCGCCGAATTCCGTACGCCCATCGGGCCCGACCACATCGGCGGCGGGTTGCTGATGCAGTCCGAGCGCGGACTCGACCTGCAACGCGAACTGATGAATTTCCTACTGACACACCGACTCGGCGGTCCGCGCCAGGCTTGCGGCTGAGTATCCGGCGCAAATCGGACCGAGCCGACCGGTCGGCCCGCGATGCACGTGCAGATGTGAGTGCATCTCGATGGCTCGAACTTTGCTGGCGCATGGCCGAATTCGCGCAGGTCACAGCGGTCGCCAAGGGGTAGCCAGTACTGGCCGACCGGCTGGTTTTGTCTCAGTCGGGATGATATTCGGCCGGTCGCCTGGCGCAGTAGTGCCATAGCGGCTAAGTATGTGAGTGGTTCGATCGGGACGGACCGGCATGTCGGCGGCCACGCAGGGGGTGTCGCCGCCATTCCGGTCCGAGGGGGAACGGGCGCGTGCGATTCGGGGTAGCCGCGCCCATCCGTCTGCCCTATTATCTGCGTATGAATGCAGATAACAAGGAAGCCTGGCGGCTGGCGGATGACCAGGTAGGTCTGGTGGTCGAGGTCTTCCGGATGCTGGCCGACGCGACCCGGGTCCAGGTGCTGTGGGCGCTGGTCGACCGCGAACTCTCGGTGAACGACCTCGCAGGCTGCGTCGGCAAACCCGCGCCCTCGGTCTCCCAGCATCTGGCCAAACTGCGAATGGCGCGGCTGGTCAGCACCCGCCGCTCCGGCACCACGATTTATTACAGCCTGGAGAACGAGCACGTCCGGCAACTGGTGGTGGACGCGGTCTACAACGCCGAGCACGCCGGCCCCGGAGTGCCGCCGCATCACCGCGACGAGGCCACCGTTCGCGCGCTACCGGGACGGCGGGCGGCGACATGACCTGCGCGAAACATGGCACTGGACAACGTAACTCGGAGTGTGACGCGGTGAGTGCGACGGATGAACCCGGCCGCGAGCTCGGTGGCAGCCGTCACGAAAACGGCGGACACACTCCAGGTTCCGGGCACCGACATGCGCACCCGGAACCCCACGCGCACAACCGAAGTCACGGAGTGCACGAGCACGTGCATGAACACAGTGAGCACACCCATGAGCATCCGAAGGGGTTGCGCGGGGTCCTGCGCGAGATCTTCGTGCCGCACAGCCACGACGCGGCCGACAGCGTCGATGACGCGCTGGAAGCCAGCGCCGTCGGCATCCGGGCGGTGAAGATCAGCCTGGCCGTACTCGGCGTCACCGCGGTACTGCAGGTGCTGGTCGTGCTGGCGTCCGGCTCGGTGGCATTGGCGGCCGACACCATTCACAACTTCTCCGACGCGCTGACCGCGGTGCCGCTGTGGATCGCGTTCGTCCTCGGCCGGCGCGCGGCGACCCGGCGCTACACCTACGGATTCGGTCGCGCCGAGGATCTCGCGGGCCTGTTCGTCGTCGCGATGATCGCGCTGTCGGCCCTGATCGCCGGGTACGAGGCGGTTCGCCGAATGATCGCGCCGGTGCCGATCCAGCATCTCGGCTGGGTCGCGCTGGCCGGCGTGATCGGTTTCCTCGGCAATGAGACGGTCGCGCTGTACCGCATCCGGACCGGGCGGCGCATCGGCTCGGCCGCCCTGGTCGCCGACGGCCTGCATGCCCGCACGGACGGATTCACCTCGCTGGCGGTGCTGCTGGGCGCGGCGGGTGTCGCGCTCGGGTTCCCGCTGGCCGACCCGATCATCGGCCTGCTGATCACCGTCGCCATCCTCGCCGTGTTGCGCACCGCGGCCAGGGACGTGCTGCACCGCCTGATGGACGCGGTCGAGCCGGGTCTGGTGACCGCCGCCGAGCGCGCCCTCGCCGCCGAGCCGGGCGTGGAAGGCGTGCGCAGCCTGCGCATGCGCTGGATCGGGCATCGGCTGCACGCCGACGTCGAATTGGACGTCGCACCGACCAGCACCCTGGCCGACGCCCACCGCGTCGCGCACGAGGCCGAGCACACCCTCACCCACGTCGTCCCCAAGCTGAACACCGCCGTCGTGCACGCCTACCCGGCGCATGCGGGCTGAATGCACGTCGCATCCCTCTTGCCGACTGATTTCATGGGCACATGGGTAACTCGTCGGGTACGGGCTAATTTGCCACTAACGCCACCGCCGGTCGCCGACGCAACTATCGCGCACCCGAATCTGGCCTGAATACGCGGAGAGGCGGGACAGGTAGCATTCGCGATGTGATGTGGCTCATGGTCAGTGTGGGGTGAACAATGCTGACTCGCGTCCGGAACCTCTCCAAGCTGCCTGACCTGCTACATCGCAGCCGGATTCCGGACGATATCGAGTCCGTCGCGAGCATCGGTGCCGAGGCGGAACCGACCGAGCTAGGGCTGCCGCCCGGCTACGCCGAGCGGATCTGGCGGCGAATGCAGGTTGTGTATCGCAGCGGCGTCCATCCTGCGATCCAAGTGTGTATCCGTCGACACGGAGTTGTCGTCTTCGATCGAGCCCTCGGCCACGCGCAAGGCAACGGCCCGGACGATCCCCCGGAGACACCGAAGGTGCCCGCCACTCCGAGCACCCCGTTCGTCACCTACTCGGCCTCGAAAGGCGTCACGGCGTTCGTCGTGCACCTGCTCGTCGACCGTGGCCTGATCGAGCTGAACGCGCCGATCTGCCGGTACATCCCCGAATACGGTTGCCACGGCAAGGAATCCATCACCATCGGCCAGGTTCTCGCGCACCGCTCGGGTGTGGCGAACGTGCCGAGAGAAGCGCTCACCGCCGAAGCCGTAGCGGATCGTGCACTGCTGGTACGGAATCTGTGCGCGGTGCGGCCGTCCGTCGCACCCGGCCGATTCCAGTCCTACCACGCGCTATCCGGCGGATTCATCCTCGGCGAAGTGGTCCACCGGGTCACCGGCAAGGACATTCGCACCGTGCTCGCCGAGGAGATACTGAACCCGCTGGGGTTCCGCTGGACCAATTACGGTGTGGCACCTCGAGATTTCCCGGCCCTCGCGCGGAACTACCGGACCGGTCTCGCCCCGCTGCCGCCGCTGTCGCTGGCGATGGAGCGGCTGCTCGGCGTGTCCTTCGCCGAGGCCGTCGAAACCGGCAACGACCCCGCCTATCTCAGCATCATCGCGCCCGCCGCGAACGTGGTCAGCACCGCGAACGAGCTGTCGCGCTTCTACGAGATCTTCCGGCGCGGTGGCGAACTCGACGGTGTCCGGGTGGTGCGGCCGGAAACCATTGCGGCCGCGCTCGTTCCGCAGTCCAGGACTGAGCCCGACCTGTCGCTCGGCATGAACTTCGGCTTCGGCTACGGCCCGATGCTGGGCGGGCGGGTGGTGAGCCTGTTCGGAGCTCGCCCTCGCAGGCTGCGTCCAACTCCTCCGCCGACTGATCTCGCGAGTACATGGGTAACTCGCCGGGCACGGGCTAGTTCGGCGCACAGCGCTACCGCCGGCCGCCGACGCAACTACCGTTGCACCTGAATCTGGCCTGAATCCGCGGAGAGGCGGGACAGGTCACTGAAGAAAAAGGAGTTCCGATGTTGAGCACTATGCAGGACGAGCCGTTGTCGCTGGCGACGTTGCTGCGCTACGCATCGACGTTTGTCGGCGATTCGACCGTGTCCACCTGGACCGGTACAGGCGTGCGCACCATGACCTATCGCGAACTCGGCGCGGACGCCGCCCGACTGGCGAACGCATTGCGCGAGCTGGGCATCGGCATCGGCGATCGGGTCGGCACTTTCATGTGGAACAACAACGAGCACATGGTGGCCTACATCGCGGCACCCGCGATGGGTGCGGTGCTGCACGCGCTCAATATCCGGTTGTTCCCCGATCAGCTGGTCTACGTGGCCAATCACGCCGAGGACAAGGTGGTGCTGGTCGACGGCACCCTGCTGCCGATGTTCGCCCAGTACTTGCCGAACCTGAAGACGGTCCGCCACGTCATCGTGGTCAACGGCGACGCGTCGACGCTGGACGCCCCCGAGGGTGTGCAGGTGCACGCCTACACCGAACTCCTTGCCGCACAGCCGGACACCTACGACTTCCCGGTGATCGACGAACGGTCCGCCGCGGCAATGTGTTACACCTCCGGCACCACCGGCGACCCGAAGGGCGTGGTGTATTCGCACCGCTCGAACTGGCTGCACGCCATGCAGGTGTGCTCGCCGAGCGGCATGGCCTTCACCGGCCGGGACTCGATCCTCGCCATCGTTCCCCTGTTCCACGCGAACGCGTGGGGTATCCCGTACGCGGCGTTGATGTCGGGCGCGAATGTGCTGATGCCCGACCGATTCCTGCAGCCCGGCCCGCTGCTGGAGATGATGGCGGCGCAGAAGCCGACGTTCGCCGCTGCGGTGCCGACCATCTGGGGCGGCGTGCTGGCCGGGCTGGCCGCGCACCCGCAGGACATCACCCACCTGCGCACCGCGGTGGTGGGTGGCTCGGCGGTGCCGCCGTCGATGATGCGGACCTTCCAGGAAAAGCACGGCGTGCGGATCCTGCACGCGTGGGGCATGACCGAGACCTCCCCGCTCGGCAGCGTCGCGCATCCGCCGACCGGCGTGACCGGCGAGGACGAGTGGGAGTACCGCTACACCCAGGGCCGATTCCCGGCGAGCGTGCAGGCCAGGCTGGTCGGCGACGACGGCACCGTGCTGCCGAACGACGGAGAAGCACTGGGCGAGTTGGAGGTTCGTGGCCCGTG
The DNA here is from genome assembly GCF_007990755.1 of Nocardia ninae NBRC 108245. GTDB lineage: Bacteria > Actinomycetota > Actinomycetes > Mycobacteriales > Mycobacteriaceae > Nocardia > Nocardia ninae. Next base: position 9,542 of record NZ_BJXA01000038.1, on the reverse strand, counting down.
GATCACCGGCTCCTATTACTCGCCGGACGGCGCCGAGGTGGACCCGGACAAGTTCGACGACGGCTGGCTGCGCACCGGTGACGTCGGCAAGATCAGCAGCGACGGCTACCTGACCCTGGTGGACCGGTCCAAGGACGTGATCAAGTCCGGCGGCGAATGGATCTCGTCGGTGGACCTGGAGAACGCCGTGATGGGTCACCCCGCCGTCGCCGAGGCGGCCGTGATCGGCGTGCCGGACGAGAAGTGGGACGAGCGGCCGCTGGTGGCGATCGTGCTCGCCGAGGGCGCCGAGGCCAAGGCCGACGAACTGCGTGACTTCCTCGCCGACAAGTTCGCCAAATGGCAACTGCCGGAACGCTGGACGTTCATCGCCGAGGTGCCCAAGACCAGCGTCGGCAAGTTCGACAAGAAGCGCCTGCGCGCCCAGTACGCCGACGGCGACCTGACGGTCACCACGCTGTCCTGATCGGACTCGGTCGACGCATCGGCCCGGCGCGGCGGAAACCCTTGCCGCGCCGGGCCGTTGCGTTCGACAATCAGCAGTTACGCAGTTCCGGATTCTGATTCAGCAGCTGGGCCCTGGTGCCGATGAACGTGCGGTAAGTCTCGCCGCCGACCGCGGCGAGCGGGAAAGCGGCCACCCGGTGGCAGTTCTGGAAGGCGAGCTTCACGCCGAAGTGCCGTTCCAGGCCGCCGCGGATCGCGTCGGAGGCCATGGCGCGCAGCAGCTGCCCGCGGGCCACCTCGTCCGGCGGCGGAACCACGTTGTCGGCGTATTCCGCGGTGCCCGAACGCAGTTCGCCGGCCACCCGACTCACCACTTCCCAGGCGTAGGGCAACGAAGTGCGGACGACCTCGACGAAGTCGGCGTCGTCGACTTCGCCGCGTTCGGCGCGTTCGAGCAGTGCGGTGGGGACATCGAGAGACATAGCGCTCCTCCAGAGTGGATGGCCGATGCGATGCGTCTCGATTCTAATCGAAAGTCGTTGTCAACAAACCTGGATTCGCCGCGAAAGTGCTGCGTTCAGTGCGGATTTCGTATCGGCCGCCAGCGTGCGGACCAGTTCGCCGGCCGGTAACTCCGGCGCCAGCGAATGGGTTTGCCCCGCCCAGAGATTCACATTGTCCGGGTCGCCTGCGGCCCGGGCTTCGGCGCGCAAAGGTGCGGTGGCGTAATGGATCTCCGGGTACGCGGCGGGTGCCGTCGCGCTGTGCTCGACCATGAACTGATTGCGCAGGCCACGGGCCCGGCGGCCGGTGAAGGCGCGGGTGAGCATGGTCGGGGTTTCCGTGGCCAGCGCGGCGCGGTGCACCGGATTGGTGCCCGCCTCGGGGCAGCGCAGGAACACCGTGCCGAGTTGCACGGCCGCCGCCCCTGCGGCGAGTGCTGCCGCGATGCCCGCACCGGTGCCGATGCCGCCGGTGGCCACTACCGGTCGATCCGTCGTCGCGGTCAGAATCTGCAGCAGGACGAGCACGCTGAGTGGATCGGTGGCGTCGTCCTCGGGCCGGTCGACGAAGGTGGCGCGGTGCCCGCCCGCCTCCGCGCCCTGCGCGATGAGCACGTCGGCGCCTCGCTCGACCGCGATCCGCGCTTCGGCCGCCGAGGTCACGGTCACCCAGCTCTCCGAGCCGACCGCATGCAGCCGGGCGATCTCCTCGACGGTCGGGCAGCCGAAGGTGAACGAGACGACCGCGACCGGATCGGCGACGAGCAGGTCCAGCTTGGCGGCCCAGTCGTCGGTGTCGTACTTCGCCTCGCCCACCGAATGGGTCTGCGCGAGTTCGGCGAGATATCCGGCGTAGCGGTCGGCGGGGGTCGCGGGGCCCGGTACGAAGAGATTGACGCCGAACGGTGCGTCGGTCGCGGCGCGCGTCGCCGTGATCCGCGCGGCGGTGTCGTGCGCACTGAGGTAACCGGCGGCCAGCAATCCGAAGCCACCGGCCTCGGTGACCGCGACGGTCAACTCGGGCGTCGAGGGTCCGCCTGCCATCGGCGCGAGCACGATGGGGACGGCCAAATCATCGATGATCACGGCTCCAGTGTGGCTTACTGGACGCCCGACCCAGTGTTTACCTGCGTCTTTGCGCAGAAGGTTGCGGAATGGTCACGCTGGCGTAGAGTTCCCATCACAACGGATGCCAAACCGTTACATCGCAAGCTTGATCGGATCGTTACCGAACCTGGCTCGCGAGAGGCCCGGCACCGCTGAACCACCTGTTCTTCGGACGCAAGGACGCAGCTTTGTCGCACCATCGGGTAGGCCCCAGTTCCATTACCGTCATGAGCCTTATCGGCGATGAGATTTCGGGTCGGCCGACGCGGCATCGCGTCGAGTCCACCGCGACCGAGCGGGTGAAGGCCGCCGCCGGTGTCGCGGTCGCCGCGGGCGCCTTGATCGGCACCGTCACCCAGATTGCCCCGGCTGTCGCCAGCCCGTTGCTGCCCGGTGCGCACGACGGCGACGAGGCCGACGCCCCCATGACATTCCGTGGCACCGGCATCATGCCGGTCGCCCAGACCAAGATCGCTCCCGCGCCGGAGGCTCCGGCCCCCGAGGCGCCGGTCGCCACCCAGGTCGCCGCGCCGGTGGCCGCCCCGTTCGGCCTGCCGAACCTGCCGCCGGAGATCGCGGGCCCGCTGGCCCAGGCCGAGCAGATCCTCAAGGGTGTGCAGCAGCAGGTCGCGCCCGCGCCGTCGGGTGCGGTGCGCCCGGTCGCCGGCGAGGTCAGCTCCGGATTCGGTAGCCGCTGGGGCGAATTCCACTACGGCCTCGACTTCGCCGACCAGATCGGCGCCCCCATCCACTCGGTGAGCAACGGCACCGTGATCGAGGCGGGCCCCGCGTCCGGCTTCGGACTCTGGGTCCGGGTGCAGCAGGACGACGGCACCATCGCCGTCTACGGCCACGTGAACGAGATGCTCGCCCGGGCGGGCCAGCGGGTGAACGCGGGCGACGTGATCGCCACCGTCGGCAACCGGGGCAACTCCACCGGTCCGCACCTGCACCTGGAGATCTGGGACCAGGGCGGCAACAAGATCGATCCGATGCGTTACCTCGCGGCCAAGGGTGTGCCGCTGCAGTGGGGTCCCTCGGCGCACTGATTTCGCTGCCGGGCTTGATATTCCGCCGATCCCCCCGCCTCTGTGCGGGCAGGGCTCCCCACAAGGACCGGTCGGTCGATAGGCTCGGGCCGTGACCGAGCTGGGCGACATCTTCGAGCCTGGATCACCACACGGCCGGACCTATGCCGTGCTGGTGCATCATCCGCGATCGAGTCTCGCCGATATCGCGCAGTATCTGGGCGTTTCGGAGGAGGCGGCCGCGGCCTCATTGGACGTGCTGTGTGACTTGCGCGCCGCCGTGCGCGTGAGCACCCCCGACGGCGCGCCCGCGGTGTGGGACGCCCACGCCCCGGAGTCGTTGTCGGAGGCCGAGGCTCGTCGAAGACAACAGCAGATCAACCAGATGCACACGGCCGCAGCGCGGCTCAGCGAGACGTTCCGTTCGGTGCGCCGCTCGCCGCGCAGCAACGGCGCCGTGGTGCCGGTCTTCGAACGCCTGGAGATGCTCGCCGATTTCGAGGAGATGCAGACCGCGGCGCGCAGCGGCGTCAAGGTCATCGAACGCGGGCCGTATCTGAGCGACGTCGAGCGCGAGCGGCAGTTGTTCCTGCTCAAGCGCGGCCGGCTCGGCGAAGGTATCCGCTACCAGACGCTCTACCAGGACACCATCTATCAGGATCCGGAACGGCTGCGGCACGCACTGTCCACCAATGCCAGTGGGGCACAGGCGCGCACGCTGCCCGAGCCGCCGTTCAAAATGATTATCAGCGACGACGAACGCGCTAGCCTGGTGCTGCACGTCGACGAACGCCGCCCGGACCCCATGGGCTTGCGGATCACCGGCTCACCCGCGCTGGATCTGCTGATCAAAACCTTCGACGTGCTGTGGTCACTGGCCGCTCCGATCTCGGTGAACCCGACGGCGGAGGCGCTGGACGAACGGGACCGCGCGATCTTGACCCTGATGGGTCTCGGTGCCACCGACGACACCATCGCGCGCAGGCTCGGTATGTCGCGGCGTACTGTGGTCCGCCGGACCGCGCGACTGCTGGAGCGGCTCGGCGCGAGCACCCGATTCCAGGCCGGGGTGCAGGCAACCCGGCGTGGTTGGTTGTGAACTAGTTCACCGATCCGGGTACTCCTGCAACGCGACCGGCTCGAGACCGATATAAACCGTGGCATCTGGCAAGACACCGCTTCCATGGGGGTAGCGGCGGATGTACGACGTGAGAACAGGAGCCGAACGAGGGGGCGGACCGCTGTCAGCGGGCCGTATTAATCCAAGACAGCACTGCGTGGACACCGAACAGTCCCTTATATGATTGCTCGGACCGCGCTGGCCCCGGACGATACGCCCTTGATATAGGGGTTGGGCCGGGTCCTAGCTCGATGCGAGAGGTGAATGCACTCGAATGGAAACTGCCCGTCGTTCCGCTCGTGGTAGCCGTCGCCGCAGGTCGGGCAGCCCGCTGTTCGGGCAGTTGCTGACCGCCGCCGTCGAATCCGAGGCCAATGAGGTCGCCGTTCGCTTCAATCCGTCGGGCCAGCTCGACGACGAACGCCAGCTCACCTACGGCCAGCTCGACGCGGCCTCCTCGCGGCTGGCCAGGGAACTGATCGAGCGCGGTGTCGGACCGGGCGACGTGGTCGCCATCGGTATCGCCCGCAGCCTGCAGTCCGTGGTCGCCGTCTGGGCCATCGCGAAGACCGGCGCGGCGTACGTGCCGGTCGACCCGGCCTACCCGGCCGATCGCATCAACCACATCCTGTCCGACTCGGGGGCCGTGGTCGGGCTGACCACCTCGGCCCACCGCCCGGTGCTCGGCACCGGCGTGTACTGGATCGAGCTCGACGATCCGGTGCAGGCCGCGCGGATCGCCGCCCGGCCTGAGCACCCGATCTCCTACACCGACCGGGTGCGTCCGCTGGACGAGCGGCACCCGGCCTACGTCATCTACACCTCCGGCTCGACCGGGCGGCCCAAGGGCGTCGTGGTCACCCACACCGGCCTGGCCGGCTTGGTGGCCGCCGAGCGTGACCACTACGGGGTGACCGCCGATTCGCGCGTGCTGCACGTGTGCTCGCCGAACTTCGATGTGTCGGTGCTGGAGTTGCTGCTCGCCTTCTCCACGGGGGCGACGCTGGTGATCGCGCCGCCGTCGGTGTTCGGCGGCTACGAACTCGCCGATCTGCTGCGCCGCGAACGGGTCACGCACATGCTGATCACGCCGGGTGCCCTGGAGTCGGTCGACCCGACCGGCCTGGACGACCTGCGCGTCGTGGTGGTGGCCGGCGACAAGTTCGGCCCGGAACTGGTGGGCCGCTGGGCCGCCGACCGCGAGTTCTACAACGGCTACGGGCCGACCGAGGCCACCATTCTCGCGACGAGCTCGGCGCGGATGCTGCCCGACGACGTCATCACGATCGGCTCGGCGATTCCGGGAGTCGGTGCGTTCGTACTGGATTCGCGGCTGCGGCCGGTGCCCGCCGGTGTGGTCGGCGAGCTGTACCTGTCCGGTCCGGCGCTCGCCCAGGGTTATCTGGGCAAGCCGGGGCTCACCGCGGAGCGTTTCGTGGCCAGCCCGTTCGGCGCCGACACCGACACTCCCGGCGCGCGGCTCTACCGCACCGGAGACTTGGTGCGCCGCACCGAATCCGAAGACGGGGGCGTGATCGAGTACCTCGGCCGCTCCGACTTCCAGGTCAAGATCCGTGGTTTCCGTATCGAACTCGGCGAGATCGACAACGCACTGACCGCGCATCCGGACATCGACTACGCGGCCACGCTCGGCAAGACGCTGCCGTCCGGCGCGACCGCGCTGGTGTCCTACGTGCTGCCGCGACCCGGAACCACCGTGGACACCGGCGAACTCGCCGAGTTCCTCGGGGAGTCCTTGGCCGCGTACATGATTCCCGCGGCCATCATGGTGCTCGACGAGATCCCGCTGACCCCGGTCGGCAAGCTGGACCGCGCGGCACTGCCCGCTCCGGTGTTCGCCGCCAAGGCTTTCCGCGCGCCGTCCACGCCGGTCGAGGAGATCGTCGCCGACGTGTTCGCCGCGCTGCTGATGTCCGGGGACGAGGGCCGCGTCGGCGTGGACGACGACTTCTTCGAACTCGGCGGCAACTCGTTGCTGGCCGCGCAGGCCGCCGCCCGGATCGGCTCGGCGCTGCAGGTGCGGGTGCCGGTGCAGTTGCTGTTCGAGGCGACCACCGTGGCCGCGCTCGCCGAACGGGTCGAGCAGCATGCGGGTTCGGCTGCGGGACAGGCGTTGCACGCCCGGCCGCGTCCGGCCAGGGTGCCGCTGTCCTACGCGCAGCAGCGGATGTGGTTCCTGAACCGGTTCGATCCGGCCAGTGCCGTCAACAACATTCCGGCCGCGGTGCGGTTGTCCGGACACCTCGATCTCAATGCGCTGCGTGCCGCCGTGCGCGATCTCGCGGAGCGGCACGAGGTGCTGCGCACGGTGTACCCGGAGGTCGACGGCGAGGGCTACCAGCGGGTGCTGGCTACCGGTGATCCGCGCGCGGTGCCGGAATTCGTGGTCGAGCAGGCCACCGAGGCCGAGCTGCCGGGGCGGGTCGCCGCGGTGGTGACCGAGGGCTTCGACGTGACCGTCGCACCGCCCGTGCGGGTTCGGGTGCTCGAGCTGGGCGACACCGAGCACGTGCTGGTCTGCGTGGTGCACCACATCGCGGGTGACGGCTTCTCGATGGGCCCGCTGACCCGTGACCTGATGGCCGCCTACCTGGACCGGATGCGCGGTGGCGCACCGGAATGGCCCGCGCTCGAGGTGCAGTACGCCGACTACGCGATCTGGCAGCGTGAGATTCTCGGCGCCGAGGACGATCCGGAATCGGTGCTCGCCAAGCAGATCGAGTACTGGCGCACCCAATTGGCCGCGCTGCCCGAGCAATTGGAGCTGCCCGCGGACCGGCCGCGTCCCGCGGTGGCCTCCAACCACGGCGCCACCCTGGGCTTCGAGATCGGCCCCGAGGTGCACGCCGCGCTGAGCCGCCTGGCGCACAACCACAATTCGACGCTGTTCATGGTCGTGCACGCCGCCCTCGCGGTGCTGCTGGCTCGCCTGTCCGGCACGCGCGACATCGCCGTCGGCACCCCGGTCGCCGGTCGTGGTGAGGCCGCGCTGGACGACCTGATCGGCATGTTCGTCAACACCCTGGTGCTGCGCACCGATATCGACTCCGGCGCGACGTTCGACGACCTGCTGCGCGAGGTGCGCCGGATCGACGTCGACGCGTTCGGCCACGCCGATGTGCCGTTCGAGCGGCTGGTCGAGCTGCTGGATCCGGCGCGCTCCGCGGCCAGGCACCCGCTGTTCCAGGTGATGCTGACCTTCCAGAACTTAGCGCGTACCGAGCTGGAACTGCCCGGCCTTTCGGTGTCGGCGGTAGATCTCGCGATGCCGCTGGCGAAGTTCGATCTGCAACTGGCGCTGGTGGAGCGAATCGACAGGCACGGTGCGGCCGAAGGCATCTCGGCGGCGTTCACCTACGCCACCGATCTGTTCGACGAGGCCACCGTGCAGGACTTCGCCGATCGCTTCGGCCGGATCCTGCGCGCGGTCGCGAACGACTCCGACGTGACCATCGGCGACATCGACGTGCTCGCCCCTGGCGAGCGCGAGCTGGTGCTGCACGAGTGGAACAGCCCGGGTGCCGCGGTGCCCGAGGTGACCCTGGTGGACCTGATCGGCGCCCAGGCCCGCAGTCGTCCGGATGCCGGAGCGATCCGTTTCGGCGACACCACCTTGACTTTCGGTGAGTTGCAGCGCCGCGCCAACAAGGTGGCGCGGGCGCTGATCGCGCAGGGCGTCGGCCCGGAATCGCTGGTCGCCGTTGCGGTTCCGCGTACCGAGGAACTGCCCGTCGCGCTGCTCGCGGTGCTCACCGCCGGTGCCGGGTACCTGCCGATCGATACGACCTACCCCGCGCAGCGGCTGGAGTTCATGCTCACCGATGCGGCCCCGGCCTGCATCCTGACCACCGCCGGTGAGCTGGAATCCGTTCCTGCGGGCGACATTCCGGTGATTCTGCTGGAGGACACGGCGGAGTTCGCCGATGGCCGGATCCGCTCCGCCGAACGGACCGCGCCGCTGCGGCCGGACAACCTGGCCTACGTCATCTACACCTCCGGCTCCACCGGCGTACCCAAGGGCGTCGGCGTCGCGCACCGCAATGTGGTGCAGCTGTTCGCGAACACCCAGGCGATGTTCGAGTTCGACGAGACCGACGTGTGGACCCTGTTCCACTCGTTCGCCTTCGACTTCTCGGTGTGGGAGCTGTGGTGCGCGCTGGCCAACGGCGGCACCGTCGTCGTAGTCGACTACCTCACCTCCCGGTCGCCGGAACTGTTCCGTGAGTTGCTGATTCGCGAGCAGGTCACCGTGCTCAACCAGACGCCGTCGGCGTTCTATCAGCTCGCCGAGGCCGACCGGGCGGCGCAGACCGCCGACCAGGCCAAGTTCGCGCTGCGCTACGTGGTGTTCGGCGGTGAGGCACTGGATCTGCGCCAGCTGCAGCGCTGGTACGACCGGCACGCGGTGGACGCGCCTTGGCTGGTCAACATGTACGGCATCACCGAAACCACGGTGCACGTGTCGTTCCTGTCGCTGGACGAGCAGATGGTCGACAACGCGGCCAGCGTCATCGGCCGCGCGCTGCCCGGCCTGGACGCCTACGTGCTCGAGGACCGGCTGCACCCGTCGCCGGTCGGCGTGGCCGGTGAGATCTACGTCGCCGGTGAGCAGCTGTCCCGCGGCTACCTCGGCCGTCCCGGACTCGCCGCGACCAGGTTCGTCGCGAATCCGTTCGGCGCGCCCGGATCTCGGATGTACCGCACCGGCGACATCGGCCGCTGGGTCGGCTTCGGCGGGCAGGCGACGCTCGAATACGCCGGTCGCGGCGATCAGCAGGTGCAGCTGCGCGGCTTCCGCATCGAGCTCGGCGAGATCGAGTCGGCGCTGGTGCGCTGCCCGGGCGTGAGCCAGGCGGTGGTGCTGGTGCGCACCGACGAGAACGCGGGCGACCGGCTCATCGGATACGTGGTGCCCGACACCGGTGCTCAGCTCGACCCGCTCGAATTGCGCGGTCAGGTCGGCGAATTCCTCACCGGCTACATGGTTCCGGACGCGCTCGTGGTGTTGGACGTGCTGCCGCTGACGCCGAACGGCAAGCTGGACCGAAAGGCTCTGCCCGCACCGGAGTTCCTGAGCACGGCCACCTTCCGCGCGCCCGGCTCGCCGGTCGAGCAGGCGGTCGCCGAGGTGTTCGCCGGACTGCTCGGTGCCAGTGAGATCGGCCTGGACGACGACTTCTTCGGCCTGGGCGGCAACTCGCTGCTCGCCACCAGGGTGGTCGCCAGGATCAACGAGGCCCTGGACGCGAACCTGGTGGTGCGCGAGCTGTTCGAGTCGCCCACCGTCGCGGCGCTGGCCGCCCGCGTCGTGCCCGG
>NZ_BJXA01000037.1 GCF_007990755.1 Nocardia ninae NBRC 108245 | reverse complement strand
CCGGGCACCGGGCACCGGGCACCGGGCACCGGGCACCGGGCACCGGGCACCGGGCACCGGGCATCGAGCACCGACCGGGACAGCATGGAGGTGAACGCCGCATGGGCACTCTGCAGCCCGCCGATGGCTCAGGCCGCTGGGCCGAACCAGGTGGTCAGTGCTTCGGTGAGGCCGTCGGTACTGGGTTCGGAGCTGACCCAGGCTGCGTAACCATCGGGTCGGATGAGGATGGCGGCGGGAACCGCGATGTCGCCTACGCCGGGGACGGGCCAGTGGGTGGCGCTGGTGCGGGCGTCGATCACGTCGACTCGGTCGAGCCAGCCCGCTGCCGACGTGTTCTGGTTTCCGTTGAGGCGCAACAGGATCGGTCGGCCTGGGCGCAGCAGTTCGCATACCCGGGTGGTACCTGCGTCGGTGGTGAGATCACCGTCGGGCACCCGCCGTCCGGCCAGCGGATGATCGCCCTTGACGTCATAGCGGATGTCGAGGGCGGTGATCATGAGTCCGAGTCGTTGTCGCACGACGTCCATGTCGATCAGGTCGCCCAGCACAGCGCGCAGTGCTTCGGTATGCGCGCCGGGCCGTTGTAGCGCGGTCTGCGCCCTGGTGTTGTTCAGCACGCGGGCACCGACCGGATGGCGTTCGGATTCGTAGGTGTCGAGCACAGCGTCTGATCCGTTGCGGTGCAAGGCGATTGCCAGCTTCCAGCCGAGATTGACCGCGTCCTGAGCTCCCAGGTTCTGGCCTTGGCCGCCTGCGGGGTAGTGGATGTGCGCGGCATCTCCGGCCAGGAACACGCGCCCGTCGCGGTAGCGCGTCGCCTGCCTGGACGCGTCACCGTAGTGCGTCACCCAGCGTGGACTGTGCATGCCGAAATCGGTGCCCGCGATCTCGGCGAAGTGGGCCCGGAAGTCCTCGAACGTCAGGACTGATCCGCGCGGCATGACGAGGTCGTGTCGCTGGACGACCAGCCGGTACCAGCCGGGCTCGAACTGGACCGCGGAGAAATCGCCGCCGCCGCGACGGTGACCGAAGAACTGCTCCGAAGGTGGCTCGGCCAGTTCGACATCGGCGAGCATCCCGGTCATCGTCGCGTCGGTGCCGACGAAGTCGATGCCTGCCAGCTTGCGGACCGCACTGCGCCCGCCGTCGCAACCGACCAGGTACTCGGCCCGAATCCGGTGGGTGCCGTCCGCTCCGCCGACTTCGACGTCGATCCCCGTCGCGTCCTGCTGGAACCCGACGACCGGCGATCCCCACCGGACCGGCGCCCCGAGTTCGGTTGCGTGCCGGTCGAGTTCGCGCTCGACCACCGACTGCAGCACGGCGAGCATGTATGGGTGACGAGTGTCGAAGTCGCTGAAATCCAAAGGGAGCGCGCCGAAATGGCCGGCCTGCAGGATGCGCCCCTGTGGCAGCAAACAGTCGAGTAGTCCACGCTGGTCGAGGACCTCCATAGTGCGGGCGTGGATGCCGCCGGACCGCGATTCGCCGGTGCGCTGCGCGAGCCCGTCGAGCAGAACAACGTCCACTCCGGCCAGTCGTAATTCAGCGGCCAGCATCAGTCCGGTAGGCCCGCCACCAGCGACAACTACATGGGTCGTCTCCATGACCTTCTCCTTAACGATGTTAAGCTCTTTAACGCTGTTAAGGAGACATGAACATTGTTAAGCTGTCAACCGGTTCGGAACAGGAGGCGGCTGTGAAGCTCGATACCCAGGTCATCGCCCAGGCGGCGCTGAACCTTCTCGACGACGTCGGCCTCGACGGGTTGACCATGCGCAAGGTGGCCGCCGCACTCGACGTGCAGGCCCCCGCGCTCTACTGGCACGTGAAGAACAAGCGCGAACTACTCGACGCGATGGCACGCACCGTCTTCGTCGCCGCTGTCGACGGCTTGGAGGCACCGCGGCGCGGGGAAGACTGGCAGGACTGGACCATCCAGCTCGCCGCCAGATTGCGCCGGTCGATGCTGCGCTACCGGGACGGCGCGAAGGTGCTCGCGGGCACCTATGTCAACGACGAAGCAATGTGGCGCACAGTGGAATTGACGCTGCGCACGCTGGCGGACGCGGGCTTCGCGATGGTCCAGTCGGTCCGCGTCTTCCCGATCCTGCTGCATTACACCATCGGCTTCGTCATCGAAGAGCAGGCGCGAGCCGGCGCCGAGTACGACGACAACCCCTACCGGCCCGAGCGCCTCGAAAACCTCATCGACGCAACGCGATACCCCTTGACCACGGCGCTGGTGGGCGAGCTCTTCACCGCTGATCCCGACGCCGAGTTCGTCCACGGCCTGCACGTCATCCTGGCCGGGGTCGTCGCTACCCGACCGGCCGAGGCAACCTGATTCGGTCCGGCGGCACCGATACCGGGATCGTCTGCAGCGGGAAGTTCTGCACGGCCATAACTCCATGATCGACCGGGACATGACGGCGGCCCTACTCGCACTGTGCCGCCGCTATGTCCCGTCGATCATGACCGTCAGCGCGGCGGTGCCGTCAGGTCGTAGACAGCTACGTTGCCGAAGTGGACGGGGGTGTAATGGGCGGCGACCCACTCCGCGATGTCCTTGTTTCCGGATGGTCGCCACAGGCCGTTGCCGGTGTGCGGCTGGTCCGGTTCGGGGATGATTCCCGGCTGATCGGCGACTTTCCAGGCGTCGGGCAACTTCACTTCCTGTGAGAGGTAGTACGTGACCTGGTGGGCGCTGACCAAATGCTCGAAGTCGGGGAGGGTGGGCACCGGGTCGTCGGAGGTGAAGCCGCCGATGGCGATCACGGGGGTACGACTGGCCAGCTCCAGGCTCGCGGCGGTCGAGGATCGATCGACAGCTGCCGACCAGGTGGTCGTAGTATTCCGAAGCAGTTCGACGACCTGCGGTTCGGTCGAGCCGTCCAGGAATGCGGTGACGGCCCGGCGGACTTCGTTTGCGGGGCTGTTCTTTTCGGGTTCGGCGGGCCCGACGGTCGGGCTGCCGCCTACATGCGCTTGCGGCAGGGTGGCCGCTGCGTAGGCGGTGGAACCGCCGAGTCCGGCCAGCACGCCCACGATCACCAGCACCGAGGTGGTCCGAGTGCGCAGCCGATGCGATACGGCGGGGAAGGCACCGGCCAGCAGCCCGAGCGCGGCGAGCAATGCCACGGTGAGCAGGGTCCAGCGCAGCCAAGGCAGCCACTCGGAGTTACGTTGCAGCAGAACGAAAGACCACCCAGCCGTAGCCAGAACCAATGCGGCAGCGGCAATTCGGCCGAAAAGCTCGTCGCGCCGCCGCCAAGCTTCGTGGACACCGAGCGCGAACATCGCCGCGACGGCAGGCCCGATGGCCAAGGTGTAGTAAGCGTGCATGCCACCCCGCATGGTGGTGAACGCGATCCCATCGATAATCAGCCACAGTCCGAAAACCATTGCCGCGCCGCGTATCAGATCGGTGCGCGGCACCCGCCAGCGTGACGCCAGCACAATCCCGAAGGCCAGCAGCGCCGCGGGCAGCAGCCAGGAGATCTCGAATCCGATCTCACCGGTGAACAGCCTCGACGGTCCCGATCCGCCGAAGCCGCCGAAGCCTGCCCCGAGGTCGTGTGGCATCTCGTAACCGGGCGGCAGCTCGAAGAGATTGCCGCCCTTGTGATTCTGGCCGAGGAAGCGCGCGAATCCGTTGTAACCGAGCACCAGATCCATGAACGTGTTGTTCGTCGACCCGGCGAGGTAGGGCCGCGACGAAGCGGGCCACAGCATGGTCAGCACCACGTACCAGCCGGATGAGATGATCAGCGCGACGGCGGCGCCGGTCAAGTGCCACAACCGATTGCGCAGCGTCGTGGGCGCAACAAGAAGGTAGGCGACACCCAGCGCGGGCAGCACCATCAACCCTTCGAGCATCTTGGCCAGGAACGCGAATCCGAGCGCGACACCGGCCGATGCCAGCCAGCGTGCGCTCGCCCGCTCCAGCGCCCTGATCGTGCAGTAGGCGCCCGCGGTCATCAGCAGGACCATCACGGCGTCGGGATTGTTGAACCGGAACATCAACGCCACCACCGGGGTCGATGCCAGCACCGCCCCGGCGAGCAGCCCGGTGCCCCGGCTGCCGGTGGCGCGGGCCACGGCCGCGTACAGCAACCAGACCGCGGCGACCGCCATCAACGCCTGCGGGACCAGCATGCTGGCACTGCTGAACCCGAACAGCTGCCCGGACAACCCCATCACCCATTGGGATACCGGCGGCTTGTCGACGGTGATGAAGTTGCTCGGATCGAGCGAGCCGAACAGCAGCGCCTTCCAGCTCCGTGAACCGGCCCACGTCGCCGCGGCGTAGAAGTTGTTGCCCATGCCGTTGACGGTGATGTGCCAGAGATACGCGACCGCCGTACCGATCAGCAGCGCGGCGAGTCCGGCCCGCTCCCAGCGGCGAGCCGGGGGGAAGGCCGCTGCGGTGGCGGTTGCCTCGGGCAGGGCCGGTTCGGCGCTGATCACGGTCACCGCAGGAGCATGACTCGCGCAGCGGTGAAGGCGCTGGGCGCTCGCTGGCAATGTGCTGTGAACGATGCCGCCGGATCCGCGTCGGCGGTATCGGACGCGAACGGCCGCACGGATCACCGTGCGGCCGTTCGCGTATCGAACTCCGGCTAGATCTTACGGATGACCGTGACGACCTTGCCGAGTACCTGTGCGTCATTGCCGGGAATCGGTTCGAACACCGGGTTGTGCGGCATCAGCCAGACATCCTTGCCGGTGCGCTTGAACGTCTTCACGGTCGCTTCGCCGTCGATCATGGCGGCGACGATGTCACCGTTGTCGGCGACGTTCTGCTGGCGCACCACCACCCAGTCGCCGTCGCAGATCGCCGCGTCGATCATCGACTGACCGACGACCTTCAGCAGGAACAGCGATCCCTCGCCGACCAGTTCGCGCGGCAGCGGGAACACGTCCTCCACGGCCTGCTCGGCCAGAATCGGTCCACCGGCGGCGATTCGGCCGAGCACCGGCACGAACGTCGGCGTGGGCCGGTTCGGATCGGCTGCGCCCGTATCGGATTCGTCGACGGCGGCGGCGTGCAGGGTGGTCACCGCGCGCCCCACCTCGTCGAGGCCGCGAACATCGACGGCGCGTGGACGATTCGGGTCGCGACGCAGAAAGCCCTTGCGCTCCAGCGCCCGCAGTTGATGAGCCACCGAGGAGGTGGACGTCAGCCCGACGGCGTCGCCGATCTCCCGGATGCTCGGCGGGTAGCCGCGCTCGCTCACCGAAGACCGGATGACCTCCAGCACTTTGCGTTGACGCACGGTGAGATCCGCTTCGGTAACCGCCGTGTCGGCGCCGCCTTCGCTCTCTACGCCCGTGTCGTCTGTGTGCCTCACCGCAACCGCCCTTCCGTGCTGTATCCGGGCTGATCCGCCGCCCGGCATATCCCTGCATGGCCTGTCTTGAATTTCGTCTTTCGAATCTAGTCCGGTCGGGCCGATGTTTCAAACATCTGTTCGAGGAGTGTCGGGCGTTTCCTGCTGACATTGTCGGTGGCACGTGGTAGAAATCGAACATCAGTTCTTCGAACACCTGAGCGAACAATGCATCGAAAAGCGGCACTGAACAGCGGTACCGAGCAGCCCCACCGGTCCGCCCAGCTCGAACACCCCAGCTCGAACACAGACGGAGCACCCACCACGGAGGTTTGTCCGATGAGCACTGCGATCAGCGACATCAACATGGAGATCGGCGCGCCGGGCACGGATATCGCACGGCGTGTCGACGATGTTCGCGATGTCGACACGCGTGAGGTCGACTTGCGCGACACCGATTCGGCGGAGATAGATCTCGCGTTCGCGACGGTCCCGCGCGTGCACCGGGGCACGTTGCGTACGCGCGCAGTGGATTCGGCGCATCGGTCGACCGTGGATCGGCGCCCGCGTGGCGCGCGGCCCGGTGGCGGCGTCGTCGTATACGACCGTGGCACACGGAGTTCGCCGGTGCGCCAGGCGCGCGGCGCGCACCCGGTGGAGTTGGTCGAGCAGGCGCAGGTCGGTTTCGCCGTGCTCGCGGTGGCGGCGCTGTTGAGTGCGCTCGTGGTGGCCGCGTTGATCACGCTGGCGCACCTGCGGGCGGGGGATTGGGGTGGGGACGCCGGCCCGAGCACGGTGCCCGCCGTGGTCGACGGGCAGTCGGTGGTCGTGGATTCCGTGCCCGGAAGTGTGCTGCCGCAAGGTGTCAGCACCCGTTGACGAGATCGGCCGACATTTCGGGCAGTGCTTCCCGGCCTCGGCGTGGCTACCACGTGGCACCGGCCTGATCGTGCGGCCGCAGAGTGACCGAATTTGTTGATCAGCAACTAGAACATGTTGTTAGTGTGCTGAACACGCGATCTGGCAAAGCCCTTTGCCACACGCGGCCGTCGCCTACGCACGAGTTCGGGACATCTAGCAATGACGCATCTCGCCACCGCCGGACGCTCCACCCGGCTGCTCGCCCGAACTCTCGGGATCGCCCTCTGTCTGGTCTTCGGGGTCGCCGCCGTACCGGCCGCCCATGCGGCGCCCGCCTACGCGGACTACCTCGACTTACCCGCCGTCAACGGTGACGGCGCGGGCGGCGGCGGGCTGAATCCGGCGCTCCCGCTGGACGAATCGACCCTGTCCGCCGCGGTGGACGCGGCCCGCGCCGACGGCGTGTCCCCGCGCCGGTACGCGACACTGCTGCATCAGTACTGGCTGGTCGTCGCGACCCGCAACGCCGCCATCGACCTCGCGGCCTGGGATCCGGCCCGCGGTGTCCGAGCCAATGAACGCACCTTTAATCAGGTGTATGTCAACTACCTGCGGCTCACCACACAGCACCCACAGTTCTACTGGACCGGCCTGGCCGGCATCGCGGGCGGCTCGTTCGCCTCCGGCTTCTTCGACATGAGCGACGTCGGCGTGGTGCTCGACGTGCCCGGCATCCACCAACTCGGGGACGCCGTCGCCGACCTCTTGCGCCACACCCCACCCGAATTGGTGCGCGAACTGCCCGCCGACATCCGGCTGCTCGCCACCGAGGGCTCGCGCCTCACCGCCGAGGACGTCGCCTGGTACCAGACCCGGCTGATGATCATGCAGAAGCACATCTTCACCGACCTGGTCCCGATGCACGAGGCCTACATCGCGCTGGGCATGCGTGGCATCGACGAGATGTTCGAGGCGGGCGTGCTCGACGACGACATCCACACCGCATGGCAGTCCATCGCCCAGGGCACCCGCGAAGGCAATATCGACGCGCTGATCCGGATGACCGACCGTGAACAGAACAGAGTGATCGCCGACCAGTGGGACGCGACCGCCGCGGGCCGCGCCCCGATCGGCCGGGTCCTCACCTACGTGAGCACCATCGCGGGCAAACCCGCCGTGCCCGGTGTCCGCGCCCCGGGCGTGTTCGCCCCGGCCACCGTCCGCGCCGACCTCGGCGGCCGCACCCTGGCCCTGCGCACCTCGCTGCCCGACTTCAACTGGGCCGACCGCGACACCCGCTGGACCTACATCACCGGCGACCTCGTCCCGCGGCACATCGATATGGAGCTCGACCCGGCACTCGCCCCCGTCGTGCTCGGCGAGTCGTTCTGGAACAAGCTGGCCCGTGGCCGCCTGATCCCACGCCTGCCCGAACTGATCGCCGACCTGACCTCGCAGTGGCAGATCGTCGAATAGGCCCGCCGCGGTGACCGTCGGTCGGTGGGTACAGGGTGAGTGAGACATCCCGGGTACCCGGACGGGTATCCTCGAAGTGCTATGCAGGTATTCCGCATATCGCCTGAGGTTTACCTGGTGCCGGGGTCTAGGCCCCTGTACACGTGCTCGCCGGGACGGTCACCCCGATCGGTTGCCGGGCCGGCCGCGAGCACGCGCATCGACGAAGGATTCCCCGGATGCATTGCCCGTACTGCCGACACCCCGACTCCCGGGTGGTGGACTCGCGCGAGGCCGACGAAGGCGCGGCCATCCGCCGCCGCCGCGCGTGCCCGCACTGTGGGCGGCGGTTCAGCACGGTGGAAACCGCGATCCTGTCCGTGGTCAAACGCAGCGGCGTCACCGAACCGTTCAGCCGGGAAAAGGTCATCCGCGGTGTCCGCCGCGCCTGCCAGGGCCGGGAAGTCGACGACGACGCACTGAACCTGCTCGCGCAGAAGGTGGAAGACGCGGTGCGTGCCAAGGGTTCTCCCGAGGTACCGAGCCACGAGGTCGGCTTGGCCATCCTCGGCCCGCTGCGCGACCTCGACGAGGTCGCCTACCTCCGCTTCGCCTCGGTCTACCGATCCTTCACCTCCGCAGCGGATTTCGAACGCGAGATCCAAGAGATGCGCAGCGCCCGTGCAGCGGCCGCGGTGCCCGCCGAATAGCAACAGCCGCAGACACTTCGATGTCCCGCACACGGAATCGCATGCGATTCCTGGTGCGACAAATCAGTTTGCGTACATCTGCTGCTTCATGGTCGGCGACCAGGTTGCCGCGGAGCGAGGCGCAAGCGAGTGCGCGAGGTTCAGCTACCGGCGGATGGCAGCGACCGCCTTCTCGATACGCTTGGCGGACACCGGATATGGCGTGCTGAGCTTCTGGGCGAACAGGCTGATCCGGAACTCCTCGATCATCCACCAGATCTCGGTGACGGCCGGCGCGTGCCGCCGGTTCTCCGGTAGCGAGTTGACCAGCCGGTCGTAGGCGGTGAGGGCGCGGTCCAGCTCGATCATGCCCTGCCGGTCGCGGACCGCGGCGCCCGGTAGCGACTCCAAGCGGACGACGGCGGCCTGCAGGTAGCGGGGGAGTTCGCGCAGCCGGGCGCTGCCCCATTCGGCGATGAAACCGGGGAAGACCAGGTTGTCGAGTTGGTCGCGGACGTCGTCGGCGATGTCGCGTTCGGAGGTCTGCGCCAGCGCCACCGAAACCCGGTGTGCCTCGGCCAGAATCGGCACCACCAGGCGGACGAGCCGCGCCACCGCGGTGGCGAACTCGGGGCGGATCTTCGCCACCAGTGCCGCGAAGTCATCCGGATTGTGCACCGGTCCGCCTGCGGCGGCGATGAGCTCATCGGCGGCCGCGGCCCGGCAGTCCTCGACCAGCGCCTCCAGCGATCCGTACGGATTCTGGCTCAGCGCAAGGCGTTCCGTGGGGCGCAGGCTCGAGGTGACGGTGCGCACGGAGGTCGGCAGCGCCTTCAGGACGAGCGCACGGGTGCCTGCGCGCATCGCGGCGGCTTGCGCGGCGGGGGAGCTGAGCACCCGGACCGCCACACCCTCGCCCTCGGGTACGAGCGCGGGATAACCGGTGACGGTCTGTCCGGCGACCTCACGACGAACCGTCGGCTCGACCGTGCCCAACGACTCCGACGTCCACACCGCGGCGGGCGAGCGTTCGGCACCGGCCGTCGCGCGAGCAACCGAGGCGGAAACCTGTTCGGCCAGCTGAGTTTTCAGCGCAGGCAGACTCTTACTGCGGGCCAGTACCTTGCCCGCGCTGTCGACCGCCGCGAAGGTCATTCGCAGATGATCCGGCAGCGCGGCGGTATCGAAGTCGGTCGGATCGATGGTGATCGCACCGAGCCGAGACAGCTCCCGCGCCAACCCGATGCGCATCGGTTCGGCGCGCGGGGTGAGCGCGGCCAGTGCCCGCGCCGCGAAGTCCGGCGCCGGAACCACGCTGCGCCGCAACGCCTTCGGCAGAGTCTTGATCAGCGCCGCGGCCAGTTCGTCGCGCATGCCCGGCACCAGCCAGTCGAAGCCGACGGCCCGCACGTGCGCCAGTTGCTCGACCGGGATCCGTACGGTGACACCGTCTTCCTCGTTGCCCGGCTCGAACTGATAGGTGAGCGGAAAGCTGAGTTCGCCCTGCCGCCAGGCATCGGGGAAGGCCGCCGGATCCAGCGCCGCGGTGCCCGCGTTGACGACGGTCGAGGTCGAGAAGTCCAGCAGCGCGGGGTCTTTGCGGCGCGCGGACTTCCACCAGCTGTCGAAGTGCCGGACAGAGACGATGTCGGCGGGGAGGCGCTTGTCGTAGAACTCGAACAGCACCTCGTCGTCGACCAGGATGTCGCGGCGACGGGCGCGGTGCTCCAAGTCGGCGACATCGTCGATCAGTTCCCGGTTGCGGTGGAAGAACTCGTGGCGGGTCTGCCATTCGCCCTGTACCAGCGCGTGTCTGATGAACAGCTCGCGCGACAGTTCCGGATCGATCCGGCCGTAATCCACCTGCCTGCCGGTCACCAGCGGGATGCCGTACAGCGTGACGCGCTCGTAGGCGCTGGCCGCGCCGCGCTTGGCCGACCAATGTGGTTCGGAATAGGTGCGCTTCACCAGATCGCCCGCGAGCCGCTCGGCCCACTCCGGCTCGACCTTGGCCGCCATCCGCCCCCACAGCCGCGACGTCTCGACCAGCTCCGCCGCCATCACCCAGCGCGGCGGCTTCTTCGCGAGCGAGGACCCGGGGAAGATCATGAACTTCGCGTTGCGCGCACCGAGAAACTCCCGCGACTCCGCCTCGCGCAGCCCGATATGGGACAGCATGCCCGCCAGCAGAGCCTGATGGATGCCGGTGGCATCCCACGGCATGTCATCGGAGTCGAGCGAGGAACTGTCGGCAGCCTGCGGCGCACCGCCGCGCCGTCCCCGCTTCGCCCCGCGCTGCCCGCCGCCGGTCGAAGAGCCGGTCCGGCCGTCGCGAGAAGTGCCGGCGTCCTGCCGGTTCGATGCCGTAGCGCCGGGTCGTTCGTCGCCTTGCCGGCTTTCGGCGGATTGCGCAGCAGCCTTGCCGCCCGTCCGACCACGGCGTGAACCACTATCGGTCTGCTGCCGCCCGTCTGGTGATCCCTCCGCGCCCTTGCCGCGGCCTCGCCCGCGCCGTGAGCTGCCCGCGGCGGGTTCGTCCTCCGCCTCGGAGCGCTCCGACGTGTCGGCCGACCACCCGAGGCCCTTCGTGATGGTGCGCAACTGCCCGTGCAGGTCCTGCCACTCCCTGATCCGCAGGTAATGCAGGAACTCCTCTCGGCACATCCGCCGGAACTGGTTGGACGACAACGATTTCCGCTGCTCGGTCAGGTAGTCCCAGAGTCGCAGGTAGGCGAGGAAATCCGAGCCTTCGACGACGAACCGCGCGTGCTCGAGGTCAGCGGCCTGCTGATTATCGGCGGGTCGCTCGCGAACATCCTGAATCGACAGTGCCGCAACGATGATCAGCACCTCCGCCAGACAGCCGTTGCCGTGCGCTTCCACCAGCATCCGCGCCATCCGCGGGTCGACCGGCAGCTGCGCCATGTCGCGCCCGATCGGCGTGAGCGTCAATCCGTAGTCATCGGTGCGGGTTTCGGCCGCGTCTTTCGAGTCAGAGGTCCGCCGTCCCAGCGCGCCGAGCTCCTCGAGCAGCGCGATGCCGTCCCGGATCGCTCGTTTGTCCGGCGCCTCCACGAACGGGAAGTTCTCGATATCGCCTAGCCCGAGCGCGGTCATCTGCAGGATGACGGCGGCCAGGTTGGTGCGCAGGATCTCCGGCTCGGTGAACGCGGGCCGGGACTCGAAATCGTCCTCGGAGTACAGCCGGATGCAGATACCGTCGGCGACACGGCCACAGCGTCCGGCGCGCTGCCGGGCCGAGGCCTGGGAGACCGGTTCGATCGGCAGCCGCTGCACCTTGGTGCGCATCGAATAGCGCGAGATACGCGCGGTGCCGGGGTCGATCACATACCGGATGCCGGGGACGGTGAGCGAGGTCTCCGCGACATTGGTGGCCAGCACCACCCGGCGGCCGGGGTGCGGCGCGAACACCCGGTGCTGCTCGGCGGTGGACAGCCGTGCGTAGAGCGGCAGAATCTCGGTGCGCGGCAGCTTCAAATCGCGCAAAGCGTCTGCGGTGTCCCGGATTTCGCGTTCGCCGGACAGGAACACCAGGACATCCCCGTCGCCCTCGGCGAACAGTTCGGTGACCGCGTCGCCGATGGCATCCACCGGGTCGCGGTCGACCACCCGGGTGTCCTCGTCGTCTTCGTCGTCGGCGCCGGGCAGTTCCAGCGACAGGGGCCGATAGCGCAGCTCCACCGGATACGAGCGGCCGGACACCTCGACAATCGGTGCGGGAGCGCCGTTCTCGTCGGCGAAGTGCCGGGCGAACAGCTCCGGGTCGATGGTCGCCGAGGTGATGATCACCTTCAGGTCGGGTCGGCGCGGCAGCAGCTGTTTGAGGTAGCCGAGCAGGAAGTCGATATTGAGGCTGCGTTCGTGCGCCTCGTCGATGATGATCGTGTCGTAGCGGCGCAGCAGCCGGTCGCGCTGGATCTCGGCGAGCAGGATGCCGTCGGTCATCAGCTTGATCAGCGTGCGGTCGGAGGCGTGATCGGTGAAGCGCACCGTGTAACCGACGACGTCGCCCAGCTCGGTGCCGAGTTCCTCGGCGATGCGCTCGGCCACGGTGCGCGCGGCCAGCCTGCGCGGCTGGGTGTGGCCGATGGTGCCGCGGATGCCGCGCCCGAGCTCCAGGCAGATCTTGGGGATCTGGGTGGTCTTGCCGGAGCCGGTCTCGCCGGCCACGATCACCACCTGATGCGCGGCGATGGCGGCGGCGATGTCCTCGCGGCGCTGGGTGACCGGCAGTTGCTCGGGGTAGCGGATCTCCGGTACGGCGGCGCGGCGCGCGTCGATGCGGAGCTCGGCCGCGGCGATCTCAACCTCGACCTCGCCGAGGTCGCCGCCGCGCACCCGGTCGAGCCGGCGGCGCAGCCGGTATTCGTCGCGGAGGGAGAGATTCGCCAGGCGGGTGCGGAGCTCGCGGGGTCCGGTGTCAGCTGTCCTGGTCATTGCATTCATAAGCGTAGCGAAGGGCGGCAACTGGTATTTCCGTCAGGCGGTGCGGCCGGGTTGCCGACAGTGTGCGGACTGTCCGGATGTGGCGCGTTAACCGGGGTTGATATGCGAGGATCGGGCAATGGACGCCGATTCGGGCACGGCTTGGATATACCGAGGTCTGCGGATCGCCTTCGGTGTGCTCGCCGCCGTCGCGCTGGCCTGGATCCCGCTGCGGAACCTGCACGAGGCCGCGTTCTCCACCGGAAACTACTTCAGCTTCTTCACCATTCAATCGAATGTGCTCGGCATGCTGGTGTTGCTGATCGGCGGCCTGCGTGACCCGCAGGGCCACCGCTGGGAGGTGCTGCGCGGGGCCAGTGCGCTGTATCTGCTCATCACCGGTGTGGTTTACGCGGTGCTGCTGGCCAATATCGACGTGATGCTCACCGATCGCTGGATCAACGACATCCTGCATCGCGTGCTGCCGATCGTGCTGGTCGCCGACTGGGTGCTCGTCCCGGCCCGCGAGCGACTCTCGCTGTCGCCGCGGCTCGTCCTGCTGTGGCTGATCTACCCGGTGGTCTATGGCGTCTACACGCTGATCCGCGGCCCGATCGTCGACTGGTACCCGTATCCATTCCTCGACCCCCGGCAGCAGGGTTACATCTCGCTGACGATCGGTCTTATCGTCTTGCTCGGCGTCTTCACCCTGCTCGCCATCGCGATAGCGGCCGTCGGCGGGCGAGCGCGTCTGCGAACGCCGCCAGCCGAGTAGGTCGCGGTCGAACGTGGTAATGACCATAGGGCCGAGGTGCGGCGATAGTGGATTTTCCCTGGTTGACCGGGTTGCCATCGGGTTGAGCGATCTCGACGGAACTCGGCACGATTCGGAGGGCGACACCTCCCTCCGGTAAAGGTGGACACATGAACTCGCTATGGCATGGATTTGCCGACATGGGTGCGGTCGAGCGGGACGGCGCGTTCGTCGTCGCCCGTGGCGAGGGCGCCTACATCTACGACGCCGCCGACAACCGCTACCTGGACGCGACGGCCGGGCTCTGGTTCACCAACGTCGGCCACGGCCGCGGCGAGATCGCCGACGCGGTCGCCGCGCAGCTGCGCCGGATCGCGCACTACTCCAACTTCGGCGACTTCACCGAACCGGCCACCCAGGAACTCGCCGAGCGGTTGTCCGCGATGGCGCCGGTGCCGGGTAGCAAGATCTTCTTCACCTCCGGCGGCTCGGACTCGGTGGACACCGCGGCCAAGCTCGCCCGCCGCTACTGGCACGAGCTCGGCAGGCCGGACAAGACCATCGTGGTCGGGCGCAGCAAGGCCTATCACGGCATGCATGTCGCGGGCACCGCGCTGGCGGGCATCCCGGCCAACCGCGAGGGCTACGGCGAGCTGATGGCCGACGCGCGCACCGTCGAGTGGGACGACGCCAAGTCGCTGCTCGCGTTGATCGAGGAGATCGGCGCCGAACGCATCGCCGCCTTCTTCTGCGAGCCCATCATCGGCGCGGGCGGCATCTACCTGCCGCCGACCGGTTACCTCGCCGAGGTGCGCCGCATCTGCCGCGACAACGACATCCTCTTCGTCACCGACGAGGTCGTCACCGGCTTCGGCCGGATCGGCGGATCCTGGTTCGCCTCGTCCCGCTTCGACCTGCAACCGGACCTGATGACCACCGCCAAGGGCCTCACCTCCGGTTACATCCCGATGGGTGCCGTGTTCATCGCACCGCACATCGCCGAGCCGTTCTTCGCGGGCGGCGTCTGGTGGCGGCACGGCTACACCTACGGCGGGCACGCCGGCGCCGCCGCGGCCGCGCTGGCCAACCTCGACATCATCGAGCGCGAGAACCTGCTCGACGAGTCGGCTCGCCTGGAAGCGACCCTGCACGAGAAGCTCGCCCCGCTGGCCGAGCATCCGCGCGTGGCCGAGGTGCGCAGTGGGCTGGGTGCCGTGGCCGCCGTTCAGCTGGTCGACCCCGCCGAGGGGCTGCCGATGGTGAAAACCCTTCGTACGCACGGTGTTTCCAGCCGGGCGGCCGGGCAGGGCGCGATGCAGATCTCGCCGTCGTTCGTGATGACCGATGCTCAGGTCGACGAGATGGTCGAGGGGTTCACCCGCGCCCTCGGATGAGTGCTGCTCTCCCCGCATGTGAGACCAGTGCGGGAGCACCGGCACTGCTGGTCTCCCGCACGCGAATCATGGTGTGGGAGAACGGCCGCTGGGTGTCGCAAGAAGCGTCCGAACTCGAAGCTGCTGCGGGAGAACAGGCACTGATCGCCGCAGAACTGCCCTGCCTGCCAAACCTGTGCGGGAGAACGAACCTCAGAGCGTGCGGGTCATGAAGACGCTGAACGGGTCGAGTTCGTAATCCCCGAACGGCCCGCAGAACTCGAAACCATGCGCGGCATAAAGCTTTTGGGCCGGGACGAAGAACTCGGGCGTACCGGTCTCCAGGCTGACCCGCCGGTACCCGCGGGCGTTGGCCTCGGCGAGCAGGTGGCGCAACATGATCGAGGCGATGCCTCGGCGTTTGTGCGTCGCGGCGGTGCGCATGGACTTGATCTCGGCGTGCTCGGCGTCGAGCTGTTTGAGGGCCGCGCAGCCGGCCAGGGTGTCGCCGTCCCATCCGCTCCAGAAGGTGATCTCCGGGCGGCGCAGCGCGTCCAGGTCCAGGGCGTGCATGCTCTCGGCAGGGGAGTGCGCGGCCATGTCGCTCAGGTGCTCGGTGAGCAGGGCCGCGATCTCCGGTCCGGAGAGGTCGTCGACGACGATACGGAGGCCGGGGATCGAACCGGTAGCAGCGCCCACGGGAGCGGACTGGTCGGTGTTGCTAGACATTTGTCCATCATGCCTGGCGGCGACTACTCGACGGACTCCGAGCGGACACGCTTTACTGAGAGGGCACTTGCCCGCACTTGCTAGACGGACCTCGCTGTCCGGCCAAGGGGTCCCAATGATGAAGCTTGCCAAGGTCACCACGCTGGCCGCGGGCGCCGCCCGCCGGGTCGCCGACGAAACCTATTACGCCTCATTGGCGGTCCGCGCCGGGTTGGTGACCCTGGAACGGCCCGACCGGCTCGCCCAGATGGGTGCGGCGGTCGTTCGGTCCGGCATGCTCGGCGGGCTCGTCTCGGTCGCCGCGCTGCGCTACCGGGACCGGGCCGCGCTCATCGACGAACTTGGCTCGATCACCTTCCGCGAGCTCGACGAGCGCACCAGCGCCCTGGCCAACGCCTGGCGAGCCCGCGGCCTGCGCGACGGCGAGGGCGTCGCGATCCTGGCCCGCAACCATCGCGGCTTCCACTACGCGGTGTTCGCCGCCGCCAAGTGCGGTGCCCGAATCGTGCTGCTGAACACCGATTTCGCGGGCCCGCAGCTGCGTGAGGTGGTGGCCAGGGAGGGCATCGATCTGCTGGTGTTCGATGAGGAGTACACCGACATGCTCGGTGACCTCACCCCGCCGCGTGGCCGCTATCGCGCCTGGGCCGATCGGCCCGGTGTCGACACATTGGACAATCTGATCGCGGGCGCGAGCCGCTCCGCACCGCGGCGCGCCACCACCACCGCGAAGGTCATCCTGCTGACCAGCGGAACGACCGGCACCCCGAAGGGCGCCCCGCGCGGCGAACCGACGTCGCTGGCCCCGCTCGCCGCGATCCTGGACAAGGTGCCGTTCCGGGCCCGCGAGATCACCGAATGCCCGGCGCCGCTGTTCCATACGCTTGGGTTTGCGCACCTGTTCATCGCGCTCGGCTTCGGCTCGACGCTGGTGATCCGCCGCCGCTTCGACCCGCAGGCGGTGCTGGACAGCCTGCACCGCCATCGCGCCACCGCCCTCGTCGCGGTGCCGGTGATGCTGCAGCGGCTGGTCGACCTCGGCCCGGAAGCCCGTGCCGGTCAAGACTTCTCGGCGCTGCGCATCATCTTCGTCGCGGGCTCACAGCTGGGCGCCGAGCTGTGCACCAGGGTGACCGAGGCGTTCGGCCCGGTGGTCTACAACATGTACGGCTCCACCGAGGTGGCCTACGCGACCATCGCCACCCCCGCCGACCTGGCCGTCGAGCCGGGCTGTGTGGGCAGGCCGGTGCCGAGTGCGACCGTGCGAATCCTCGACGAGGACGGTGCGGAGCTGCCGCCGGGGCAGGCCGGCCGGATCTTCGTCGGCAACAGCTTCCAGTTCGAGGGGTACACCGGCGGAGGCGACAAGTTGCGGGTCGGCAACCTGATCTCCACCGGTGACGTCGGCCATTTCGACAGTGCGGGAAGGCTTTTCATCGATGGTCGGGACGGCGACATGATCGTCTCCGGCGGCGAGAACGTCTTCCCCGGTGAGATCGAGGAACTGCTGGCCGCGCACCCGGCCGTCGCCGAGGTGAGTGCCTTCGGCGTGCCCGACGATCGGTACGGGCAGCGGCTGCGCGCGGTGATCGTTGTCCGCGAAGGACATTCACTCGACGAGGACGAGGTGCGCGAGTACGTCAAGGAGCATCTGGCGCGGTTCAAGGTGCCGCGCGACGTCGTGTTCATCGATGAACTGCCGCGCAACCCGACCGGAAAGGTGCTCAAACGCGTTCTGCGCGAACTCTGATCGCTACCGGCCGTTGCGGGTGAACACGCGGCGCACCAGTCCCGGTGGCCGCAACGCGGCCCGCAGGAAGCTGGTGGGTGGCACGCTGATCAGGCCACCCCGCCCGTGCAGGACGCACTCGACCACGGAATCGGCGACGGCCGCCGGATCTTCCAGCGACCCCGAGGCGACGGTGCTGACGGTGACGCCCTTGCCGGACAGTTCCTGGTCCAGCGCCGCGCCGAGACCCACCACGCCGTGCTTGGTCGCGCAGTACACGGCGACGCCCAGCGCCGCGGTCACCCCGCCCACCGTGCCGATGTTTACGATCTGGCCGTGTCCCTGGCTCGCGAATCGTTCTGCGGCGAGCCGGGTTCCGATGATCACCGCCCGCAGGTTGATATCGATCTGCCGGTCCGATTCGGCTTCCGACTCCGCGAGGAAGGGGCCCGACGGCATCACGTCGGCGGCGTTCACCACAACGTCGAGACCGCCGAGTCTGCGTTCGGCGTAGGTGAGGAAGCTGCCGAAGCGGGCGCTGTCGGTGACGTCGAGGGCCAGTCCGACGACGGTGCCGTCGCGGGATCTGCCGAGCTGATCGGCGACCGCCCGCACCGCGCCGACGTCCACGTCGCCGATGACGAGATCGGCGCCCTCGGCCAGGAACGCCGACGCTGTCTCGCGACCGATGCCGTGCGCGCCCCCGGTGATCGCGATCCGTTTGCCAGTGAGCGTCTTCCGAGACATATGGTTTCGCCTGCCTTCGTCTCTGTACAACGCTAGAGGGTCGCTGGGTGGTGCTCCATGCGATATCGGGTCAGCACTTTGCACAATCCGGCCAGGGCGAATAGGGTCGATCGCCAGTCGCGTCGCAGGTTTGCTGTCCATCGCGACTTCGGCCAAGAACCTTGCGGATTGTGGCCATGGCGAACCGGTCGGACGGTTTGCTCGGCTGGCTGAACCGCATTGGGAGAGCAGAACATACGATCTCCGGCCAGAAACCTTGCGCAAATCGGCCACGACAGGCAACGATGGATACGTGGCCTCATGGGAGTGGCGGCGGTCGGTAACAAACGCGGCGATCCTCGTCGAACTCGGGGACGATCACGGGCTCACCCAGGATCAGTGCCTACGCGGCACAGACGTCGATCCTCGGCTGCTGAAAACACCCGGTGGGGAGATCACCGCGGCGCAGGAACTCGCCATCGTCGGCAATCTCGTCACGCTGCTGGACGATCCGCCGGGCCTCGGCGTCGAAGCGGGCACGCGCACCCACCTCACCACCCACGGCGTCCTCGCCTTGGCGGTGCTCAGCAGCCCGACCATGCGCCAGGCCATCGATGTCGCCATGCGCTACTTCAGCCTGATGACCTCGTTCGCCCGCGCCTGGCACATCTACCGCGACGACGAGATCCTGCTCTACGGCGACGACCGCGACCTGCCCGGCGAGCTGCGCGCGTTCCTCGCCGAACGCGATGTGTCTGCGCTGCTGACCAATTGGTTCATGGTGTTCGGCGTGCCGCCGCCGGTGGTCCGCGTCGAGATAGCGGGCGGTCTGCGCCCGCGGCTGGCGCCGCTGTTCGACAGCTTCGAGATTCCGAGCACGGAATCCGCGGAACTGCAGCTCGCGGTGTTCGACGCCACCGGTATCGATGAGCCGATGCCGCAGGCCAGTCCGCTCACCGCGCAGCTGTTCGAAGAGCAATGCGACGATCTGCTGCAGCGTCGCGGACTGCGCCAGGGTGTGGCGGGCACGGTGCGGGAAATGTTGATGCACCGGATGAACAGCAGGCTCAGCCAGGAGGACGTCGCGGCCGGGCTGCACATGAGCCTGCGCACGATGCGCCGGCGGTTGGCCGAGGAGGGCACCTCCTATCGGCAGCTCTGCGCCGAAACGTTCGGCACCCTCGCCGAGGAGCTGCTCGCCACCGGGCTGACCGTCGAGGACGTCGCGTATCGGATGGGATATTCGGGCGCGCCGAGCTTTTCGAACGCGTTCAAGCAGTGGCGCGGTGTGTCGCCGGGGCGATTCGCTCGCTCGACGGTCGATCGGTATCGGCAGTCCGTGCCGCGCTGAAGTCGCGCGGCCGTCCGCTAAAAGGGCACCCTCATCGATCTCGGGTGCGACCATGGAATGGGCAGGTCCACGGTCGCCGTAGGAGGGGTGGTGGATGTGGCTCAGTTCGTGCAGGAGTACGCCGCGTTGCGGTGGTCGGTGGTGGCGGCGTTTCTGCTCGCGGTGGCGATCGTGCTCGGGCGGTTGGCTGCGCCACTTGCCGTGGGTAACGACGCCGGGGGCTCCGTTCTCGTTCCGGTGGCCGAACCTGACCGGCGGCAGCGTGATTCGACCCGCAAGGCAGATTCCGTACCGACCGGTGGGTATCATGAATCCGATGCCGCGCACCTCATCATGTGCTTGGTGATGCTCGCGATGCTGGTGTTCCCGGCGGGTGCGAGTCCGGTCGCCGTGCGCGGGGTGCTCACCGCGATGACCGTGGTGTTCGCCATCCTGCTGGCGAGCCGAATTTTGGAGTGGCGCAGTACGCCTCGTGCGACCCCGATGGACCGGCTGGTGCCGCT
Source organism: Nocardia ninae NBRC 108245 (assembly GCF_007990755.1). Taxonomy (GTDB): domain Bacteria; phylum Actinomycetota; class Actinomycetes; order Mycobacteriales; family Mycobacteriaceae; genus Nocardia; species Nocardia ninae. The sequence continues at coordinate 61,008 of NZ_BJXA01000037.1, read as the reverse complement.
GGGTTACCACACGGTAACCGCCGCCGCCATGCTGTACGCCATGTCCGGACACGCGGCGCCGGGCCACACCGGCGGACCCGCCATGATTCCGGCGCTCGGCCTCGCCGCACTGTTTGCGGCGGACGCGCTACTGGTCACCTTCGCCGTCGGCCGTCCCGCCGCCGACACGCCGGGCCACCTGGGCATTCTGCTGCGCTCCGGTGGGTGTGTCGCGGCGCTGACCGGACCGAGGCAACGCTCAGCGGTGGTGCCGCACGTGGTGATGGATCTCGGTACCGCCTACATGCTCATCGCGGCCGTTTCGAGTTGACCGGTGCTGCAGACCAATCCGCGCGCCATCCCATACCGAACCCCTGTCTATGCGGGCAGATTCGGTCATCGATGAGGTAGCGAACGAATCAGGTGCCGACGTGCGGTGTGCACCCGACAAACTCGGGTGTGGGGGAGGCGCGGGTAATGAGCGCGTTCTCGCCGCGGTGCACCGGGTCGGTGCTCTCGTACTGGACGAGCACTCGTTATGTGGATACCCGACACCCATCGCGTTCGACCGACAGCGATCGGCGCTGTCCGGTCGCACCCTCGTCGCACTGCTCGCCGCGATCGGCGACGGAGACCGCGCTGCCTTCACCGAGTTCTACCGGCTCACCAGCCCGCGGGTCTTCGGGCTCGCCACCCGCATCGTGCGCAGCCGGGCCGCGGCGGAGGAAGTCAGCCAGGAGGTGTACCTCCAGGTGTGGTCGACCGCCGATCGCTACGAGTCGGCACTGGCCAGTCCGATCGGCTGGCTCATGATGCTCGCGCACCGGCGCGCGGTCGACCGGGTGCGCGCCGAAGCCGCCTGCGCAGGCCGGGAATCGGCCTACGCGCACTCACACGGCGGCCGCGACCACGATGTCGTCGCGGAATCGGTGACGCAGCGCATGGACGAACAGGAGGTCCTCGGCTGCCTCGCCGCGCTCACCGCGACGCAGCGCGAGGCGATCACGCTCGCCTACTACACCGGGCGGACGTACCGTGAAGTCGCGGACCACCTAGCGGTGCCGCTGCCGACCGTCAAAACCCGCATCCGTGACGGGCTGAAGAGACTGGAGAGCTGCTTGTCCGGAGAATGCGCCGATGGCCGATAACCCGCCACGATCGGACGCGGAACTGCTCGACCTGGCGTACCCGTGCGCGTTGGACGCCGTCGGCGAGATCGAACGCCGGCGCATCGAGGAGCGGCTGGCGGCCGCCGATCCCGCTGTGCGGCAAGAATTCTCGGACACGGTGCGGCGGTTGCGCGAGGTGATGGCGCAGGTGGCCGCACTCGACGCCCAGGCCCCGCCACCGGAACTGGAGGCGCGGATTCTGGCGGCACTGCCCGACGACGGGCGCGCCAGGCTTCCGTCCGCCTGGCAGCGGCGCATGCGCTGGGTGGTGCCGGTGGCCGCGGCGGCCTGTCTGGTGATCGGTGGCAGCGTGATCGCCGACCGGATCGGTAGCCCGCCCGACGGTGTACCGACCGCGGAGCGGATACATCGGCAGCCGGACTCGCGCACGCTGACGAAACCGGTGGCCGGCGGCGGCACGGTCATGGTGGAGTTCTCCGCCCAGCAGCGACTCGCGGTCGTCGCGTTCACCGGAGTGGCCGAGCCGCCGTCCGGACGGGTCTACCAGGTGTGGTTGGTGCCCGTCGGTGAACGGCCGCGGCCGCGGTCGGCGGGGGTGCTCGTCGAATTGCCCTCGACGGCAAAGCCATTCGTGACGACCTTCGATCCCGGGGAGACGCTGGCAGTCAGCGTCGAACCCTCCGGCGGATCGGCGGCGCCGACCAGTCCGCCGATCGCCGGTGTGCCGTTGGTCTGAGGGTGGCGACCTGGATGCGACTGTGCCGCAAATGATTCCGGCCTGCTAAGAGGTTATGCGGTCAGATCTCCACGGACTGGTCGGCGACTACGCGTCCACCCAGGCGAACCCAACCATCGGAGTCCCAGGCGGTGAACAGTTGAGATCCCTTGCCCTGGGTGATGACCAGGCCGCGGCGCAGCAGCGCGGTGATGGCGACGGCGGCGGCACCGGTTGCCTCGTCTTCGGCAATTCCCAAGGTGGGGGCGAACATTCGTGAGCGGAGGGCGCCGCGGTTCTCGTCGGTCCAGGCCCAGAAATAGTGCGGGCCGCCGGTGAAGTCGTCGGGGCGCAGGTTCGCCAGTTCGTCGAGGTCGGCGATCTGGTGGAAGGTGAAGTCGGGCGCCCATTCGCCGCGGGCGGTGATCCAGGTGAGGCCCTCGGTCAGCTCGACCGCCACTGGGCCCGCGGGCACGCTGAGCCGGCGTACGGGTACGCCGCGTTCCGCGAACCACCAGGCGGTGCCCACCGAGGGGTGGCCGGCGAACGGAAGTTCCACAGCCGGGGTGTAGATCCGAACCCGGGCGACCTCGTCGACCGGGTCCTCCACCACGACGGTCTCGCTGTAGCCCGCTTTGGCCGCGAGGGCCTGCCGATCGGCTTCGGCCACGTCCGCTGCCCGCGCGATGCCCAGCTCGTTGCCGAATCGTCCGGCGGCGTCGGTGAACACCCGCACCACGTCAACCTGTGTGCCCATGTTTTCGACCCTACTAGTCCGGTCCGACACTGAGCTGTCGCGTAGCCCACACCGGCCGTTCATTGCGCCGTCGTCGCAGGTCGGCCAGACGAAAGAGGCCGCCGACGGTTCATTGGATGAACCGTCGGCGGCCTCGGATCGAGTGCTCAGACCGTGGCGGCGGCAAGCGTTTCGGTCGACTGCACCGCCTGGCCGACACCGGCGACGATCGCGGCCGCGCGCAGCGACTCGAAGATCACCTCACGAGACACGCCCGCCTCACGCAGCGTGTGCTCGTGCGCCTCCAGGCAATGCTGGCAGCCGTTGATCGACGAGACCGCGAACGACCACAGCTCGAAGTCGGCCTTGTCGACCCCCGGGCTACCGATGATCTGCATGCGCAGACCGGCCCGCAGGTCGTCGTAGCGGCCACCCAGGAACGCCTTGCCCCGGTAGAACACATTGTTCATGCCCATGATCGAGGCGGCGCCGAGCGCGGCGTTGTACGCCTGCTCGGACAGCACATCCGCGGCCTCCTCGGCGATCTCACGCAGTGTGGTCGCCGATTGGGTCGCGGCCGCCGACGCCAGCAGCGTGCCCCACAGCTGCTGCTCGTTCAGCACCGTGGTGCGGGCCAGCGAGGACAGATTGAGCTTGAGGTCCTTGGCGTACTCGGGGAGGGAGTTCTTCAGGTTCTCAATGCTCATACGTTGCTTCCTCGGTTCGGATCATCCCCGCGGGAACGGGGAACAGTGCAGGGGATTTTGTACATGGATCGTGCGTTGCGACTCGACTCAGACGCTGGCGGCGAGCAGCTCGCCTGCGTTGATGGTCGGGTCGCCCTTCTTCCAGTTGCAGGCGCACAGCTCGTCGGACTGCAGCGCGTCGAGCACCCGCAGCACCTCGTCGACATTGCGGCCGACCGAACCCGCGGTGACCGAGACGAACTGCACCTCGTTGTTCGGGTCGACGATGAAGGTGGCTCGGTCGGCAACGCCGTCGGCATTGAGAACGCCGGTGGCAGCGGCCAATTCGCGCTTGAGGTCGGACAGGATCGGGAACGGCAGGGTCTTCAGATCCTCGTGCTGGGCGCGCCACTGGAAGTGCACGAACTCGTTGTCGACCGAGGCGCCGAGCACCTGCGCGTCGCGGTCCGCGAACTCCTCGTTGAGCTTGCCGAACGCGGCGATCTCGGTCGGGCAGACGAAGGTGAAGTCCTTGGGCCAGAAGAAGACGATCCGCCACTTGCCCGCGTGATCGTCGCTGGTGATCTGGGTGAAGTAGTCGTCAGGCTGCTGAGCGTCGACCTTGGACAGATCACCACCGATGACAGCGGTGAGGTTGTATGCCGGGAATTGGTCGCCGATGGTCAGCAAGGCCATGCCTAATCTCCTCGTTCTGGTGGGTTTGCTAGCACTGTGCAGAAAAGCAGAAAAGCTCCCTTTCGATCTTGCCCGACGGGCCGATGAAAGGTAAAGGTGATCAGTCGCACTACACTGATAGCCGTGACCGATCAGACTTATCAGCCGACCCTGTCACAGCTGCGTGCGTTCGTGGCGGTCGCGGAATATCGCCATTTCGGCACTGCCGCAGCGCGGCTCAGTGTGAGCCAGCCCACGCTATCGCAGGCGCTCGCGGCACTTGAACACGGGCTCGGACTCCAACTGATCGAGCGCAGTACGCGGCGGGTGCTCGTCACCGCCGCGGGCATGCGGTTGCTGCCCAAGGCGATGGCGACGCTCGAGGCGGCCGATCGTTTCGTCGCGTCGGCGACCGGCGACGGTCTCGGCGGCACACTGCGAATGGGGATAATTCCGACAGTTGCCCCATATGTGCTGCCCGCCCTTTTGCCCGAGTTGCAGAAGAAGTTGCCCGCGTTGCATCCGCAGGTGATCGAGGACCAGACCGCGCGGCTGTTGGACGGGCTGCGCACCGGCGTGCTCGACGTCGCGCTGCTCGCGCTGCCGACCGACATTCCCGGGTTGATCGAGATCCCGTTGTACACGGAGGAGTTCGTGCTGGTGACGCCGCGCGGTCACGAACTGGCCGGCCGCACCGACCTGGCCCCCGCCGTCCTCGACTCGCTGCCCCTGCTGCTGCTCGACGAGGGCCACTGCCTGCGCGACCAAGCCCTCGACCTGTGCCGCTCCGCCGAAGTCCACCCGGCCGCAGTTGGCGATACCCGCGCCGCTTCCTTGGCGACCGTAGTGCAGTGTGTCGCAGGCGGTCTCGGCGTTACCCTCATCCCGGAGATGGCCGTCGCCTCCGAAACCGCCCGCGGCACCCTCGGCACCGCCCACTTCGCTACCCCTGCCCCCGGACGCACCATTGGCCTCGCATATCGCACTTCGACTGCTCGCGCGGAAGACTATGAATACCTTGCCGCCATCATTCGGACGATGCGGCCGTCGTAAGGTTCGAAGGTGTTCGGCAGCAGTCGGTTTCGAAGCTGGTGGCTGGGTGGCAATATGCGAATTCGCCCCCGACCTAGGAGGCCCGGCTGAGACCTGGAGGGCGGCTGCGACTTAGGAGGGCGGCTGGGACTTAGCAGGGCGGCTGCGACTTAGGGTGCGGCTCTGAACCAGGAGGGGCGCCCGCGACCTACGACGGACACGCACAGTGAGCTGGATGTCGCGGATATGAGAGGGATGCGGATGGACTCGTTACCACCAAATGCCAGCCGGCTTGCTGAACACGCTGGACATCGGCACGCATTGTTCGTGTACGGAACGCTCCAATTTCCAGAGGTACTGGAGGTCCTGATCGGTCGCGTCCCACGACTGCAACCCGCCACCGCACCAGGCTGGCGCGTCGCAACCCTCACCGACCGCCTATATCCCGGCCTGGTCCCCGCACCGAACGGCCTCGCCCACGGCACCGTACTCAGCGGTCTCACCGCAGCGGAGTGGGAAATCCTCGACGCCTTCGAAGACCCCGAATACGACCTCCGCACAATCCGATTAGCCGACTCCACCGCCCCGGTCTGGACCTACATCTGGACATCCACTGTCGCCCAAGATGATTGGCACCCCCAACCCTTCGCCACCACCCACCTAACCCAATTCGCAGCCCACTGCCTCGAATGGCGGCGTCATCTATAGAAGGTCAATCCCAAATCACACCCAACGTTGCCGTCGGTACGGAACCTAAGCACGCGGTCTACCTGTGTCCGCCGCCAAGTGTGCTCGCCCCCGCCCATTTCGTCGGTGAGGGGGAACTGGTGTCGGCATATCGCGAGAGTGCGCCGACACCAGTTCCCCCTGATCATTCGTCCAGCCCTGATCGAGGAGGGCGGCGCGGACTCGGTCGAGGACTACGTGGGGGCGGTGGTGGAGGAGGGTTGCGTTGACGCGGACCACGCGCCAGCCCAGTGCTTCCAGGGTTGCGAACCTGTCGATGTCCTTTGTGCGCTGGGCTGGGTCGGTCCAATGGTGGGCACCGTCGTATTCGACGGCGACGCGCCATTTTTCCCACCCCATATCGACACGGGCGATGAACGCGCCGCAGCGGTCGCGGACCACGAGTTGGGTACTGGGTGCGGCTAATCCGCTATCGATCAGCAGGAGTCTGGTGTGTGATTCCTGAGGTGATTCGGCGCCTGCATCGATCAACGGAAGGATCTTCGACAGCCGCGCGACGCCACGTGCGCCGGGATGGTCGCGAGCCAACGCCGCGACTTCCAGCGGATTCAGGCCGGTGGCCGAGCTCAATGCGTCCAGGAGCGGTACGGCCTGATCGCGGGGCAACCGCCGGCCGAGGTCGAACGCGGTTCGAGCGGGTGTCGTCACCCGGAATCCGTCGACTTCGCAGTATTCGGCCGGCTCGATGGTGGCGCGCACGGCGCGAATTCCGCAGGGCGGCTTACAGTGCGCCGTCCGTGCGATCTCTGCGGGTTGGTCAGGATCCAGCCAGCGGGTGCCGTGCAAAGCGGCCGCCGAGAACCCGATCAGCACTCCGGCGCCCTTGGCCCAGTGCGCTGCAGCGCGTGCGCGCTTCTGCGCGTCGAGCGTGCATCCCTTGGGCAGGTAGACGTCAGGGAACACTCGCACGAAGTTGTGCTGAAGTTCCCATCGGGTCACCAACCCGGCTGCCCTCGCCCAAGACCCCGGAAACGGCTCATCCAAGACCCCCATGCCCGAACTATCCCCCTCTCCACCGACATGGTTGATCGAGGGGGAACTGGTGTAGGTGAGCTCTCGGCCGTTGCCTGCATCAGTTCCCCGTGATCACTTGTCCAGCTCGGGAGGGCGTCCGGCCGAGGTTGCGTTAGTAGACGACCGGTCGTATATTCGGGGTATGGCGCGACCGCGACGGAGTGGGGATACTCGGCAGCTTTTGGTGGAGGAGGGGGCGGCTGGGTTTTTGGCCAGTGGGTATCACGGGACGGGGATCAAGCAGGTTTTGGACAAGGTGGGGGTGCCTAAGGGGTCGTTTTATAACTACTTCGACAGCAAGGAGAGTTTTGGGCGGGCGGTGATCGAGCATCATTCGCTGTGTGTGCAGCGGAATTTGAGTGCGGCGTTCGGGGCGGCGGCGGATCCGGTGAGTGGGTTGCGGGCGTTTTTCGGACGGTTGATGGAGGAGTTCGTCGAGGCGGAGTTCACCGGGGGGTGTTTGATCGCGAATCTGGGCGGGGAGCTGGAAGGTAGTGAGCTGCTTCGGGAGTCGTTGTCGCAGGCTTGGGGGGCTTGGCGGGATCGGGTGGCTGAGCAGCTGCGAGAAGCGCAGGGGCTGGGGATGATTCGGAGCGATATCGACGCGACCGATCTGGCTGACCTGCTGCTGGAATCGTGGGAGGGGGCGGTGATCCGGATGAAGATCGATCGGACGCTGGAACCGCTGCAGAAGTGTTTGGATCGTCTGCTGGACGACTATTTTCGGCCCTGAACCAGGGCATTCATCAGAGTTGTAATTCGAGGGTCGTGATGCATACGCATTCCAAGACGACCGGTCGTATTCAAGGAAGAGGGAGAACATGTCGAAAACGGTGATCGTGACCGGATCCTCCAGTGGGATCGGGCGCGATGTCGCCCGCGCGTTCGTGGCGCGCGGGGACAACGTGGTGCTCAATGGCCGCGACCCCGGCAAGCTTGCCGACGTGGCCGCGAAGCTCGGCGCACCTGAGCAGATCGCTACCTTCGCGGGCGATATCGGCTCTCCCGCAACGGGTTCCGAGCTGGTACGGACCGCCGTCGATCGGTTCGGCGGGGTGCAGGTGCTGGTGAACAGCGCGGGCATCTTCGGCGCCAAACCGTTCGTGGACGTCACCGAGGCGGACCTCGACAGCTTCGTGAACGGCAACCTGAAGGGCACCTACTTCACGACGCAGGCGGTGGTGCGTCAGCTGCAGCGGCAGGCGACCGGCGGCAGCATCGTGAACATCGGCACGGTGCTGGTCGACCACGCACTCGCCGGGCTACCCGCCTCCGCGGCACTGGTCAGCAAGGGCGGTGTACATGCGCTGACCACCAGTCTCGCCGCAGAACTCGCAGCTGACGGGATCCGCGTCAACGCCGTCGCCGCCGGCATCATCCGCACCCCACTGTTCGGCGCCGGCGACGAAACCTCCTCCGGCCGACTAGCTTTGCTGAACCGCATCGGTGAGGTATCCGAAACAACCGCCGCCGTCTTGTATCTCGCCGACGCCGAGTTCACCACCGGCCACATCCTCCCCGTCGACGGCGGGTTCATCTCCGGCAGGTCGGCCTGATGCCCTACGTGAATATCAAGGTCACCGACGAAGGCGTGACCCGAGAGCAGAAGGCGCTCTTGATCAAAGGCATCACCGAGCTACTCCACACCGTCCTCGACAAGGACCCGGCAACGACATTTGTGGTCATCGATGAGGTCGACCTCGCCAACTGGGGCGTAGGCGGCCTGAACGTCGAGGAATACCGCAACCGTTCCTGACCACAACATCGAAGCCCAGGCGACTTGACGCATGAAAGGTGCTCGTGACGCACGCAGCAACCTGCGTCAAAAGCATGCAACGTACGTCACGTCGAAACGCACCGGGTCCCAGTGGAACTGGGGCCCGGTGCGTTTCGGGGTGTACTACACGCGCAGGGCGTGGGGTTCGATCGCGCCGCGCACGAGTGCTCGCGCGTCGACGGTTTCGGGCCGGTAGGGCAGGGTGGGCAGACGGTCGGTCATAGTCTGCACCGGGTCGGCCAGCTGCTCGTTCGTGCCGAACAGGAAGGTCCACTCGTGCTCGTCGCTGCCGTACTGCACGACGGTGCCGAACTGTTCGTGGAACCGATTCCAGGACCGCTTCAATGTCTCGTTGCGCCACATGGTCGCGCAACCGGCCTGCGCGCTCAGCACGCCGCCGGGAGCGAGCAGGGCCCGACATCGGGACAGGAACTCCGCCTCGTAGAGGCGGTTGTGCTGCGCGTCCTCGACCCGCTCGTCGGGCAGGTCGATCACGATGACGTCGTAGCGCGTCCCGGCCTCGGCGGCCTTGGCGAGGAAGTCCCAGCCGTCGGCGTAGTGCACCTTGATCGGGCCTTCGCCCTTGACGGCGGCGGCCAGGTCGGCGCTGGTGTAGCCGTAGGGCAGGTGCTCGGCGCACAGCTCGACCTCGAGCTGATCGATGTCGACGTGGTCGACCAGCGTCGCGCCCGCGGCGACCGACATCTGACTGGCCACACCCTCACCGGAACCGATGATGAGCACCTTGTCCAGCTTCGCGGCGAGCGCGAAGGCCGGAACCATCATCGCCTCGTGGTAGGTCAGCTGGGAGAACTCGGTGGACTGGCGATCGTCGTCGGAGAACAGGCTGATGCCCTGCTCGGTGCGCGCGATCACCATGTGCTGGAACGGAGTACGGGTGTCCACGATCACTTCGTGCAGATCCCAGATGCGGGTCAGGCCCGCGCCCACCGGTTCCTCGATCCGCTGCGAGCCGTGCCCGCGGCGGATGACCTGCATGCGAACATCCTTGGGAGACAACTTGTCTCGCAACAGTTCGACGGCCTTCGACGCGCCGGCGCCGATACTGCCGCAGGTGAAGACGTCGACAAAGATGTCGCCGGACTCTGGATAGGTGTGAATCGAGGCGTGAGACTCCGACAACAGCGCGAGGACAGTCACCCCCTGCGGATCGAACTTCTTGTGTACGACATCGCAGATGGTGACGCCCGCCGCGATCAAAGACTCACGCAACGCCGATTCGAGGCGTTCGAGGTCGTCGCAGAGGGTCGCGTCGACACCACCGAACTCGGCCAGCACATGCCAGCCGGTGAAATCCGCCGTCATGGCAAACTCACTCTCGCTCAGCGCCCGAGACATGAACGGTCAAGGGCGGAAAACCATTGAAGGACACCGACGAATAGCTCGCGGTATAGGCGCCGGTGTCGAGGATCTGAATGCGATCACCGGCTCGCAACGTGGTCGGTAGGAGGACTCGCGTGCGTTGATACAGTACATCGTCTCCGTCGCAGGTCGGACCGGCCACCACCGCCTCGTCGACGGGGTCACCGTCCCGGTCCGTGCGGAACCGATAGGCGATGTACTCGTTCTCTGTCTCGGCCATGCCGTTGTAGCGGCCGATGTCGAGATACACCCAGCGTCGGCCGTCCGGCGCGACGCGCACGCCCACGACTTCGGCATGGATGATGCCCGCCGAACCGACCAGTGCGCGGCCGGGTTCGACCACCAATGCGGCGGTCTCGGGCAGGAATTCGGTCACGGCGGCGTCGACCACCGCCGCGATCTCGGGCAACGCGGGCGCCGGGTCGGCGTACGCGATCGGCAGTCCGCCACCGATATTCACGGATCGGACGTGAATGTCCTTGTCGGCCAACGCTTCCACGATCCGGCCCGCCTGCTCGACGCCGATCCGCCACGCGTCCGGATCGAGCTGCTGGGACCCGACGTGGAAGTACGGCCCGCCGACGATCAACCCCAGATCGCGCGCCCGCACCAGCAGCCGGAACGCCTCGCCCGGCGTGCAGCCGAACTTGGCGCCGAACGGCGTGCGCGACTCCGGCGCCGAAGCCAGGAAGCGGCATTCGACCTCCGAGCCCGGCGCGTGCTCGACGATGCGCAGCAGATCGTCCTCGGTGTCGAAGGCGTACCGGCGCACCCCCAACGCGTAGGCGCGGGCGATGTCGGCGGCCTTCTTGATCGGGTTGCCGTAGCAGAGTGTGTCCGGTTCGACACCGAGCGCGAGGCACAACTCGATCTCGCCGATGCTGGCGACATCGAACTCGGCGCCTTCCTCGTCGAGTGCTCGAATAATCTCCGGCACCGGGCTTGCCTTGACCGCGAAGCGAATCCTTGCCGCGGGCATGACGGCATGGAGTGCGCTGTAGTTCTCGCGCACTCGCTCGGGATAGATGACAAGGAACGGTGATTCGGGCATAGTTGATCTTTCGCTTGGCAGCAGCGGAGAGAGTATCAGCGGCCCCTACCCAGAAACGAATCCGTCAAACCTCGCGTCGGTAGCACCCCCGGACGGCACCAGAATACGGGCGCTGAGAGGGCGGTGACCTGTATGGATTCTGTAGATTTCGGGGTGCGGCGGCGGTGCTTGGTCAGCCTGCGGACACCGTGATTTCGTCGAAGACGACCTCACCGGCGGCATCGGACTCGGCCAGGTCCACCACACCGACGATCGACCAGCCATGGTCGCCCGCCGGGTCGTCGAGGACCTGGCGCACCTGCCAGAAACCGGGTCTTCGTTCGATCTGGAACAGTTGCGGTCCGCGAGCGTCCTGACCGATGCCGATGCTTTCGTACTCGGCGAAGTAGGGGGCCAGTTCGGTCTCCCAATCCGGTCCGATGCCCATCTCGGCCAGCGCGTCCCAGCGGCGCAGCGCGGCCAGCTCGACCCGGCGGAACATGGCGTTGCGGATCATCACCCGGAACGCGCGCTCGTTGGCGGAGATCGGGCGCACCGTCTCGGCGCCGAAGGCGAGCTGGTCGGCGTCGATCTCCGCGCCGGGGTTGGTGAGCTGCTCCCACTCGTCGAGCAGGCTGGAGTCGACCTGGCGGACCAGTTCGCCGAGCCACTCGGTGATGTCGTCGAGTTCCTCGGTGCGCGCGGCGTCCGGCACGGTGCGGCGCAGCGCGCGGTAAGCGTCCGCGAGATAGCGCAGCACCACGCCCTCGGAGCGGGCCAGTTCGTAGTGCGAGATCAGTTCGGCGAAGGTCATCGACCGTTCGATCATGTCGCGCACCACCGACTTGGGTGACGGCGCGAACTCCGACACCCACGGATGCCCGGCGCGGTAGGTCTCGAAGGCGGGCTCGATCAGCTCTGCGAGCGGTTTGGGCCAGGTGACCTCTTCGAGCAGCTCCATCCGCTCGTCGTACTCGATGCCGTCGGCCTTCATCTCATTGATCGCCACGCCGCGCGCCTTGTGCTGCTGAGCCATCAGCAGCTGGCGCGGATCCTCGAGGGTCGATTCGATGAGGGACACCACATCGAGGGTATAGCCGGGCGCGTCTTTGTCGAGGAGCTCGAAGGCGGCCAGCGCGAACGGCGACAGCGGCTGGTCGAGGGCGAAGTCGCGCTGCAGGTCGACGGTGAGGCGGGCGCGGCGGCCCTGCGCGTCGGGCTCGTCGAGCTGCTGGACCACCCCGGCGTCGCGCAGCGCGCGGTAGAGGCGGATGGCGCGCAGGATGTGTCTGCGCTGGGCGGGGCGCGGCTCGTGGTTGTCCTCGAGCAGGTGGCGCATGGCGTCGAAGCAGTTGCCCGGACGGGCAATCACGTTGAGCAGCATGGAGTTCGTCACGTTGAAGCGGGAGACCATCGGCTCCGGCTGGGCGGTGACGAGACGGTCGAAGGTCTCCTCGCTCCACGAGACGAAACCCTCGGGTGGCTTGCGCCGCACCACCTTTCGCTGCTTCTTCGGGTCGTCGCCCGCCTTCGCGAGCAGGCGGGTGTTCTCCACTTCGTGCTCCGGTGCTTGCACGACGACCGTGCCCATGGTGTCGTACCCCGCGCGGCCCGCCCGTCCCGAGATCTGGTGGAACTCACGGGCTTTCAGCCTGCGCGTGCGCACGCCGTCGTACTTGGTCAGGCCGGTGAGCAGCACGGTGCGGATGGGGACGTTGATGCCGACGCCGAGGGTGTCGGTGCCGCAGACCACTTTCAGCAGACCCTCTTGGGCCAGTCGTTCGACCAGGCGGCGGTATTTCGGCAGCATGCCGGCGTGGTGCACGCCGATTCCGTGGCGGATCAGCCGCGACAGCGTCTTGCCGAAGCCGGAGGCGAAGCGGAATTCGCCCAGTGCCGTGGCGATCGCGTCCTTTTCGGCGCGGGTGGCGAAATTCACGCTGGTCAGTGCCTGGGCCCGCTCGAGGGCGGCGGCCTGGGTGAAATGCACCACGTAGACCGGGGCCTGGTGGGTGGTGACGAGTTCTTCCAGGGTCTCGGTGATGGGGGTGCGCGCGTACGAGAAGGTCAGCGGCACCGGACGTTCGGTGCCCGCGACGATCGCCGACGGCCGGCCGGTGCGGCGTTCCATGTCTTTGGCGAAAAAGTCGACCTCGCCGAGAGTGGCGGACATCAGCAGGAACTGGGCACGGGGGAGTTCCAGCAGCGGGACCTGCCAGGCCCAGCCGCGGTCGGGGTCGGCGTAGAAGTGGAATTCGTCCATCACGACCTGGCCGACATCGGCCGCCGACCCCTCGCGCAGCGCGAGGTTCGCGAGGATTTCCGCGGTGGCGCAGATGATCGGTGCGTCGGCGTTGACCGCCGCGTCGCCGGTGACCATGCCGACGCGTTCGGCGCCGAAAACCTCGCACAGGGCGAAGAATTTCTCGCTGACCAGCGCTTTGATCGGCGCGGTGTAGTAGGTGCGTCTGCCCTGGGCCAGCGCGATGAGGTGGGCGCCGACCGCGACCAGGGACTTCCCGGAACCCGTCGGCGTCGCGAGGATGACATTGGATCCCGACGCCAACTCCATCAGCGCCTCGTCCTGCGCCGGATACAGCGGGGTGCCCTGCTCGGCCGCCCACGCCCCGAAGGACTCGTACAGCGCGTCGGCGTCGGTTCCCGGTATCTCCAGCAGCTCGGTCAGATCCACTCCGAACACCCTACGGGCTGCCGCATACGGGCTTGCTACCGCTGTTCGCCCGGTGGCGGGCCTTCCTCGCCCTCGTAGCCGCCTTGCTCGGCGAGGAAGCGCTCGAATTCGGCGCCGAGTTCATCACCGCTGGGCAGTTCGCCGTCACCGACGAGCAGGCTCGACTGGCGTTCCTGCGCGGTGACGAAGCTGTCGTACTGGCGCTCCAGCGCGTGCACGACCGTCTCCACCTCGGAGTTTCCGGCGATGTGCTCGTTGACCTGTTCGCGCACCCTGGCCGCCGCCTCGCCGAGTGCGGCGAGCGGGATGTCGAGGCCCGCGTTGTCGGCGACGTTCTCCAGCAGGGTCTGCGCGGCCTCCGGGTACGCGGTCTGCGCGAGGTAGTGCGGCACGTGCACGGAGAAGCCGACCGACTCGTGACCGTGCTGGGACATCCGGTATTCCAGCAGCGAGGACGCGCTGCCGGGCACCTGCAACTCACCGGGCCAGCGCTGATGCTCGGGGATGAGATCGCGGTCCGAGGAGTGTGCGGTCACGCCGAGCGGACGGGTGTGCGGGATCGCCATCGGGATGGCGCTGAGGCCGATGCTGCGCCGGACGCCGAGCTGTTCGGCGAGCAGACGGACCGCGGTGGTGAACTTCTCCCAGCGCAGGTCCGGTTCGATGCCCGCGAGCAGCAGGAACGGGGTGCCTGCCGTGTCACGCAGGGCCCAGAGGTTGAGCTCGGGCTCGGCGTACTCGGAGAAGTGGTCGGTCTTGAACGTCATGAGCGGGCGCCGCGAGCGGTAGTCGAGCAGCTCGTCCACATCGAACGAGGCGACCAGTTCGCTTTCGAGGCTCTCGCGCAGGTGCGTGGTGGCCAGCCGCACCGCATGCCCCGCATCGGTGAAACCTTCCAGTCCGTGCACCAGGACCGGACCCGCGCCGTCGTCGGACGACAGCTGCGGAGCTGGGAACTCCAGTTCGTACATTCGCGACTCGTGGTCCATCGCGTACTCCTTCCTGCGCGGGTCCGCCGGCACGGCTGCTGCTCGGGCGTTCGACACCTGAGTCGTTCGAGACGAGCGGCGTCCGAGACGGGGACCATGTCCATTGTCCCCCATGCCGGTGACTGTCACCGTGCACGGTCAGGACACCGACCCATACGACGAGCCAACAGCATCGGCGCCCCGCGCATTCCCGGTGGGGCGGCGTGGCGAGGCGGGTGGGCACCGGGAGTTTGGCACAGTGGGTCGGGTGACTGTGGCGGATTCGGCGCGCAGGGGGGTGAGCTTCGCCATGGCTGCGGCGTGTGCGGGGTTGCTCGCCGGGTGTGGGGCGACGGTGGCCGGTCATCCGGTCGCGGTCGAGCAGACGGAAGTGACGCGGCAGGTGGGTGCCGCGCTGTCGACTTTGCTGGTCGAACCGGCGCAGTTTCCGGCCAGGTATCCGGCAGTGGTGCTGCCGCCCGAAGCGGCGGCGCAGGCGGCCGGGGATCTGACCGGAGCCGGGCGGGGTGCACGGGTGCAGCCGGAGGGATGTACGCCGCCGCAGCAGGTGTTCGGGGCGAACAAGACTGAAATCGCCGTCGGTACCGACGATGCCACGCGAGCCACCCTCACGGTGGAGTTGACGCGGACCGAGCAGCCGCTCGCCGCGCTGCGCAGCCAGCTGAAACAGTGTGCGTCGGTGCGGGTCAGCCGGGGTGGGGCGCTGACGACCGTGACCACCGAGCTCGTGCCTGCGCCGTCGATCGACGCGGACGATGCGCTGGCGTTGCGGCGAACGGTAACACCGGATGTCGGCGGGGCCGGGTTGACCGAGACGATGCGGACGGCGGTCGGGCAGGTCGATGATGTGCGAATCACTGTGACGTATATGTCTTTTTCCGGTGCCGAGCCGGATGTGGCGGCGGTGGACGAGCTGTTCACGACGGCGGTGGGGCGGGTAGCCGGCGCGGGACGATAGCAGTTCTCGCGGACAGGCGAGTGGTGGTGACGGGCTGTCGCGGCTGAGTTGTCCACAGCGCGGGGGAATTCCCCAGGGTGGCTGAATCGCCTGGTGAACGCGCCGGGTTCGGTGCGGATGGCGAGCAGTCTCGACGCCATGACCACTCCCTCGAACCCCCGACCCACCGGTCGTGCTGCGGCACAGGCCGATTCCGAGCACGGTGATACCGGGCCTGCCGGCGATGAGCTCTTCTGTGCGCGTCCGTCGCTGCTGCGCGGCACCTCCAGTTCCCGAGCACCCGTGAGTCTCGCTGCGGCGATGCGATCGTGTCAGTTTCTTCGGCCGGGAGGTGAGAAGGACGACCACGGTACGGCGCGGGCGGACCGTGACGGGCGATTCGACGGTAGCGAGAACTCCGTTGGCAGCAGTCCTTCCGACGACGGCGGTCAGCCCGACGACGTACGACTGGGCGGGCTCGTGCTCACCTCTGATACCGATCCGGATGTCGCAACCGTGCTGGGTGAGGCCATCGAGCGAGTCCGCGACGCTGTGCGGCCGGGCACCACTGTGCGACCTGAAGACAACGTGCGCCCGGAAGCCGATATGCAGGCGGACGCTGCATGGCTGGAAAGCGCTGCGCGGGTGGAAGACGCTACGCTCCCCGCCGATATCGACCTGGCCGGGGCGGCGGTGCTCGGCGGAAACCCCGACCGGACAGACGACGCGGTGCGGCGGGGTGACCCTGTACGAGCGGAAGATGCAGTGCTCGCTGCGGATATCGATCAGACCGGTGCGTCCCTGTTCGATTCGGAGACCGAGGGGATCGGCGATTCGCTGGATGCCGGGTTCGGCGCGCTGACCGAAGGGGATGTGTTCGAGTCGGCTGAGCACGGGCGGATGGTGGTGTGTGCCGATCAGGCGCCGCCGTTCGAGGCGGACGTGCCGGATAGTGCTGTGCACGTGGACGAGCCGGGGGAGTTGATCGCGGCGGTGCCGGCGATGATCGGGTTTCCGCCGGAGCGGTCGCTGGTTGTGCTGGTGTTGCGGTCGGCGCCGGGGCGCGGTGGTGGGGCGATCATCGACGCGGTGGTGCGGTTCGATCTGGACCAGGACGGTGGGCGGCGCAGGCTGCGGGCCGGGATGGTGGCGAAATGTGTGATGCAGATCTGCGCGCACGATGACGTGGCCGAGGTGCTGGCGGTGGTGGTCGACGATAGGGCCGTGGAACCGACGGAGCACCGTTCGGAGATCGGGGAGCACTGCGGCACCGGGCGATTCGAGGTGTTGATCGACGCACTGGACCGGCGACTCGCCGCGCACGATATCGCGCTGGCCGGCGCGTGGGCGGTGTGCGCGATCGAGGCGGAGGAAGGCTGGTGGAGTTTGCTCGGCCCGGATCGGCGTGGGGCGCTGCCGGATCCGGCGACCTCGGTGGTCGCGCTGTCGAACGTGCTCGACGGCAAGCACGTGCGCGGCTCCCGAGCGGAACTGACGGCGATGGTTGTGGAGGATGTCGAGCTGCAAGATCAGGTGGCGTCGCTGTTGGACAGCGCGGTCGCCGTGGCTCGTGATCGGTATGCGCGGGCGGTGCGGCGCGGTGATCCGAGCTCCTACAGCAGGGAAGCGCTCGACTATGTGCTGTGGCAGATCGCGAACACCGAATCCGGTGGGCAGCTCATGGTGCCCGAAATCGCGGAACTCGCTGCGGCCCTGCGGGATCGAGCGGTCCGCGACACCATGTTCGCCTTGGCCGTCGGCGATCACGCCGTCGCCGCCGAGGGGTTGTGGGCGGCCCTGACCCGCGCCTTGACCGGCCGCGATCGAGCCGAAGCGGCAGCACTGCTCGGGTACAGCGCCTACGTGCGCGGCGATGGACCGCTCGCCGGCATCGCGCTGGACGCCGCATTGGATGCCGACCCGGACCATCCGCTGGCGACACTGCTGGAGACGTCATTGCACCTCGGTATGCGTCCCGACCAACTGCGGCGCCTGGCCCGCAGCGGTTACGACACTGCCGCGGACCTCGGTATCGATCTAGGCTCTCCGGCACCGTGAAGGGCCAGCCCGACACGGGGTTGCGCTGTCGGTTTCCAGCGGTCACCGCGACGTATGCCACTGGCTACCGGGTCGGCCCCGTCGCGGGCCGCTACGCCGGTGGTGGCGAAGGGCACACGGTGAACAGCGGCGTGGACGACCCACCGGGTGCGAGCCAGCGCTCGGCGACCGTCGATCCCCTGGGGCCCGCGAGTACGCAGCAGATGACCGGGGCAGCTCAGCGGAGGTGGACGGCCGTGCTGCCCCGGTCGATGCGGGACGCGGATCCTCAGCGAGCGCTGTGTGCGCGTGGGCCGAGCGACTGGAGGAAATCCCAGGCGTCGGAGACGATTTCGTCGAGATCGTTGTGCTTCGGGCGCCAGCCGAGCTCGGCGATGGCCCGCTCGCTGGAGGCGATGAGGGTTGCCGGGTCGCCGGGTCGGCGGGGGGCGTCCTGGGCGGTGATGGGCAGGCCCGTGACGCGTTCGCACGCCGAAATCACTTCGCGGACCGAGAATCCGGTGCCGCTACCGAGGTTGTAGATGCGGTGGGTGCCCGGCTCGGAGGTGGCCAGGGCCAGCAGGTGCGCCTCGGCGAGGTCGCGGATGTGGATGTAGTCGCGCACGGCGGTGCCGTCCGGAGTCGGCCAGTCGGTGCCGAAGACCGAGATCGCCTTGCGGTGCCCGAGCGCGACCTGCAGCACCAGCGGAATGAGATGTGTTTCCACCACGCGGTTTTCGCCGAGGCCACCATAGGCGCCGGCGACATTGAAGTAGCGCAGGCTGGTCGCCGCCAGTCCGTGCGCGATCGAGTAGGAGGTGATGGCGTGATCGATGGCGAGCTTCGACGCACCGTACGGGTTGGTGGGCCGGGTCGGCGCGTCCTCGGTGATCGGCACCTGCTCCGGTTCGCCGTAAACGGCGGCGGTGGAGGAGAACACCAGTCGTGGCGTGCCTGCCTTGCGCATCGCCTCCAGCAGTTCGAAGGTCTTCACCACATTGCCGTGCCAGTACTTCTCCGGCTGCTGCACCGACTCGCCGACCAGCGATTGTGCCGCGAAATGCAGGACGCCGTCGAAGGATTCGGCCCCGAGCAGGGCAGTCGCGGCCTGCGCGATATCGCCTTCGACGAAGCGGGCGCCGGACGGGACGCCCTCGGCGTTTCCGGTGGACAGGTCGTCGACCACGACGACCTCATGACCTGCTTCGAGCAGCACCTGCGCGCAGACCCCGCCGACGTACCCGGCTCCGCCGGTGACCAGAAGTTTCACGCGTCAGACCAGCTTGACCTGGACGGCGTGCGCCATCTCGTCGGACAGCTCGAACCCCTCGTGGCCCGGCACGGTGATGACCACCGAGCCCGGCTTGTTCTCGACGGTGACGCGTGCGTCGGGCACCACGCCCGCCTCACGCAGCTGACCGATGACCTCGGGGTCGGTCTGGATGTGCTCGGCCAGCCTGCGCACCACGACGGCGTGCACCTGGCCCTGCGGCAGATCGGAGAGCCGAACCAGGGTTTCCTCGGCGGAGGCCGGCGGCGCGATGCCCAGCTCGTCCAGGCCGGGGATCGGGTTGCCGTAAGGGGAGGTGGTCGGGTGGTTGAGCACCTCGACCAGACGCCGTTCGACGTCCTCGCTCATCACGTGTTCCCAGCGGCAGGCCTCGGCGTGCACGTTCTGCCAGTCCAGGCCGATGATGTCGACGAGCAGGCGTTCGGCGAGCCGGTGCTTGCGCATCACGGCGACCGCCATGCTGCGGCCCTTCTCGGTCAGCTCGAGATGACGGTCTCCGGCGACCAGCAGCAAACCGTCGCGCTCCATCCGAGCGACAGTTTGGCTCACCGTCGGTCCACTCTGTTCGAGGCGCTCGGCGATGCGAGCACGCAGGGGCACCACGCCCTCCTCCTCGAGGTCGTAGATGGTACGGAGATACATCTCCGTGGTGTCGACCAGATCTTTCACCAGTTACCCCTTCGTCGGCACGAATTCTACCTACGCACACCGACACGGCCCTGCGCCGGACGGTGTCGCGCCGCATGGTGCGCGGCAATGCGGGATTCCGTTCGGCGCACGGCTAGCCGCCGCGATCGCACTTATCTGTATTTCTACTGCATACCAACGTTCGACAGGGTCCGTACCTTCCCGCGTAGCGTTGCGAGCATGGCCACTGCACCGCGCGGCGAACGTCCGGCGCCACCCGGCGAACAGCGCAGCCCAGGAACCGTCGTGTGGACCGACCGGTTTCTCGACTACACCTGGACTCCGCAGCATCCGATGAAACCTGCGCGCCTGAAGTTCACCATGGCGCTCGCCGAAAGTCTCGGATTACTCGACGGTGTCGAGCTATTGGCACCCGCCGCGGCCGATCGAGCCGACCTGTTGCGCATCCATACCGCCGCGTACATCGATGCGGTCGAGCACGTCACGGCGCCCGCCGGTTCGCCGCAGGCCCCGCCGTTCGGTCTGGGGTCGCCGGACAACCCGGTGTTCCCTGGCATGCATCAGGCGGCCTCGGTGATCGTCGGCGGCACGCTGGCCGCGGCCAGGGAGATCGCCGAGGGCCGGACCAGGCGTGCGGTGAGTATCGGCGGCGGCATGCACCACGCGATGGCGGACTCGGCGTCCGGGTTCTGCGTGTACAACGATGCGGCGGTGGCCATCTCCTGGCTGCTGGATCACGGCTTCGACCGCATCGTCTATCTCGACGTCGACGTGCACCACGGTGACGGGGTGCAGCGCGCGTTCTACGCCGACCCGCGGGTGCTCACCGTTTCGCTGCACCAGCACCCGGCGACCCTCTGGCCGAACACCGGCTGGCCCGAGGAGACGGGTGCGGGCGCCGCCGAGGGGAGCGCGATCAATCTGCCGCTGCTGCCCGGCACCCGAGACGCCCAGTGGTTGCGCGGTTTCCACGCGGTCGTGCCCGGTGCGGTCGCGGCGTTCCGGCCGCAGATCGTGGTCAGCCAATGCGGGGTGGACACCCATCGCGAGGATCCACTCGCCGACCTGGAACTCACCGTGGACGGTCAGCGCGCCGCGTTCCGTGCCATGCGCGACCTGGCCGACCAATACGCCGAAGGGCGCTGGCTCGCCGTGGGAGGCGGCGGCTACGGGCTGATCCGGGTGGTGCCGCGGTCCTGGACGCACCTGCTGGCCACCGCGCTGGACCGCACCATCGCGCCGGAGACCGAGATCCCCCAGCAGTGGATCGACCAGGTCCGCGCGGCGGCGCCGAAGGTCGATCCGCCGCGCACCATGGGGGACGGCGGCGACATCGCCTACCGCCCGTGGGATGGCCCTGGCGGCACGGGGGAGACTGGGGACGCGCGCTTCGACCGCGCCCAACGCGCCATCGACACGGCCGTGCTGGCCACTCGCCGAGCGACTTTCGGGTTGCTCGGCCTGGACCCGGAGGACCCTCGTGACTGACCCCGTAGACACTCCGGACACACCGGCGGTCCCGCCCCCGCCGCCGCAGCACTGGTTCGCCGACGTGCTCGCCTCCGACGGCGGCGTGGTCCGGCTGCGGCCGATCACGCCGGACGACGCCGACGCGATGCAGGAGTTCCACGCCGCGCTGTCCGATCGCACCAGGTATCTACGTTATTTCGGTCCGTACCCGCGGATCTCGCCGAAGGATCTCTACCGGACCACCCATGTCGACTATCACGACCGGGTCGGCCTGGTGCTGGTGCTCGGCACCGCGATCGTCGCGGTGGGCCGGTATGAGCTGCTGGACCGGGACGGGCGGCGGTCCGCGGAGGTCGCGTTCGTGGTGGCCGACGCGCATCAGGGCCGCGGGCTCGGCTCGATTCTGTTGGAGCACTTGGCCGGTGCCGCCGCGGAGAACAAGATCGAGACCTTCGTCGCCGAGGTGCTCGCGGAGAACACCACCATGGTGACGGTCTTCCGGGACGCGGGCTATCAGGTGGAGCGCAGCAGGGACGGGTCGGTGCTGCACCTGGAATTCGCCATCGATCCCACCGAAGCCTTGCTCTCCGTGCGGGATTCGCGCGAGCGGGCCTCCGAGGCGCGCAGCGTGGGCAATCTGCTCACTCCGCGATCGGTGGCGGTGATCGGCGCGACACCGAGCACCGGCCGGGTGGGCGGCGCGGTGCTGAACAACCTGCTGTCCGGTGTGTTCCAAGGTCCGGTGTTCCCGGTGAATCCGAATCGGCGCGCGGTGCGCGGCGTGCGTGCCTACGCGACGGTGCGGGAGATCCCCGACGAGGTCGACCTCGCGGTGGTAGCGGTGCCGCCGGAGGCGATCGGCTCGGTGCTGGACGACTGTATGGCCAAGGGCGTCAAGGGGCTTGTCGTGCTCACCGCCGGCTTCGACACGACCGGTGTGGCCGGCGGGACGGCCGAGCAGGAGTTGGTCGCCGCCGCACGCGGACACGGGATGCGGGTGGTCGGGCCGAGCGCGCTCGGCATCGTGAACACCGATCCTGAGGTGGCGCTCAACGCGACGCTGGCATCGGTGCTGCCCAGCCGCGGGCGGATCGGGTTCTTCTGTCAGTCCGGGCCGTTGGGGGCGGCCATCCTCGGTGAGGCCGCGGCCAGGAATCTCGGGCTGTCGACGTTCGTGTCGGCCGGCGACCGCGCCGACGTGTCCGGCAACGACCTGCTCCAGTATTGGGACACCGACCCGGATACCGATGTGGTGCTGCTCTACCTGGAGAGTTTCGGTAACCCGCGCAAGTTCTCCCGGATCGCGCGCCGGGTGGCCAGGACCAAGCCGATCGTCGCGGTGAGCAGCGGTCGCCACGCCGCCCAACCGGCGGGCGATATGGACCGCTCGATCGTGCGAGACCTGTTTGCGCAGGCGGGAATCGTGCAGGTCGACTCCATCTCGGAGCTGTTCGACTGCGCCGCGCTGCTCGGGTATCAGCCGTTGCCCGGCGGTTCCCGGTTGGCGGTTGTCGGCAACAGTGCGGCGCTCAACTGGCTGGCCGTCGATGCCGCGCAGAGCGAGGGACTGACGGTCGGCGACCCGGTGAACCTGGGACCACAGGCGACCCCCGGCGCCTACCTCGACGCGACGGTGGCAGCACTGCAATCTGCCGATATCGACTCGGTGCTAGTGGTTTTCGCGCCACCGGTCCCGCTGCCGATGGCCGGCTTCGCCGACGCCATCCGCGAGGCTGCCGCTGCTGTCCCCGATTCAGGCAAACCGATTCTGACCACATTCATTGCCGAACAGGGCATTCCGCATCTGCTGGCGGTCCGCGGCGCGGGCGCGACGGCGGTGCGCGGGTCGATTCCCTCGTATCCCGACCCGGAGCGCGCAGCACGGGCGCTGGCTCGGGTCCGTCGCTACGCGGAGTGGCGCACCCGACCGGTGTCACAGGTGATGCGTCCGGACGGTATCGACACCGAACGGGCGCGCACGCTGGTCGCGCAGTGGATGGCCGAATCCGGCGGCCGTCGGCTCACCGACCTGGAAACCGTCGAACTGCTGGGCTGCTACGGCATTTCGGTGGTGGAGTTCCGCGAGGTGCGCAGCGCCGACGAGGCGGTCACCGCGGCCGAAGAGCTCGGCTACCCGGTCGCGGCCAAGGCGACCGGCGAATTGTGGCGTCGCCGACCGGATCTCACCGGTGTTCGGCTGGACCTGTGGCGCCCCGAAGCGGTGCGGCAGGCGTACGCGGACCTGGTCGAACTGTGCGGCGACCCGGTGCTGCACATCCAGAAGATGGCCACCAAGGGCGTCGGCTGCGTCCTGCGCGTCCAGGATGACCCGTCCTTTGGTTCGGTCATCGAGTTCGGCCTCTCCGGCCTGATCATCGAACTCCTCGGCGACCGCGCCTACCGAGCCCTACCCCTCACCGCCGACGAGGCAACCGCCCTCATCGACGCCCCCCGCGCAGCACCCCTGCTCTCCGGCACCCCCGCCAGCCCCCGCGTAGACAAGGCCGCCTTAGCCGAACTCGCCCAACGCATCTCAGCCCTCTTCGACGACCTCCCCCACATGCGCGAACTCTCCTTCGACCCCGTCCTGGCCTCCACCAACTCCGCCGAAATCCTCTACGCCCGCGGCCGAATCGGCCCCGAACCAAGCCGCTTCGACACGGGCCCCCGCCGCCTCGGCTGACCCACCGGGTCCGGCGTCCTGGCGCGCAGGGACTGGAGATCATCGAGTACGACGCCCAGGGCCCGGTGCGCATGAACGGCGTGTACGCACGCGATGAGGAGGGTCAGGTGGCGTACGTGCGCGAGCTCCTGGAGATTTTCGCCGCCGAGGGTGTCGATGCCGCTTTCGTGTTCCTCTTCGCGCTCTACGACCATGTGCACCGTTTTGACGGCGACCCGAAGGACGACTTGGACTCGGCCAGCTACGGCATCGTCAAAGTCCTGGATGCCGGTCTCGGGCAGGCCTATCCGGATATGCCTTGGGAACCCAAGGTGGCGTTCGGTGCGCTGGCGGAGCACTATCGGAAGGTCTGACGCATCCAGCAGCTGAAGCAACTGCCGGGAGTCGTTGGGCCGTCGCAGAATTGGACGGCCCGGCACAATTCACGCCGACCGGCTCGCGCTATCCCGGAGGGGGCGGAGATACGCGGCACCGGCCGGCGTTGGCAGGTGACCCCGAGGGTCACCAGGTCTGGACGCCGGGCTGGTCTCGGGGGAACCCGGCGTCGTTATGGGGCCGGAGTGTTCCGGCACGGGGTCAGCTGGCGTAGGCGCGGAGCCGGTCGGCCCGCTCGCCCTTGCGCAGCTTCGACATGACCTCGCGCTCGATCTGCCGGACGCGCTCGCGGGAGAGCCCGAAGAGCTTGCCGATCTGGTCGAGGGTGCGCGGCTGGCCGTCGTCGAGACCGAAGCGCAGGCGGATGACCTGCTGCTCGCGCTCATCGAGGGTGGCCAGGACGCTGCGCACGTCGTGGTGCAGCAGTCCGGCGATCACCGCGGACTCGGCGGAGGTGGCCTCGGAGTCTTCGATGAAGTCGCCGAGCGGGGCCTCTTCGTCGTTGCCGACCGGCATGTCCAGGCTGACCGGGTCGCGGCTGTGATCGAGCAGATCGGAGATCTTCTCGACCGGGATGCCGGACTCGTTCGCCAGTTCCGCGTCGGTGGCCTCGCGGCCGAGCTGCTGGTGCAGTTCGCGCTTGATCCTGGCCAGCTTGTTCACCTGTTCGACCAGGTGGACGGGCAGCCGGATGGTGCGGCTCTGATCGGCCATGCCACGGGTGATGGCTTGCCGGATCCACCAGGTGGCGTACGTGGAGAACTTGAAGCCCTTGGCGTAGTCGAACTTCTCCATGGCGCGGATCAGACCCAGGTTGCCTTCCTGGATGAGATCCAGCAGCGGCATGCCGCGGCCGGTGTAGCGCTTGGCGAGGGAGACCACGAGGCGGAGGTTGGCTTCCAACAGGTGCGACCGTGCGGCCTGGCCTTCGCGAACGATGAGGGCCAGATCACGCTTGCGGGTGGCCGACAGACGTTTGCCGGTCTCCAGCAGGTGCTGGGCGTAGAGGCCCGCCTCGATACGCTTGGCCAATTCGACCTCGTCGGCGGCCGTGAGCAGCGCAGTACGGCCGATTCCATTCAGGTACACGCGTACCAGATCGGCTGCGGGGCTCTGGGCGTCGAGGTCCGAATCGCTGATGCGCACACGAGTGGTGGCGGGGCTTGTCATGACTTGCCTCCTGTCGGTGGTGTCTCACTCCGAACAACGGACCCGACAGAGATAAAGTTCCCCGTCGTGGCTCAGATAAACCGCTTTGACGTGCGGTTTTCCTCACTCTCGTCTGAGAAGTTCCTGAGAAGCTCCCAGCGGTGGAACGCCTGCTGTCCGGTGCCTGCACCGACCTACCCGCGATCGCCGGATTTACACGGGCCGCACCAATCCGTGGCGGACCAGTCCGGCCACCACGGACAACGCTTCGGCCGCGAACTCCGTGGTCACTTCGGCAGATCCGTGGGCAACCGCCAGCAGTTCGATCAGTTCGTACAACGGCAGGCCGTCCGCGCGCATTCCCGCCAGCAGCGAGATGGTTGTCTCGTCCACCTCGTGCTGCCAGCGCGGCCCGTCGCCGCGGTGCACCCGCGCGACCTGCTCGGCCCAGCCGTCCGGGCCGGGCAGCGCGACGCGTTCCAGCGCGGTCGCCGGGTCCACCACGAAACGTGAAGTCCAGGCCAGTTTTTCGTCACCGGCGACGGCACGCAGCCAGGCCGAACGCTCGAAGTAGCGGGTCGCCTCGTCGCCGAGCGGGTCGTCGAAGCCGTGCGTGAGGTCCTCGGCGAGCAGTTCGGTCGGGGCGTCGACGGCGCGCAGATAGACGAAGCCGAAGCCGATGCCCTCGACGTCGGCCGCGGTGAAGGCGTCGAGCCACTGCTCGGCGCGCGCCTGCGCGGCCGGGTCGCGCGGGTCGAGGCCGGCGTCCCGCAGCCAGGTGCCGACATAGAGGGCGGGGTCGGCGACGTCGCGCTGCACCACCCAGGCGTCGACGCCGTGCGCGGGCAGCCACGACGACACCCGGTGCCGCCAGTCCTCGCCGTCCACATGCACCCAGGCGGCCAGCATCGCGGCGGTGCCGCCCGGAGCGAGCAGGTCCGCCGCCTGCCCGATCACCAATTCACTGGCGCCGTCGAGGGCGAGCCCGGAGTCACGGTAGGTGTGCTCGATCCTCGCGGGACCCACCACGAACGGCGGGTTCGCCACCACCTGGTCGAAGCGGCGGCCAGCGACCGGTTCGAACCAGGAGCCTTCGAGCAGTTCGATATCGAGTCCGTTGAGCGCGGCGGTGGCCTCGGCGAGCCACAGCGCGCGGGTGTTCACGTCGGTAGCGGTCACCTGGTTCGCGTAGGAGGCGGCGTGCACGGCCTGCACGCCGCAGCCGGTGCCGAGGTCGAGCACGGAGCCGACCTTGCGGGTCGGGGTGGCGCGCAGAAGCGAGAGGGAGGCGTGGCCGACACCGAGCACGTGGTCTTCGGTGAGCGTGCGCCTGCGCATCGAATCGTCGAGGTCGGACAGGATCCAGCGGGTGCCTGCCCCGGCGTCCAGTGGGCGCAGGTCGAGCGCGGCGCGGACGGTGTCGCCGTCGCGATCGAGCAGGCCCGCCGCCACTGCGCGGTCGATATCTACCGGCAGTAGGGCGGCCGCGACATCGCGTTCGGGCAGTGCGTCGCCGAGTAGCAGCAACCGGATGAGCGTGCCCAGTTCGCAGGCGTCGCGGGCGGCACGGCGCACCGGGACCGGTTCCGATCGGCCCAGCGCCGCGTGCACGTCTTCGCCGAGTACCGCCAGCAGGGTGTCGGCGTCGTAGCCGACCCTGGTCAGCGCCGTCCGGAGCTCCGGGCACAGCGCGGTGAGCAGGGATCCGGTGGTCGTCGATCGGTTCGTAGGCACATCGGTACTCTGCCACCGCTTACTCGGCCGACTTCGCAGGTGGTGCTCTCGCGGGTAGCTGTGCGCGTCCGGGGAGCAGTCGGATAGTGCTGGGCCGCGGTAGCGAAATCTTGGTCAGACGCCCCTAGGGTCTCGGGCGGTGATGCAGTAGGTGGCGCCTGCGGGGTCGTGCATGACGATCCAGTGTTCGTAGCGATCTATCACTGTGGCGCCGAGGGTTTCGTGCCAGCGGGCGGTGGCGTCGATGTCCGAGGAGGACAGATCGATGTGCGCGCTGGTGGGGCGGTCGTTCTCGAGGCGCTGGAGTAGGAGCTGGATGGGGAGGGATTCGGCGGCGCGGAGGCGGGCGAACTCGGGCATCCTGCCCTGCTCGAAGTTCCAGCCGGTCAACGATTTCCAGAAGTCCGTTTCGGCGGCGTGGTCGGCGGGGCCGATGTCCAGGCACACCTGGTCGAGGCGGCTGAGGGTGCCGTCGGGGGCTTTCGTGGCGGGGGCGGGGGTGCCCCGGCCGTGACCGCTCGGGGTGAGGCAGAAGGTCTGGCCGCCGGGGGAGCGCAGGACGGCGTAGTCCGGGTGATTCGCGACCAGTTCGGCGCCGAGGTCGAGCGCGGTGCGCACGGCGGTCGGGATGTGGTCGACGTCGAGGTCGAGATGGACGCCGCCGAGACCGGTCACCGCCTGCATCTTCACGCCCGCCGCCGCGAACAGCGCGGGATCGGGGAGCAGCGTGAGGAATTCGTCGTGCTCGCCGCGGCGAGCCGACAGTTCGGTACCGGTGACCGTGGACCAGAACTTCGCGCAGTCGTCGAATCGCTGTGCGGGGCGGTCCAGGAAAGCCCAGATCCACCGAATCATGTTCACTCCTGTCTTGTGCCCGCAGACACCATAGGGAAAGCGACGCGCGGTGTCGAGCGGATTGGCGTGTCGCCGTTCCTGGCACGATCTTGGTGTTTTGTGGCCTTCCGGCTGCTCGTTGCGCGGCCGAATTTCCGGCACGCTCAGCGGGTGACCGAGCTGCAGACACCACCGCCAGTACCGTTGCACGACACCGTCGCCCGGCGCGGTCCGCATCCGGCGTGGATCGTGGCGGGGGTCGGCTTCGTCGCGCTGCTCGGTGCGGCCGCGTTCCGCTCGGTGCCCAGTGTGCTGATGGATCCGCTGCACGCGGAGTTCGGCTGGTCGCACGGCACGATCGGTGCGGCGGTCTCGCTGAATCTGCTGTTGTACGGGTTGATTTCGCCGTTCGCGGCGGCGCTGATGGACCGGTTCGGCATCCGCAAGGTGGTGTCGGGGGCGCTGGTGCTCGTCGCGGCGGGCGCGGGGCTCACCGTGTTCATGACCCAGCCGTGGCATCTCATGCTGACCTGGGGTCTGCTGGTGGGTGTCGGGGTCGGGTCGATGTCGATGCCGTTCGTGGCGACCATCACCGGCCGCTGGTTCGTGCGCCAGCGCGGACTGGTCACCGGGGTGCTCACGGCGGCGGGTG
This sequence comes from Nocardia ninae NBRC 108245, assembly GCF_007990755.1. GTDB lineage: Bacteria > Actinomycetota > Actinomycetes > Mycobacteriales > Mycobacteriaceae > Nocardia > Nocardia ninae. The sequence continues at coordinate 32,613 of NZ_BJXA01000037.1, read as the reverse complement.
CGACCGGTCAGCTGGTGTTCCTGCCGCTGGTGTCGATGCTGGCGCACGAGCACGGCTGGCGGCTGCCGTCGCTGATCGTCGCCGGGACGGCGCTGGCCGTCGTGCCGCTGGTGTTGCTGTTCATCAGGGACTATCCGAGTGATGTCGGGGTCACCGCGTACGGCGCGGAACCGGGCAGTGTCGTCGGCGTCCGCACACCGGCCTCGGTCGGCGCGTCCCGCGCGCTCACGGTGCTGGCCAAGATCGCGCGCACACCCGGATTCTGGCTGCTGGCAGGTGGTTTCGCGGTCTGCGGCGCGTCGACCAACGGTCTCGTCGGCACCCATTTCGTCAGCGCCGCGCACGACCACGGCATGCCGCCGACCGCCGCCGCGAGCCTGCTCGCCGTGGTCGGCATCTTCGACGTGGCGGGCACCATCGCGTCCGGCTGGCTGACCGACCGCATCGATCCGCGCTATCTACTGGTCGGCTACTACGTGCTGCGCGGCCTGTCCCTGCTCATCCTGCCGTCGCTGCTGGGCCCGCACACCCAACCCAGCCTCTGGGTGTTCATCATCTTCTACGGCCTCGACTGGGTAGCCACCGTCCCACCGACCGTCATGCTCTGCCGTGAACTGTTCGGCAACGACGGCCCCGTCGCCTTCGGCTGGGTCTTCGCCTCCCACCAGATCGGCTCCGCCATCGCCGCCACCGGCGCGGGCGTCATCCGCGATGTCCAAGGCACCTACGACCTCGCCTGGTACTTGGCCGGCGGGTTATGCGCCACGGCAGCCGTAATGTCCGCCTTCATCCGCCGCAAGGCCTGACGCCCGCCGCCATGTCCCCTCCAGCGTTGACGCTGCGCGCGAACGGGACATGACGGTGGCGTCGCTCGGCGGATGCCGTCCTGGTGTCCCGTTGGGCGTGGTCGGCATCCGCGGGTGGGACCTGGTGGCGGCTCGACGCGGTGAGTGATGCCGTTGTCTTCCGTTGGGCGCCGATGGCATTCGCGGATAGGACGTCGTGGCGGTTCCACTCGGCCGGTGTCGCCGTGTCCGCCTTCATCCGCTGTAGGGCCTGACGCCCGCCGCCATGTCCCCGCCAGCGTTGCTGCTGCGCGCGAACGGGACATGTCTGCGGCGTCGCTCGGCGGATGCCCTCCTGGTGTCCCGTTGGGCGTGGTCGGCATCTGCGGGTGGGACCTGGTGGAGGCGTCACCCGGCGCATGCCGCCGTGGTGTCCCGTTGGGCACGGACGGGATTCGCGAACGGGACATGTTGGCGGGTCTGCTCGATGGATGCCGCCGTGGCGTCCCGTTGGCTGCTGATGGCATTCGCGGGTGGGACGTGGTGGCGGTCCCACTCCGTGGCTGCGCCGTGGTGTCTGCCTTCATCCGCCGTAAGGCCTGACGCCGCACGCTCATGTCCCCGCCGTCACGGTGGTGCGCCTGAACGGGACGTGGTGGAGGTGTCACTCGGCGGATGCCGCGCTGGTCTCCCGTTGGGCACGGACGGCGCTTGCACGCGGGACATGGTGGCGGCCCCGTTCGGAGGGTGCCGCCGTGGTGGCCCGTTGGGACGGCCGGGATTCGCGAGCGGGACATGTTGGCGGGTCTGCTCGATGGATGCCGCTGTGCTGTCCCGTTGGCTGCTGATGGGATTCGCGCGCGGGACATGGTGGCGGCCGTCTTCGATGGGTGGCGCCGTGGTGTCCCGTTGGGTACGGCCGGGATTCGCGAGTGGGACGTTGTGGCGGTTCCACGCAGTAAATGCCGTCGTGGTGTCCCGTCGCTGCTGATGGCATTTGCGAGTAGGGACTTGATGGCGGTCCCGCTCGGTCGGTGCCGTGGTGGTGTGTCCACATTCATCCGCTGTAAGGCCTGACGCCGATCAGTCTCACGATCTCGGCGAGGGGACCGGGGCCGGGAAGTTGATCTTGTGGGGCGGTTGGGGTGGTGAACGGGACTGGTCGGCGGCGACACACCTCAGGTGCCGGGATCGGGGCGGTGACGTGTGACACAGTGTCTGCGCTGAGGGTGGGTCGGTGGCCCGATCAGCACGGATCGGCCGCGTGGTCGATCCGGTGGTGTGGACCGGATCGCAGCAAAGGAGCTGGATCGTGCGTGAGAACACCGTTGGTCGGCGTGATCTGTTGCGTTACACCGCTGCCGGTGCTGCCGGGCTGGTGTTGGGGGCGGCGGGTGGTGCGGTTGCTTCCGGCCATTTCGCCGGCCGCGAGGCGTTGCGGCCCGCGGCCGGGGGTGCCGATATTTCACCGTCTCGGCGGGATCGGGCTCGGCTGGTCGCCCGGGACATCGTGGGTGTGGACGAGTCCGGTCGCGATGTTCGGGCCCTGCACCGGGAGTTGCTTGCCGGCGCGGGCCCGAAGCGCACGGACAACCCGCAGGATGTCGCCGTGGTGGGTGCCGGTGCCGCCGGGTTGGCCGCGGCGTGGATCCTGGCGCGGGCGGGGCATCGGGTGCGGGTATTCGAGGGTTCGGACCGGGTGGGCGGCCGGATTCGGACGCTGCGGGAACCTTTCACGGCCACCGGTGGTCACGGCGAGGCCGGTGCGATGCGCATCCCCACCACGCACATGATCACCACCGGGGTGCTGGCCCGGTTGGGTGTACAGACCCGCCCCTTTCACATGACCCACCCGCATCGATTGGTCAGCGCCGGTGGCGTATCGATGACCCGGGCCGAATACACCACTGATCCGGCACCGATCGCGGGGGTGTTCGGTGCCGAGGCGGTGCACGGCCGCGCGCTGCTCGATCAGGTGCTGGCGAGCACGGGCGTGCACCGAGACAGCGATGTAGCAGCCTGGACCGACTTCCTGGCCCGCTACGACGAGATGTCGCTGCGGGATTGGCTACTGGCCCAGGGGCTTTCGGAATCGAGCATCGACCATCTGGGCTCCATCGAGGGCATCACCGCCCGCATGGGTTTGAGTCTGACGCACAACCTGATGACCGCCACCAATCTCGCACCCGGCACCGAGCTGGTCGAAATCGTGGGCGGCACCGACCGGTTGATCGTCGAGTTGGCCGGTGCCGCGAAAGCCGCCGGCGCGGAGATCATCACGAACTCCGTGGTCACCGGGATCGACGGACGACACCCGCGGGTGCGGCTGAGGTACGGCGCGGGCGAGGACACCGTGGAGGTCGATCGCGTCGTGGTCGCGGCACCGTATTCGCTGCTGCGTTACCTCGGCTTCCAGCCGGCCCTGTCCTACGGCAAACAACGCGCGATCGCGGAGCTGCATCACGACGCCGCCACCAAAACCTTCCTCGAGTTCTCCACCCGCTGGTGGGCCGGGCACGGCGGCATCGACGTCACCGACGCCCCACCACGACTGACGGTGTACCCCTCTCATCCCACCGGCGACGGTGGCGTCGTCATCGCCTCCTACACCTGGGCCGACGACGCGCATGCCTGGGACGGCCTGCTCCCGGCCGAACGCGCGGCCGAATGCCTCGATCACCTCGCCGACGTGCACGGCCCCGCCGTCCGCGCCGCATGGACCGGCGGCTACGCCTCGCACTCCTGGGCCACCGACCGCTGGGCAAACGGTGAAGCCGCGATCTACCTGCCCGGGCAATCGGTCGAGATCGGCCCGGACACCCGCACCCCCGAAATGGACGGGCGGGTCGCGTTCGCAGGCGATGCCACCTCCACCCGAGGCCGAGCCTGGATCGAAGGCGCACTCGAAAGCGGCGCCCGCGCCTGCACCGACCTCGGCATCACCACCTGACGGGGCAGCGGACCGTCAGCTGTCGATGGCGTTGTGCGGCCGGGCTTCCAGCGCGGCGCGGCGCTCGTCCCAGCGGCTCGGTTCGTCTTTGCGACGCGGCGGACGGTCGTTGGCGATGAGGACGGCGATCCAGGGGAGCGGGATGGAGACCGCGATGATCAGGATCGACAGCAGGGCGCTGCTGAAGGTGCTGTAGGCGATCGCGGCCAGCACCAGGCAGGGGATGCGGAACGCCATGATGATGGTGTAACGACGCACGCGCGAGCGGTGCTGGTCTTCCAGCGAGGGCTGCGCCTCGGTGATCAGGACCGGATGCTTGTCGTCGGTGCCGGGGAAGTAGCCGGAGGATTTCGGCGGCATCGTCACGTCCGGACGCTCACCACGGCCGATGTCGCCGGCGTCGGGGGAGTCGCCGTGCTGCTGCATGCTTCGAGTCTTCCACTGTCGGAGCCCCAGTGCACACAGTGTGGTCAGCCGGACACTGGACCGTGATCGGTCACCGTTTGCGCGGATGCGGCATCATGGAATCCGTGAACACCGACACCATGGTTCGCCCCGATTCGACCACCGACGAGTCGACGAGCGACGACACCCCGAAGTTCTTTCACTACGTCAAGAAGGACCGGATCGCGGAGAGCGCCGTCATGGGCACCCATGTCGTCGCGCTGTGCGGAGAGGTCTTTCCGGTGACGCGCTCGGCCAAGCCCGGTTCGCCGGTCTGCCCGGACTGCAAGAAGGTCTACGACGGGCTGAAAAAGGGCGAATGAGGTTGTGGGGGCGGCGTCTGCGCGGACGCCGCGCCCGGTTGCTCGGGTGCGTCGACAGGTGACGGCGGAGGCTTCTCCGCCGTCTCGGTGGTTTCTGTCTTCGGATCGTCCTCGTCGGGCGAATCCCCGGTCAGCTGATTGGTGATCCATTCCCGCACCTGCTCCATCCGGGTCGTGCGCGCGGGCCAGAACTCCTGCACGGCGGCGTTGAATTCCGCGCCGAGGATGATGGCGAACCCGAGGAAGTACGTGAAGAGCAGAAACGCGATCGGCGTCGCCAGTGCGCCGTAACTCACACCCGTCTCGGTCACCCAGGACAGATATCGGCGCAGCACCTCACTGGCCGCGATGAAGAACACGGCCGCGACCAACGCCCCCGCGAACATGCGATGCCAGGGCAGCGAGGTGTGCAGCGCCAGCTTGTACAGCGTGGTCAGCACGATGATCAGCAGTAGCCCGACACCGGGGTAGTAGAAGAAGTCCAGCAGTTGCAGCCCGGTCACCCGCCACGGCTCCGGCAGCACCCGCCCGATGATCGTGGGCCCGAGCGCCACCAGCGGCAGGATGAACACCGAGGCCACCAGGAACGCCACATACAGCAGCAGCGCGAAGATCCGCTGCCACACCGGATGTCGCAAGTCCTGCTGACCATGCGCCTCGACGATCGCGTCCACGAACGTCGCCATCGCCGACGACCCGGCCCACAGCGACAGCACGAAACCCACCGAGACGACCGCGCCGCGCCCCTTGCCGAGCACGTCCTTGACGGTCGGCTCGATCAGATCCGACACCACACTGGAGCTGAACAGATCCCGGCTGAACGAGATGATCTTCGATTCCACGATCTGCACGGTGTCCGGCCCGAACCAGGTGCCGACGTACCCGAGGCTGCCGAGCACCCCGAGCAGCAGCGGCGCCAGCGACAACGTCTGCCAGAACGCGGCGGCCGCGGACTTGGCGAAGATCGAGTCGTCCCAGGCCTTCACCGCCACCCGTACCGTCAGCCTGACGGTCTTCCTGCGGGCCCGGCGCAGCCGGATGGTCACCCGCTGCGCCGAGGTCAGTTTGCGCGCGGCCAGGCCACCGCTGAGCGACGGTATGTCGGTCCGCAGCGGTTGGTCCGGCAGGGCGTTTTCCTCGGGCATCGTCCCTCAAGCATCGCGCACGAGTGGTGTGCGCATCGGATTCCGGGGGCGACGTGTCGTCGGGCAATGGGTGAATTCCGGCGTGTCGGTAGTTGAACATGTGATGCCCATCGCCCACGCCGCGTCGGTTTGGCAACACGCCGGGCCGGGCCAGTAGGGTCGACTGCGTGACTGGGTCGGGTGGCGCCGCTGTGGCGGGAAGAGCGGAGACACCGGGCGATTCGGCTAGACCCGAGGCCTCGGGGACGCCGAACAGCTCCGGTACATCGGGCGGCGGATCGCTGCGTGCCTGGCAGCGCCGGGCCTTGACCAAGTACCTGTCGTCCAAGCCACGCGACTTCCTCGCGGTGGCCACGCCGGGCGCCGGTAAGACCACCTTCGCACTGCGCGTCGCCGCCGAACTGCTGGCCGACCGCACCGTCGACCAGATCACCGTCGTCGCCCCGACCGAACACCTCAAGCACCAGTGGGCCCAGTCCGCGGCGCGCGCGGGAATCCAGCTGGATTCGCGGTTCTCCAATGCGACGGGCGGTACCTCCGGCGATTATCACGGTGTCGTGGTCACCTATGCCCAGGTCGCCTCGCACCCGTCCCGGCACCGGGTGCGCACCGAAAACCGCAGGACCCTGGTCATTCTCGACGAGATCCACCACGCGGGCGACGCGAAGAGCTGGGGTGACGCGACGGCCGAGGCGTTCGGCGACGCGACGCGGCGGCTCGCGCTCACCGGAACCCCGTTCCGCAGCGACGACAGCCAGATCCCGTTCATCACCTACGAACCCGACGAGTCCGGTTTCCCGCGGTCGCGCGCCGACCACGCCTACGGGTACTCCGAGGCGCTCGCCGACGGCGTGGTCCGGCCCGTGGTGTTCCTCGCCTACTCCGGCGAGGCGCACTGGCGCGACAGCGCGGGCGAGGAGTACACCGCCCGCCTCGGCGAGCCGCTGAACGCCGAACAGACCGCCCGCGCCTGGCGCACCGCGCTCGACCCGGCGGGTGACTGGATTTCGGCGGTGCTGCGCGCCGCCGACATGCGGTTGCGTCAGCTGCGCAGCACCGGCATGCCCGATGCGGGCGGCCTGGTGATCGCCACCGACCAGGACCGCGCCCGCGACTACGCCGAACTGCTGGAACACATCTCGGGCACGAAACCCGCGCTGGTGCTGTCCGACGAGCCGACCTCCTCGGACCGGATCGCCTCGTTCGGCGCGAGCAGCGAGCCGTGGATGGTCGCGGTGCGCATGGTGTCCGAGGGCGTCGACGTGCCCCGCTTGGCCGTCGGCGTGTACGCGACCAGCGCCTCGACACCGCTGTACTTCGCCCAGGCCATCGGCCGGTTCGTGCGTGCCCGCAGGCCCGGTGAGACCGCGAGCGTGTTCCTGCCGTCGGTGCCGGTGCTGCTCGATCTGGCCGCGCAGCTGGAGTTGCAGCGCGATCACGTGATCGGCAAGCCGCATCGGGAGAAGGACGGCCTCGACGACGAGCTGCTGATCGATGCGAACAAGCAGCAGGACGAGCCGGGCGAGGAGGAGAAGTCCTTCGTCGCGCTGGCCGCGGACGCCGAGCTCGATCAGGTGATCTACGACGGATCCTCCTTCGGCACCGCCACTTTCGCGGGCAGCGACGAGGAGGCCGACTATCTCGGTATCCCCGGCCTGCTCGACGCCGACCAGATGCGCGCGTTGCTGCGCGAACGCCAGTCCCGGCAGATCGCCGACCGCGGCGAGTCGTCGTCGGCGCCCGATCCGGGCCCCCAGGTCGCGAGCGCGGCAGAGCGCGTCGCGACGGCGGACCGTTTAGGTGAGCTGCGGCGCGAACTCAACAGCCTGGTCGCCATGCACCACCACCGCACCAACAAACCGCACGGCGTGATCCACGGCGAGCTACGTCGCGAATGTGGCGGTCCGCCAACGGCATTGGCGTCAGCCGATCAGTTGGTGGAGCGGATCGCGGCGTTGCGCCGGATGTAGCGTCCGACCGACCGCGCCCTCGCCTGTTTACCCCGGCCGGTGGGCCGGGAGCCACGGGTGGTGGTTAGTTCGGGCCGCCGCCTGATTGTATTGGTGCGCCACGACATTGCGCTGCCAGCTGGCCGCAGCGCTGCTGGATGTCTGCCAGGCGCAGATCAGGTAGATGTGGCACCGGCCGGCCAGGCGGCCATCGCGACGTCGATGGACTGCGTCAGTTCCGCGAGTGACGCCCCGTCGCGGGCTTGAATCGACAGTCCGTAGAGCACCGTGGCGTAGAAATGGGCCAGTGCAGGAGTGTTGGTGTCGGCGGGCAGATCGCCTTCCGCGACACCGCGATCCATCCGTCGCCGGATCTCTTCGGTTGTCTCCCTGCGCTTCTCGATCAGGAAGTCGCGGATACTCTCGCTGCGCGTGGTGTAGGTGGAGCCCGCGAGCACGACCATGCAGCCGTGCGGCTTGTCCTCGACGGTGTAGGCGATCGCGTTGTCCCGCAACATCGCATCGATGGCGGCCCGCGCCGTCGGCTCCTCCCGGAGCGCCCGGTCGGTGTATCCGCCGTCGGTCTGCCCGTACAGGCTGACGGCTTCCCGGAACAGCGCCTCCTTGTCGCCGAACGCAGCGTAGAGGCTGGGCGAGTTGATGCCCATTGCGGCGGTGAGGTCGCTCATCGACGAGCCCTCGTAGCCGTGCTCCCAGAACACCTCCATGGCGCGGCGCAGTGCCTCTGTGCGGTCGAAGGCGCGCGGTCGTCCCCGGTCGGCCATGGTCGTCCTTTCTGTGTCGATCGTTAAATATACCCCTTGACGCCGCGATGGTCGCTGCGCTTAGCTATTTATGTACTGATCGACACAGAATTTGGCGGAGGAACGATGACTGATCTCGCGGGCAAGGTGGCACTGGTGACCGGCGGTAGCCGAGGAATCGGCGCGGCGATCGCACGGAAGCTGGCCGCCGACGGCGCCGATGTGGCGTTCACCTATCAGAACGCCGAGGTACCGGCGAAAGCTGTTGCCGCGGATATCGAATCGCTCGGCCGCCGCGCGCTGGCGATCCGCGCCGACAGCGCCGACGCCGGTGCCGTGGTGAGCGCGGTCGATCGGACCGCAGCCGAGCTGGGCAGGCTGGACATTTTGGTGAACAACGCGGGCATCTTCCCGGCCAAGCCGTTCGAGGAGTTCACGCTCGAGGAGATCGACCGCGCGCTGAACATCCACGCGCGGGCCGCGTTCGTCGGCGCGCAGGCCGCGGTGGCGCACATGACCGGCGGCGGCCGCATCATCAGCGTCGGCACCAACCTGTCCGAACACGCACCCTTCGCAGGCCTCTCGCTCTACAACCTGAGCAAGTCGGCGCTGAACGGATTCACCAAGGCGCTCGCGCGGGAACTGGGACCGCGCGACATCACGGTGAACCTGCTCCAGCCGGGATCGACTGTGACGGACATGAACCCGGCCGACGGCGACCACTACGGCACCCAGCTCGAGCTGTCGTCACTCGGCCGCTTCGCGCAGCCGGCGGACATGGCGGCGATGGTCGCGTTCCTCGCCGGGGAGACCGGACGGAGCATCACGGGCGCGATCTTCACGGTCGACAGCGGAACGAACGCTTAACGCGCCGTCTCTCCGGGTGCCGGGGGCATGGGCGAGTGCTGTTGGTGGCTAGCTGATGTGGAGGCACACGAGCTTGCCTGGCCGGTGTGCTTCTCGGTAGTCCCGTTTCCGCTGACCCCGCAAAGCATTGCCCCGGGGATCTGTCGACGGCCCGCCGGAGAGTGAACGGCTCACGTGGGCGATGGCCCTTGCGGCACAACAAGAACGGGCTGCGCTGCCGCTGCGCAGCAGGCTGCGGGTCTCGGACGCTGGGGTGGGTGGCTTAGATGGATGCCGTGCTACCTGGTGAAGTATTTGCCCGGTGACACGCCCACCGCCCGGCGGAACGCGGCGACGTAGGCGCTGGCCGTGGCGTAGCCGACGCGGCCCGCGATGCGCGCGATGGGGAGGTTCGCGGCCAGCAGGGGCAGCGAGGCGGTGAGGCGGATCTGGGTTCGCCACTGGCCGAAGCTGATTCCGGTCTCGGTGACGAATAGTCGGGCCAGGGTGCGCGGGCTGGTGGCGACGGCGGCGGCGAACTCGGCGAGGGTGCGATCGTCGGTGGGGTCGGCGGTCAGGGCATCGGCCACTTGCTTGGCGCGGGGATCGGTGGGGGAGTGGGCGCCGATGGGGATCACGTCGACCGGTTCGACGAGATCGAAAACCACTGCCTCCGCGCGTTCGCGGCGCGCGGCGTCGGTGCCGGGGGCGCCGAGATGGTCGAACAGCTCGTGCAGCAGTCGGGTGACCCGCATCATCGTCGGCGCGGTGAAGGCGACCGGGCAGCGTTCGGGTTCGATGTAGATGCCGCGCATGTCGGCCCCGTCGGCGCTGCCCGTCCGATGCCGGACGCCGCCGGGAATCCACAGCGCCCGGGTCGGCGGCAGCACCCAGCGGTTGTCGCCGACCTCGACGGCGATGACTCCCCGTGCGGCCCAGGCGATCTGATGCTGCGGATGCTCGTGGGTGTCGAACCAATATCCGGCGCGCCCTGGAGATCGGGCCCGGCTACGGTGCGAACGTCCGCCCGCTGCTCGACCGTGCGGGCTCGCTCACCGGCGTCGAGATCGACCCCGACCTGGCCGCCCGGTTGCGTAACCGACATGGGTCGGTGATGACGGTGGTGGACGGCGACGGCACCGACATGCCTTTCCCGCCACAGCAATTCGACTCGGTGGTGTGCTTCACCATGCTGCACCACGTACCGACCCCCGCCCAGCAGGACGCGTTGTTCGCCGACGCACTGCGCGTGCTGCGCCCCGGCGGCGTGTTCGCGGGCAGTGACGGCCTCGACAGCCGCCTCTTCCGGTTGATACACGTGGGCGACACGTGCGTCCCCGTCCCGCCGGAACACGCCGCCGACCGGCTGACCCGGATCGGCTTCACCGACGTCGACATCGAAACCGGCGCAACGAGTTTCCGGTTCCGCGCCCGCCGCCCCGCCTGAGTCACACCCGCAGAGCGTCCGTACGGCTCTGTGAAGACGCAACCGTTGCGCCCGAATGGTGGGCTCAGGCGAGGGTCGGCTCACCGAAGTAGTTCGCGGGATCGAACGTGTTGATCGGCACCCACCGCGGCACTTCCACCGGTGCCGGCGAATCATCCTGTGCCGCTTGGAAGTACCCCTGGATCTCCAGCGCGAGACGCGGGTTTTCGTCCACCCGGCGCGCCATGTCGTAGAACGCGGCCAGCACATGCAGACAACGCGCCGACCTCGCCTTGCACGAGCAGTCGGTACCCGCCAGCACCGGAGCCACGGTGCACCCCGCGTCGACCACCGCGCGATGCATCTCGTCCGTCAGCACGGTGGTGTCCGGCACGACCTCCCCGATCGCGGTGATCGCCGCGCGGGTCAGCGGTGCCACCTCCAGGTGGATCACCGACGCCTCGCCGCCACGATGAATGGTGGCGCGCACCACGCGCCCCTCGATCGTGGCCTGCACGCCGTGGTTGCGCGCGACACTGCGGGCTCGGGGCAGCAGCGGCTCGGGACGGGTCTGCCGGATCGGTTCGGCGAGGCGCACCCAATCCATACCCCACTTGGTGTAACCGAATTCATTGTCCGGCATCAGTTCTCCCTCTTACGCCGCAGGACCTCGACCAGTTGATCATCATCGAGGCGGGCGAGCGCGGCGATGCCCGCCGAGTCGAGGTCCGAGAGCGCGGACTTACGATCGTGCATGCGAGCGATGTGCTCCTCGACCGAAGTGGTCGAGGTGAGCGTGGTGACGGTGACCGTGCGGGTCTGGCCGATGCGGTGCGCGCGGTCCGACGCCTGCGCCTCCACCGCCGGGTTCCACCAGCGGTCGAAATGGATGACGTCGGCGGCGCGGGTCAGCGTGAGACCCGTGCCCGCCGCGCGCAGGCTGAGCACGAGTACCGGCGGCCCGTCCTCGGCTTGGAAACCGGTCACGATGGCGGCGCGCTCAGCTTGGTTCAGGCCGCCGTGGAAGAACGGCGCCTCGACCCCGAACTGCTCGGCGAGATGCCGGACCAGCAGTTCACCGGTCTGCCGGTACTGAGTGAAAATTAGGGTCGGCGCGTCCATTTCGAGATTGTTGGCCAGGATGTCGGTGCACAGATCCAGCTTTCCGGAGCGTCCCGCCAGCTCGGTGAGCTCACCGGTGACCAGCCCGGGATGGTTGCAGACCTGTTTGAGCGCGGTCAGTGCAGCGAGCACCCGGCTCTGTCGTTCGACACCGGAACCAAAACCGTCATCGATGGCCCGGTCGAGCAGCTTGTCGTAGAGGTCTTCCTGCTCGGTGGTGAGGTCGCACAGCAGATCGGTGTGGATCTTCGCCGGCAGCGACGCGGCCACCTGCGCCTTCTTCCGGGCGAGGACGACGGGTTCGATGGCGTCCTGCAACCGCGACGCCGCGGCCGTGGAGCCCTCCTGGATCGGCCGGACGAAGCGCCGCCGAAACTGCGTCTTGTGCCCGAACAGCCTGGGCGTCACCAGGTTCAGCAGCGCCCACAGCTCCTCGAGGTGGTTCTCCACCGGCGTGCCGGTCAACGCGACGCGCACCTCGGCGTCGAGTGCCCGCGCGGCCTTGGCCAGCTGCGTGCTCGGATTCTTCAACGCCTGCGCCTCGTCGAAAACCGCGGTCGCCCAGCGGTGCTCGCCGAGCCACTGGCCGTGCAGCCGCACCGTGGGATATCCCGCGACGACGACAGTCCCAGCGGGAACGTCGATTTCACCGCCGCGCCACACCACCACGCGCAGCCCTGGCGCGAACCGATCGATCTCGTGCGCCCAGTTGCCCACCAACGAAGTCGGACACACGACGAGCTGCGGACCCCCGCTTGCCCGCCCGAGCAGAAAGCCGATGGTCTGCACCGTCTTTCCGAGCCCCATCTCGTCGGCCAGCACGGCCCCTCCGTGCGCCGCGGTCGTTTCCCGCAGCCAACTGACCCCACGCACCTGATAGGGCCGCAGATCGGCCTTCAGCGCCGAACGCAACTCGGTTGCCACGGCCTGTGTCTCGCGCAGCACGCGCACCGCGCGCTCGGCGGACACGATGGAGGTGCCCGCCGCATTGGGCACCGCGTGGGCCGCTATGGGTAACTCGACCTCTGGCTGTCGCGCAGCCTCGGCATGCAGCGTCGTACGCCAGATATCGAGCGATGCCCTTGCGTCCGCGAGATCCAATGTCGCGAACGTCGCGGGATCGACCAGCGCGCAGTCGACTTCGGCGACCTCGATCGCCCCGTCGTAACCGGTCGGCACGGCGAGCGCGAGGGTCTCCCGGTCGCCGAGCGCGGCGGGCGCTGGCCCGGTGTGCTGCCCGGTCCATGTCCACAGCGCGAACATGTGCCGGTCGGGCAGATAGGTGGCCTGTGTGCTGGGCAGAGCGAACCCCTTTATCGGCGTATGGTGTACGAAGTATCTGAACAACGTACAGAGTACCGAGTTTGTTCCGAGGAGTCCCGTGGCCGACGAATCCGCCGTCGAACAGGCGAAACAACTGGTGAGCCTGCTGTGGCGGCACGAACTCCCGCCGCGCCCGGGCGCGCGCGGCCCGAAGCCTGCGGTCAGTGTCGACGCGGTGGTCGAGGTCGCCGTGGCTCTCGCCGACCGGGACGGGTACGCGAAGCTGTCGATTCGATCCGTCGCGGCGGAGCTGGGCCTGCGGCCGATGAGCCTGTACACCTACGTCCCCAGCAAGGACGCGCTGACCGTGCTGATGGTCGACGCCGTCGCCGACGAGGACGCGCCGATCCCGGCGGACCTACCGATGAGGGCGCGGCTGGCCGCGATTGCCCGCCAGGTGCGCGCCGAGCTGATCGCCCACCCGTGGCTGTTGGAGGTATCGCCGTGGCGTCAGGTGATCGGCCCCGGTCGCATGCGCCGCTACGAGCGCCAGCTGGCCGCGATCGAGGGCATCGGCCTGTCGGATGTCGAGATGGATCGGGTGATCGCCGTTTTGTCCGAATTCGCCACCGGCAACGGGCGTGTCGCGGTGGCCGCGCAGCGCGACACCCAAGTGATGACCGACGTCCAGTGGTGGGACGTGCATGGCCCCTTGCTCACTGAGGCCATGCCGTCCAGTTCGTTTCCGCTCGCCGCCCGGGTGGGTGCGGCGGTCGGCGAGCTCTATCAAGCCCCGGCGGACCCGGACGGTGCCTTCGACTACGGCCTCGACCGGCTGCTCGACGGGATCCTCGAGACCCCGGTACACACCAACAGCGGGCGATCCGTGGATCGCCCGCTGCGGTAAACGGTTTTCTGTTGTCGGATGTTGTTGTCTCAGGACGCGAGGAGTTGATCAGAGGGCGGGAGCGGACTCCGTGTCGATCACGGCTTCCAACTCACGCAGTCGATCCATGTGTTCGTTCGCGTGGTGCTGGCAGAAGAGCAACTCGCCACCTGCGGGCAGAACGGCGCGCACTCGTGCTGCCGCCCCGCAGCGGTCGCAACGATCGACCGCGGTCAGTGGGGTGCTAGTCAGGGTTCCTGGCATGACTCCTCCGTCCTGGCTCCCGGTTCACAGACCGTTTGCCTGGTGTGGGGCCCGTGGTCACTCCGCGGGCTCGCTACCGCTACTTCCCAGCAGTGGTATGACTACTCTGTCAGACGTTCGGGACGGGGGCTTTGTTCCCGTGAGTGATTCTGTGTGTTTTCGATAACACGACCTGGGATTTCGCTACAGGCGAACATTCCAGGTCACGCTACGAACTCAGTGTGGTCACCACCTCGAACAGGCCGATCCAGTTGTCTACCGGGAGATTACCCGTGACCCACGACACTCACACGCTTGTTCACATATGCACTTTGGGCGAGTGGCTTTCCGCTCGGCAAACGGGTGAGTACCGCGCGCCCTCGCTCGACGAGGTGGGCTTCATCCACCTGTCCGCGCCGCAGCAGGTCCATCTGCCGGCCAACCGGCTCTTCGCCGGGCGCCGCGACCTGGTGCTGCTGCGCCTGGATCCGGCCCGCCTCGGCGCGCCGGTCAAGTGGGAGCCGGGCGTGCCGACCGATCCCGAGTCGATGCTCTTCCCGCACCTGTACGGGCCACTGCCGACGGGCGCGGTGATCGCGGTCGAGGAGTTCCAGCCCGGTCAGGACGGCGTGTTCGCGCCACTCGCCAAGTGAGGCAGGCCCGGCCGAAGTCCCGAGCGGACTAGCTGCCGCGGATCTCCCGGGCCAGGATCGCCGCCTGAACTCGCGACCGCACACCGAGTTTCGTCAGCACCCGGGACACGTGCGTCTTCACCGTCGTCTCGCCGATGAACAGCCGGCCCGCGATCTGCGCGTTGGACAGCCCGTCGCCGAGGCAGTCGAGCACCTCGCGTTCGCGCTCGGTGAGATCGGCGAGCCCGTTCGGTTCCGGTTCGGCCGCATCGGTATTCGTCTTGGCGAAGGCGGTGATCACCGCGCGCGTCACCTCAGGGGCGAGGACTCCATCCCCGGCCGCCACGGTGCGGACCGCGTCGATCAGCGACTGCCCCGACGCCGATTTCAGCACGAAACCCGAGGCCCCGGCCCGCAAGGTGCGGAAGACGTACTCGTCCAGATCGAACGTGGTCAGGATCAGTACCTTGGCCAGACCGTCCGCGGTGACCCGCTCGGTCGCGGTGATCCCGTCCACACCAGGCATGCGCACATCCATCAGCACCACGTGCGGGCGCAGCGCTTTGGCCTGCGCGACCGCGACATCGCCGTCGGCGGCCTCGCCGACCACCTCGATGTCGTCCTCGGCGTCCAGGATCATCCGCAGGCCCGCGCGGATCGCGGCGTGGTCGTCGGCGATCACTACCCGGATGGTCATACGGCGCCCACCGTGGTCAGCGGCAGCTGAGCCAGCACCAGCCACCCGCCGGAATCCGGTCCGGCGGTGAAGTTTCCGCCGAGCGCGGCGGCCCGCTCGCGCATGTTGATCAGGCCGCGGTGCGGTTCACCGTTGTCGGTGTGCCGTAAAGCGACCGCCGCCAGAGGATTGCGCACCGCCACCCGCAGCATCGTGTCCTGCGCGCCCACTTCGATGTCGACCTGTTGTCCCGGTGCGTGTTTCATGGCGTTGGTCAAAGCCTCCTGAACGATGCGGTACGCGGCCTGGTCGACCGCGCTCGGCAGGTCGGTGTCGTCGAGGGTGTCGCGCACCCGCACCGCGATGCCCGCGGCCCGGGCGGCCTCGACCAGGTTGGGCAGTTGCGCGAGCCGGCGCGGCGCGGCCACCTCGTCCACGGCGTCGTTGCGCAGCAGGCCGATCATGGTGCGCATCTCCTGTAGCGCGCTGACACTGTTGGTCCGGATCGACCCGAGGATCCCGGTGACCGGCGAGTCCGACGCACTCCGGGCCAGCACCCCCAGCGCCGCTTCGGACTGGATCGCGATGGCCGACAGATGCCCGGCGATCACGTCGTGCAGGTCGCGGGCCATGGTGGTGCGCTCGTCGGCGATGGCGGCGCGCCGATCGAGCTCGGCGACCAGGGTCAGCGCTTGGGCGCGGGCACGTTCGGCGTCGGCGACCTCTTTGTGCGTTCGCACCGTATTCGCCCACCACAGCGGTGTGGCGATGAAGGCGAACACGACGATGAGCGCGAGCGAGACCGCACGTAGGTCACCAGTGCGGACCAGCGTCAGAATCACCACCAGCAGCGAGAACGTGGACCACGCCACCATCGTGATGCGCGCGGGACGCCGCGCCGAGTACAGCACGGCCGCGTAGATCAGGTCGCCGTACAGCAGCCACACCGGCACGGTCGGGCCCAGGTACATGTCGATCGCCAGCGGCACAAGCCCGACGGCCATCGCGGTCACCGGGGTGCGGCGGCACATCGTCAACAGGCACAGCGGGGCGAATATCGCGAGCCGCGTCGGCAGCGGCACATCGAGCCCGTGCTCGGTCAGGGTGTATAGATTTGCGGCGTAGAGCACGACGCCACCGGCGAACGCGAGCAGCGCGCCGACCGCTTTACGCGCCGTCCCGGGAATCCGCCACCACCACTGCACGCCTCCATCTCAGCACAGCCCTGACCAGGCGCCATCCGCCGAAGTGATGACCGCACCGCCGAACGAATCGGACACCGGTCTAATCTGTACCCGTGAATGTCGACGTGACCGCCCTACCCGGGATAGGAGTCCGCAAAGACTTCGAGGTGCGCTCCGGCCGCCGGATCGGCGTGGTGGCGCATCGCGACGGCGACATCGACCTCATAGTTTCGAAGCTGGAAGACCCCGACGCCTGTGCCGCGCAGATCCCGCTGAGCACCGACGAAGCGGCCGTGCTGGCCAACCTCCTCGGCGCGCCGCAACTGGTCTCGAAGCTCAACGACGAACACAGCGACCTGCCCGGCATCACCACCCGGCAGCTGCCGATCGGCGACGAATCACCGTATTCGGGCCGCACACTCGGCGAGACCGCGATGCGCACCCGCACCAAGGTCTCGATCGTCGCGGCCATGCGCGCCGGGCAGCTGCACCCCTCGCCGGGACCTGATTTCACCTTCACCTCAGGCGATGTGCTCGTCGTCGTCGGTACCCCGGACGGCCTAGATGCCGCCGCGAAGATTCTCACCCACGGCTGAAACCAGTGACTGAAACCGCGCTCGCCCTGATCGAGCTCGGAGCGATTCTCTTTGCCCTCGGCACGTTCGGGCGGTTGGCAGGTCGCTTCGGGATGTCCCCCATTCCGCTCTATCTGATCGGCGGCCTCGCCTTCGGCGAAGGTGGCTTCATCTCGCTCAGCGCCGCCAACGAATTCGGCCACATCGCAGGCGAGATCGGCGTGGTGCTGCTCTTGCTGCTGCTCGGCCTGGAGTACACCGCACCCGAATTGATGACCGGTCTGCGCCGGTCCTGGGCGGCCGGCCTGGTCGATATCGTGGCGAACGCGACGCCCGGTGTGATCGTCGCGCTGCTGCTCGGCTGGGGCGCGGTCGGTGCGATCACCATGGGTGGCGTCACCTACATCTCGTCCTCGGGCATCGTCGCGAAGGTGCTCAACGATCTGGGGCGCCTCGGTAACCGCGAGACACCGGTCATCCTGTCGATCCTGGTGTTCGAGGATCTGGCGATGGCGATCTATCTGCCGATCCTCACCACCATCCTGGCCGGGCTGAGCTTCGCCAGCGGCGCCAAATCGCTCGCCATCGCGCTCGCCGCGATCACCGTCGTGCTGGTGGTCGCGATGCGCTACGGCCGATACGTGTCGGCCATCGTGGACAGCTCGGACAACGAGGTGTTCCTGCTGAAGCTGCTCGGCGCGGCGCTGCTGGTGGCCGGTGTCGCCTCGGCGCTCAACGTGTCCGCGGCGGTCGGGGCGTTCCTGCTCGGCATCGCCATCTCCGGCTCGACCGCGCACGAGGCCGCGAAACTGCTGGAGCCACTGCGGGATCTGTTCGCGGCGATCTTCTTCGTGGCCTTCGGCCTGACCACCGATCCGCGCGCCATCCCGCCGGTGCTCGGCTGGGCGGTGGCGCTCGCGGTGGTCACCATGCTGACCAAGATGGCCACCGGTTGGTGGGCGGCGAGCAAGCAGGGCATCCGTCCGATGGGCCGGGCGCGGACCGGCGCGGCGTTGGTCGCGCGCGGCGAATTCTCCATCGTCATCGCGGGATTGGCGGTGACCATGGGCGGGGTCGACGGTCAGCTGGCGGCGCTCGCCTCGGCCTACGTGCTGCTGATGGCGGTGCTCGGCCCGATCGCCGCGCGGGTCGTCGAGCCGGTCGTCGGGTTCGTGCAGCGCCGGGTGCGGCCCGATCCCGTCACTCCGTAACGGCCGCCGCGGGTTCCTGTTTCGCCGCGCTCCGCTTCTCGAACCAGCGGCCGAGCACGGTGGCGATCCCGCCGACGACCAGGCCGATCGCGCACGCGCACAGGTGGCCGTAGTCGGTGAAGGTCGGGCCGATCCATAGCGCGGCGACGAGTATCGCGATGAGCGTGCCCGCCCAGAGCAGCCGGACCAGGCCGCGGAATCGGAAGGCCATCGCGGCCAGCACCGCCGAAAAGCCGTAGCTGGTGCCGACATCCGCGGCGACGGCCACCTTCAGCGGGATGACGCCGCGATCGATGGCGTGCGAGATGCCGGTGACGGTGAGCAGCGTCGCGCCGATGTGCCCGGTGGCGAACAGGACGATCCAGCGGGTGGTGCCGAGCCAGCGTTCCGCGTAGGCCATCACGATCAGGAAGCCGGCGAGGGTGCTCCACGGGAAGCCGCCGTCGGTCCAGAACGCCGACGCGACCAGCACCTGCACCGGGTTGTGCCGCATGTTGTAGAGGTTGGTCGACGCGGAGAAGATCAACCGGCGCTCGACCGAGTCGCCGACGCCGCGCAACGTCCACCAGGTGACGAAGACGGTGAAGGCGTAGGCGGTGCTGGCCGGGGCCGCGCCCAGGTGCTCGCGGATCGCGGGCAGCACCCGGTGCGCCAGGCCGGGACGGCGCAGCCAGTCGCGTGCGATGCGTGCTTCGGTCCGCAGATCGATGGTCTGGGTCCAGGGTGATCGAAACCGGACCGGGGCGGAGGCAACCACCCGCCAAGTGTGCCGTGCCCCGAAGGATGCGACCGTGCGACCCGCCCGGGGTGTGCGCGGTGTCACCGGCGGCGGCACCGCGTCCGTAACGTCGTTTCACACCCGGGCAACAATCGCTCCCAAGAATTGGTCCACCGACCAAACGGTATGTGGACGAGGAGTGCGTAGCGCCTATGACGATCGAGGACGCGAAGGTGACCGGTACCGCCGGCGCGGAGTATCTGGCCAAGCGGACATTGCGCACAGGTTCGGCCGGTTGGGTGCTGCTCGCCGGGCTCGGCGTGAGCTATGTGATCTCCGGCGACTACGCGGGCTGGAACAGCGGCATCGCCGAGGGCGGCTTCGGCGGACTGCTCATCGCGACCGTCCTGATCGCGGGCATGTACCTGGCGATGGTGCTGGGCATGGCCGAGCTGTCGGCGGCCTTGCCCGCGGCGGGCGGCGGCTACACCTTCGCCCGTCGGGCGCTCGGGCCGTGGGGCGGATTCGCCACGGGCACAGCGGTATTGCTCGAATACGCGATCGCGCCCGCGGCCATCGCCACGTTCATCGGCGGCTATGTCGAGTCGCTGAACCTGTTCGGGATCACCGACGGCTGGTGGGTGTATCTGGCGGTGTACGCGCTGTTCATCGGGGTGCACCTGACCGGGGCGGGGGAGGCGCTCAAGGCGATGTTCGTGATCACCGCCATCGCGCTGGCCGGGCTCGCGGTGTTCGCGGTGTCGGCATGGGGTCTGTTCGAAGCGGGCAACCTGACCGATATCCCGGCGGACCCGAATGCTGTCGGGAGCTCGTCGTTCCTGCCGTTCGGGGTGTTCGGGATCTGGGCGGCGGTGCCGTTCGCGATCTGGTTCTTCCTGGCCGTCGAGGGCGTGCCGCTGGCCGCCGAGGAGGCGCGGGAGCCGGAGAAGAACGTGCCGAAGGGGATCATCAGCGCGATGCTCGTGCTGATCGTCACCGGTGCCGCGGTGTTGTTCCTGGCGACCGGCGCGCTTGGCGCGCAAGCCATTTCGACGTCCGGCAATCCGCTGGTCGAGGCGCTCGGCGACAGTGGTGCCGCGAAACTGGTGAACTACATCGGCCTGGCCGGGCTGGTGGCCAGCTTCTTCTCCATCGTCTACGCCTACTCCCGGCAGACGTTCGCGCTGTCGCGGGCGGGTTACCTGCCGACGAGCCTGTCGGTGACCAACGCGCGCAAGGCGCCGGTGCTGGCGCTGATCGTGCCCGGCGTCGTCGGATTCGCGCTGTCGCTGACCGGTAAGGGCGCGATGCTGCTGAACATGGCCGTGTTCGGCGCCGCGCTCAGCTACGTGCTGATGATGGTCAGCCACATCGTGCTCCGGGTCCGCGAACCGAACATGCCGCGCCCGTACCGGACGCCCGGTGGCGTCGCGACCACCGCCTTCGCGCTCGTGATCGCCTGTGCCGCAGTGATCGCCACCTTCCTGGTCGACCCGGTCGCCGCGACTTGGACGCTCGTCGCGTTCTGCGCCTTCATGGCCTACTTCGGTCTGTACAGCAGGCACCGGCTCGTGGCCCACTCGCCGGACGAGGAATTCGCGCTGCTGGCCGAGGCGGAGGAGGAGCTCGAATGACCCGCTACACACAGCATCTCGGCGGAAGCAGCTACACCTTCGACGGTCTGGTCGAGTTGCTCGCCAAGGCCACCCCGCTGCGCAGCGGTGACGAACTGGCCGGCTGCGCGGCGGGTTCGGACGCCGAGCGGGCCGCCGCCCAGTGGGCGCTGGCGGAGGTGCCGCTCACCAGATTCCTGGACGAGCCGGTGGTGCCGTACGAGACCGACGAGGTCACCCGGCTGATCATCGATACCCACGATCGTGCGGCGTTCCAACCGATTTCACACCTCAGTGTGGGCGGGCTGCGGGACTGGCTGCTCGCCGTCGCGGCGGGTGCGGGTGCCGCGGCGACGCTGCGTGCGGTGGCGCCGGGCCTCACCCCGGAGATGGTGGCCGCCGTCAGCAAGATCATGCGTAATCAGGATCTGATCGCGGTCGCGCGCGCCGTCGCGGTCACCGCCGGCTTCCGGACCACCATCGGGCTGCCCGGCACGCTGGCCACCCGGTTGCAGCCCAACCATCCCACCGACGACCCGCGCGGCATCGCCGCCGCCACGCTGGACGGGCTGCTGCTCGGCTGCGGGGACGCGGTGATCGGGATCAACCCGGCCACCGACTCGCCGCAGGCGACGGCCGAGCTGCTGCACCTGCTCGACGAGGTGCGGGTGCGGTTCGACATCCCCACCCAATCCTGCGTGCTCTCGCACGTGACCACGACCATCGGCCTGATCGAGGCGGGTGCGCCGGTCGACCTGGTGTTCCAGTCGATCGCGGGCACCGAGGGCGCCAATGCTGGTTTCGGCGTGAATATTTCGCTGCTGCGCGAGGGCAATGAGGCGGGCAGGTCGCTGCGCCGCGGCACCGTCGGCGACAACGTCATGTACCTGGAAACGGGTCAGGGCTCTGCGCTGTCGGCGGTGGCGCACCTCGGCACCGGCGGCAAGCCGGTCGACCAGCAGACCCTGGAGGCACGCGCCTACGCGGTGGCCCGCGACCTGGACCCGCTGCTGGTCAACACCGTCGTCGGCTTCATCGGCCCCGAATACCTCTACGACGGCAAGCAGATCATCCGCGCCGGACTGGAAGACCACTTCTGCGGCAAGCTGCTCGGCCTCCCGATGGGCGTCGACGTCTGCTACACCAACCATGCCGAAGCCGACCAGGACGACATGGACACCCTGCTCACGCTGCTGGGCGCGGCGGGCTGCGCCTTCGTCATCGCCGTCCCCGGCGCCGACGATGTCATGCTCGGCTACCAGAGCCTCAGCTTCCACGACGCGTTGTACGCCCGCCGCGTCCTGAACCTGCGGCCCGCACCGGAATTCGAATCCTGGTTGGCCGGTCTCGGCATGATCGATGCGGCGGGACGGGTGCTCCCGGTGGAGCCGCTCGCTTCGCCACTGCGTGCGTTGGCGGGTGCGTGATGAAACGACGGGATGTGCGGGTCAGGCTGGAAGTCGTTGCGCCGCTGGATGAGGCGGAGTCGATATCGGAGGACGACGTGCGTCGCGCTATGCGCGGGCGCGCCGGTGGGCTGGAAGCAGTTGCGTCGCGTGGCGAACGGGAGTCCGCGCGAGCGGATGGCGCTGGGAGCCATCGTGCTTCATCGGGAGCCGAGCACGTGGCGCGGCCGGAAAGCGAGGCAGCGCAACAGTTCTGGACAGACCTGCGGCGCAGCACCCAATCCAGGATCGGCTTGGGTCGGACCGGTGACGCGTTGCCCACCACGCGGGTGCTGGAATTCCGTGCGGCGCATGCGGCGGCACGGGACGCGGTGCACCTGCCGTTGGATGTGGGCGCGCTGGGGGAGCGGGTGGCCGCGCTCGGGGTGGGTGAACCCGCGCATGTGCGCAGTCGCGCGAGTGACCGTGCGGAGTACCTACGCAGACCGGACCTCGGCCGACTGCCCGCCGAATTGTCGGGCGTCGCAGGTGGTTCCGCGCTATCCGTCGTCCCGCGCAGCGGTGCCGAGATCGGGTTCGTGCTGGCCGACGGGCTTTCCCCCCGCGCACTCACCGACCACGGCCCCGCGACGCTGGCCGCGCTGATCGAGGAACTCGCACCGCACTACTCGATCGCCCCGCCGGTCATCGCGACCCAGGCACGGGTCGCGCTCGGCGACCACATCGCCGACGCGATGGGTGTGGCGACGGTCGTGGTGTTGATCGGCGAGCGCCCCGGCCTATCGGTAGCCGACAGTCTCGGCATCTACCTCACCCACCTACCCCGCCCGGGCCGCACCGACGCCGACCGCAACTGCGTATCCAACACCCACCCACCGGAGGGTCTCGGCTACGCCCAGGCGGCAAAGGTGGTGGCGGGCTTGATATCCGGCGCCCGCCGCCTCGGCCGCTCGGGCGTCGACCTCAAGGACACCTCGCGCGCCGCGCTCGCCGAGGGGGCGGTGGTCTCGATCGAGAGCGCGAACGGTGCGCTCCCGCACTGACCCCAGCGACCGCGCCCGCCCGGCCGGCGTGCCGCACACCTCTCCGCCGGACGCGCACTAATTCTGCGCCCGTCCGAAGAAGATGTGCGCGCCAGCCAGCTGGCGTGCCGCACATCTCGTCACCGGACGTGCACGAACTCTGCGCGCTTCAGGAGAAACGAGCGCGACGGCTCGCCGGCCCCGCGGTGCCGCCTACGTCACTTTCGTCACGCTGGGCTCGGCGGTCTCCGATGCTTCACTGTCGCGTGACTTCCCCTGCGGCACTGTGAAAGTGGCGACAACGGTGACGATCGCGATCGCGAAGCAGGCGATCGTGTACCAGAGGTTGCCGATGGGGTCGCGGTTGGCGGTGCTGCCGTCCACTGCGTCGAAATAGTCGGGCAGGGCGGTGACCCAGAGCACCGCCATCACGCCCAGATAGACCAGCGCATACCCCTGAACCAATCCGTTGCGGTACCCCGGTGGCGTCGACGCACCGGAACGCAGCGCGGACCACTGCCGGACCAGCAGCACCACCGCCATCACCGACAGTACGAAAAGTTCTGCCGCGTAAAGGAAACCGCGTACCGCGTCACTGCCCATCCCGAACGCCGTCGCGGGCAGCGGCAGCACGAAGGTGCCGACCGAGGCGAGCAGCCCGATCACCACGGTGCGCCCCACCAGTTGCGGCCCGTTGAACTGCTTGCCCGCCTCGACCTGGCGGCCGACGAAGAACTGCACACACCACGCCAGCGACATCGGCCACAGCGCCGCGAAGACGACCACGCTCGGCAGCGGTACGGCATCGAACATCGGCTGGTTGAGCGGATTGTCCACCGACCACTCCCACCAGCGCAGCTGCGGGCCGATGTGATCGAAGATCTCGTAGAAGGCGTGGTGCACGAAGCCAACGCAGGCCGCACCGAGGAACACCCCGTAGCGCCGGAAAACGCCGAGCATCCGCACGATTTCATACGCGAGCGTGGCCATCAACGGATAGATCGCGATGATGTAGAGGGGCAACCGCCCCCACAGGAAGTCCACCGTGAATACGTTGTGCGCGAACATCGTGTCGACCTGCTCGGCGATGCCGAACGCCGACGGGAAGTACAGCGGCGGCTCGATGACGAACAGATACGCGGTCGCACCGAACCACAGCACCAGGTTGGTGGGGTCACCGTGCCTGCGCAGCCGGACGATCGCATAGATCAGTGCGAGCACCGACCCGAGCACGATGGTCAGCTCGAGCACCGGCAACGTCCAGTTCTCCAGCGCGGCAGGATTACGGAACTCGACCAGTCCGCCGCTCTCGGCACACGAGAAGCCGAGCCGCGTAGCGAGTTCGGAAAAGGTGGGAGGGCACAGGTCGGCCATCAGTTCGCCTCCGCCGAAGTCAGCTTGTTCGGTCGCACCTCGGCGGTGTACCAGCGGGTGCAGTCGTAGCCTGCGTCGTAGCGCTCGAACCAGCGACCGGCCAGCTCCGGCAACTTCTCGTGCGCCGGATCATGATTCGGCAGTTGGCTGCGGACCACACCGGCGAGCGCCGTGAGCTGTGCCCGGCGCGGCAGCCCGTCGAACGCGCGCGGCATCGGCCCCTTGGTCAGGTACGGCGCGAAATACACCAGCGCCTTCTGCTTGACGCGATGCCTGGCGAACATCGACAGCGAATCGACCTGCCGGTCCGCGAGCGGGACATGCTGGTTGAACCCGGCGCACGCGATCCGGATCACCTTCAGCACATGCGCGAAGATCGACGGCGCCATCCGCATCCGGTAAAGCTCTTCGCCCACAACGGCATTGAAGAGAATCATCGCCGAGCTGCGGTGCTCGACCTCTTCCACGAAGTGCCAGATGAACAGCGACGCGACCCGGTCGTCGCCGGGCCGGAACAGCGTGTCCTCGTTGTCCAGCATCAGCTTGAACACCGGCGTGAAGGTGGCCTCCAGATCGGCGGTGTACGCGAGCCGGTACTCGCGCGAGGTCGCTTCGGTGAGCAGATCGAACTCGCCGATCACCGCGTCGAGGGTGTTCTGCAAACCGGGATACCGCCTGATCAACCCCTTGACGTGCTGGCGGTGGGCGGTCGAATGGTGGCCCTCCTGCCGCATGAACGCGATGGCCTCCGCCGCCACCTCCGGATCGGTGAAGGTCGGCTTCAACTGCATGATCAGCTTGACGATCATCTTCTCGAAGCCGATGGCCAGGAACGAGACCGCGTTGGACATGCTCGACCACGCCGGATTCTGCGGGTTCCACAGGAATGGGACGTCGGCGTCCTCGAAGCCGAAGTCCATCTTTCTGGGTTGCAAGTGGGTCACAGCGCGTACCTCGCCTCGGGAAATAGTCGATCAGATCTCGCGCTCGGCCAGCACGATGCGACAATCATACAAAGAGTTGTCAATATGTATGATCACTTACCGGGATTCGCCAACGGTCCAGGCCCGAGCCCTGTGATAACGTCCGCCCGGTGGCGCGTAGACGCGGATGGGGCGGGAGTCCGCCGGCGAATGACGAAGAGGCCCACCGTCGTATCGTCGCCGCGGCGGTCGATCTGATCGGCACCACCGGTGCCGCGATCAGCATCGCCGACGTGGCCGAAGCCCTCGGTGTCATCCGGCAGACCGTGTACCGGTACTTTCCCAGCGCCGAAGCGTTGATGACCGCCGCGGCGATCGCCTCGGTCGACGGATTCCTGGACCGGCTGACCGCCCACGTCGCGGGCCTGGACGATCCGGTCGAAGCGATGACCGAGGGGGTGATCTACACGCTCGTCGAGGTGCGTCGCACCCCGCATCTGGGGATTCTGCTGTCGAACCCCTACTCCAACCTCGACCCCGACAGCCTCACCTCCGAACAGGCCAAAGCCTTTGGCATGTCGATGATCCGGCGCTTCGACGTCGACTGGGAACGGCACGGCTACGACGACGCGGCGCTACTGGAGCTGGTCGAATTCGTGCTGCGCACCATGCACTCGTTCTTCCTGTCCCCGGGCAACCCGCCCCGCACCGAGGAGCAACTGCGCGCCTACCTCCATCGCTGGATGGGGACCGCGATCACCGCGCAGAGCGCGCACGCGCGCCACCGCTGACCGTCCGCGCGCTGCACTGCCCGAACTCAGCACGTTGGGCAGAAACGACAATGGGCCGCCGAGCGAAAAGCTCAGCGGCCCATAGGTCGAGCGAGATCAGTCGAGGTAGTCGCGCAAAACCTGCGAGCGGCTCGGGTGGCGCAGCTTGCTCATGGTCTTGGACTCGATCTGCCGGATGCGTTCGCGGGTGACCCCGTACACCTGGCCGATCTCGTCGAGGGTGCGTGGCTGGCCGTCGGTGAGGCCGAAGCGCAGCCGGACCACGCCCGCCTCGCGCTCGGACAGCGTCTCCAGCACCGACTGCAACTGATCCTGCAGCAGCGTGAAGCTCACCGCGTCCACGGCGACAACGGCTTCGGAGTCCTCGATGAAGTCACCGAGTTGGCTGTCGCCCTCGTCGCCGATGGTCTGGTCCAGCGAGATGGGCTCACGCGCGTACTGCTGGATCTCCAGCACCTTCTCCGGCGTGATGTCCATTTCCTTGGCCAGCTCCTCCGGCGTGGGCTCACGGCCCAGATCCTGGAGCAGCTCGCGCTGGATGCGACCGAGCTTGTTGATGACCTCGACCATGTGCACCGGGATACGAATGGTGCGGGCCTGGTCGGCCATCGCGCGGGTGATGGCCTGCCGGATCCACCAGGTGGCGTACGTGGAGAACTTGTAGCCCTTGGTGTAGTCGAACTTCTCGACGGCACGGATCAGACCCAGGTTGCCCTCCTGGATCAGATCGAGGAACGCCATGCCGCGGCCGGTGTAGCGCTTGGCCAGCGAGACGACCAGTCGCAGGTTGGCCTCGAGCAGATGGTTCTTGGCACGGTTACCGTCGCGGACGATCCAGGTGTAGTCGCGACGCATCGCGACCGGCAGCTTCTCGCCCTGCTCGGTGAACTCGCGCACCTTCTCCGCCGCGTAGAGGCCGGCCTCGATGCGCTTGGCGAGTTCGACCTCCTCTTCGGCGTTGAGGAGCGCGACCTTGCCGATCTGCTTGAGGTAGGCGCGCACCGAGTCGGCCGAAGCGGTGAGCTCGGCGTCCTTGCGGGCCTGCCGTAGCGCCTCGGATTCCTCTTCGTCCCAGACGAAGTCGCCCGAGGCCTTGTCGGCGGCGGTCGGCTCGACCTCCTCCTCGGCGGCTTCGGCGACTTCCTCGACGACCAGGTCCTCGGCCTCTTCGGTGAGATCGTCCTCGGAGACCTCGAGATCGCCGAGGTCTTCGATCTCGACCTCGTCCTCGATCGCCTCGTCGGCAATGGGCTCGCCGTCGGCGCCGACCTTCTTGGGGCCTGCCTTCTTGGCGGCCCCCTTGGTCGCCTTGGCGGGCGCCTTCTTCGCAGGCGCCTTCTTGGCTGCGGCCTTCTTGGCCGGAGCCTTCTTCGCGGCAGCCGCCTTACGAACCGGCCGGGCTTCGGTTACATCTGCGGAATCGGCCTCGGCCGAATCGGCGGTCTGACGGGTATTCGTGGCTACCACGTACGCCCTTTCGTGACGGTCTCGTGCGGCGTCACGCCAGAGTGGTCTTCCGGCGGAGCGGTCTGTCGGGTTTCACCGGCGGAAGGCCGGTCGGGTTTCACCGGCTTACCGCCGGGGCACGTTCCATTGTAACGATCTAACCAGGGTACCTTCGGCACGATGCCGCCATCGGCGCGGGCGCGTTATTCGCATTGTCGCACGATTCTCCCCGCTCCGGCGGCCGAGCCGCGCCACTACGGCGCGATTCCGGCGTCGATCGCCATCGCCGCGCCGACGATGCCCGCGGTGTTTCGCAGATGCGCCGGAATCACCTGGGTTCGGTTGGTGAGCAACGGAATCCAGAGATCGGCGTCGCGGCTGATCCCGCCGCCCGCGACGAACACCTTCGGCCAGAACAGGTTCTCCAGACCGATCAGTACCGTGCTCACCGCGGCGGCCCACTGCTCGAAGGTCAGCCCGTCGCGATCCTTGATCGAGGCGGCGGCGCGGTGTTCGGTCTCCATGCCGCCGATCTCGAGATGGCCGAGTTCGCTGTTGGCCACCAGGGTGCCCTGGTACAGCAGGGCCGAGCCGATGCCGGTGCCGAAGGTCAGCAGCAGCACGAGGCCGTCGAAATCCTTTGCCGCGCCGTAGCGGTCCTCGGCCAGCCCGGCCGCGTCCGCATCGTTGAGCACGGTGACCTCGCGGCCGTCCAACGCCTCGGCGAACAGCGAGCGCGCGTCGGTGCCCACCCACGCCTTGTCGATGTTGGCCGCGGTGCGCGCGACTCCGTCGAGCACGACCGAGGGCAGCGTGATGCCGACCGGGCCGTCCCAATCGGCTTGCGCGACCAGCTTTGCCACCGCCTCGGCGACGGCCTGCGGGGTCGACGGCTGCGGTGTCGCGATCTTGATCCGGTCGTGCACCAGTTCGCCGGTGGCCAGATCGACCGCGCCGCCCTTGACGCCGCTACCGCCGATATCGATGCCGAATGCGTGCCCCCGAGCGGACATGGCTAACCCCTCGTTCCTGTGCTGGCCGGTGTGGAGCACAACACCGCAGCACATGGCTTCACCCCGGTGTCGCGAGCGCGCTGCGGTGGTGTGCCCGACGACGGCGTTGTGTCGTGCACGACAAGAGTAATGCGCGATCGATGCTGCGCGTTCCCGAGGATCTGTGATCCGATGGAGGGCGTGCCGGAAACCTCATCGCCAGTGTCCGACTACACCTCCGAGATCATCGTCGCCCGCGGCGACGAGGCCGAACTGCGCAGAGTCGCGGTCGACCTCGCTGAAACCGCCGCGGCGCACGTTCGCGCCCGCCGCCCCGAGGTCTTCGGGCAGGCCGGCCCCGCCGAGGGCGCGGTGCAGGCCAAGGGCCATCCGACCGATCCGGTGACCATCGTGGACACCGAGACCGAAGAACTGATCCGCGGCCTGCTCGCCGAGCAACGCCCCGGCGATCCCATCCTCGGCGAGGAGGGCGGCGGCAGCCTCGCCGACTCGGCCGCCGACCTCGTGCACTGGGTCATCGACCCGATCGACGGCACCGTCAACTTCCTGTACGGCATCCCCGGCTACGCGGTGTCGGTGGCCGCGATGCGCGGCGGCAGGCCGGTCGCGGGCGCCGTGGTGGACGTGGCCAGGCGTGCCACCTACAGCGCCGGGCTCGGCCTCGGTGCGATCCGGGTCGATGCCGAGGGCGCGGTGGAGCACCTGCGCTGCACACCGGTCGAGACGGTGTCGATGTCGTTGGTGGCCACCGGCTTCGCCTACGGCAAACACCGCCGGGCCAGGCAGGCCCAGCTGATCGCCGAGATCCTGCCGCAGGTGCGTGACATTCGTCGCTTCGGCGCGGCCGCGCTCGACCTGTGTCACGTCGCCGCGGGCCGGGTGGACGCGTACTTCGAGCACGGCCTCAACGCGTGGGACTGGGGCGCGGGCGCGCTGATCGCAGCCGAGGCGGGCGCCCAGCTCACACTGCCCCCCGCTACCGCCCCGGGCGAGGCGGGCGACCTGGTGGTCGCCGCCGCCCCGGGCATCGCAGACGAACTGGCCGCGCTACTCGAGCGAGTAGGCGCGACCGAGCCGATCCCGGACCGCTAGCAGCGGGCCTGTCTGGCGGCGTCGAGGAGTTCGATGTCGATCGAGGGTGCGCCGCCGGGGGCGGGGTTCTTCAACGATCGCAGCACCTCCTCGGCGTCGTTGCTCGGCCGGATGTCGCGGAACAGTGAGCCGAGCACCATGTCGACCGTGTCGTCGGTGCGCTGATCCTCGATCAGCTCGGCGCACGGCACCACCAGCTGCACCGACGCGGCGGCCGGGCGGCCGCTCACGCCGAACCGGATCTGACCGGTGCATTCGAGATCGCCGTTGACGTAAACCGTGTCGTTGCCGAACTGCGTGCCCGGCGCGCTGGCGAACCCGAGGTCACCGAACTGCGCCGCGACGTGCGCGGCCTGGCCACGCTGGTTGTTCGCGTTGAGCACGCGCACCTTGCTCGCCGCCAACGGCGCGGGATCCACATCTTGTAGCCTGCCCGCGCCGACGCGCTGGCCGAGCGTCGCGGGTTGGGCGCCCGGCTCGGTGGCCGGGCTCGGCGAGTTGCAGGCCATCGCGCTGCTGTCCTGCTCGGTCGTCGTCAACGCCTTGACCCACACAATCGTGCAGATCAGCGTGACGATGCCGAGCATGATGAGCCAGGGCTGCGGGCGCCGTCGGGGGAAGGGCCTGCCCTGGGAATCCACGGGGCGGCCTTCGGTGATCAGTGAAACCACCAGCACACTCTACGAAAAGGTCACGCCGCCGCTGCACAAGGTCTCGGCGAGTTCGACGGATGGTGTCGATTACCCGTCGGTTTCGAATCGTCTGTGTTTTGATTGCGACTTTTGCGCTGGGGTCCGCTATTGTCTGGCGGCCCAGATCGAATCGCCGGTGGTGAAATTGGTGGTCGGTCGCGGGAACAAGTAGGGCGTGTCCTGCGTTTACCGAGCGCTATCCGGAGTGGATCAGCTCGATCCGACCTGATGGGTGACCGGTGTACGTGTGACGTGCACCACCGGCGGGGCGATGCGAGTCACGGCGGTTCCAGCGGGAATCGGTGTGGACTGGCCGGTCCGGGATATACGAAGTAAGGACGAGGGGAAGACGACATGGCAACCGACTATGACGCACCGAGGCGTACCGAAACCGACGATGTGTCGGAAGATTCGCTGGAGGAGCTGAAGGCTCGTCGTAACGAGGCACAGTCCGCCGTCGTGGATATCGACGAATCCGATACCGCGGAGTCGTTCGAGCTTCCCGGCGCGGACCTGTCCGAGGAAGTGCTGAGCGTTCGGGTGATCCCGAAGCAGGCCGACGAGTTCACCTGTTCCAGCTGCTTCCTCGTGCACCACCGAAGCAGGCTGGCCAGCGAGAAGGGTGGTCAGCTGATCTGCATGGACTGCGCTGCGTGAGCTAGTTCGTGGTGATCAGCCCGCGCTGGGCAGGCCCAGCGCGGCAAGGACCTTTTCGGGTCGACGCGTACTGACCAGCCAGTACGGCGTCGGATCGTCCGGGTCGTCGAGTACAAGCAACACCATCGGCCCGATCCACGGCCGATGTTGCACATAGGCGGCGGGGTCGAGCTGGCGACCCAGCGCCGCGCTCTTCGCCGTGCGGGCGACGACGGCCGCACGGGCGACGAAATTCACCGGCAGGTGGGCGCGGTCGGCGCGTAGTTCCAGCGTGCCCGACGCGTCCGGCGCGACCTCCACGCGATGGCGGCTCAGCCACAGCAGCACCCAGACCGGGATCGGGAACAGCAGCACATAGGGCAGCCAGGCCCGCAATCCTGGTGCGCCCATGTGGATTTCGGCGGCCAGCAGGCCCGTGATGGCGAAGGCCACCGGCCACCACCACAGCGGCACCCAGAGGCGCTCGCGGTACGGCTGCGGGCTCTGCTGTTTTTCGTCCATCGTCACTGGATTGGGCTGGTCCGACACGAGTCAACACTAATTCACGGTGGTTACCGGTTGACGCGTAGGCTCGACCAACGTGACCGCCCTTTCACCGATACCTATGCTGCGGCTGGATCCCGGCATCCCCATGCCCGTGCGCGCCCACGACGGCGACGCCGGGGTGGACCTGTGCACCACCGAAGACGTCATCCTGGAACCGGGGGAGCGGGTGCTGGTCGGCACCGGCATCGCGGTGGCGCTACCGGTCGGCACGGTCGGCCTGATCCACCCGCGCTCGGGCCTGGCGGCCAAAACCGGGCTGTCGGTGGTGAACACCCCCGGCACGGTCGATGCCGGCTACCGGGGCGAGATCAAGGTGTGCCTGATCAATCACGACCTGCGCACGCCCATCGAGTTGCGCCGGGGCGACCGGATCGCGCAGCTGCTGGTGCAGCGCGTGGAACTGGTCGATTTCCTGGAGGTCGACTCGCTGGACGAGACCACCCGCGGGGCGGGCGGTCACGGCTCCAGCGGCGGTCACGCGAGTTTGACCAGCGCGAGCCAGGCCACCGTGAAGGAGGCGTAATGGGACTGTTCGGAAAGAAGAAGAGATCGTCCGACGACGACCGGTATCCGGCCGACGACTACGACGAGGACGACTTCGCCTACGACGAAGACGAGTACGACACCGACGAACACCCGGTGGTCACCGGGGGTTACCAGGGTGCGGGCGCCGAGGGTTCGGGGCCGTACGACTACAGCGACGTGGCGGATCTGCTGGAAAAGGTCACCGACCAGCGACTCGACCTCGGCTCGGTGATCCTGCCGGTGCCGCAGGGCGGTCAGCTGCAGGTCGAGATGACTCCCGATGGCACGCCGCAGGCGGTGCACCTGGCCACCGAGCACGGCAGGCTCACCGTCGCCGCGTACGCCGCGCCGAAGTCGGCGGGGCAGTGGCG